>JAWUYH010000031.1:0-35478 GCA_034110895.1 Gammaproteobacteria bacterium | reverse complement strand
ACATCAACCCAGAGAACTTTAAGGTAGAAGGAGTCACTTGTCATAGAGGCGATTTAAACAAGCCATTGCCTTTTGAAACTAACGTATTTGATTTAATCATTTCTGTGGAAGGTATAGAGCATTTAGAGCATCAGTACCAGTTTGCTTCTGAAATAAACCGAGTAATCAAAAAGAATTCTTTTGCTATTATCTCCACGCCCAATATAGTTAATTTTGCTTCCCGTTTGAGATTTTTATTAACAGGCTTCTATTCTCTAGCAGAAAGGCCAAGTAGTGAGTTTAGTAAAAACTGGGTTGTTGAACATATATATCCGATTACCTTCTGGCAGTTGCGCCATATTCTGCATACCAATGGTTTGTTTATTAAAAATATCGAAACTGACCATATCCGCCGTTCGGCGTTGATAGGGCTATTATTCTATCCCCTGAGTTATTTCGCTACCTGGAAAGCCATGAGAAAAGAGACCGATATCCCACAACGACAAAAAAACATGGAAATTCTTAATCAAATGCATAAACCGGCCATTTATCTGGGCCGAACACAAATAATTCTTGCCAAAAAAGAAGACCATTCCTATATTAAAAATCAATAACTCGCTTTCTGATGACAAACCCGATATCTAATAAAAGACAGGCTAGCCTAGTCGACTAGCCTGTCTTTGTTTGGTTTATTTTTTCTACAATCGCCGTAGTAGAACAATTTGGCGTCATTCCCATTACTTTAACTTCACCACCGTAAGCTTCAACAATCTGCCAGCCAACCACACCTTTTTTATCGTAATCGCCTCCTTTAACCAAAATATCAGGCTGAATTTCACTTAATAAAGCCTCAGGGGTATCGCCTTCAAAACAAGTCACCCAATCAACCGATGCTAGCCCAGCTAACACGGCTAAGCGACGACTTGCCGTATTAATAGGCCTTCCCTGCCCTTTTAACTGAGTCACTGACTCATCGGTATTGATCGCCAGCACCAAACGGTCACCTTGTGCTCGCGCTTGTTGCAAATAACTGACATGGCCAGCATGTAAAATATCAAAACAGCCATTAGTAAAAACAATTTTTTCACCACGTTGTTTGGCTTGTTGTACCGCTAATTTAAGTTGTTCTACTGTGACAGCACCCCCAATACTATTATCGGTGTTATTCTCACCTTGGTGGCGCAAGTATTCGACATGAAGCTCAGGCCCACTCACGGTGGCAGTACCTAATTTACTAACAACAATACTGGCTGCCACATTGGCTAATATAACCGCTGTTTTCAGCTCTTCACCAGCGGCTAGTGTTGCCGCTATCGTTGAAATTACAGTATCACCCGCTCCAGTTACATCGGCCACTTCTTTAGCAATAGCAGGTAAATGAAACTCTGGTTGATGTTGGCGGATCAAGGTCATGCCATGTTCACTTCGGGTAATTAATATAGCTTTTATTTCGAGTTCTTGAATAAGCTGTTCCGCTTTCTCAATCAATTCTTTTTCCGAATTCACTTTGCCAACAACCGCTTCAAACTCAGCCATATTTGGAGTGATTAAATCAGCACCTTGATACTTACTAAAATCATCACCTTTAGGATCTATGAGCACAGTGATATCATTTTTTTTAGCTAATTTTATCCAATATTGTGGATCGGCCAAGGTCCCTTTCTTGTAATCAGATAACACCATCACTTTAGTGTCAGACAACAAAGGCCTGGTTAACGCTTTTAGTCCTAGCCATTCATCTTTATCAAAAGGTGTTTCAAAATCAAGTCTTAACAGCTGCTGATGATTACTTATCACCCGGCGCTTTACGATGGTTTCTTTACTATCAGAATAATGAAAAGCACAAATAACGCCGACAGCGTTCAGCCGCTGTTGCAGTGTGATTGCCGCTTGGTCATTCCCTGTTATACCTCCCACTCGAGCACTGGCACCAAGTGATGCTAGATTCATTGCAACATTAGCCGCTCCACCAGGTAGCTCTTCTATATGGTCAATATTAACCACGGGCACGGGTGCTTCTGGGGAGATACGGCTGGCCTTACCATAATAAAAACTATCCAGCATCAGGTCACCAATAACCATAACCTGAGCACCATGAAATATAGGGAATATGTGTTTCATCTTTTTATTTGATACATCATTATTTAAAAGCGAGACAGTTATTCTGCCGGTAAAATGCTTTCTAGTCTATACCATACCTGATCTACACTAATATTATCCATACATACCGGCTCCTTATTTATGGCCTGCTCATTTGAACAATGTCGTTTATAGCAGGGAGAGCAACCCATATTACTAACAATATGTTGTTGTTGTTGGCCATAAGTACCTATCAAATCAGTATCAGTCGCACCATAAATAGTGACGGCAGGCACATTTACGACTGCCGCTAAATGAGCTAAACCGGTGTCACTACAAATAGCGCCTTGCGCTCTTAACATTATCGCGGCCACATTATTTAAACCTAATCTCGGCAAGGCAAAAGCACGCGCACTAACACTTGCAATCTGCTGTGCCCGTTTATATTCAGTATCATTTCCGCACGGTAATAAAACAGAATAACCTTGCCCTGTAGCCAATAGCACTAATTTTTGCCACGATACTAATGGCCATAATTTAGTCAGCCAACTCGCATTATGAACAAACACTAAATAACGACTAGGCAGCTCAAAGTCCAACTTTGGCAAGGCATAGGCCGTTAAATCTACTCCATAATCTGCTGCTGTTTTTGGCAAGGCATAATTGAGTGCCTGTGCCATTAGCTCTCGCATTTTTTCAATTGAATGTTGCTGTAAATTTACTTTATAACGATAGTGATAAGCCCAATGCGCTGGGCGCTCTCGACAATAGTTTTTATCAAGACCGGATATCTTGCCCTTATTCAGAAAAGAGACAACAGCGCTTTTAAGATTACTTTGAAGGTCAATCACCACATCATAATGTTGCGCATTTAATTGGCGATAAAACTTAGATAGCCGACCATCTTGCCATGCCGTTATAGGATTTTTTCGCCATTGCCTGTGTGCTGTTTTTATCACTGATTTTACATTTGGGTGCCATAAAGCAACATCGGCAAAACCTTGATCAACAACCCAATCAAACTCAATCTCGGGCATTGCTCTTGCGGCATCGGTTATCGCAGGTAAAGCATGC
Source organism: Gammaproteobacteria bacterium (assembly GCA_034110895.1). Taxonomy (GTDB): domain Bacteria; phylum Pseudomonadota; class Gammaproteobacteria; order Nitrosococcales; family Methylophagaceae. The sequence continues at coordinate 32,346 of JAWUYH010000031.1, read as the reverse complement.
ATTAAATCCCCCATCGAGGTGAGTTTAATGATCAGTACTTTCATTTATCGGCCATCAAGACATGCTAAAGGATCTTGGTGTTGCAGCAGAATGTTAAAGAAATAATCTGGATCTTTAATCTGGGTTAACTCACCTGCTCGCGGGAATAATTTATCTTGCAATCGAGAAAGCCAAAAGCGCAAGGCGGCAGCGCGTAAAACTAAATTAAAATGTTCAACTTCGGTCTCACTAAGTGGACGTTGTTGGCAATAAGCGGCGATCAAGGATTGATAACGCTGCCCGTCAATCAAACCATCATCGCCGACACACCAATCATTAACTGCGACAGCAAGGTCATAAAGTAAATATTCATCACAAGCATAATAAAAGTCGATAATACCTTTAAGCTGATCACCATCGAATAAGGCATTATCGCGAAATAAATCAGAATGAGTAACGCCCGTTGGTAGATCTAAACTGGCATAACTTTGCTGAAAGCTAAGTTCAGCACGTAATAATTGTGCGCTTTTGGCATCTAGTTGAGGCAATAAGGTTTCTGCCATCGACTGACGCCAACTAGGACCACGCTCACTGCTTCGACGAAATTCAAATTGCTGACCGACTGTATGCATTTTACCTAACACATCGCCAATCGCCCGACATTGCCCAATGCTGGCCACTTTATTAACGCCTTGCCCAGGCAACCGCATCACTAATGCTGCAGGTTTACCACACAACGATTTTAAATAGTGGCCTTGTTTATCGGCAGCAGGATGCGCAGAAGGTATGCTTTTTTGATAAAAAAAAGTCATCACATCAAGAAAATAGATCAGTTCGCTAAAATCATGGTGTTCAAACAAGGTCAAAACAAATTGGCCTTGTTGCGTTGTAACAAAATAATTTGTATTTTCTATACCATCACTAATGCCTTGATAAGACAATAACTCACCCACGGTATAATCGTTTAAAAACGCAACAAGTTGGTCACGTGAAACTTCAGTATAAACAGACATTAATGAAACTCAGTAGCTAAAATTATTTACCATTTAAACAAGACCCAGTTTGGCACAAGAAGCGACTCTAACTCATATTGATTAACATCTAAGGTGCCATCACCATCACTATCAAGAAAGTAGTATGGATAACCCACAACCGGCGTTACTTTAATCATATATAACTCGCCATTCATCCGATATTCTTCAACTGTACGGTCTTCTTTTTGAATAATATTTATTTCAGGCTCAATACTTTGGCCATCAAGCAATGGTGAGGGCATAACAGGGGGCTGAGGTACATCAGGGCCAGCTGACCAAACATTCGCTGACATTAACAAGCTAACAACGCATACAATAGGTATAACAGCGGATTTGTTAAACATGGTTTGTGCTCCGTATAATTTAGCACAAAGATAGCATTTTCATCCTCAGGATTAAAGCGATCTATTGTCTATTACTAAATATTTAAAGTGACCCATTATGAAAAAAACTGCGCCCTTTATTCTTGTTGACGGCTCGTCTTACCTCTATCGCGCCTACCACGCCATGAGCCAAGCAAATCTAACTAATGCACAGGGGCAAGCTACAGGTGCAATCTATGGTGTTGTCAATATGCTGCGCAAGTTACTAGAACAATATAATCCAGAGCTTATCGCTGTGGTATTTGATGCCAAAGGTAAAACATTTCGTAACGATTTGTATGCTGAATACAAAGCAACACGACCACCAATGCCTGATGATTTGCGCGAACAAATTGCACCTTTACACGACGTAGTGCGCGCAATGGGCTTCCCATTAATCATGATTGATGGCGTAGAAGCGGATGATGTTATCGGCACCTTGGCCGAACAAGCCACACAGTTAAAGATTGATACGGTTATTTCTACTGGCGATAAAGATATGGCGCAACTGGTTAATCAGCACGTTACTTTAATCAACACCATGAGCAATACCATTACCGATATTCAAGCAGTTCATGATAAATACGGCATTGCGCCCAACCGCATCATCGACTTTTTAGCATTGATGGGTGACAAGGTAGATAATATACCTGGCGTGCCTAGTGTTGGGCCCAAAACAGCCACTAAATTATTACAGCAATATGATTCATTAGAAGGTGTGATAGCACACGCGGATGAAGTCAAAGGCAAGATGGGCGAAAAATTACGTGAAACGGCTGCTGCTTTACCACTGTCGTATCAATTGGCTACCATTAAATTGGATGTTGAACTTGATGACACACCCACTAGCTTGCAATTAAAACCCCAAGATACCTGTTCTTTATTAAGCCTATTTAAACTTCTAGAATTCAAATCATGGACTACCGAATTAGTCCGTGTGACCAATGCCGCTAATACGGACACTAAAACAAGTTTGGCCGATGTCACAATTGAGGCGATAACACCACCAACAGAGCAACATTACGAAACCATATTAACCGAAGATCGCCTACAATTTTGGTTAAAGGCATTAACACATGCTGAGCTATTCTCCTTTGATACCGAGACCACCAGTCTCAATTATCTTGATGCCCGTATTGTCGGTTTATCGTTTGCAATCAAAGCGGGTGAAGCTGCTTACCTTCCTCTTACTCACGATTATATTGGTGCACCAGAACAATTAGATTTTGATCAGGTTTTAAATCTGTTTAAACCCTTGCTTGAAGATCCTCAGCATTTTAAAGTGGGTCAAAATCTAAAATATGACCGCCATATCTTACTTAATCACGGCATCAACTTACAAGGCATCAAACACGATACTATGTTGCAATCTTATGTTTTGGACAGCACGGCAACACGCCACGATATGGATTCGCTGGCTGAAAAATATCTGGGCCGTAACACCATTCATTTTGAAGATATTGCTGGTAAAGGTAAAAAGCAGCTCACGTTCAACCAAATCGATCTTGAACAAGCCGCTCCTTATGCAGCAGAAGATGCCGATATAACCCTGCAATTACACCAGACTTTATGGCCGCAAGTTAAAGCTATTCCATCATTAGCGGCGGTTTATACCACACTCGAAATGCCGCTATTGCCGGTGCTCAACACTCTAGAACGAAATGGCGTAAATATTGATATTTGGATGTTACAACAACAAAGTGATGAATTAGGGCATAAACTTGATCAGCTTGTACAACAAGCTTGGGGCTTAGCGGGCGAAGAATTCAACCTAGGATCACCTAAACAGCTTGGGGTTATTTTGTATGAAAAACTTGAAATTCCTATCTTGAAAAAAACGCCCAAAGGTCAACCTTCTACTGCAGAAGCCGTCTTGCAAGAATTGGCCGATGATGGTTATGAACTTCCACAAATACTGATGAAATACCGCAGTTTGAGTAAGCTAAAATCTACTTATACTGACCGTCTTCCAGAACAGGTCAATAAAACAACAGGCCGAGTGCACACTTCTTATCATCAAGCAGTGACGGCAACAGGTCGCTTGTCATCTTCTGATCCCAACTTACAAAATATCCCCATTCGTAGTGAAGAAGGCCGCCGGATCCGTGAAGCTTTTGTTGCTCCGAGTGGCTATAGCTTAATCGCAGCCGATTATTCACAAATTGAATTACGCATTATGGCTCATTTATCGCAGGACCCAGGTTTACTCAAGGCCTTTGCTGCCAATGAAGATATCCATCGTCACACTGCTGCTGAAATTTTTAGCGTTAGTTTAGATGATGTTAATAGCGATCAGCGTCGTAGCGCAAAGGCAATCAACTTTGGTTTGATTTATGGCATGTCTGCTCATGGTTTATCAAAACAGCTGGGTATTGAACGCCATCAAGCGGCAGACTATATGACCACTTATTTTGAGCGCTATCCAGGTGTCAAAGCTTATATGGATTCTACACGTGAGCAAGCCAAACTAGATGGATATGTTGAAACCTTATTTGGTCGTCGCCTATTTTTACCCGAGATTAACTCCAGCAATGGTATGCGTCGACAATATGCTGAGCGAACCGCGATTAATGCACCCATGCAAGGCACAGCAGCCGACATTATAAAACGGGCAATGATTGATATTCATCAATGGCTACTTCTCAGCGAAAACTCAGCTATTCGCATGATAATGCAAGTGCACGATGAATTAGTTTTTGAAGTCCCTGTGGACCAAATTGATACGGCCAAATTAAAGATCGAACAGTTGATGAACCATGCCGCCAAATTAGATGTGCCATTAGAAGTTGGCATTGGCATAGGTGATAATTGGGAACAAGCTCATTAAGCGACAGGGAGAAGCAGTCTTTTAAAACTCAACCCATTGAATTACAGATAAAAAGCACCAACTGAAACTCGGCTTATCACTCCTGTTTCAGACTGTAGCACTATACATTTTAATCCTAAAAATAATGTAACATATTACTCATGATAAGAAATGTAAGTTGACAGTACAACTTAATCTCAAACGATTATTCAGATACTGCCACTTGATTGCGACCGTTTTGCTTTGCACGATATAAACCTTGGTCTGCGGATTCAATTAATAGGCGTGCCAGCTCTGCAATATTATAATCTTTCTGCGGATGAATGGTCGCCACACCGCAACTTAATGTGACATGATCTGCTACTGATGAATAAGCATGTTCAATGTCTAAAACATCTATAGTCTTTCGAATACTTTCAGCGATGACCTGTGCGCCTTCCAAATCAGTTGCAGGCAAGATAAAACCAAATTCTTCACCGCCGTACCTAGCCACCAAATCACCAGGCCTATTAGTTGCCTTAATCATTGCTTCGGCCACGCATTTTAAACAATCATCGCCACCTTGATGACCATAATTATCGTTATAGTTTTTAAAGAGGTCGATATCACACAATACCAAAGACAATGAGCTACCTATTCGAATCGCTCGTTTCAATTCTCTTTCCATAGTTTCATCAAAATGGCGACGATTAGATAAGCCGGTCAGCCCATCCTTTACTGCTATCATTTTTAATTCACTATTTGCCTTATGAAGTTGTTGTCGCATTTTAGCAATACGCTGCATTGCCCGTAATTTGGCATTAAGCACCAACGCTTCAATTGGTTTTACTAAATAGTCATCGCCGCCCGCATCTATAGCGCGTGCTATCGCACCTGGTTTTGACATTGCCGAGAGAAAAATAATGGGAACCCAATCTTTCTCATTATCTGTCAATTTTCTTATATCTTTTGCGGCCTCAATGCCGTCTTTTATTGGCATCGTCACATCTAAAAGTACCAAGTCTGGTCGCTCTTCGCGAAAAACATCTACGGCTTGCTGGCCATTCTCCACTGTAATCACTTGGTGGCCTGCCTCTTCAATATAGGCACGAATTAACATTTGACTAGTGATTGAGTCTTCAGCTACTAGCACTTTCATTTTTCTTAACCTCACATTCATTCAGGTGGCGGTAATATTTTAATTTTTTAATTAATACTGACTTATTTTTTCTTTGCTCGAGGATGAGCATTATCATACACTTTTGCTAAATGCTGAAAATCGACATGTGTATAAATTTGAGTAGTCGAAATATCTGCATGGCCTAATAACTCTTGAACGGCTCTCAAATCACCACTTGCTTCCAGCATATGTGAGGCAAAGGCGTGACGCAAACGATGAGGATGCACCCTATCAGAAATACCCTGTTTTTTCCCCCAATAACTCACACGTTTTTGAATGGATCGAACGCCTAATCGACCACCTTGCTGCGTTATAAACAAAGCAGATTGTTCCAAAAAACCCAATTCATAACGCATGGTCAACCAATTTTGCAAAGCCTTAATTGCCTTGCTGCCAACCGGTACGATACGTTGTTTATTACCTTTACCTAATACATGTATCAGTTGATCACCAAAATCAACGTCACGTAGATTAAGACGAGCTAATTCCGCTAAGCGCAGACCTGAAGAATAAAATAATTCCATCATCGCACGATCACGACCACCGATAAACGTATTTTGCGGAGTGCCATCTAATAAACCAGACATTTGGTCGACATCTAATGTTGATGGCAAGCGCTTCTCACCTTTTGGTGCTTGAACAGTTTGTGCCGGATTGTTGTCAACCAAACCTTCACGGATTAAAAAACGATAAAAACTGCGAATGGCTGATAATTGTCGTTGTATGGAACGACTCGCTAAACCTTGGCGGTGAAGTTGACTAATAAACTGTCGAATATGGCTACTTTTAATGGCTTGCCAAACAATAAGATCAGATTGCTCACAAAACAACAAAAGGTAATTGAGATCTCGCTGATAATTCTTCACCGTATGCGGTGACATGCGTTTTTCTTGCGCTAAATACTGCAAGAAAGCATCAATCGTTTGTTGCTGCTCATTCACTCGTTAACACGTGATGATAGGGTCGTAATAAGCGCATGGTAATTTCGCCCAAGAAATTCAAATAATCAGTGCCCATATCGGCATGAAAGCGATTCACATTAAAACTTGCTATCGCTAATAAACCAGCACATGGCTCGTGGCCTAACGGCAAGCACGCAACAGATTGCACCTGCTCAGCCTGTTCGCCAAATAACACTGTCTTTTGAGCTAGTGTTAGTCGACCGCAAACGGTTTGCTGTTTAGCTAATAAACTATCAAAAATTTTAAAAACATCATCATCAACATGATGTTGAAGAATATTATCCGTCAGCGTTGTCGGCAAGGCGAGTTTAGTTTTTCCGCTATAAAATAAGCGTAATGCCACCTCATCTGCCTCAAATTCATGTTTAAGTTCATCCATAAGCAAAGGTATCAATTCATCCAAATCTTTTGCATCCATTAATCGCAAACAAAGTTGATGCACTCGTAATTGTAATTCGGCATTTTTTCGGGCGTTAAATAATAATGAATTCAGCTGTGTATGCAAGGTTTCATTTTTTTGTCGACATTGTTCTAACTGGCGCTGTGCAAGCGAAATAGTCCCTTGAGGAGAAGTTGTTAACTGGAGTGACTCCAACAACGCTGGCTGCTCAATAAAAAAGTCAGAATGTTTTGATAAATATGTCGTTATCTGTTCAGGTGTTAATTTGACTTTATCGTCGCCCATGCTATTTCTCCATCAAAAACGTGTGTTGTTGGCCCTGTCATCCAGACAGATGCATTGTCATTAGACCATTCAATTAATAATTCACCACCTGGCAGTTTGACCTTAACTTCTCGCGCTAATATGCCACGTAGGATTCCACTAACTACAGCAGCACATGCTCCGGTACCACATGCAAGTGTTTCGCCCGCGCCTCGCTCAAATACTCGCAGATTAATTTGGCTAGGATTAACCACTTCCATAAAACCAACATTCACTCGTTCAGGAAATTGATGATGTCGCTCAATAATAGGTCCTAAACTATCAACATCGGCAGTATTAATATCATCCACCAATAACACGGCGTGTGGATTGCCCATTGATACCGCTGCTATTTCTATGAGCTGTTGCTCCGCTAATAGCAAGTCATAAGTGATAGATTGATGATCCGTAACAAAAGGGATATCTGGAGGTGAAAATCGTGGCAAACCCATATTAACCGATACTTCACCGCCAATTTTCAGACTAGGATAAATGACTCCTGCAGCAGTTTCTACTGCAATGGTCATTTTATTTGTCAAACCTTTGTCATAAACATATCGAGCAAAACATCGTGCACCGTTACCACATTGAGCAACTTCACTGCCATCGGCATTAAAGATGCGATATTTAAAATCTACGGCAGGATTTGAAGCTTTTTCAACCAATAACAGCTGATCACAGCCAACACCATTTTTTCTATCTGATAATAGCCGAATTTGGTCAGCAGTTAACTCTATGTGTTGATTAATGGCGTCAATAACAACAAAGTCATTGCCGATGCCATGCATTTTAGTAAATTTCAACATATTGCTTAAGCTGGTAACAGCTGCTCACCTGCATACAATGATTCTATAGTTTCGCGCTCACGCACACAATGCACTTTATCACCATCCACCATCACTTCAGCCGAGCGAGGGCGGGAATTATAGTTAGAACTCATCGTAAAACCGTAAGCACCTGCCGAACGAATCGCTAACAAATCATTAGGTTTAATTGCTAACAAGCGGTCTTTACCCAGAAAATCACCGGTTTCACAAATAGGTCCTACGATATCAACGTTTTGTGTGGCTATAGCTTCATCAGGAGTCACTGCTTGAATATCCATCCATGACTGATATAGCGCGGGCCGCAACAAGTCATTCATCGCCGCATCAACTATTGCAAATTGTTTGTCTTGTGTTGGTTTAATGTATTCCACTTTAGTAACTAAAATACCGGCATTTCCAGCAATAGCTCGCCCCGGCTCTAATAATATTTCCAGGTCACGCCCTTTTAATAATGGGCGCAATGCGGCAGCATATTGAGCAGGCGTGGGAGGTGTTTCATCTTGATAGGTAATGCCCAAGCCCCCACCAATGTCCAAATGTGTGAGTTTAATACCCATGCCAGCGAGTTTATCAATTAAGTTTAATACTCGCTTTAAAGCATCTACAAAAGGCGTTACAGAAGTAAGCTGTGAACCAATATGACAATCAATGCCGACTACATCTAAATGCGTTAAGGTTTCTGCTTGTAGGTAGACTGATTCAGCCTCCTCAATGGCAATACCAAACTTATTCTCTTTCAAGCCGGTAGAGATGTAAGGATGTGTTTGAGCATCAACGTCAGGATTAACTCTAATGGAGATGGCAGCACGGCAATCTAATTCACTTGCCACCTCATTTATTCGTATCAATTCAGGTATTGATTCAACATTGAAACATCGAATACCTTGTCTCAAAGCATAGATAATCTCCGCAATTGTCTTACCGACACCTGAAAAAACAATACGGTTAGCTTGGCCACCCGCAGCTAATACTCTCGCTAGCTCACCGGCGGATACAATATCAAAACCAGAACCCAATCGAGCCAAAACATTCAATACAGCTAAATTAGAATTGGCTTTTACCGCATAACATACACAATGTGCTTGGCCTGAAAATGCATTATCAAATGCCTTCCAGTGTCGTTCTAATGTGGCTCTAGAATAGACATAGGTCGGCGTACCAAATCTTTCTGCAATGTTGGCTACGGCAACGTCTTCAGCAAATAACTCACCAGATTTATAATCAAAATAATCCATTTTTTGTTATCTCTCTGAACTGATCAAGGTACTACCTTCCGGCAAATATAAATCGCCTTTCTGTCCACATGCCGCTAATACTGTCAAAATGATCATTGTCATTAATAGTCGTTTCCAGTTGGTTATTTTTTGCATTATTCTTTCCCATATCAATCAATTGTGAGCATTATATACAGGAAGCGAGTAACTCGTCTCAACTTACAAACTAGAATTTATCTAATAATTTACATAATATAAGCACCAATAAACACAATCTTTATGTTTTAGGCCACCAAGATATCATGGAACACACACAATCAATCAGACTCAGTGGCTTAGCAAGACGTCTCATTACGGATGGCTTATTAAGCGAAGATGAGGCGCTATCAGCTCAAAAAAATGCGAAAGAAGCTAATCAGCCTTTTGCCAGTTACCTTGTGCGCAATAAAATTCTTGATAGCCATGCCATAGCACTAGTTGCTTCGCAAGAATTTGGCGTACCACTGTTTGATATTGACGCCATGAATATGGAGATGGCCGGCACACTACTGATTAAAGAAAATCTAATTCGTAAACATCATGCCTTACCGTTATATCAACGTGGTAACAGACTCCATGTCGCAATGTCAGATCCGACCAACCTGCAAGCTTTAGAGGAATATCAATTTAGTACCGGTATGAATACCTTTGCTGTTTTGGTGGAAGAGAAAAAATTAACCGCAGCTATTGAGCGAGCATTAGATCAAACTGAGGAAAAATTTGATAACTTTGACGGTGCTGATTTAGATGATATTGATCTTGGTCCAGATGACGTCAATGATGGTAAAGACCCCGCTACATCAGAGGCTGATGAAACGCCGATTGTACGTTTTATCAATGGCATTTTAACCCATGCGATCAAGTCAGGCGCATCAGATATTCACTTTGAGCCTTATGAAAAAAAATACCGCGTACGTATTCGAATCGATGGCATCTTACAAGAAGCACAATCCGCTCCGATCACACTGGGCGGAAGAATAGCAGCACGCCTTAAAGTATTGTCGCGGTTAAATATTGCAGAGCGCCGAGTGCCACAAGATGGTCGAATGCGACTCAAGTTATCGCCAACAAAAACAATCGATTTTCGTGTCAACACTTGCCCCACCTTGTTTGGTGAAAAAATAGTCTTACGTATTTTAGATCCGACTAGTGCGCAATTAGGCATTGATGCCTTAGGATATGAACCCGATCAGAAAAAAATATTCATGGAGACCATGCATCAACCTTACGGCATGATCCTAGTAACAGGTCCAACAGGTAGTGGTAAAACAGTATCACTCTATACCGCACTGAATATTCTTAATACGGATGATAGAAATATCTCAACCGCTGAAGATCCGGCTGAAATAAGCTTGGCAGGTATTAATCAGGTCAATGTTAACCCTACTGTAGGACTTACCTTTTCTGCCGCCCTAAAAGCGTTCTTACGCCAAGATCCCGACATTATCATGGTGGGTGAGATTCGTGATTTAGAGACCGCGGAAATATCAATTAAAGCCGCACAAACTGGCCATATGGTATTTTCAACTTTACATACCAACGATGCACCACAGACCATTACACGTTTAGCTAATATGGGCGTGCCCGCGTTCAATATCGCCTCGGCAGTCTCTCTTATTATTGCTCAACGTTTAGGTCGTCGCTTATGTAATAAATGTAAGCAAGTTGAAGCTATACCTCTCGAAGCGCTATTAGATGAAGGCTTTACACAAGCACAAATAGATAATGGTGTGACCATTTTTAAAGCCGTCGGTTGTGATAGTTGCACATTAGGATATAAAGGCCGCGTCGGTATTTATCAAGTCATGCCTATTTCCGAGGCAATGGGACGCATCATTATGGAAGGTGGTAATGCAATGATCTTAGCTGACCAAGCAGAAAAAGAAGGCATTGATGACTTAAGAAAATCTGGTCTCAAAAAAGTAGCGGCAGGCATGACTAGTCTTGAAGAATTAAACCGTGTAATTAAGGAGTAATCAGTGGCTCAAACATCTAAAAAAGTTAAACAAAAAGTTGCTCCTATCTTTATTTGGCAGGGTTCAAATAAAGAAGGCCGACGTATTAAAGGCGAGCAGTCAGCTGCAAGTGCTAATGAAGTTAAGGCAATACTCCGTCGCAAGGGAATTAATCCAATAAAAGTCAAAAAGAAACCTAAAGATCTTTTTGCGCCTAGAAAACCGGCGATCAAACCATCTGACATTGCAATATTTAGTCGTATGTTAGCCACCATGATGTCTGCTGGTGTGCCGTTAATGCAGGCGATGCAAATTATTGGCGAAGGCCATGAAAATGCGAGCATGCAAGAGATGATTCTGGCAATTAAATCAAATGTAGAATCAGGAACGAGTTTAGCTGAGTCTTTAGGTAAATTTCCCTTATATTTTGATGATCTGTTTGTTAGTTTAGTTCATGCTGGTGAGCAATCAGGTACCTTAGAAACACTATTGCATGAAATTGCAGCCTATAAAGAAAAAACCGAAGCCTTAAAAGCCAAAATTAAAAAAGCATTGGTCTACCCTACCTCTATTATTGTAGTAGCCTTCGTGGTTACTGCCATTTTAATGATCTTTGTTATTCCCCAGTTTGAAGCATTGTTCAATGGCTTTGGTGCCGATTTACCAGGACTGACAAAAGTGGTTATTCGTATATCTGAAATATTCCAAGAGTATTGGTGGATTATCTTTGGTGCAATTATTGGTGCCGTATATGCCATTATGGAAGGTAAACGTCGTTCGCGAAAAGTACAACACTTTTTTGATCGCCTACTTCTTAAAATTCCTGTTATCGGTATCATCCAAGAGAAAGGGGCTATTGCACGTTTTGCGCGTACTTTTTCCACTATGTTTAAAGCGGGTGTCCCGATGGTCGAAGCAATGGTGTCAGTTGCTGGTGCAACCGGCAATATTGTATTTAGTGAAGCAACAATGATAATGCGTGATGATGTTTCCACAGGAACACAGTTAAATGCTGCAATGAAAGAAAGTGAAATGTTTCCTAATATGGTGGTGCAAATGGTCGCTATTGGAGAAGAATCGGGTTCACTCGATGCAATGTTAGCAAAAGTGGCTGATTTTTTTGAACAAGAAGTAGATGATGCCGTTGATAATATGACCGCATTAATGGAGCCCATGATTATGGCTGTCTTAGGTGGCTTGATTGGCACTTTAGTTATCGCGATGTATTTACCTATTTTCAAAATGGGGGCAGTAGTTTAAATAATGGCTTTAATTGATTTATTACAAACATCGCCTGTTTGGCTAATCACGCTAGTCAGTCTGCTAGGGCTGTTAATCGGTAGTTTTCTCAACGTGGTTATTTATCGGTTGCCGCTAATGATGGAGCAGGAATGGAAAACACAGTGTGATGAACTTAACAATCAAACGCCAGAATTAGCGGCAACTTTTACATTAAGTGTGCCCCGATCTCGTTGCCCTAATTGCAAACATGCGATTACAGCGATAGAAAACATTCCTGTCATCAGTTATCTGGTTTTAGGTGGTCAATGTAGGCAATGTAAAATAGCTATTTCAAGACGATATCCATTGATAGAGGTTTTAACAAGCCTACTTTCAGGCATTGTCGCTTGGCACTTTGGCTTTGATTGGGCTTGTTTAGGTGCCTTACTTTTAACTTGGTCGCTTATTGTACTGACCTTTATTGATATTGATCATCAACTGTTACCTGACAGTATTACCTTGCCTTTGTTGTGGCTTGGTATTGTATTTAACTTATTTTCTACTTATACCGATTTAACATCCAGTGTGATTGGTGCAATAGCAGGCTACCTGATGCTTTGGTTTGTATTTCATGGCTTTAAGCTAATAACGGGTAAGGAAGGCATGGGTTATGGTGATTTTAAGTTATTAGCAGCCTTAGGGGCATGGTTCGGCTGGTTAATACTGCCCTCCATAATATTACTATCTTCGTTAGTAGGTGCAATCGTTGGTATATCCCTGATCTTATTCCGCCAGCATCAAGCTAATATACCCATTCCCTTTGGACCCTACCTAGCTGCCGCAGGTTGGATAGCACTCGTTTGGGGTGACACAATCACTTATGCTTATATTAACTGGACAGGTACAGGCTAAATATCTATGTTAAAAATAGGGCTGACCGGGGGTATTGCCAGTGGAAAATCGACAGTTTGTCTATTATTTTCTCAACTTGGGGTGCCAATCATTGATGCCGATATTATTGCTAGGCAGTTAGTTGAACCCAATCAACAAGCTTATAATGAAATTGTCCAAACATTTGGTGATCAATGTTGCCATACAAGTGGCGAACTCAATCGACAATATTTACGGAAACTTATCTTCTCTAATGATAAGGCAAAAGAGCAATTAGAAACGATTCTTCATCCACGTATTCGCTCTCAATTGATTCAACAAAGTAATACTCAAAGTGCACCATATTGTCTTTTAGTCATTCCCTTATTAATTGAAAATGACATGATAGACTGTGTTGATCGTATTTTAGTTATTGATATTGATGAATCTCTACAGCTCAATCGTTTATGTGAGCGCGATAATATCGCAGTCAAAGATGCGCTGTTGATCATTAATAAGCAAGTGAGCCGCCAACAACGTTTAACCTTTTCAGATGACCTTATTACAAATAATAATGGTACCGAACTGCTCAAAAAATCAGTCGATAACCTACATAAAAAATACCTTTCTGATAGCAAATAATTGATGGTCCAGTTGCCAGTTTAACGATAGTAATGGACAATAAGCATCTTTACGATACTTATCCTTTATTTGAATCGCTTGTGCCTGAAAAAATTATCTACGAACAACCGCTCAATGAGCGCATACGCACATTTCTCCGACTTGAATTCCTATTCATGCGTATTGATCACGCCTTAACACAAAACAATGAATTAAATAATCGTAATGCTATTGATGGTTTACTGAGTATTTTATCCGTTTTTGAACGTAGTGATCTAAAACAAGAAATAGCTAAAGAATTAGAGCGCCTAGTCAGCACCTTGTCTGCCTTGGAGAACTCGCCGGGTGTTAATAAACTAGCACTCGATGATTTACTCAATGAATTAGACCAGATTTTAGATGCCCTACACATGAGTAAGGCCGCCATTGGCCAATCTTTGCGTGAAAATGATTTTCTTTATAGTATTCGCCAACGTGCAAGTATTGCTGGCGGGAGTTGTGACTTTGATTTACCTGCCTATCATTTCTGGTTGCAACATACGCCTGACGAGTCCCGCAATCAACAGTTACTCAATTGGCTAAACCAATTTGCTAGCCTGCGTGCCGCTATTGAAATATCACTTAAGTTAATTCGCGGAAGTACTGGATTTATTACTGCTACCGCCGATGCTGGATTTTTCCAAAAAAACTTAAATAGTAGCCTAGCCAATCAGCTCATTCGGGTACAAATAATGAATGACACCGCCTATTACCCAGAAATAAGTGGTGGTAAACATCGCTTCACTGTGCGTCTAATGCAATTTGATATTGACCAACGTGCTAAGCAAGTCACTGAAGATATTGGTTTTTCTCTTAGCATTTGTGCAATGTAATAAGGTTAACTGATGACTCAAACGATAGTGCAATGCCCACAATGTGGCCAATCTGTTGTCTGGCAGCAAGATCAGGTCTGGAAGCCATTTTGTAGTGAACGCTGCAAATTAATAGATTTAGGTGATTGGGCCTCGGAAAATCACCGCATTCCTGATACTTCAAGCAAAATTGATCACGTCAACATCGATGAATATAATCCGTCTGATTATCATTAATTAATCAGCGTTAATTATATATACTAGCCCGCTCAACAAGAGTGCCTGTTATGCGTCACCGGCAGTTAGAATACCTTGTTGATATGAAAAATCTAACATACGATTTAATGGAATCAACGCTTTTTGACGAATATCTTCATCAACCTCAACCATATTTTTGGTATCTCGCAATGTTTCATACAAATTACCAAGGGTGTTCATCGCCATCCACGGGCAATGAGCACAGCTTTTACAGGTTGCACTTTTTCCACCTGTAGGCGCGGGAATAAGGCGTTTATTTGGCACCGCTAAGCCCATTTTATAAAATAAGCCATGGTCAGTGGCAATAATCAAGGTATTTGCTTTGGATGCCTTACCTGCTGCTATAATTTGTTTAGTTGATCCGACAAAATCTGCTTTTGCAATAATTGATTCAGGTGACTCTGGATGTACTAATACTTCTGCATCAGGGTGTTTTTTCATCAAAGCTTCAAGTTCATAAAGTTTAAACTCATCATGAACAACACAATGGCCTTGCCAAAGAATCATATCGGCACCGGTTTTATTATTGATATATTGTCCGAGATGACGATCGGGTCCCCAAATTATTTTTTTACCTTGAGCCATCAAATTCTCAATGATCTGGATGGCATTACTGGACGTTACAATCCAATCAGCTCGGGCTTTTACAGCGACACTTGTATTGGCATAAACCACAACAACATGGTCAGGATATTGGTCGCAAAATTGACTAAACTCTTCTATTGGACAGCCTAAGTCTAAGGAGCACTCAGCGTTCAATGTGGGCATTATTACTGTTTTTTCTGGGCTTAAAATCTTCGCTGTTTCACCCATAAAACGTACTCCACATATCACCAAGGTACTGGCTTGGTGTTGAGCTCCAAAATTAGCCATATCTAGTGAATCAGAAACATAACCGCCGGTTTCTTCAGCTAATGCCTGTAAGTCATCATCCACATAGTAATGAGCAATTAATACTGCATTTTTTTGTTTAAGTAATAGTTTAATCTTTGTAACGTAGTCTTGTTTTTGAGGATCTGTCAGCCATGGATTAGGAGCGACATTATCAATTATATGATCAATTCTTGACTGTAATTTTTTAGGAACTGTTTCAGCAAGACTCATTTAATATTACCTTTAAATAATCGGATATTTGTTTGTCATTACAAAGCTTGTAAGGCTGAAATAATGGCTACATTGGCCGCTGGAAATTGACTATCAATTAAGTCAGATATAGCACACCATCGCCATTTCTGACCCTCTTGACCATGCGGAGTTCCACTAAACTTATCGACATGCCAGACATCCAATAACACCGACAGATCATCATAGTCATGACTAATCGTTAATAATGGCTGCGCTGATATAACTGTAATAGCTACTTCTTCCAGAACTTCTCTCTTCAGTGCGTCAAAAACTGTTTCTTCAGTTTCAAGTTTACCACCAGGAAACTCCCATAAATCACCCTGATGCTGATGTGTTTGTCGAAGGGTTAATAGTACCTGATTTTCAGAATTAACTATGGTCGCAACAGCGACATGTATACGCTTTTTCATTCAACCAAGACATATAATGCACCACAATAGGGGCACGCTATCTGGCCTTTATTTCCTATATCCAAATAGACTCTGGGATGTGCATCCCAAAGTGTCATCTTTGGCATTGGACAACTTAAGGGCAGATCAGTTAAGTGAACCTCGTATCGTTTTTCGCTACATGAATCTTGTGACGTAGTTTCATTCATCTGAACGGCCCTCTTAAAATTATCTTAGGCTTAAGATTTGTCTGTTGTTTCTGCCAAAGTAGCTTGCTTACGCAAACGGATATTTAACTCTTTTAATTGTAGTTCACTGACAGCGCTAGGCGCACTCGTTAATAAACAGCTTGCAGATTGTGTTTTAGGAAAAGCCATCACGTCACGAATAGATGACGATCCCGTCATCAACATGGCAAGACGATCTAAACCAAATGCTAAACCACCATGTGGTGGACAACCAAATTTCAACGCTTCTAACAAGAAACCAAACTTGTCATCAGCTTCTTCTTTCGAAATTCCTAATAAGTCAAATACTTTACTTTGCACATCCGCTTTATGAATACGCATTGAACCACCACCTAACTCAGTACCATTGAGCACCATATCGTAGGCACGTGATAAACATTTACCAGGATCAGTGTCTAATAAACCAAGATCAGACTCACGTGGTGCTGTGAATGGGTGGTGTAGAGCAGTCCAACGATTTGATTTTTCATCCCAATCAAACATTGGGAAAGCGACAACCCATAGTGGTTGCCAACCATGTTTCACTAGCTCTAAGTCATGGCCTACTTTAACTCGCAAAGCGCCTAATGCTTCGTTAACGATATTGGCACTATCGGCACCAAAGAAGACTAAATCACCTGTTTCCGCTTCAGTTCGTTGCATAATAGCTGTAACAACATCATCAGGTAAGAATTTCAAAATGGGAGATTGCAAACCTTCACGACCGGCGTCAATGTCATTAACTTTAATATAAGCAAGACCTTTTGCACCATAAATACTGACAAATTTAGTGTAGTCATCGATCGCCTTTCGACTCAAACTTGCACCTGCCGGAACTCGTAAAGCAGCAACACGACCTTTTTCATCATTCGCAGGACCAGAAAACACCTTGAAATCAACTGTTTTCATTAGATCACTGATTTCGACCAATTCCAAATCAATTCGCAAGTCAGGTTTATCGCTACCATAACGGGCCATAGCTTCAGCATACGTTATACGTGGGAAAGGATTAGGTAAGGCCTGCTCTAAAACATTAGCAAATAAGCTACGAATCATTTCTTCCATCATTGTCATTAAATCTTCTTCTTCAACAAACGAAGTTTCAATATCAACTTGGGTGAATTCAGGTTGGCGATCTGCACGTAGATCTTCATCACGAAAACAGCGCACAATCTGATAGTAACGATCCATTCCTGCCACCATCAGTAATTGTTTAAACAACTGCGGTGATTGAGGCAAAGCAAAAAAATCTCCAGGATGGGTACGACTCGGTACTAAATAATCACGTGCACCTTCCGGTGTTGCCTTGGTTAAAATCGGTGTTTCGATGTCTAAGAAGCCATTATCGTCAAGGAATCGACGCAATATGCTTGTAATTTTTGAACGAAAACGTAATTTTTGCAACATCTCAGGCCGGCGTAAATCAATATAACGATGACGTAAACGTACGTCTTCACTGACCTCTGCTTGTTCTGTCAGTGGGAATGGTGGCGTTTCTGCACTATTCAAAATGTCCATACGTTTAGCAACAATTTCAATTTTACCACTGCTCATTCCGGGATTATCACTGCCTTCAGGTCGCAATCTTACTTCACCTTCAATTTGCAGTACATATTCACTACGAACACTTTCTGCAATAGCAAAGCTTGTTTCATCTTCTGGATTACAGACAACTTGAACCAGCCCCTCACGGTCACGTAAATCAATAAAAATAACACCACCATGATCTCGACGACGGTGCATCCATCCTGCAATCGTTACTGTTTTACCTTCCAATGTTTCGTTCACATCGCCGCAATAATGGCTACGCATAGTTCAATTCCAATAGTTCAATTTATTAGGGTAACACCACAAACAAGATGTGGCATTCGTTTTTACTGCTGATCAATATTCAGTCTCATTGATCAGCTTATTTTTATCTACATTTGGCACAACAACACCCATTGAAATGATCATTTTAAGACCTTCTTCCACCGTCATATTGAGCTCAATTACTTCAGTTTTTGGTACCATCAATACGAAGCCTGAGGTTGGATTTGGGGTTGTCGGTATAAACACACTAACCACATCAACGGGTGTATTTAGCTGAACCTCTCCTAAATCATCTGAAGTCATAAACGCCAAACTCCACACACCTTTACGTGGGTATTCTATTAATAATACTTTACGGAACGACTTACCATCTGTTGCCAGCACCGCTTCTAAAATTTGCTTAATCCCTGCATATAAATTACGCACAACAGGAATTCTTGCTAACAATGACTCCCAAGCAGCGACAATACGACGTCCCAGTAAATTAGCAACAATCATACCTGTTGCCAACACCATAACTACGGCCAGTAACACACCAAAGCCTGGAATATGTATGCCCAACAAATTATCTGGTTGATAGGCTTGTGGTAACAGCAATAGCGTGCGGTCTAGAAAATCCACTATCGCACGCACTACTAGAAAAGTTATACCTAGGGGCATCCATACTAGCAGTCCAGCGATTAGATATTTTTTCATTGTAAGCAGAGTCCCTGCGGGAAATGGTGCCTCATACTGAAATTTTAGGCTTTTTTGTCGATGAATCGACCCCACTATCCGCTAGATTACGTTTGTTACCACTTTTAAAGTCAGTTTCATACCAACCCTCCCCCTTCAAACGGAATCCTGTAGCTGACACCAACTTACGTAATTCTGCTTCATTACAGGCTGGACAATGAAGCAATGGCTCATCATTCATTTTTTGTAACGCTTCAAATTCATGCGCACAAGCATCACAATGATATTCATATAATGGCATTAATTTACACCCTCAATACTTAAAATTTATCGCCCAGCATTATAATAAACTTTCGCTCGCAATCTTAGAACCGATTAATTATACCCAAAAATCAACACGGCGGCTTTTATGCTTTATATTAAACACCATCAAAGTGAGTCACTATCAATTAATGAATAATCAGCTACACTCCGCTTTATGAAAAAAAATCAAGATTGGCAAGCGATCCGTAGCCTTTTACCCTACATATGGGAATTTAAAGGCCGCGTCACCATTGCCTTAACACTTTTAACCTTAGCTAAACTTGCTAACGTCAGTATTCCATTGGCGTTAAAAGGCGCAATCGATGCTCTTGATCCTCAGCAGCAAGACATCATTTATTTGCCCATTGCCATGTTAGTGACTTACGGCTGTTTGCGCTTAGCAAGCAGTCTATTCAGTGAATTACGTGACGCCTTATTCGCCAAGGTCATTTATCGTTCCGTGCGCCATATTGCCGGCAATATTTTTGAACATCTACATAAATTATCACTACGTTTTCACTTACAACGTCAAACAGGCGGTATTTCAAGAGACATTGAACGTGGTAGCCGTGGCATAAGTTTTTTAATGAATTTCATGATATTCAATATTTTGCCAACACTGGTTGAAATAATGCTTGTTACTATTATTCTTCTTACAAAATATGACAGTATTTTTGCCATCATCATCACCTCAACGATTGTGCTTTATATCATTTACACCCTTATCATCACCGAGTGGCGAATGCGGTTTCGTCGTGAAATGAATGATATGGATTCAAAAGCTAACAACCTAGCTGTTGATAGTTTGCTCAATTACGAAACCGTCAAATATTTCAATAATGAACAATATGAATTGCAACGTTACGATGAAAAGTTAACTGTTTGGGAAGGCGCAGCAATCAAAAATCAAACATCGCTTTCTCTACTCAACGTAGGTCAAGGTGCAATTATAGCCTCTGGGCTGACTCTGCTCATGTTACTCGCAGGACAAGGAGTCGTTGATGGTGAATTATCGTTAGGAGATCTAGTTTTAATTAACGCCTTTTTATTACAACTCTATTTACCTTTAGGCTTTCTTGGTTTTGTCTACCGGGAAATCAGGCATTCTTTGGCGGATATGGAGCGGATGTTTACCCTGTTAAATGAAAAGCAAGAAACGGTCGACAAAGAGGATGCATCAAAACTTATGGTACGGGGTGGTAAAATTCAATTTAACCATGTTGACTTCTATTACGACTCTAATCGTCCAATTTTACATAACATCAACTTTACGCTCGAAGCGGGTAAAAAGCTGGCGATTGTTGGTGCCAGCGGCTCAGGGAAATCAACCCTAATAAGATTATTGTTCCGTTTTTATGATCCCCAAGCAGGTAATATCACCATTGATGGACAAGATATTAAACAGGTTGATCAACATAGTCTGCGCCAAGCAATTGGTGTAGTTCCACAAGATACCGTGCTATTTAACAACACTATTTTTTACAATATTTTATATGGCAATCCACAGCTTGATAAACAAGCTGTTATCGAAGCTGCTAAACAAGCTCATATTCACGACTTCATCGAAAAGCTACCAGACGGTTATGAAACCTTAGTTGGCGAACGCGGTCTGAAATTATCTGGGGGTGAAAAACAACGTGTGGCTATTGCTCGCACATTACTCAAGAACCCAGAAATACTAATTTTTGATGAAGCGACATCAGCATTGGATAGTCATTCAGAGCAACTCATAAATCAACAGCTGCAATCCATCAGCACTAATAAAACGACCCTAGCCATTGCGCATCGCTTGTCAACAGTCGTTGATGCGGATAACATTTTAGTCCTCGATCACGGTAGAATTATCGAACAAGGTAATCATAGAGAACTGCTTGCCGCTCAAGGACATTATGCGGAGATGTGGTGTCTTCAACAAACCGAGGGAAACAATTAATGAACAATTTCATCACTTTAATTATTATTACTCTATTTTCTTCTTCTGTATTTGCACAATGGCAAACTGAAACGTTTTCGCAGACGGGCAATCAGCAACAAGTGAAATCAGCGATGGTCAGAAATGAACAAGGTTTTGAATTGGCTATTTTCAAAACATCAGAAGGTATTGTTTGGCTAGATTTTAGTCTGTCGGATAATAACTTTGATCAATTATCACAAAATGAATTGCCCATTTTTCAGATAGATGACAAAAAACCAGTAAAATTGATTCGCGGCTTCACAGCAACTATCGTCCCTGCTGATGAAGGAATAGAAGCCATTGTTGTCAACGACAGTGAAACCATCACCACTGAGAGAGATTTTACTGTCAACCATATTATTGCAGAACGCCTACCTGAACGTGTCATTTTCCCTATATGGCAAGGTAATGACCGACCGCATTTAGATACGATCGTCGCCCTACTTAATGGCAAAATAATTAACTTCAAATACACCTTACTTGACGGTATGCAAGGACAAACATCTTTTATTTTAGACGGTGCAAAAGAAGCTATTAGTTCCGCCATTTATGAGTGATTTGACACATTATTAGATTTAAGCCTTGGACTTTACTGCTCTAATCGGGTTAAAATTTACGGCTGAAAAAAGGCGGTGCCTGTTATTTTATAGGCAATTACAATGCACAAGCACTGTTCAGCTTCAGTTCAGCTTCACTATGAGAACCTAGAAGCGTAACAGGGCAAATAACTTAAAACATACGAAGGAAAAACAATGAAATACGGCAAAACACTCATCAGCGCAATGCTTGGCGCATCAGTCTTAGTTTCTTCAGTAGTTATGGCTGAAAATCATGTGATCACAGCAGCAGTCACAGCGTTTAAGCCAATGGTCATAAAAATAGCACCAGGTGATACAGTTTCTTGGGAGAATATGAACGGTCATATCACTAATACGACCTTTACAGATGGCAGTGGCGAACATCATTACTTTCCTGAAGGCGCAGTAGGTTGGTCTTCACAAATGGGCGAGAGTTTCCAAACACCGCCCTTAACAATTGAAGGGATCTATCTTTACAAATGTGACCCTCATTGGGGTGCTGGTATGGGTGGCGTAATCATTGTCGGTACACCAACAAATTTAGATGATATTGAAGCAAAAAAACCTAAAGGTGCATTAAAACGCCTCGTTAAAAAAGCCAAAAAAGCATTGAAATAATTTCAGCGATTATTGCTCCACCAAACAAGCCTGCATTGATTGCAGGCTTTTTTGATCCAAAGCCCAATGTATATGATAAAATTATAAAGTTTTTGTGTAGACTAGATATTACTAGTCTAATAATGAATTTATAACTTACCGCTGGGGGATTCCATCTAATGTCTAACACTGTTGATAACAGTAAACGACGCTTTCTGACCACTGCTGCCAGTGTCGTTGTAGGCGGTGCAGGTGCCGCTGCAATTGCCGTTCCTTTTGTTACTTCGATGCTACCAAGTGCCAAGGCACGCGCTGCAGGAGCGCCAGTTGAAGTCGACATCAGTAAACTTGAAGTCGGTCAAATGATAACGGTTGAATGGCGAGGAAAGCCAGTTTGGTTAATAAATCGTTCATCTGAATCATTAGACACGCTACCAGAGCTTAATGAACAATTAGCAGATCCCGCAAGCGACATGGCACAACAACCCGGCTATTGTAAAAATGAAAATCGCTCAATTCGCGATAACGTTGTTGTTCTGGTCGGTATTTGTACACATCTAGGGTGTTCACCAAGCTACCGTCCTGAATTGGCTCCAGTAGATCTAGGGCCTGAGTGGAAAGGTGGCTTTTTCTGTCCTTGCCATGGTTCACGCTATGATCTTTCAGGACGTGTATTTAAAAAGATGCCTGCTCCAAAAAACCTGGTCGTCCCCCCTTACCATTTCTTAGGTGACTTTCGTGTTGTCATCGGCGAAGATCCACAAGGAGCAGCATAATGTTCTCTAGCTTAATGGGCTGGGTAGATGCCCGCTTTCCTGCTACTAAATTGTGGGAGGAACACTTATCTAAATATTATGCTCCAAAAAACTTTAATTTTTGGTACTTCTTTGGTTCATTAGCATTATTGGTTCTGGTGCTACAAATTGTCACCGGCATATTTTTAACCATGCATTACAAGCCTGACACAGCGTTAGCATTTGCCTCTGTAGAATATATTATGCGTGATGTGGAATGGGGTTGGCTGATACGCTATCTGCATTCGACTGGTGCATCAGCCTTCTTTATTGTTATCTATTTACATATGTTTCGTGGACTTATTTACGGTTCGTATAAGCAGCCGAGAGAACTGGTTTGGCTGTTTGGCATGTGTCTCTATATGGCCTTAATGGCTGAAGCATTTATGGGCTATTTATTGCCTTGGGGCCAAATGTCATTTTGGGGTGCCCAAGTTATTATTTCGCTATTTGGCGCTGTGCCCTTTATCGGTGAACAACTAGCTTTATGGATCCGAGGTGATTTTGTTGTCGCTGACGCCACTTTAAATCGTTTTTTTGCCTTCCATGTTATTGCTGTTCCGTTAGTAATCTTAGGGTTAGTTGTTGCTCATATCATCGCTTTGCATGAAGTGGGTTCTAACAATCCAGACGGTGTTGATATCAAAAAATATAAAGATAAAGATGGCATTCCCTTGGATGGTATTCCTTTTCACCCTTATTACACTGTTAAGGATATTGTCGGGGTAACGGTATTTCTATTCATCTTTTCCTTAGTGTTGTTTTATGCGCCAGAGATGGATGGCTGGTTCTTAGAACATGCAAATTTTGTACCTGCAAATCCACTAAAGACACCTCTTCACATAGCCCCAGTGTGGTATTTCACACCTTTTTATGCCATTTTAAGAGCCGTTCCAAGTATCGCTGGTTCAGCATTCCCAGGAGTGGTCGCGATGGGGTTGTCTATTGTATTTTTGTTCCTATTACCTTGGTTAGATCGTAGTCCGGTTAGATCAATTCGCTATCGCGGAATTTACTTCCGTACTGCCCTAGTATTATTTGTAATTAGCTTTATAGGCTTGGGATTTCTTGGTACTCAACCGGTTACCAATCTTTATACTATACTGGCACGAGTTTTCTCAATAATTTATTTTGCATTCTTTATATTAATGCCTATTTATTCTAGCCTTGATAAAGACAAACCTGTGCCAGAGAGGGTGACATTCAAATGAGAACATTAATCTTTTCATTCTTCATCGCTTATTTATCGATGATCTCTACTCAAGTGATGGCGAGCAGTGAAGGCATTCATCTGGAAGACGTTGAGTTAGATTTGTCAGATAAAGCATCATTACAACGAGGCGCTAAGACGTTTGTTAACTATTGTTTGAGCTGTCACCAAGCTTCTTTCATGCGCTATAACCGAATGGCTAAAGATCTTGATCTATCTGATGAGCAAGTCATCGATAATTTAATGTTTGCCTCAGACAAAATAGGCGACACGATGACTGTTGCCATGCGTCCTGAAGATGCTAAAAAGTGGTTTGGTGTAGCACCACCTGATCTTTCCGTCATTTCTCGATCTCGTGGCACTGCTTGGCTGAACACTTATTTACGAACATTCTATGTCGATGAATCTAAAGCTGTAGGTACCAATAACCTTGTATTTAAAGGTACGAGTATGCCTCATGTATTATGGCAGCAACAAGGTTATATACACTACGACAAAGAAACTGAGCATTTAACTGACAATGAAGAAGGCTCATTATCGAGTTATGACTACAATGTTATGGTTTCAGACTTAGTCAATTTCTTAGCCTATGTCGGAGAACCATCAAAAATTCAACGCTTAGCACTAGGTAAATGGGTATTACTTTATTTATTCCTATTCTTTTTGGTTGCATACCCAATGAAGAAAGCATTTTGGAGAGATATACACTAATTCTAGTACCAACTAACTTGTTGTATTTAGACAAAGGGAGCACGATCCCTTTGTCATTTACAGTAGCACTATAACCCACGGTATTTTGCAATTAAATATCTTTAGGAGCAATACCCAAATGGCCAATAGCAATCGCCGCTCAATGATGACGGTGTATTCAGACCCTTCATGCCCCTTTAGTCATCGCACACGCATTGTCATGCATGAAAAAAATATCACTGCTAATATTGAAGACATTGTGGATGGTGGCTGGCCTGAAGACGTTGCCGCTATGAATCCTTATGGTACCTGCCCGACACTGATTGACCGTGACTTAGTATTATTTGATTCTAATATCATTATTACTTATTTTGATGAACGATTTTTACATCCACCATTAATGCCAGTTGACCCTGCCTCTCGTGCCAAAGCCAGATTAATGTTGCATCGTATTGATAAAGATTGGTACTCTCTGTGGCCAGCGCTCACTGGTGCAGAAAAAGGCAAAACAAGTAAAGCCCGTAAAACAGTTCAAGAAGATCTCACCATATTAGGTCCGCTATTTGAAGAATCAGCTTATTTTATGAGTAATGAGTTTTCTTTATTAGATTGCAGTCTTGCACCATTGTTATGGCGCTTGCCTATGTTAGGAATCAAACTCACCGCTAAAGCCAAAGCTGTGGAAGACTATGCACAGAGAATCTTTGCAAGGGAAAGCTTCCAAGCAAGTTTAAGCGATGTTGAACGTGAAATGAGATAATAAAATGACATCACAAAAACCATACCTTATTAGAGCCATATATGAATGGTTACTTGAAAATCAGATGACACCTCATTTATTGGTTAACACCACATATGAGGGCGTTCAAGTACCAAAAGAATTCATAAATGATAATAAAATAGTGTTAAATATTTCAGATGGAGCGGTACAAAATTTTCACGCTGATAATGATTGGATTAGTTTTTCAGCTCGTTTTTCAGGTAAACCCATGGAATTATTCATTCCCATTATTGCTGTACAATCAATTTATGGCAAAGAAAATAATGAGGGAATGTTCTTTCCTTCCGACGATACACCACCACCTGTGAAACCACTAAAGACCGTTAAAAAAGAATGGTCTGGTCTGAAAATAGTCAAATAATTAGCCGTAAGAAAGACTTAAAGCTTATATTTATTCATTCGATATCGCATTGCCATACGTGTCAGGCCTAATTCTCTGGCTGCACGTGAAACATTTTCTGCTGTACGCTTTAAAGCACGTTCGATCAGCTTTTTTTCAACCTCATCTAAAGTCATATTTTCTAACTCATTTAACCCTGTAGAATCCATGGTTTTTGAGCTTGATGATAGGTCTTGTTTTAAAATTAAATCATCAACTCTTATTTCATCATTACGACACAACATCACTGCCCGCTCCAACACATGTTGTAATTCTCTTATGTTTCCAGGCCATGAATAGAGTACTAACGACTGCAAAGCATCCTCAGCTAATTCAGGTATTTTTAAGCCATATCGTCGAGCAATCTTTTCAATAAAGTACTTTGCTAACAAAGGTATATCCTGATGGCGTTTACGTAAGAGTGGTAACTCGAGTTCCAATACATTTAGACGGAAGTACAAATCAGAACGGAATAAACCCGCCGCCACCATATTATCTAAATTGCGATTGGTTGCAGCAACAAAATGGGCTAATACTGGGTATTCTTTAGTTGAGCCTAAGCGCCTAACAACACGTCGCTCTATCACATTTAATAATTTTGCCTGTAAGACTAAGGGTAATTCGGCGACTTCATCTAAGAATATCGTACCCGCTTCTGCTGCTTCAATTAAACCAATTTTTGTCTGATGAGCATTGGTAAATGCACCTCGTTCATAGCCAAACAGTTCGGATTCAATCAACTCACTCGGCAATGATGCACAATCAACATGTACAAAGGGCTGTTTATGCCAGTCACCTAATTGGTGATACAAACGTGCAGCAACATCTTTTCCTGTACCTGTGTCACCTCGTATCAACATAACGGGATGACTGGCGGTGCTCTGACTAACCAATTGCGCAATTCGCGCCAGATGCTGACGAACATTATTTGCTGCTTGACTGACACCGACCATCTCAATCGTATCAATTGCTTGGCGATCACGCTGATGTGAATATGTTAATTGTTGTTTGAGTTGCTGGGTTGCTAAGACTTTAGATAAGGTGAGCACCAAATCGTCTAGATCCACTGGCTTTTTTAAATAGTCTGATGCTCCTAATTTCATGGCTAAAACCACATCATCCAGTTCGCCATAAGCTGTCATTACAATCACTGGTAGTGATTTCAAATTAACGTTCTGATCAGCACGACAATCAGCTAATAAATCAAGACCACTACCATCGGGTAAACGAATGTCGAGCAGTAAGAGGTCGGGTAATCCTGTTTTTATATAGTGTCGAGCTTCCGCTATTGTTGAAACAATATCTCCCTTATAGCCCTCTTTCTCCAAACGTCTTAATACTGATTTTGCGAATAATGTTTCATCTTCTACTAACAACACATTTATCATAAAGTCATTTTCCACATAAGTTTCAAGTCTAAGATGTCATAATAAAATCTATAGCAACAGTTATCGTCACCAAGGTACCACCAGAATCTAAGCTATCGTAAACTAAACGACCACCGTGTTGTTTAATTATTTTTAATGAAAATGGAATACCTAATCCACAGCTTAGAAATTTTTTCTCACCGTCCATTACTTTTTCAGCTATAGGATCAAAGGTCATTCCTTTACCTTGGTCTCTAATCGACAAGGAGATATGATTTTCAGTTTGATGATAAAGCAGCTCAATGATGTCACCTGAAGATGACGCTTCTAAAGCATTTTGCACTAAGTTAAAAATAGCCTGTTCAAATAAGTGAATATCTAGCAGTAATTTGTGATTATCTGATTGCCAACCTGTACGCTGTAAACTAATGTTTTTATCGGCTAACTGTAGCTCGATTAACGACAAGGCGTTATCAGTTACCTCAATTAATGTGGTTGTCGTTAAATGGGGTTTTATTGGATGTAAATAACGTAATAAGGATGTTACCCAGCGTTCTAACCTATCGACCGCTACTATTATATCTGTCAAGGTATCATGGGTTGATTCAGAAATATCTTCGTCTCGTGCCACTTGAGATGCAGCACGTATGCCTGCTAGTGGATTACGAATATTATGCGCCACTAATGGGACCAACTCACCTAATGCTGCTTGTTTATTAGATTCAACCAAACGATCACGACTCGACGCTAGTTCAGAGGCCATACTATTAATGCCTTCTGATAGTTGAATTAAATTTGATACACCAACGAGAGGAACACTATGAAGTAAATTACCTTTACTGATTAAATCAGCACCTTCAACAAGTGCAGTTAGCGGATACACTATATTTTTACGAACAAATCTTCGCGCTATTAATAATAAAGCAATCGATAATAATACTGGAATAGGAGCTAACCAGATTAATCGCTCTGTCCACTGCTGCTTTGATAAAGACAGTGCTTTTTGTTTATTATTTAGCAACAGATCAAGGTTTGAAAAGGCCTGCTCTAATTGTGCAAAGGTATATTGTTCTAACTCTTTATCCAACAGATTTTGGCGGTCAATGCTCGCATTGTCATTGTTAAGTAACTGTTTTGTTTTAGTCTGGAAGGCTGAATATGCTTGATCAACAAGCTTAATAGCTTGCATCTCATGTTGACCACGTACTAGTTGCTTTAATTCTAACAAATAGCCATTTATTGCATGAGTGTAAGTTAAATATTCCTTGGAAGCATCATTATCTTGTAAAAATGTCGCATCGAATACCTCTTTTAATTGACGATAGACATCGCCACGCACATTCTGCATTGTTGTGTTCATTGAGCCTATACGCAAAGATTCTTCTGAAGTTTGTTGCCATGATACTGACCATATAACACCTACAGCACCGGTTATAAGTACCAGTAATATAAAACTCAACTCATGCAACAATAAAATAACTTGGAGAGAATTAAACCGCTTAAACATAATATATAGCCTAATACAAAAAAACGGGCTGTTAGGCCCGTTTTTCGACTGCTAATGTTAGCAGCACTTTATAAATTGTTAGAACCACTGAATGTTACTGTTTCCTCAGTGAGTATGGCATCACCTTCCTGCCATGTTTTACCATCAGGCACTATTGTTCGTAACTGATAAATTTCACCAGGAATAGCCTCAGACATTGTGAAAATATAATACTTGCTTGCATAGAGCGTGTAGCGAGAGTTCTTTGGATCATTAATATATGGTTGAATTGTATACTGTACTGCTTTTACTTTTTCACCTTGATAATCAATTTCAACTTCTTTTTTTACTGCACCTTTAGCTAGAGCCCAACGTATTTTACGTTGAAAGTAGCGCCAATCACCTTCCGTTAGACGATTAAGTTCATGCACATCAAATTCAAGAAAGAAAACAAAAACACTATTACCTTGCTGATTTTCACGATCTTGATAAGGACGCTTATTCTCACCGGTGAAAAACTCGAAATGTGTATCTTTTCGGCCTGTATTACGAATATTGCTAACCACAACGTCAATCGTGTCTTCACGTGGACCATCAACAAAACTAGTTCGATTATATTTATAGTGTAAAACTGTCGGTTGGTTAATATTTTTTAAGTGAGCTTTATCAAAAAGCTCATTATTGACATCAGAAAAACCTGCAACAGCAAATGCATTGATCGTAAAGCCTAATAATATGCAGCTTGAAACCAATGAAAACCATATATTTTTTACCATTACATCCCTCTTTATTTTAATGTTATTATTAGTATTAAATTTATAATACAGTAAAATTTAACTATGACTACCTTACGATTGCTAAAGCTCCCCATTTTATGTGCCATGCTTATCACAGCAGTAGTGGGCTGCTCAAAAAATGATACTAGTCATATCTATCTACAATACAGTGACTATAGCTATGAAGATACATTGTTAAATCTTGATCTTGCTATTTCCGAACATAACTACCGCATCATTCAGCGTAGTCAAATTGGTCAAGCAATACGTGACCGCGGTGATAAAGACTTTCCGCTCTCCACTCTGACTAATTTTTGCAATATTACCTATGCCAAACAAATGATTGAAATCAATTCAGATCTCATTAATGAGATGCCCTGCACCATTGCTGTTCGACAAGAAATAAACAAAGGCATTATTGTCAGTACACGCCTGATGAATGAACAGACTAATAATCAGAAACAAAATGAGTTTTCACAAAATATAAACAACAATCTTAAATCAATTATTGCAGCTACCGTTGAATAACCACAATAATAATCAAGTGTTAAGGCTCAATCTTTTCTGGTTGACCTCCATCTAAAGCACCATCTGAACGTGCTTTTAAATACGCATAAAGATCACCAATATGTGGCCGAATATTTGGCTCATCTGACCATGTTGGCATCTTAAAGTTAGCAACGCCTTGCTCACCGACAACTTCTTGTAAGAATTTTAGGCGTCGTTCAGGATCATCTAAGTTAACCTTAGCAAAATAACGATGTAGTACTTTCTTCCTGAATTTATATTTACTCATACCTTCAAGACTAGTTAGCAAATTAGGCGCAATATCTGTTCCTGTTGCATCTTGCCCATGGCAGACAAAACAGCTAGAGTTAAATAAACGCCAGCCTACAAATGTTTTATTATCAACCTTACCATTTTCAATAGTATAAATAGCAGCTTTAGTTTTAGTTGTTTGTTTCACATTGGCTAATGATGGCATATTATATTGTGAAATAATATTGGCAATATCATCTTTACGTTTTGCTAGGATTTTATCTAGCAAAACTCGCCATTCTTTATCTTGTGGTCTTACCCCCATAGCAAATTTAAATACAAAGTCTGAGCCAATTTCATTCAAAGGTACAACCGTCATTGGGACGTCTGATTTTCCTGCATAAAAACCTGCTATAGGTCCCCATGTGAAGGCAACATCAATACGACCTGAAGCCAATTCATCAGAGATTATTCTTCCGCTATTAATGCGGGCATCACCCGTCATCATTTGAAAATACTCAACTTGGTCTTCAACGCCATCCTTGATCAATATTTCAGTGGCTATAGCGCGATCGAATAATCCAATTTTAAGTTTTTTGCCTTGAGCTTTTAGCTTTGCAATATCCCCTATTTTAGATAACTCATAATCTTCGCCTTTACGGTACACCATTGCATCAATAGAGCTAAAGTAAGGTTTAGTAGGTGAATACAATCCACGTTCATCTGGAATACTCATTGCAACATCGCAGAGGAACTTTCCTGTTTCAAGATCAACTTTTTTAAGCGTATTACGGCTAAAACCAATCCGTTGTGGGAACCAATAGTATTCTACTGGCAGTCCTAACTCTTCACCAATGATCGCGGCAATCTTATTATCGAAGCCTTCCAGCTCTTTATTTGAATAAGGTAAGTTAAATGCATCAGCACATACTCGAACAGCAGTCTGTCCTAATAAGGGCTTAAAGTCCGCCGCATGGGCCGCAGAAAGCATACATATCAAACTTACAAATAGGTATGAGAATACCCGTGTTATTGTCATCATTCATTCCTTATTCAATTTAATTACAAGTGTTATTGTCAAATCATAACTATTCGACCACAGCTATCAATTAATTATCCCACTCGGAAAATTTTAATTAATAGTTGTATTCTTTTCTCAACATAATTATAAAAAAAAAGCCCGACACAAGTGCCGGGCTTCTTTATTAAGGTTTTATCTATTAAAAAATATTAATAAATAAAGGTCTTATAGGCTAAATACGCTTAAAACACCACCTAAGTTAGTCCAGCTAGATAGCGCTTTGTAAGCACCTACCGCACCAAGACCATCAGAGTCATTTTCTAAGCTAGGGATAGCCATACCGATACCAGCCCAACCACCAACACCAGACAAGATTGAGATGAACTGCTTGCCTTCATGCTTGTATGTGTTTACGTTGCCGATGATACCTGACGCAGTTTTGAATCTCCAAAGCTCACGACCTGATTGAGCGTCTACAGCTTTGATGTAACCTTCTAATGTACCGTAGAAAACAACATCAGATGCTGTTGCTAATGCACCAGACCATGCTGAGAAACGTTCT
>JAWUYH010000030.1:0-36283 GCA_034110895.1 Gammaproteobacteria bacterium | reverse complement strand
CCTCACTTTCGGTGTAACCAATTAATGTGTAACCATCTTCCGACACCCAATATTGAAGCGCTTCGCCGCCTGACGTGATGCCTGTAGGTTGTGTATTTCCTGCGTTAAACACAATATCACCGGCACCATTGCCACCAAAATCAGCAGCCAAAGTACCTGATAAAACAGTTAAGGCATTGGCCGCTAAATCATCACCTTCGGCATCGTCATTGATGCCGTTAGCAGCAGCGCGAGTAGCAGTAAATCCAGTGCTTGATTGAAATGCACCTTGTAACGCTAAGAAAGCTGCACTTAGCTCTTCTTTTGTACTTAAGTTATCTTCATCTAATAATACCGTGTTTACATCCGCTGTTGGCGCACCATCAAACACTGTTTCATCACCGCCAGCTGCAATTACAGTTGTCACGCCGGTAGAGTCAACACCAGAAGTAACTTGTGCTTCAGGGGCTAGATAATCAACAACAACAGGTTGGTGGCCTTCATTGCCGCCAGTTTGAGTACCTGCACCAGCAGCGGTTGCTTCACCTACTTGAGTAGGATCCGTTCCGTCCAATAAGGCTTGTTGTATCGCATCAACGTCGCTATCTACACTTTCAGTGGCTTGAACTGCGGCAGAGGGATCATAAACTTCAGTGTCTAATACGGCTTGTGAATCACGGCCTAAGGTCATCAAGGACCCATCTGCTAATTCAATGGCAATAGCGCCTGCAGCGCCGGTTGTAATAACGTCACCTTGGAAAACTGAATTTCCAACTTTTAAAGTCCGTTGTGATCCATCACTTGCTGTTGCATCTGCAGTACCAATTAACGTTTTGATTGTGCCAATTTCTGAAGCCATGAGAATGAGTCCTTATTAAGTAATTATTAAATTGCTTGTAAAATGATGCTTCCGTTGCGTTTAAAAAATAATTAATTCTTATCTAATCTTTAGCTTCCTAAACACTGTGAAAGCCGATGATATAGTACCTACTCATAGCCGTATATTGTACTTTGGTACTAGATGGCAAATTATTTTAAGATCCACGCTATTTTATTACTTTATTTCAAGTAAAAAAGGTCGTTCCATATTAAAAACTTAGCTTCAGTATTTAAAGCTAAAGAACATCAGGGGCAACTTCAAAAGAAAGTACTTGTAAGATTTCATTAAAGGGAAACGGTATATCGGCATGTATATATTAGATAATTAGATTGATATTCGTCTAAATTGAAGTTATTTTTGAATTTTGTGAGAAACTAACGCTTGTATCAAAACGAAGCCAAATATTGACTACTTAATGTCAGTGATAATTTAACTGGGGGGAGTTGAGTTAAATAAGGCAGAACGTGAAAATATGCCAGCTGTCATCAAGCTATATATTTACTGCTCACTAACCAGTTAACCTTAATTGATGATTAACTGGTAGGCACGAGTGGATTCGAACCACCGACCCCTACCATGTCAAGGTAGTGCTCTAACCAACTGAGCTACGCGCCTGCCGTTAAGCGAAGGAATTATACAGCGCTTAACTTTTTACGCAAGTGAAAACTTTGCCTAAATTTTATCTGATTTGAATAAATTATCTCGTCAAAACACTATTATTGAAAAGACGATTTTATCACGGCTATTTTAAAAATAGATCGTAAGCAGGATTATCGGTTTCTTGCCAATATTGATAACCTAGTGCATCTAAAAATCCTTGGAAGTCTGTTTGTTCATCTTTAGGTACTTGCACCCCAACCAAAACACGTCCATAGGCGGCGCCATGATTTCGATAGTGAAATAAACTAATATTCCATCGCTGGCCAATACGCGTTAAAAATCGAAGTAAAGCACCCGGACGTTCAGGAAATTCAAACCGATATAATTGTTCATTTTCAACTTGTGCAGCATGTCCACCAACCATATGTCTTACATGCAGTTTTGCCATTTCGTTATCACTGAAATCAGACCATTGGTAACCCGCGTCATCAAGAGTTGTAAATAAAGCCTGACGTTCGTCATCGCCCCCGGTTAATCTAACACCAACAAATACTTGTGCCAGCTGCTGATCTGCATAACGATAATTAAACTCAGTGATGCCGCGTTCTGATAATGTTTGACAAAATAATTGAAAACTACCTGGTTGCTCATCAATAGTGGTGGCAAACAAAACCTCTCTTCGCTCTCCTAATTCGGCTCTTTCTGCCACATGACGTAGGCGATCAAAATTGATATTCGCTCCGCTATGAATCACTACTATGTGTTCATTTTTCAATCCCTCACGGGCAATATATTTTTTAGCACCGGCTACAGATAGGGCTCCTGATGGTTCAGCAATCGATCGGGTATCATCAAAAATATCCTTGATCGCCGCACACATTTCATCACTGTCCACTAAGATCACTTCATCTACCGTTTCTCGTGCCACTCTAAAGGGTTCGACACCCACCTGTCTTACAGCAGTGCCATCTGCAAACAGGCCAACTTGATCAAGCACCACTCGTTCATCAGCATCTAATGCTGCTTTTAAACTTGCTGCATCAGCAGGTTCAACAGCAATAATTTTTATTTCAGGCCAGAACGCTTTTATATAAGCACTCACACCCGCAATGAGTCCACCGCCACCAACCGGTACAAAAATCGCGTGTATATGCTGAGGATGTTGCCGCATGATCTCCATCGCAATAGTGCCTTGACCAGCTATCACCTCAGGATCATCATAGGGATGAATAAAGGTGCGACCTTGCTTGCTACCTAGTTCAGTTGCATAAGCATAAGCTTCATCATAGCTATTGCCATGTAGGGTAATTTCAGCGCCATAAGATCTTACTGCTTCAATCTTAATCGGCGGCGTTGTTTTAGGCATAACAATCAGTGCTGATATGCCCATTTTTTCTGCTGACAATGCCACACCTTGTGCATGATTACCTGCTGATGCAGCAATAACGCCTTGTTCACGCTCTTTTGCTGTTAATTGGGTCATCCGATTATACGCACCACGACATTTAAATGAGAATACAGGCTGAAGATCTTCGCGCTTGATCAGCATGGTATTATTCGTTTTCTGCGATAGTCGCGGCATGATATCTAGCGGCGATTCAATGGCCACTTCATAGACACGTGCTTTCAGGATTTTTTCTACATATTCAGTCAGCATGACCACACTATTCTTCATAAAATTAATCAATAATACTGCTTACGTTACCATTGCCGGTCATTTATCTCTATAATTAGTGAAATAATTTACTTAATAAGATCAAGGAACATATCATGACTGCTGATGAAATGAAGAAACAAGCCGCCTATGCTGCATTAGAGCACATTGATACCGAAGGTATTGTTGGTGTAGGAACGGGCTCAACAGTTAATCATTTTATTGATGCATTGGCGACGATTAAACATAAAATTGAAGGTGCGGTATCGAGCTCAATCGTGTCTACCAAACGCTTAGAAGATCATGGTATTCAAGTATTTGATTTGAATTCAGTTGGCCAAATTGCCGTTTATGTTGATGGGGCAGATGAATCCAACCACAACTTGCAACTAATTAAGGGCGGCGGTGGCGCTTTAACGCGGGAAAAAATTATTGCAGCCGCTAGTGACAAATTTGTATGTATTGCCGATGAAAGTAAATTAGTTGATATTTTAGGTACATTCCCACTACCTGTTGAGGTTGTACCGATGGCGCGCAGTTATGTAGCGCGAGAAATTGTAAAGCTTGGCGGACAACCTGTTTATCGCGAAGGTTTTATCACTGATAACAGCAATGTCATTTTGGATGTTCATGGTTGGGAGATCATGGAAGCTATCACTTTAGAAAAAGAGTTGAATAATATCGTTGGTGTCGTTTCGAATGGTTTATTTGCAATGCGGCCTGCTGATGTAATGTTAATTGGTTGTGAAAGCGGCACCCAAACAGTTTACGCTAAATAAGCGAGACTTATAGATGAGCTCACATCTTCGGCTGTGAGCTATCACTCCCTCACAAAGTAGACATTAAATGCCATGTTTAAACCCTTAAGCATCTATATCGGACTGCGTTATACTCGCGCCAAACGTCGTGATCACTTTATTTCTTTTATATCTTTATCGTCCATGTTGGGCGTAGCCCTGGGTGTGGCCGCTCTAATCACTGTATTATCTGTGATGAATGGTTTTGAAAAAGAGTTACGTACTCGCATTTTGGGTATGACATCACACGCCTTTATTACCGGGGCAGATGGCTCACTCAAAGATTGGCAAAGTCTTCAAAACTTAATTGCCGATTTTCCTCACCTGATTGACTCTGCACCCTTCGTAGAAGGTCAGGCTATGCTGAGTCAAGGCAGCAATGTCCGTGGCACTCAAATTCGAGGCGTAGATCCAACATTAGAAGGACGTGTTTCGAGCATTGGTGAAAAAATCACTCAAGGTGAGTTTGAGGCACTGATCCCAGGTAGTTTTGGCATCATCCTCGGTAAAGATTTAGCCATAGCAATGGGCGTATCAACAGGCGATAGAATAACCTTGATAACACCACATGTCAGCCCAACTCCTGCCGGCATTATTCCGCGTTTAAAACGGCTGGATGTAGTCGGCATATTTGAAATAGGCATGTATGAATATGATAGTGCTTTAGCCATCATGAACATCGATGACGCTGCTAAGTTATTTCGGATCCCCAGCAAAGTATCAGGCTTAAGACTCAAATTAGATGATATCTATCAAGCACCCCGTATTACCCGTGATTTAATGATGACTTTACCAGTGAATTTTCGTGCTGCTGACTGGACTTATCAACATGCAAATTTTTTCCGAGCACTCAAAACTGAAAAAACGGTTATGTTTGTTATTTTGTTACTGATTGTGGCTGTTGCAGCCTTTAATATTGTCTCGACTTTAATTATGATGGTCACCGATAAACAATCAGACATCGCTATATTGAGAACCTTAGGGATGACACCTAAAGATATTATGACTATTTTTATGGTGCAGGGCACTTTGATTGGTTTATTTGGGACGCTTATAGGGATAATAGGGGGAATAACCTTAGCACTTAATGTTGAAACCATTATTGCTAGCTTGGAAAATGTATTGGGTTATCAATTTCTACCTGCCGATGTTTACTACATTAGTAGCTTACCCTCTGATTTACACTTGAATGATGTGACTGTGATTGGCATAACGGCATTTGTACTGTCATTACTCTCTACTATTTATCCTTCTTGGCGTGCTGCACAAATACGTCCAGCTGAGGCACTACGTTATGACTAAACCGGCAGTTATACAATGCAGTCAACTGGCCAAACGTTTTACTGATGGCAGCCTAGATACTGATGTTCTAAGTAATATCAACCTTAGCATTAATAAAGGTGAAAAACTGGCCATCATTGGAAGTTCAGGCTCAGGAAAAAGTACACTTTTGCATTTATTAGGCGGTTTAGATGAGCCTAGTAGTGGCAAAGTTGAAATTCACGGCCAAGATATTAATAGCCTATCTGTCAAAGCATTAAGTAAACTGCGTAATCAAAGTTTAGGTTTTGTATACCAGTTTCATCATTTATTACCCGAGTTTACTGCTGTCGAAAATGTGGCTATTCCACTTATTATTGGGGGTGTTTCTCCAAAACAGGCACAGCAACAGGCTGAAGAACTATTGATAAAAGTAGAGCTGGGCCATCGCCTGAGTCATAAACCAAGTGAATTATCGGGTGGTGAACGTCAACGTGCAGCATTAGCACGTGCTTTAATCACGCAACCTGATTGTTTGTTAGCAGATGAACCTACCGGCAATTTAGATCATCGCACTGCACAGGCTATTTTTGATTTAATCTTAGAATTAAATGCATCACTGGGTACCGCATTGGTAATTGTGACTCATGACAGTGAACTGGCGGCACGGATGGATAAAACGTTTACTTTATTAGATGGCAAGCTTAGTAACTAATTTTTAGATAAGCATTTTCTTTTTAACCAACTTCGGATCACTATTAGACGCCAGAATAAACGAACAAATAATATGGCTAGCAAGGCGGCAATCACACCGCTAATCAAACTTCCAACTAACACTGGCTGCCAAATAA
Organism: Gammaproteobacteria bacterium; assembly: GCA_034110895.1. Lineage (GTDB taxonomy): Bacteria > Pseudomonadota > Gammaproteobacteria > Nitrosococcales > Methylophagaceae. The sequence continues at coordinate 30,262 of JAWUYH010000030.1, read as the reverse complement.
CTAAAAACTCATGGGTAAACCATTGCCATGTCATGGTGAAAGCATGTGGTTCTAATGGTATATCGAGCACCCACGCCCCTAGTTTATAGGAGAAAAAATAAATTGGCGCAATGGTAAGTGGGTTAGAAATCCACACGGTCATTGTAGCAAGAGGCAGATTTACTCGGAAAAAAATCGCTAACGCTGCGGCGATCAACATTTGCCCTAACACCGGCATAAATCCCACAAACATACCAATAGCAGCGCCACCAGCAATGCTACGGCGATTTAAATACCATAGTTTGGGATCGGTTAGGCGCTTACCAAACCTTTGCAGATGCGGATGCTGCTGCATTGTTTTATGATCAGGCATAAAGCGTTTAAGGATTCTGCGAGGCATAGCGTCTCAAATTACTGTTAAGTCGGCTGTTATTATAGGGATATATGATTAAAACTGCCATTTCATTTATGTTGGGCTGTTTGTTATTTTTACAGCTGTCAAGCTTACCTGATTCAGCCTGCTTATGGTTGATGCTTTTTTTGGCTGTCCTTTTGTTAATCTTCGTCAACACAAGATGGTTAGCTTATTTGTTAATGGGTGGCTGCTGGGCATTGCTACAGGCCAGTATGGTCATTGATGACAGGCTGTCACCAGCATTAGAAGGTAAAGATCTGGTCATCACTGGTATTATAGCCAATATACCCAAACAGAATGGTCAACGTATTCAGTTTGAATTTACACCCGATAAAACTGCAGCAGTCCTTCTTCCCAATACCCTGCGCCTTAACTGGTATAAACCGTTTCCATCAACATTTGGCGCAGGTGAACATTGGCAAATAACAGTACGACTCAAACAGAACCACGGCATGGCCAATCCTGGTAATTTTGATTATGAACGCTGGTTATTCCAGCACAAAATTGGCGCCACAGGTTATGTGCGAAATAATAATGACAATATTCAACTTAATACTCCCCCTTTTTATTCAATCAATGCCTTGCGTCAACGATTATTAAATAAGATAAATAATCATCTTCAACACAGTGCACAGTTAGGACTAATTGAGGGGTTAACAACGGGGATCCGCAATAAAATTAGCCTTGATCAATGGCAGACGTTGCGCCTGTCCGGTACCAATCATTTACTCGCTATTTCAGGCTTACATATTGGTTTAGCCTCAGCCATTGGTTTTTTTAGTTTTCGATGGTTATGGGCACGTCGTGCAAAAAACTTGTTGTTATTACCAGCGACTGAAGCGGCCGCTATTGTCGGTTTTTTTACTGCACTATTTTATGCTGCGTTAGCAGGTTTTGCCATTCCTACTCAGCGCGCGCTTATTATGGTTACGACGCTTATGATTGCTGTCATCATGCGTCGGCCAACAGCACCTTCGTCGATCCTCGCGTTAAGTTTATTACTCGTTTTATTGTGGGACCCTTTTGCTGTGTTATCAGCAGGGTTTTGGTTGTCATTTTTGGCAGTCGCTATCATCTTATATACCAGTCAAAATCGATTTCCATCACCCCGTTGGCAATGGTTAAAAATTCATACTTTGATTGCGTTTGGCCTAAGCCCATTATTACTATTATTTTTCATGAAAACTTCGCTAATTGCTCCTATTGCCAATGTGATAGCCGTGCCTTTTATCAGTCTAGTTATTGTACCGATTTTACTATTAGCTAGCCTGTTGTTATGGCTATTTGAACCATTGGGCATAGTTTTACTTAACTTAGCTGACAGTTTACTCGCGTTATTTTGGCCCTTGCTTGATTATTTGGCTGCTTTATCTTTTTCATCTTGGACCAGCATTGCTTTACCTTTTTATTATGCTTTAGCACTGATTATAGGCACATTATTAATCATGTCACCGCGAGGATTTCCTGCAAAATGGTTAGGAATTATAGGCTTGTTACCTTTGCTATTATTTAAAGCTGATCGGCCAGAACAAGGTGAGTTTTGGTTTACTTTATTAGATGTAGGACAAGGTCTAGCCATTGTAGTGCAAACCAAACAACACACCCTTGTCTACGATACGGGCCCTAAGTTTAGCGATAGCTTTAATACTGGTACCGCTGTTGTTCTGCCATTTTTACAAGCACAAGGTATTAACAAGATAGACACGCTTGTTATTAGTCATGCTGATAACGATCATGCCGGTGGGGCAAAACCATTAATACAAAATATTGCTGTCGACTCACTTTTAACCAGCGTACCCATAAAATATTTACCTAATGCTTTACCCTGCCTCTCTGGTCAATCATGGCTGTGGGACCACGTTACTTTCACTATACTTTATCCTGATAAAGGTGATGAGGGTACTGAGAACAATCTATCGTGTGTTTTGAAAGTTAGTAATAGTTTTGCTAGTGTTTTATTAACTGGTGATATCGAAAAGAGAGCTGAAAACTTATTAATTATGCGTCATGGTCACGATCTAAAATCGACCATAATGGTTGCACCTCACCATGGCAGTCGGACTTCGTCTAGCATTCAATTTATTGACATTGTAAAACCAGAAATCGTTTTATTTCCTGTTGCTTATCGTAACCGTTACCATTTCCCTGCTAAGACAGTCACTGACCGATATCAACAAAGAAATATCACTCAATACGATAATGCCGCTGATGGCGCTATTCAATTTAAGATTGGTATTAGCAAAATGTCAGCACCACTACTCTATCGTCAACAAGCTAAAACTATTTGGTCAGCTGATACTACAGACTAAACAGCCCCTTTAACGTATGATAACTTCAGTTTTTTATAATTGAGATTGACATCATGTTAGAGATCTTTAAATCTGGTGGCTGGTTGATGATCCCGCTGTTTGCCTGCTCTATTATTGCTATCGGCATTATTGCTGAGCGATTCTGGAGTCTTCAAAATAAGCGCATCTCACCGCCAGAATTAATGACTCAAATATGGCAATGGTTACGCTTTAAGCAAGTTGATGATAATCGTATTAAAGCTTTGCAAGAAAATTCACCTTTGGGCCAAATTTTAGCCGCTGGCTTAATTAACCGTAATCATTCTCGTGAAATGACTAAAGAAAGCATCGAAGATATAGGCCGTCACGTTACCTTAGCTTTAGGGCGTAATCTCAATACCCTAGGGACGATTGCAGCTATATCACCATTACTTGGCCTGCTGGGAACTGTTTTCGGCATGATTAAAGTATTTGCAGTTATAACAACGGAAGGTGTAGGAAATCCAGAAACATTAGCTGCTGGTATTTCAGTTGCTTTAGTGACCACGGCAACCGGTCTAATTGTTGCTATTCCAAGCCTAATTTTTTACCGCTATTTTCGGGGTAGAATTGATAGAATAGTTGTCAATATGGAACAAGAAGCGATGAAATTGATTGAAATTTTACATGGTGACCGAGAGATTGATAATGACCCGGAACAAGACAAGTGAATTTATCACCACAAAAAGCAGAAGATCCTGATGTTAATCTGACCCCGATGATTGATGTAGTATTTTTATTACTATTGTTTTTCATGGTTTCCACAAGTTTCATCCGCGAAAGTTCACTTAAAGTCGATTTGCCAGAGGCCAGTGGCCAAGCAATGACGGAACAAGAACAAACTATTGATATCATCATCAATGCTGATGGTGACTTTATTATTAATGATGTATCCCTACAGAGCCCAAGCAAAGAACAGCTATCTGCACAGCTCAAACTAGCTGCTGGAGACGATACCGATCCACATATTATTATTAGTGCTGATGCAGAAGCTGCCTATCAAAATATTGTCACCGCAATGGATAGCGCTCAACAGTTGGGTTATACCAAACTAACACTGGCAACACGACAAAAAACTAACGATAAACCATGATTGAACAGACTAAAAGCATTAGCGCCACTGAGATTTATGGCCGTTTATTAAATTATGTAAAACCTTATTGGCTTGCTTTTTCAGCAGCTGTTTTTGCTATGGCTATTTTTGCTGTTACCGAAGTTGGTTTAGCAGCAATGATGAAACCATTGCTCGATGGCAGTTTCATCAATAAAGATGCTGATACCATTAAATTCATCCCCTTAGCCCTTATTGGTTTATTTTTAATCCGTGGTGCGGCAAATTTTGTCACTTCTTATGGACTGGGATGGGTGGCACGTAATGTGATTAAACAATTACGCACTGAAATGTTTGAGCGACTGATCACCTTACCGGCTAGTTATTATGATCAGAGTACATCTGGCCAATTAATGTCCAAGCTACTCTATGATGTAGAGCAAGTGGCTGATGCAGCTACAGGTGCAGTATTAACTATGATTCGTGATACGCTGACCATTATCGGTTTATTGATATGGATGGTTTATCTCAATGGTATGTTATCTCTGATTATTTTACTGACCGTGCCGTTGATTGCTACCCTTGTTTACAAAGTAAGTTATCGCTTTCGTGGTATCAGTAAAACAATCCAAGATTCGATGGGTGACGTTGGTCATATTAGTAATGAAATTATTGAAGGCCACCGTGAAGTCAAAACTTTTGGCAGCCAACAATATGAACTAAAACGGTTTGATATTATTAATCAACAAAATCGCCGACAACGTATGAAAATGATCACTACTGATGCAATAAGCCAGCCTATTATTCAGCTTATTTCAGTATTAGGCTTATCTGGTGTTATTTATATTGCAACACTGCCTGATATGCTGGAAACAATATCCGCAGGTAGCTTTATTTCTTTTATCACTGCTATGTTTATGTTGTTAACTCCTCTTAAACGGCTGACTAAAGTAAATAGCAAAATTCAAGCAGGCATTGCGGCTGCTCAGAGTGTGTTTAGTTTACTCGATCAACATCCTGAATCGGATACTGGCACACACACTATTGGTAGAGCACAGGGCGATATTGAGTATAAAGATGTTGGTTTTAGCTATAACGCTAGCAAAGGTGCCGTGTTAGAAAAGATTTCTTTTCATGCAAAACCAGGACAAACTATCGCTTTTGTTGGCCATTCTGGTAGTGGAAAAACAACTTTAGTCAGTTTGTTAGCTCGTTTTTATCCCTCTACCACCGGTCATATTACGATTGATGGCATTGATATTAATGAACTGAAACTTGCTGACACGCGTAATCAAATTTCTTTAGTTAATCAGCAAGTCGTTTTATTTAACGATACCATCGCAAATAATATTGCTTATGGTCAAAAACAACACGTTAGTAATGAGCAAATTATTAGCGCTGCCAAAGCAGCACATGCTTGGGACTTTATTGAACGCCTACCTGATGGCTTAGCCACCCAAGTAGGCCAAAATGGCGTACTGCTTTCTGGCGGCCAACGCCAACGACTTGCCATAGCGCGCGCCTTGTTACGTGATGCCCCAATACTCATTTTAGATGAAGCAACAGCCTCGCTTGATTCTGAAGCTGAGCGACATATTCAAGCAGCATTAGAAGCACTGATGAAACAGCGTACTACCCTTGTTATTGCTCATCGTTTATCCACCATCGAAAAAGCAGACCAAATTATCGTTATGCATAACGGTCAAATTATTGAAACGGGCAACCATCTTCAGTTACTTGCAAAAGGTCAACACTATGCGGAACTGTATCGTTTGCAGTTTCAGCAAGTCTAAGTTTTATTTATGCAATGGCTTATCAATAGTTGGTATCAGCCCCAGCCTATCCGTTGGTTATTATGGCCTTTATCATTACTCTTCAAAGCGGTGCTTAAACTAAGAGCAGGGTTGTTTCGACTTAATATATTAAAACAACATTATTTAGCCGTTCCGGTAATTATTGTTGGCAATATTACCGTTGGTGGTACTGGCAAAACGCCTTTTGTCATCTGGTTAGCCAAACAATTACAACAAGCAGGCTATCGGCCGGGCATTATTAGCCGCGGTTATGGTGGCCACGCTGAATATTATCCACAAAATGTAATGGCTAACAGTGATCCCATGATAGTGGGTGATGAGCCCATCATTATCAGCCGTCATACCATGTGTCCCATGGTGGTTGCACCTGATCGAGTTGCCGCAGGCATCAGCTTACTCAAGCAATATGATTGCAATGTTATAATTGCCGATGATGGTCTACAACATTATGCTTTGGGCCGCGATATTGAAATTGTTATTATTGATGGACAACGCCAGTTTGGTAATCAACTTTGCCTGCCTGCAGGACCATTACGTGAACCTATGTCACGCTTAAACAAAATTGATTTTATTGTTGAAAATCATGGTGAAAACACTGCAAATCATACGATGACATTATCACAGCTAGACGCGGTAAATTTAACAGATCGAACAAAAAAAAGGACATTATCCAGCTTCAAAGGGCAAACTGTTCATGCCATTGCCGGCATAGGTAATCCTCAACGATTTTTTGAACAATTATCCTCACAAGGACTATCACTTATTAGCCATATTTTTGATGATCATCACCCCTTTATAGCAGAAGATATTGAGTTCAATGATCAAAAGGCAATACTCATGACTGAAAAAGATGCGGTAAAATGCCAACACTTTGCTGATAACAACACATGGTATATTCCCATTGAAGCATCAATAAGCGGTAAACTTGACCAACATATTCTACAAAAACTAGCAGGAATAACACCCCATGGATAAAGCACTACTTGATATTCTCGCCTGCCCTAACTGTAAAGGCAGCCTAACTTACCAAAAAGCGGAACAAGAGCTGATTTGCCCTAGTTGCAGAGTTGCTTACCCCATTCGCGATGGCATTCCTGTCATGCTAGCTGTAGAAGCACGTGAATTGACTGTAACTGAAGCTGACTAGATGTCATTTAAGATTGTTATTCCAGCGCGTTTTGCCTCAAGTCGGCTACCTGGAAAACCATTATTAGACATTGCTGGTAAGCCAATGATTCAACATGTCTATGAGCGGGCCAAACAAAGTTTAGCCAGTGACGTTATTATTGCCACTGATGATGAGCGAATTGAACTAGTTGCAAAAGCCTTCGGTGCTGATGTCTGCATGACCCGTTCAGATCATATTTCGGGTACTGATAGGTTAGCTGAAGTCGCAGAACAACGTGCTTTTGCTGATACTGACATTATTGTCAATGTACAGGGTGATGAACCTTGTTTACCCGCCAGCCTAATCAATCAAGTGGCCGAGGATTTAGCGATACATAGTGATGCCGATATGGCAACGTTGTACGCAATGATTAGTGAAGAAACACAAGTATTTGATCCTAACACCGTTAAAGTAGTTATGGATAACAAAGGTTATGCCTTGTATTTTAGTCGAGCGCCTATTCCATGGATGCGTGATCATTTTGACAAAGAATCGCCACTGCCACCCCTGTTGCCTCATTATCGACATATAGGTTTATACGGCTACCGCGCTAGTTTCTTAAAGCACTATATAGAACTTAGCCCGTGTATTTTAGAACAAGAAGAATCACTAGAACAACTTCGTGCCTTATACCACGGTAAAAAGATTCATTTGACCCTTGCACAGATAGATCCTGGCCATGGAGTTGATACTGAACAAGATTTATTAGCTGTACGTAAGTTACTAACTTAGCAAAAGATGAACGCAGCCCACCATGTAAATAAAGAGCTGAGATTAATTGTTAATTGAATCCTAATAATTGCTCAAGACCGGAGATTACTAGTTCAGGATGTAACTCACCTTCACCATCATAAACCGATACAGTATAGGTTACTGGCACGGTACGATGACCTTCACCGTACTGATTCGCTTGAATATTCGTGTTGGACTCTAATACCTGCAATACAAATACACAGCCATCTAACAGCTCAATGATTTCACATTGCTGTTGTTGGTAAACAAGTCGCTGACCAATTAAGGCCAGCAACTTTTCAGATCTCAGTTTATGATTCGTTGGCATCTTCTTTTGGTTTAACTTCCTTAGGTTTAACTTCCTTAGGTTTAACTTCCTTAGGTTTAACTTCCTTAGGCTTAACTTCCTTAGGTTTAACTTCCTTAGGTTTAACTTCCTCAAGTTTAACTTCCTTAGGTAAGACTTCCTTAATAATTCGTTTCGGTCGCACCACTTTCACTTTTACTTCATTAGTATCTGCCACTACAGGTTTATTTGCCATACTTTCTGCTTGTGGTTCTGGTAGAGATGGTGAGTTAACCTTCATTGTATTAGCATTGGCAGGCGGACGACGACGACGTGGATTGCTACCTGAAGATGTTCGGCCTCTGGGGGGCTTAGCCTCTGGGGTCGGTTTATTACCATCAATTTCTTTAGCTTCTTGAGTAGGTACATTACCGTTCACTTCAGGCGCTTCTTTAGGAATCAAATTACCTTCCACTTCTTTTTTTACAGCGGGAATTTTATTACCAGCATCATCTGGAACAGTTACTTCAGCTTGAATTACATTAGCATCTACATCTGTGCGTGCTCCTGCTGGACGACGACGGCGTCCCCCTCTACGAGCACGTTTTGCATTAGGATTACGTGCTGTGGTTTGTTCATCATCATCATTGGTTGATGCAGTTACAGCGGAGGCTGGTTTAGGTTTTGAAGGCTGATTATTAGGCTTTTCTGTTACTTTATCTGGCGTTACTTTTTGCTCAGAATTTTCTTGATCCGAGCGTGAACGTGGGCCTCGACGGTTATTGTTATTGCGATTACGTGGACGTCGGTTTTGTTCACGAGCCGGTTTATCTTCTACCTTAGGTTTAGACTCAACTTCAGCTACAACTTCTGGTTCGTCAGCGGCTTTACCTGTTAGTACATTCAATAATCGTTTTAATAAGTTGGGTTTTTTCTCTTTAACTACAACCGCTGGCACTTCTTTTGTTTTTGCCTCATCGTTTAATATAGGCGCAGGTGCTGCTGGCGAAACGCCTGTTACTGCCGCTTGCTCAACTGTAGGTTTGTCTTTTAGTGTTTCTGGTGCAATAGGTTCAGGTTGAGTCATCAAATGATGGCTTACTTTGCCATTTTCTCCACCATCTTTAATACGTTCGATATCGTAATTTGGCGTATCTAAATGCGGGTTTGGAATTAACAGTAACTTCACACTATGGCGTCGTTCAATCGCATCTAGTTGAGTACGTTTTTCATTCAACATAAAAGTAGCGACCGAGACCGGTAACTGAACAACTAGTTGCGCAATGCCATCTCTTGTTGCTTCTTCTTCTAACAGTCTTAGTACGGCTAAACCTAATGATTCAACACCACGTACATGACCTAAACCGGCACAACGTGGGCAAACTTCTTCATGTGCATCACCTAATGATGGACGAATACGTTGACGAGACATCTCGAGTAAACCAAAACGAGAAATTCGGCCCACCTGAACTCGTGCACGATCAGCTTTAAGATGATCACGTAGACGATTTTCAACTTCACGCTGGTGACGGCTGGGCCCCATATCGATGAAATCAATGACTACCAGGCCGCCTAAATCGCGAATCCGTAACTGGCGAGCAATCTCTTCAGCTGCTTCTAGGTTGGTATTAAATGCCGTTTCTTCAATGTCGCCACCTTTATTGGCACGAGCAGAGTTAACGTCAATAGAGATCAATGCTTCGGTTGGATCAATCACTAAGGCGCCGCCAGAGGGCAAACGTACTTCATGACGGAAAGCTGTTTCAATCTGACTTTCGACTTGATAACGTGTAAATAGCGGGACTTTATCTTGGTATAACTTAAATTTACTTAACTCATGCGGCATAACCATACGCATAAAGTCGTAACCTGTTTGATACATTTCAGGAGAATCAACCAGGATTTCACCAATATCTTTACGTAAATAATCGCGTAAGGCTCGGATGATAATATTGCTTTCTTGATATACTAAAAAAGGCGCTTTACGCTCTTTAGTGGCGGTATCAATTGCTGTCCATAACTGCACTAGATATTCTAAATCCCACTGCAACTCTTCAGCTTGTTTACCAACACCAGCAGTACGAACAATCATGCCCATGCCTTCCGGTACGGTTAATGAACGTAAAGCTTCTTGCAATTCTGCACGCTCATCTCCTTCAATACGGCGTGAAATACCGCCAGCGCGAGGGCTATTTGGCATTAACACCAAATATCGACCAGCAAGGCTAATCATGGTTGTTAACGCAGCACCTTTGTTGCCACGTTCTTCTTTTTCAATTTGAATAACAAGTTCTTGACCGACAAACAAAACATCTTGCACGTTAACGCGTCCAGATTCATTGTCGCCATTTTTTTGTTTGAAATAACTTTTTGAAATTTCTTTTAGGGGTAAAAAGCCTTGTCTCTCAGATCCATATTCGACAAAAACTGCTTCTAAACTAGGTTCTACTCGAGTAATTTTACCCTTGTAGATGTTACCTTTTTTCTGTTCCCTCGATGGGATATCGATATCCAAATCGAATAAACGCTGGCCATCAACCATTGCTACGCGAAGCTCTTCATCATTGGTCGCGTTAATTAAAATTCGTTTCATGCACTAACCTCTTATTGAGGTTCTCACGCTGGTTCATTGCCAATAGTTATTGGGTTTTGAGTACACTATCAGCTATTAAAGCCTAATATTTGCAGGACGACATTGTTTACTTTGTGTAATTAATACTCGCAATGCGTCTTACATTTGCACATTGTTTATCCCTATATGTAGTATGCGCCCTATAGACACTTTCTACTGTCGCAATAATACTCTGCGACACTCGACTCAATATCGGCGCTTCACCCCATGGTGTAGCTGGCCACATATTCATCTTTATTAATTACCTGTCATTGTCCTGCTTGGTACTTTATTTATTCATTATCACCAAGACATGAGAACTACTTAATTTCTTGCTCACTATTGAGCACCAATCACGTTTAACCATCGTCAAACGTGTTAAATCAAAACTTGTTGGGTTTTGCCGCATCAACTTCTATAATGTATTTTTCAAGCGAAGGCGCGACTATGCCATTTAGGTTACCATGTATAAAAGTCGGTATACTGACCTTTACTTAACACCATAACTATCAACATAATATAACAGTACCCACTCATATCAGCAATAGCCAACTAGACATTTTTATGACAAGCAGCAATACCAAGACCCATCTCATTTCAAATCCCGTTCAATTCATTGATATTAGTGAAGCACAAGCAGGACAACGAATTGATAACTTTCTACTCACCTTAGAAAAAAGTGTGCCTAAAAGCCGTATCTATCGAGCTATTCGTAAGGGCGAAGTGAGAGTGAATAAAGGCAGAATAAAGCAGACCTATAAGATTCAGGCAGGTGATTCAGTCCGTATTCCACCACTACATGTTTCAGAAGATACTACGCCAAACACCGTCAGTGAATTTTTACAGCGCCAGCTCACTGACAGTATTTTATTAGAGGACGATGACTTACTCGTTTTGAATAAACCGTGTGGACTCGCAGTACACGCTGGCACTAATATTAAACAAGGTGTTATTGAAGCGCTTAGGGTGATGCGACCTGAATTGCCATTTTTAGAGTTAGTGCATCGACTTGATCGTGATACATCAGGGTGTTTATTACTCGCTAAAAGCCGTGATGCCCTACTTAATTTGCAGCAGCAAATGATCAACCACGATCTTAATAAGCGTTATCTTACTTTATTAAAGGGAAGTTGGGGCAGTGAGGAACGCCTGATAGAACAACCTTTATTAAAAAACACCATTTCCTCTGGTGAACGTATGGTGCGTGTTGATCCCGCTGGAAAATACGCTAAAACGGTCTTTATTCCTGTTGAAACATTTAAACAATCTCAACTAACAGAAGTGGTACTTTATACTGGCCGCACCCATCAAATTCGAGTTCATTCTCACTTTATGCAAACGCCAATGGCGGGCGATGATAAATATGGCCAACGTAAATTTAATAAAGAGATGAAAAAATTTGGCTTAAAACGCATGTTTTTACATGCTTGGAAATTGGGTATTACTCATCCAAGTTCTAATAAAGCCATCCTTTTACAAGCTCCCCTTCCAGAACAATTAGAAAATGTACTCGCTAAATTAAGGAATCAAGCATGAGTCAGTATCAACTTATTGTGTTTGATTGGGATGGCACATTGATGGACTCCACAGGCCATATTGTTATCTGTATGCAACAAGCCATCAAAAAATTAGCGCTACCTTCGCTAGAGGACAGTGCCATTAGTCACATTATTGGGCTAGGTCTCAATGAAGCAGCTTATGCCCTCTATCCTGATATTAGCGCAGAAAAAATCACCTTATTAGCGGATACCTATCGCCAGATTTGGCTCAACAATCCGCTAGAGCCGCTCCTCTTTAATAATGCCTACAATTTAATTCAATCGCTCAATCAGCAAAACTATTTTCTCGGTGTAGCCACAGGCAAAAGCCGCAGTGGTTTAGATAAAGTATTGGCCAGCAGTAAACTAGGCCCTCTATTTCATGCCACGCGCTGTGCAGGCGAATGTCATTCAAAACCACATCCACAAATGTTAGAAGAGTTAATTACTTATTTCGGCGTTGATGCTCATAAAACACTGATGATTGGCGATACTGAATATGACCTTCAGATGGCTCATAATGCCGGCGCTGATAGCTTAGGTATAACCCATGGCGCTCATCGTATAGAAACACTGCAAGCATGTGCACCAAAAGGGATAGTAGCTAACCTAGATCAGGCGCAACAATGGCTAATGAACTTGTCGCCATCGCTTTGATATGATTTACTGCACTAAAATATATCACGTGTAATATATAATAGAATTATGAACAACGACTCAGGACTCAATATTTATGGCCACATTCGGTGATTTTCCACCAGCTAGCGATAACGCTTCTAATCCATATCAACAAACAGAACCAAATGCAGGCACATGGGAACGTAAAGTGCTTGAAGATCTTGCTTTTGCTGCATTAAAAGAACAGCGTAAAACTCGCCGTTGGAGTTATGTGTTCAAGGGGCTATTGTTTATATATTTGTTTGCTATTTTAATGCTGATGATTCCATCAAGCGAGTTAGCTATTCATAAAACTGAACATACAGCACTAATTGAAATTAACGGTGTGATTTCAGCCGATGCTGAAGCAAGTGCCGACAAAGTGGTCACAGGACTTCGAGATGCTTTTGATAATGAAAATGCAAAAGGTCTTATCCTGAGATTAAATACACCCGGTGGAAGCCCAGTTCAGTCTGGTATTATCAATGATGAAATCAAACGTCTTCAAGCAATGCGCCCCAATTTCCCTGTCTATGCGGTCATCCAAGATGTTTGTGCATCAGGTGGTTATTATATTGCGGTTGCAGCTAAAGAAATTTATGCTGATAAAGCCAGTATTGTGGGCTCAATAGGCGTCAGGATGGATAGCTTTGGGTTTACAGGACTTATTGATAAAATAGGTGTTGAACGTCGCTCAGTCACCGCTGGTGAAAATAAATCATTTCTTGACCCATTTTTACCCGTGAAACAAGCAGATCTAGAGTTTGCTCACGAAATGCTTAATAATATCCATCAACAGTTTATTGATGTCGTTAAAGAAGGACGAGGTGATCGTCTTAGCGATGATCCACGTTTATTTACCGGTTTATTCTGGTCAGGTGAACAAGCACTTCCTTTAGGGCTGATTGATGGCCTTGCTAACAGTAGTACCGTCGCACGAGATATCATCGGCGCTGAAGAGATCGTTGATTACACTCTTAGACCAAGTTATTTTGATCAGTTTTCAGGAAAACTTGGTACATCAATCAGTGAATTGATGTTGCAATCATCAACCATCAGTATCCGTTAATAAACACCAGCAAATGAACACACATCTTAAAATAGTAATTGATAGAGGTAATCCATGAGAACAGTTTTATTAGGCGCACCTGGTTCAGGTAAAGGCACACAAGGCGCAGTGTTGTCCGAAAAATATAACATTCCCCAAGTTTCGACAGGTGATTTACTAAGAGCCGCTGTTGTTGCTGGTTCTGAACTAGGCAAAAAAGCAAAGTCTGCAATGGATGCAGGTGCCTTAGTGTCTGATGAAATTGTGATTGGCTTGATCAGAGAACGTATTTCGCAAGATGATGCCAAACAAGGTTATATTTTGGATGGGTTTCCACGCAATATTGTCCAAGCTGAAGCATTAGATTCAATGTTAACGGTTCTCAATCAGCCTTTACAAGGAGTAGTTTTACTCGATGTTGCGTTTGAAGAATTACTACAGCGTTTAACTGGTCGTCGTACCTGTAAAGATTGTGGCGCAATTTACAATATTCATTTATCACCCTCTAAGCTAGATGGTCATTGCGACGCCTGTAATGGCGAATTGCTTCAACGTGCTGATGATAATGAAGAGACAATAGGTAATCGTTTAAATGTTTATTTAGAACAAACGTCACCTTTGATTGGTTATTATCAATCACAGGGAAAATTACACAGTATTACTGGCATTGGTGATGTTAGTGACATTACGACAGCTGTTGCTGCTATTTTCGATACAATTTAATCATAAATCCCTCTAATCAAACAATAACAGAGGGTTTTTCTTTTAATTATGGCCAACATTCTCGCAATAGGTATTGCTACCCTCGACATCATTAATACAATGGGAGCATACCCTGATGAAGATAGTGAGCAACGTGTTTTAAGTCAACATCAAACCCGGGGTGGTAATGCCACCAATACCCTGACTGTACTCAGTCAATTAGGCCATCATTGTTGTTGGGGAGGTGTGTTAATTGATGAGCCTGATAGTCAGCTTATTCAGCAAGATTTAAACCATCATCAGATTGATTTTTCAGCTTGCAAATGGCTTGCTGATGGCAAGATTCCAACTTCGTACATCACCTTAAGTCAATCAACAGGCAGTCGAACAATTGTCCATCACCGAGATTGCCCTGAATTTGGCTTTGCTGATTTTAAGAAGATAGATCTTGGTCAGTTTGATTGGGTACATTTTGAAGGGCGCAATGTCACAGAAACACGATTAATGTTATTACACCTTAAAAAGCTTCATCCACAACTTCCATGTTCATTGGAAGTTGAAAAACCTCGTCCTGATATTGCACAATTATTTGAACTGCCCACTGTACTTATGTTTTCTCAGCAATACGCACAAGCTAGCGGTTTTTCAAATGCAGGCCAACTGTTGTCCTCATTAACAGTCAATAGTATTGCTAGCTGCACCTGGGGAAAAGAAGGTGCATGGGCGATCAATCAACACAGGGTAATTTCACATTGCAATGCATTTCAGCCAGAGCGGAGCATCGATACCTTAGGGGCAGGTGATACTTTTAATGCTGGACTAATCCATCAATTAGTCAATAATATTAAAATCGATACCGCTCTAACATACGCAAGTCGACTTGCAGGCCAAAAATGCGGCCAAGTCGGCTTTAATCATATTAACCCTGGTTTAGATTCATAATCTTATGCCTAATTATTTTCTTTGCCACAATAAAGATATTACTGAACTTAACACACGAGGGTTTTCGGTGGAAACAGAACAAGGTCAAGTGGAATTGTTTTTAATCCGTCTAGAAGATAAAATTTATGCTTATCTTAACCACTGCCCTCACCTTGGCATTCCGCTTAATTGGCAGCCAGACCAATTTTTATCGCTTGAAGACACACATATTCAATGTTCTACTCATGGTGCCCTATTTACCTTAAAAGACGGCCATTGTATTGTTGGCCCTTGTAGTGGTAAGAGCTTAACCTCACTGGCACTAGAAAAACGTAATGATGATCAAATTTGGTTGCAACTTGATAGTACGCCTCGCATCTGACACCTTGATATGTCACAATTCCTTAAATTATCCAAATCAAGATCTGGAAACTGCTGAATGGACATAAAAAAACGTATTCGACTTGGTGACTTGCTTGTTGAAAATAAACAAATTTCTGAAGCACAACTCAATACGGCACTCGAAGAGCAGAAAAAAACACATCGCAAACTCGGTAAGACACTGATAGATTTAGGTTATATTGCTGAGTCGAACTTGTTGACACTGTTATCACAGCAACTCAACATTCCTTATTTGAATCTAAAACAGCACTCTATCGATCCTGAGGTATTCAAACGCATTCCAGAGATCCTTGCCCGCCGTTTTCGCGCCATTGCATTATCAGCGCAGAACGGAGAAGTCTTAATCGGCATGACCGATCCTTCTGATATTTACACATATGATGAGCTACAAAAAGTCTTAAAATGTCCGATTAAAGTGGCCGCTATTAGCGAAAGTGATTTGCTTACTTACCTCGATACTGGATACCGGAGTAGCGATCAAATTGATTCTCTTGCTGAAGTACTTGACGATGAACTAGCGGAAACTGACTTCGATTTACAATCACTTAGTACCAGCAGCAGTAGTAGTACTGATGCACCTGTTGTTAAATTATTACAGGCTATTTTTGAAGATGCTATTGCGATGCAAGCATCAGATATTCATATTGAGCCAGATAGTAATATATTAAGGATCCGTCAACGTATTGATGGTATCTTACAAGAAAAATTAGTCGATGAATCCCGTATTGCCAGCGCGCTTACCTCACGATTGAAACTAATGTCAGGAATGAATATTTCCGAAAAACGTCTGCCTCAGGATGGTCGTTTTAATATTAAAATCAAGAATAAAAATATTGATGTCCGCATGTCGACTATGCCGATGGTGCATGGTGAGTCTGTCGTTATGCGTTTATTAGATCACTCTCAAGGTTTACTCAATTTTGATAAACTGGGTATACCAGACAGTGTTTTGTCACCGTTGCGCCAATTGATCAACAAACCTCATGGCTTGTTACTAGTAACAGGCCCAACCGGAAGTGGAAAAACCACCACACTCTATGCTGCTTTAAATGAAATTAACGCGGCTACAACTAAAATAATTACAGCAGAAGATCCTGTCGAATATCAGTTACCTCGCATCAATCAAGTACAAATTCATGAAAAAATAGGCTTATCATTCCCCGCCGTATTACGTACCGCATTGCGCCAAGATCCTGATGTTATTCTAATTGGTGAAATGCGTGATAAACAGACGGTTGATATCGGACTAAGAGCTTCTATGACCGGTCATTTAGTATTTTCAACCTTACATACTAATGATGCAATAAGTACCGTCAATCGTCTGATAGACATGGGGGCAGAAGGCTTCTTAGTTGCAACCTCATTACAAGCAGTGCTCGCGCAACGATTAGTTCGCCGCTTATGTCCAGGTTGTCGACAGATTCATATATTAGATCACCAGGATAAATTATGGTTAACAAAATTGTCTACTGACGACAGTACCTTACCTGATTTTTACCAAGCTGTTGGCTGTAAAGAATGCAATAATTCAGGCTATAAAGGTAGAATTGGTGTCTACGAATTATTGATTATGACATCCCAACTTGCCAGTACATTACAAAGTGGTGATATGGCATTATTTGTTAAGCAAGCCACGCAGCAGCAACGTAAACAATCATTGACCTTAAATGCGCTTGAACGGGCCAAACAAGGTGTAACCAGCCTAGATGAGGTATTGCGCATTGCTGGTGATATTTCAGTGCAATCACATGCCAACAGTCTCCCTAAAGCCTAAACCCACTAAGCAACCATAAATAATGCCATTATTTAAATACAAAGGGCGAACTACAGCCGGTGAGTCTATCAAAGGTGAGCTGGAAGCTGGCTCATCAAATGATGTGGCTAGTCATCTGATTAATATAGGCATCACGCCTATTGACATCAATGCTGTGCAAATAAAGCCAGCCAATTTATTAGAACAATTTCAGCAAGCACTGTTACAACGGCGGCCAAGTGATAATGATCTGATCATGTTTAGCCGTCAAATGTCGACGCTTCTAAAAGCAGGCATACCTATATTGCCAGCATTACATGGATTGAAAGCGCATATGGAACATAAAGGTATGTCAGAAGCGATTGATGAAATTGCTCATGATATTGAAAGTGGCCGTACTTTATCAACCAGTATGATGAAATACCCACATATTTTTTCAACCTTATTCAGTAGTATGGTCAACGTGGGTGAAAATACTGGTCAGCTAGAACAAGCATTCCAACAAATTTATAAGTACTTAGAGGTAGACAAAGATACCAAGGATCGCATAAAAGCGGCTATACGTTATCCCACGTTTGTTATTATAGCTATGGTCATTGCGGTGGTGATTATTAACCTATTTGTTATTCCTACCTTTGCTAAAGTATTTGCGGGTTTCAACGCTGAGCTACCATGGGCAACTCAGTTATTGTTATCCACCTCACAATTTGCAACCGATTACTGGCAACTTCTATTGCTGATGATCGTTATCACCTTTATGGGCATTAAAGGTTATCTAAAAACGGATAAAGGTCGTTACCAGTGGGATCGTTACCAACTTCGTCTTCCTGTTGTCGGTAATATTATCGAGCGCGCGACTCTTGCACGTTTTGCTCGCGCATTTTCAATGACATTTAGTGCAGGAGTACCGATTACTCAAACACTTGTGATTGTCAGTCGAGCAGTAGAAAATTCTTATATAGAACAACAAGTATTAAACATGCGAGAAGGTTTGGAACATGGTGAATCACTGACACGAACTGCCATCGCTAGCAATCTGTTTACTCCATTGGTATTACAAATGATGTCGGTCGGTGAAGATACTGGTTCCGTAGACCAAATGCTTGATGAAGTAGCAGGTTTTTATGAACGTGAAGTCGAATATGACACCAATAAGTTGAGTAGTGCTATCGAACCAATCCTAATTACCGTTATTGGTGGCATGGTGTTGGTGCTAGCACTTGGTGTCTTCCTACCTATGTGGGACTTAGGCAGTGTCGCCCTGTCTAACTAGATAAACAATGAAATTTGTGTGAGATTAGCTTATTTAAATTACTTCAGTATATAATGAGCTTTAGTAGAAATTAGATTCTAACATTTTACAAAAGGATTTTAAAATTGAAGAAACAACAACAAGGATTCACGCTAGTCGAGCTAGTAATGGTTATCGTTATTTTAGGGATCCTAGCGGCAACCGCTTTACCTAAATTTGCCAGCTTACAAGGGAATGCACGTTTTTCATCACTAAGTGGAGCCTTAGGTGCTGTTAGATCAGCCAGTAATATTGCTCATGCTCAAGCACTGGTGAATAGTATAGCCTCAGGTAATATTACACTTGAAGGTGCCGCCATTGCTGTTACCGAAGGCTATCCCACTTCAGCAAGCATTATATCGGCAGCGGGAATCAGTCCTGATGACTACACTATCGCTACCTTAGCTACAGTCAGCACATTTACATTAGGTACCTGCTCATTTACCTATACGACTGCCGCTACCGGTGCTTCGCCTGCAATCACAGATATTACCGGCGATACTGCTGGTGCGTGTTAGTTTAAATACAGTGTTTTAATTCGAAGAAAGTCCTAACAAAAGAGCTTATTTCGGATAACAGCACTTTCACTTAAATAAAAGTAAAAGTGCTTATACTCTTAGTGTAACAAGGCCATAAATAATGTTATTATTTTTTGTTGTGACCTCAAAAAAAACTGCTTTTTAAGTCATTATGGTACATCTTAGTAAATATTTATTAACTCAGTTAAAGTTCTATCAGCCACCTCTTCGCTTAAAAAAAAATAAACAACACGGTTTCACTTTAGTTGAGTTGGTAATGGTTATTGTTTTATTAGCTATTGTTTCAGCCACTGCGTTACCCCGTTTTTTTTCCAAAACAGTATTTGAAGAGCGTGTATTGTTTGATGACACTCTAAGTGCAGCTCGTTATGCCCAAAAATTATCGGTAGCAACAGGCTGTAAAACAGTATTTTCTATATCAGCTAATCAGTATCAATTATTGCAAGGTGCAAGTTGTAATACACTTCCTTTTACATCTCCCGTCACTAATCCAGCCAAGGGTGGCGCCTATACTGGCCAACAAGATGGGATTAGCATGACAGCCACTCATGCCGACTCGACATTTGATGCACTTGGAACAGCCGATGTTGATAACACGATTACCATTGGTGCTCGTACTTTTGCCATTATTGCTGCGACAGGTTTCACTTATGACAGCAGCCCTTAAACCTGCTTACAAAAATCAGCCTAACACCCTTAAACAACCAATATATAAGTATCAATTGGGTGCAACACTGGTTGAATTGATTATCACTATCGTCATCATTAGCATCGCTTTAAGTGGCATTCTCAGTGTTGTTAATCTCACTACAAGACATAGTGCTGATCCCATGGTTCAACATCAAGCGATTGCGATTGCAGAAAGTTATTTGGAAGAAATTTTGTTACTGCCTATTGCTGATCCCGATGGCATCAATAGTGGAGAAACACGAGCGAACTTTGATAATATCAATGACTACGACGCATTAAAGGATGTAGGCGCTAAAAATCAACTCGGTGCAACGATAATCGGACTAGAACTCTATTCTATTGACATAACAGTTCAATCTCCCATCACCATTAGTGGCGTTAATATGACACAGGTGTTGATTGATGTTTCTCGCCCAGGAACTGATACCATCAATTTGTCAGGATTTAAGGCAAACTAAATGCACTGGCTAACAACAAGGCAACAAATAACGCTTAAATCTGAGCAACACGGCTTCACCCTAATCGAAATGATTATCGTGATTGTCATTGGCGGTATTGTTGCTTCAATGACTGCATCCGTTCTCACCCTCCCCATTAAAGCCTATGTTGACAATTCACGAAGAGCCAGCCTAACGGATAGTGCAGAATCCACATTACGTCGGATGCAACGTGACATTCAATCGGCATTACCCAACAGTATTCGCATTACAGCTGATGGCCAATCCTTAGAATTATTACATGTGGTGGACGGTGGACGATATCGCAGTCAATTAGCCAGTGATGGTAGCGGCGATCTACTTGATTTTAGCCTTGCTGATACCCAATTTGATGTATTAGGCAGCTTGTTGAACTTTAGCAATATTAGTTTGGGTAATAATGCCATTGTGGTTTATCCTCTTGCATCAACCGGTAGTAATGCCTATACGGCAGATAACACGGCGATAATTAGTAATAGCTCAACCGCAAGCCATGTTGTTTTTTCTAGTTTTCAATTTCCCCTACAATCACCTCAAAAACGTTTTTTTGTAATTGATGGACCAATAACTTATCGCTGTAATACCACGGCTACAGCAGCCAAAAATAAAACATTAATGCGTTATCAGGGGTATAACATTCAGGCCAGCCAAGCAAATCCACCCAGTTCTGGCGCAGCTATTCAATCTAATTACATCAGCGACTGTAATTTTAGCTATAACTCAGGTTCAAGCATTCGTTCAGGCCTAGTCACTATTGACTTAAGATTAACTGATGAGACCGGTGAATCCATTCATTTAACTCAGCAAGTCCATGTGAGTAATCAGCCATGAAATATCAACGTGGCATTACGCTTATCGGCGCAATATTTATATTGATTATTGTTAGCTTATTGGCGACTTATCTATTAAATACAGCTGGCGTGCAAAGACAAACTAGTTTATTGGCATTACAATCTGCTCGTGCCTATCAGGCTGCCAATGCAGGACTTGAATGGGGTGCATTTCAAATTATTAATAATGCTGGTAACTGTCCAGCGTCAACTATTTTATCTCCAGCTATCAATAATTTCACCACCACAGTTAGTTGTAGTCAACTGGGCAGTTATGATGAAAATGCAGATATTAAAACGATTTATAGAATTAGCTCACAAAGCCAATACAGCACTTATGGTAATCTGGATTTTGTTTCTAGACATCTTCAGGCAATTGTCCATGATTAACAACCTATTCAAACAAATAATTTTAATCCTGTCCTTCTTCTTACTACCTAGTGCAACTATGGCTGCTGGCACTAGGACCATAAATTCTGCAATGATAAACTCGCAAAGCTCTATAACGGTTGCCAGCGATAGTATAATTACGGCTTCGGTCAATGTAACAACCACGGGGAATGGTGGGGATAAAAAATGGAAATCCACTGCTTGGCGAATTGCAGATTCAAGTGGAAGTCTAAGTTGTAAGAACCACTCAAACTTTAATAGTGGCGGGACAACAGATATAGAATTTGATATCACAGCACCATCACTAGATGGCACATACAATCTATACCTTATTGCATACAGTGATAATAATTGTTCCAATGGACCAAGTACTGAGTTTGAATTATCCAATGCCGTCATCATTAGTAATCATTCTCCAACATTAGAAATGTATTTAGCAATGGATGAATCATTATGGGCAAGTGAACTTAATGAAGTGCTGGATGGTTCTGGAAGTACTTATTCCGGTCAGGCGTTCAATGGCGCTGATACTGAAACGATAGATCCGGCCATAACAGGTAATCCTGGTACCTGTAGATTTGGACGTTTTGATGGCACTAATGATTATGTCGCTATTTCAAACCTATCTGACATACTTAATGGTACCTCATCTCTTAGCTTTTGGATTAGAACAACTCAGACTGGTAATAATGTGGCCTATACTGCACCAGGCATAACGGGTACAGAACAAAATAGTGGTGTAGATGATATATTCTGGGGCTGGTTAGACGCTTCAGGCAATATCGGTATCAGCGCGGGCGATAACGTTAACAACAGTAAGTCAACCACTGCTATTAACGATGGTATATTTCATCATATTGTCTTGAGCCGAAATGCATCTACCGGTGCCATTAAAATATATATTGATGGCTCCCTTAACAAGTCCGGCAACACCAATAGTGGAACAATTAGTACCAACTATTCTAGTATAGGTCGGATTGAAAATACCTCTAGCAATCCACCTAAATATTTTGATGGTGATTTAGATGAAGTTAAAGTTTTTGATACCGAACTAACACTCACTGATGTTCAAGCACTTATGGCTGAAACACATACCTGCCCTGAGTCAATACTATTTCCAATCGCAGAATATCGCTTTGATGCGTGTTCACTGGCACAGCCGGTTGAAGATAGTCGTGGTAGTTTTGACGGTATTGCAACGGATACTGAGACGTCTGAAATACAATCAGTTTTGGGTGGTCGCTCGCTTGATCTTAGTGATTCGGGTACAACAGATTGGGTGACCTTACCCAAAAGCTTACTCAATAGTATTGACGATTTTTCATTTTCTGTTTGGGTTAAAACTGACCACTCAGCTAGCCAGCAAGAAATTTTTCATGCCTTAGGTAGTGGGACTAGTGATGACGAACTTGAGCTTTCACTCAAGAATAATGATGAAGTCTACGTTAAGGTTAGAGATGAGTCTGCAACATTAAGTAGCGACATCGATCTCACTGATAATATTTGGCATCATGTGTTGGTCACTAGAGAAGATAAGAAAGTATGCCTATATGTTGATGGCCTACCACAAGAATGTGAAAATAACGGGGTTAAAGCAGGTTCACTTTCCGTCCAAAACGATCATTCAATTGTCTTAGGTCAAGAACAAGATGCCTTGCGTACAGCGCCAGAGCAAGAGTCAGGGTTTGATAGTTCACAAAGTTTTAAAGGTTTTATTGATGAACTAAAACTCTATCAAAACATACTTACTTCTTCAGATATTAGCACTCTTTATGCTAATGAAGCAGCGGGTAAAAATGCCGATGGTTCAATCAGAACAATCATCTCTTGTTCGGGACAAATTGATCACTTTGAATTAAATTATCCTAGCTCAGGTTTAACCTGCTTGGCTTCACCTGTAACATTCAAAGCCTGTGCAAATAGTGACTGTAGCGCTTTATATTTAGATGACTTTGATATTACACTTGCACCCAGTTCAGATTGGCTAAACAACCCTGTCACCATCTCTGCCGGCACAGCTGAGCTAGAATTACAGCACATAAAAGCTGAAGCAGTGGTACTTAGCATTTCAAACAGCTCGGTTACCCCAACAAGTGATCTTCAATGTTTCGAAAATAATGTACTTGATTCATCCTGTGACATTAATTTTTCCGAAGCAGGTTTTATTTTTGATGTGCCCACTTTAACCTCATGTAAACCACAAGCTAATGTCATCATAAAAGCAGTCAAGATGAGTGACACATCAATACAGTGCGTGAGTGCCCTAACCGGCTCTCAGCCTGTTAATTTCAGGTCGATTTTCAGTAATCCAGTGGCTGGTAACTCAACAGCTATCATTTCAGGAGTTCCAATTTCAGGCTCATTACCCGGCACGGCTGTTAACCTGATATTTGGGGACAATGGTGAGGCTAGTTTTACTGCGCAGTATGATGATGCTGGGGAAATCCAACTCGATGCAGTTTATAACGACTCGAACGGTTTAATATTGTCTGGTACCGATCAATTCGTAGCCACACCCGTCGCACTTGCTGTTTATAGTACCGATGCGAATGCTGATTGTGCATCATCAAATGCCAGCTGTAGTTTATACAGAAAAGCAGGTGAGTCATTCAATTTGAAGGTCAATGCAGCCTGTTGGACTGATGATGCTGATACCGACTTTACAGATAACCCAGTCACGCCTAATTTTGAATTAAGCTCGATTACTACTACTCATAACCTATTAGCACCATCAGGGGGCGTAGCAGGCGGCCTTTCAAATCCCAGTTTTAATTTCACATCATCAGATAGTGGTAGTCATACTCTCAGTCAGAGCGTTTCCGAAGTCGGTATATTTGAGTTTTCAGTCTTAGCACCAAGCTATTTTGGAGAATCAATAACCGTTGCTGCTAGTCCTGCTATCGGTCGGTTTTATCCAGATCATTTCAAGATCACCGCATTGGGAAATGGCAGTTTTAATTCTGCTTGTACTAGTTTTAGTTATAGCGGCCAAAGTTTTAACTATCAAACAGCACCACAACTGACGGTAACTGCATACTCAACTTCAAGTCCTTCTACTATTACCCAAAACTATACTGGTGATTTTGCCAAATTAGCTAGCACCGATTTTAGTGTAGTCACGCCGACAACGGATGCCACACAATTGGGCGCTGATGGGATTAATCGTGTTCAATTAATATGGTCGCCAATGGCGGCAAATTTGACCGATAATAACAATGGCTCACTTACTTTTGAATTTGGTAATGATAATTACCGCTATCTACATCAAGCAAATAGCGCCATTGCTGAATTTACTAACGCGGTCGATCTTACCTTTACAGCGATTAATGATAGTGATGGTATTGGCACACAAGCATTACCTCAGGTATTACAAGCGAGTGGTGAAACAATACGGTTTGGTCGCTTGGCCATCGCCAGTAATCACGGTTCAGAATTAGTGCCACTGCCTATTAATATAACAGCAGAATATTTTAATGGGCTTAATTGGGTAGCTAACCTAGCAGATCAATGTACAACACTCAATTTAACCACTGACTTGCAAGTTGCTAATCCACAAACAGCCAGTGGTAGTTGGCAAACAGGCAACACTACAATGACCATCAGTAGTGGCACAACAACCGCAACACTGAGTCATAACGGCCCCTTATTAAATGGACAAGCTATGCTTACATTATCGGCACCCGGTGAAGATAATATAGGTTACGACGATATTAGAAGTCAGCTATCGACCACCAATCCTTGGTTATTGGGTGATTATGACAGTGATGGTAATTATGACGATGAGCCGACTGGGCGAGCTAGTTTTGGTTTATTTAAAGGCAGTGATAATATTATTTTTAGACGCGAACTCTATTGAGTTAATAACTTTAAAGAGCATAGTAGCTCAGATCGATAGTATTATGATCATAGCTGGCTAATAATTAAACACCTTGTCATCAATGGCACCACTTGAAATAAGATTTGTTAATGTTATTTGGGCTGCACTATTATCTGCAACGGCTATAGAATTGACATCGATAGTTTGCTTAACACCTTCAACACTATTTAGTTACTTGAATCTGTAAGTGACCATCATTTTCAATACCAGCAATAGTATTGTCTGAACCAGCTACTAATATATCCGAAAAATCAATGACATCACCTTCTGATTCATCAAAGTCGATGATGTGATCATTGGCGGTTCAGCTGCAGATCCAAGATCTGATAAGTTAAATAAAAACTCATCAGCTCCAGCACCGCCATTTAGAAAACACTGGCTGTTCCGCCGATGATAATTTCATCTAAGTAATTATCTGTTAATGTTGTACCCGTTACTTGGTCCACATTCACTTTCCTAATTCACTTTCCTAGTATCACTCTTACTAACAGTAAGTATTGGTGTATTCAAAACTATCATCCGTACTAGCAAAGGTAATTTTATCATCAAGATTATCTGTTACTGTAGCATTCAATGGACTTTAAACACTGATGATTGCTCGTGAATTTACAGTTGAGGGTTCATCATTTGCCAGCAAGGCCCAATCTGGTATTTCAGTGGGATCTTGGTTTGTGATCACATAGACATCACGCACAACTTGTATGCCAGCAGCATGAACAACAGTGATTGTTAATGTCCTGGATGCCATATCACCATCATTATCAACAATAACAAAATCAAATTCTTCGCTAACTTCAGTTGTAGTGGTAGCTGATGGTTCGTACTTATATATTCCATCATTCATATCAACTCTTAATTCACCGTCTGCAGAGGTTGTGACCCTTCATCTATTGGTTGTTTCATTGAATTTACCGTTACTTATTCCAGAGACTGAAGCGATGTCTGTAACAGCATCATAATGATACGTCACGCCATCAATTGTAATAGAAGCCATTGAACAGCCATCGGCATCAATAGCCGCTCCA
The DNA here is from genome assembly GCA_034110895.1 of Gammaproteobacteria bacterium. Taxonomy (GTDB): domain Bacteria; phylum Pseudomonadota; class Gammaproteobacteria; order Nitrosococcales; family Methylophagaceae. The sequence goes on along the minus strand of JAWUYH010000030.1, from coordinate 3,740 downwards.
CTCAAGACCTCTCCACCTAAAGCAGGCGCTACTTCAGAATTAACCAACATTGATTCAAGATCTGCAAGATTATTGATTGGAATAGCTGGCAGTTTATTACCAGTACCACGGCCTTCATAAGATACAGGTTCTAATTTATTTATATTGACACATGATCCCATGCCGAGTGCATACGATAAAATATTGTTTAAGTAACAAATGTTTCCCAAGCCCCCTACATCTATTGCACCTCCTGTCGAAGGACCACCATCTGACATAAAGTAAGAAAAATTTTGGCCTCCGATAATTGCATTATTACTATCAGAATTAAAAATATCAATTAGCTTATCTATTGCGTCACTATAATTTGTTGCCCCCCCATCAGTCAGAGCAACAATAGATGCTTTTGCTTGTGCAATATCTACCCAAGCACTTCTTAATTGAGCACCTTCAGCTGTATTGGGGCGGCGTATTAATTGATGAACCTGACAGCTAAGTTATAAAGCACGACTTACGCAGCCATCATATTGATTTCACAGCCTGCAAACGGCTTTCTAGTCGAAAAATACTTACATGATATATTACACTCAGCCAACAGGCCGGTAGTCCCACCATTGTGCATCATCTAGATTGCCCTGAATTTAGCTTCGAAGGTTTTAGTGAAATTGATTTCATGAAATTTGATTGAGTACATTTTGAAGGAGGTAAGGTAGCTGAAACACAACTCATATTGCCCCATCTCAAAAACCATTATTAAGATTTATCCTGCTCAATGAAAATAGAAAAACCGCTTCCCTATATTGAACTATTATTTGAGTTGCCAACGCTACTACTCTTTTCTCAGCATTTCTCCCTAACAGGTAATAGATACCTTAGGTGCTGGCGATACCTTTAACGCTGGTTTAATTCTTAGCTTAGTTAATAATTCTGAATTACCATTTTCTTTAACTTACGCTTGCCGACTCGCTGGTCATAAATGTGGCTAAGTCGGTTTTAATCATCTTTTCTAAACTTTTGAAGCTTAAATTTTTATGTCTAGTTATTTTCGCTGCAACAATAAAGATATTGCCGAACTGCAAACTCGCGAATTTTCTGTTAAAACAGATCAAGGTCAACTTGAATTGTTTATAGTCTCACCAAGATAATAATGTTCATGCTCATTAAAACCACTTCCCTCACCTTGGGATCCCCTTAAATTTGCAACCTGAAAAATTTTTATGCCTCGAAAAAACCCATATCCAATGCTCTACTCACGGAGTATTCTTTAAAGTTGAAAATAGTTATTGTACCGTGGGGCCTTAGCCTGGAAAAAGCTCAACAGCACTGACATTAGAACATTGTAATGATGATGAAATATGGATCGAATTCACTAATCCGATAAACATCTAACTCGGTTAAAACTGACAATTTCTTTTTAAAGCTCACAATTACGATATGTAAATATCACTATGTCCATCTAAAATATCTGGTTTTGATGACTTATTCGTTGGGAATAAGCTCATTTCACAACTAAAGCTCACTGTGATGTATCAAAGTACAAACATAAACCTATCTGGAGTCCTCTAAATAAATTCATAAAAAAAGCCTCGACATCACTGCCGAGGCTTGTTCACTATCTTCACGTTAAATCAATCGAGTCTGAGCCAGACCAATCCAATACGGGGTGGACCATATATGACCCCAATGCTTTCACTAGAAAACGCCTCAAAATATATCGAGGTATTTTCTTTCTGCAAAAATTAATAACTTAAGTTAAGTCAACAGTGTAACCAGCATCAATAATGTCCTGAATAGTTGCAAAGGTGTCTCCTACTCCTGCTAATATTAACGTTTCACCTGTTGCATCAAAGGTAATTGTAGTATCACCTACCGATCCAGTTACGGTAGTAACACTATCTAACCCGGCAACATCTGTGATTCCATCAATTGCATCATCAAATTGAAGAATATCTCCAACAGCCAAGTCTTCAATGATGTCATTACCAGTACTTGATAAACTTCCACCATCATTAGAATTGAACTGATAAATAAAGGTATCATCACCGATGCCACCAAAGAGGGTGTCCTCTCCAGCACCACCAAAGAGGGTATCCTCTCCAGCACCACCAAACAGAATGTCATTACCTGTTGTAGCTAATAATGTCATATCATCATTGCCATTAGTGCCGATAATTGCTGCACTCGGTGCAAAGGTTACATCTATCGTTCCAGCAGAGGTATCACCATCAGCATCAGTCAAAATAGTGTCGAAGCTTTGATCAATTGGGTCACCTGAATTAGTTGACTCCACCTGCAAGTTACTAAGCGAGAACTTACCATCGGTTTGATTTGTTACAACGTTATCGATAGAGATACCAGTGTAACCATCTAACGTATAGGTTACTACTGAATAATCAAATTCCAGACCTTGTATCAGAACAGTTCCTTGATTGAAAGTAACAGTGACTCCACCTATTGAGTTATTAGTGGCAAAGTCTCCAATTAAGACACCGATATCATCATAAATCGAAACTTTCGTGATATCTTCCGAAGGATCATCAGTTACATCATTATCACTAATACCATCACTTTGATACGCTTTCATAAGTACTGTTGCAGTAGTACCAGAAGAAATTTGATCAAAACTGTATCGGAAACCGTTGATATTTGTAGACTCACCGATCACATAGGTATCATCCCCACCATTACCAGTACCTTTATCATCATTGGAAAACTCACCAAAATCAACGCGTAAGCCATTACCATCACTAATGAACTGTGAGCCCACAGCCACATCATTGCTATCACTGTTAATAGAGGTAGCGGCACCACGTGGTGTAAATAGAATTTCCAATGTATCTGCAGTGGTAGACTCAACAATCTTGAAGTCAGTACTACCTGCTTCACCGGTACCACTCAAATTACCAAACGATGAACCTGAATTATTATCAAGCGTACCCAACATTGTGACAGTATATTGATCAGCAGTATCGTCAATCGCAACTGTAAAGACAGTATTACCAACAATAACAGCACCTTCCGTATTTGATGTCGATGCTGTAAGAGTTTTACCATCTAAAGATACATAGTAATAGACAGTCTCCCCACCTGAAGTCAAACCAGTAAGACCTTCCTGTGCTGCATCGAATATAACGTTGGTATCACCATCAAAATTATCGGCTCCAATAGCACTAACACTATTCAAAGACTCAACTACGGTAGCAATACCATCGTTATTTAAAAGGCCGGCTGTAGGATCATATGCAAACGGTATATCATCAATAATATCGACAGTAATCGTACCGTCTACCGTATTACCATTGGCATCCGTTGCCGTGTAGTTAAAGACTTCCACACCATTGACAGTATTGGTATCAGGAAAGGCACCAGAAGCAACCGTACTAGCTAATGTGTAGCTATAACTGCCATTAGGGTTCAACGTTAATGTACCGTTAGAACCTCCGCCATCAGTGCCACTAGCAAATGCATAGCTAACCGCACCTGTGACAGCTAATGTACCAACTGCTGTTTCAGCATCACTACCTGAGTTACTACCCACCCCATCTAGTGCCGCTTCATCTACTTGGATTGTGTCATTATCTGCTGACAATGTGACATCACTCAATGAAATAATCAGTGTTGTCGTGGATAAATCACCATCACCATCTTTAACGGTATAGACAAAGCTATCAGTAGTACTGTCATCTGTTACAACGTTCGCTTTTGCTAGGTAGGTGTAACTACCATCGGCAGCTAGCGTTAATGTTCCGTATGCGGTTTCA
>JAWUYH010000029.1:0-203191 GCA_034110895.1 Gammaproteobacteria bacterium | reverse complement strand
ACAAAACTGACCTTAATTGATGTAATATCAAATCCATGTCTCACCCTGCCAAGCATCATCATGCTTCCACTCACTTATCCAATCTGGAATATCATTGGCAGGCATAGGCCTTGCTATGCCATATCCTTGTGCCAAGTTACACCCTAGCTGAACTAAAGCCCTACCGTGTTCAGTGGTTTCAACACCTTCAGCAATCACCTCAAGCTTAAATGAGTTAGTTAAGGCGATGACTCCTTCAATAATCGCTAAATCATCGTCATCTTCTAACATGTCACGCACAAAGGTCTGGTCTATTTTTATCAAGTGCACTGGCAGACGTCTAAGATAGGTCAGTGATGAATAACCTGTGCCAAAATCATCTAATGAAAAATTCACACCCAAAGCCATACAGTCACTCATGGTGGCAGACACTTGGTTGACGTTGCTCAACGCGCTGGTTTCTAATATTTCTAATTCTAAATAGCCTACTGGTACATCAGGATGAGCAGCCAATAAGGCGGCCAATCGTTCTACAAAATTTTGCTGCTGCAGTTGATAAGCACTAATATTGACACTGATAGGCAGATCTATTGCCTTGTTTTGCCATTGGCTTATTTGATTCAATGCTGTGTTGATCACCCATTCTCCAACCTCCAAACTAATAGCATGACCTTCTATAGCGGGTAAAAAGTCTAATGGGGGGACCAAACCCCTTACAGGGTGCTGCCAGCGGATCAAAGCCTCCACTCCTATTACCTCTCCAGTGGACATATTCACTTTAGGTTGGTAATACAATACAAACTGTTGCCGATCTAAAGCGGTGCGAATATTATCTAGATTTTCCCGTTGAATATTAACCGCTTCATTTTGCTCAGTATCAAACAATCGATAACAGTTTTTTCCTGTTTGTTTAGCGGTATACATGGCTCTATCAGCATGGCGTATTAGCCTGTCGGCATCCGCATTATCCTCGGGATAGATGGTCACCCCAATACTCGCTGACACATGCAATACAATTTCACCTATCCATACCGCTGAGGAGACCGCCAATAATAATCGGTCTAAGACTGGCTGACAGTCTTCAACTTTAGCTAAATCTGCTAATACAGCCACAAATTCATTGCCACCAAAACGTGCCAAGGTATCCTGTTTACGTAAGGCCTTTTTCATCCGTTGTGATATTGCAATCAGTAGTTTATCACCCACATCATGTCCGTAGCGATCATTAACGGCTTTAAAACCATCTATATCAAGAAATGCAACAGCCAGTGAATTATGATGGCGCTGGCATTGCACCATCGCTTGATTTAAGCAGTCTGATAATAATACGCGGTTAGGCAGACTAGTCAGTAGATCGTAATCGGCATTACGTCCTAAATGCTCTTGTCCCTTTTACGATCAGTAATCTCGACATAAGTGCCCACCAGACGCCTTATTTTTCCCCTTTCATTTTCAACCGCAATGGTGCGTGAAAGAATATGAATATAATGTCCTTTCTTGTGTTGCATCCTAAACTCAGATTTATATTTGTTCGTTTTATGATTTAAAAACTGTTCCGTTTTTAATAAGGCAGCTTCTTTATCATCTGGGTGAATCAATCGTTTCCATTCTGAGAAATCATTTTTAATTTCATTATCTGCATATCCCAGCATGCTTTTCCAGCTTAAAGAATAGTAGATTTGATTGGTTGATACGCTCCAATCCCATATACCATCTTCGCTCCCTTCAATAGCAGAGGCATAGCGCTCTTCACTTTGTCTTAACTTTTCTTCACTCTGTCTTAACTTTTCTTCAGCTTGTCTTAACTTTTCTTCAGCTTGCTTACGCGCGGTGATGTCATGACCAATACCTAACACACCAATCAGATTGTCATCTTGATCAAACATGGCTGTTTTAGTTATTTCTAGTCGTTCTGTGTGACCATCAACAAAAGTGACTTGTTCTTCATTGACCAATGGCTTGTTGGATTGCATGGCGGCCAGATCATAAAACCTAGAAGAGTCTGCCGAGGTTTTTTCAACAAAGTCATAATCCGTTTTGCCAAGAATATTATCAATGGTTGTTCCAAAAAAACTTTCAAAACGCGGATTGCAGTTTTGGTAGACACCGGTGACACTTTTAAGCCATACTAAGTCGGAAGTAGTCTTAATCAGTGTTTGCAACTGTATGTGCTTAAATTCGAGTACCTTTCCACTTTCAAGAAGCGATTGATAGGCACTGTCCGCCGCTCTGATGGCTTCATTTTGACTCTCTAACTCAATATTTTGCATTTCCAACTCAACTTGGTGGACTTGCAATTCATGCAGCTGCCGTCGAGACTGGCTCTCATCACCGTCATCAATAAGACTCGAGGCTAATATTTGTTCTGCTTTTGCACGTAGTAACTTGGAATTCATCGGTTTGCCGAAAGAATTGTTGCTCTTAAACGTTTAATTTCATTAGTTTCTAGCTTTATCACGCTATATTTTAGTTCAATATTCAATTGTTTCAACACCTTAAACCTGTTTCATTAGATCCGTCATTATTTTTGTACTAGCGATCAGCACATCTTTATGAACTTTAAGTTATCCCATAAACTAATGACATTTTTTACTCTTTGCTCAATCTTGATTTGATAGCCTTTAAAAGACTTATTTCTACAGAGGTTAATCTACTGGTATCCACATTTTGATCAGGTGTAATTTTAAATACCACCACCTGCTATTGTGCTGCTATAAACAGGCTAAATAAACTACGGTTAATAGTATTTTTTATATTCGAGGCGATATCTAGTAAGTTTTGACTGTATTCTGTTTTTATACTTTAACATCATTGCACCAAAATAACACAAATAACACAAATAACACAAATAGCAGATATAACAGAAATAACAGAAATAACTATATAGGCGAATGTTAGATGGAAATACAGTTTTTCTTACTTTCTTTCAAAACAGAATTTAACTTTCAGATAAAAACAAGTAACTTACGGGTAGCTAACGAGCTGTGAATGAATAAAGCGGCAAAGCTTATTGTTCATAATGATTAATATTTCAGATTAGTGGTCAAGTCTAATTAATTTGCTACTTTTTAAAAACCAATGCCAGTTTTGGATTGTAGGTTCGATCAACCAGTGCTACGCGTAAGACTATCAGTACGTTGATGTAGCCAGAGATAAAATCATTCCCGACATTCTTAACTGGGCATTAAATCGCACTGCAGTGAAGTGGCAATAAACTTATCATGGAGGATGATAGCTACTTATCTTTATTAATAAGCCTTGCTAAAGCCTATTTAAAAGCAAAATGTAGGATCATTTAGGCAAAGCAATAAAAGTACCTTCATTTCGTTTTGTCATTTCACGCATCAGCACGCTAAAACGGTCTGGCGAGCCAGAAGATATAAATCCAACCGCATGAATTTTTGCAAGCCGTCGACCCGAACTCAACACTTTATTTTGTCTGCTTACTTTTTCAATGACCGTATCATATCCACCGCCTGAATAATCATCACCAAACACATAGAGTGAAGTGGTAATATTAGGCTTTGCATACTTGCTTAAAGCAACGATTAAACCTTCAACTGGACTGGAGTTAGACACTGCATTCCACTTGCCAAATAAGCTAATCACCGCTTTTCGACGGCTCGGGGTATCGGGGATCCATTTACCTTCATAACCTGAAATAATTGATTTCCCCATGTCATTTAAGATCTGAAAACCGATTACTTCAGGATGAATGTTAAGCACATTGTTCACTTCTCTGCTGACGCTTCCCCAAATATTTTTCATACTGCCCGATGTATCAACGATAAATACCACATAATCACTATCAACCGGGATGCCACCCACTTCAACATCACGTTTATCGGCTGGCTTTCTGGGTTTGGTGAGTGAGGCTTGTTTGAGTTTTTCTTCTACTAGGCTAAGGCCTTCTATGCTCTTCGCTACGGCGGTATTATTAATTGCGAGCTTGGTCAGTTCATTTTCGAGTGACTTTGAAGCCGAGGCAATAGAAGATTTCTGCACTGACAATGCCTCAAGGCTGGTTAGATCATCGCGTAGTTCCTGCTCAATTTGGGTTACTGAGTTTTGCAGTGAGAATAGGGAAGCTAACAGTGTACTAACATCTTCTGCTCCAGCAACGGATAACTCAACATCGGTTTTGGAGATCAAGATAAGCATAACAACAGCACCAAAACCACAGGAAATAACATCCAGAAAGGAAAGGCTGAATATCTCAAGCTCTCTATTTCGCCGTTTCATGGCCAATTACTCGCAGGACTTATCAGAATGCCACCTTGATATGATGTCCATGCCCAGTATTCAGCAGCCGCTTCTGGATCACCTTCTATGGGCAACAACACCACATTAACTTGAGCATTTAACTTACCACTTTCGATAATAGTTTGGCGAAAGAGTCGTTTACGACATTCTCCAGATATTGTTTTAGCACTGCCCGTCAGTGAGCTGCAACTTGAGAAGGGATTTAAACTAGTAAACCTCGATTCGCCTTTAGTTGGTAGGCCATCGGTGATCACATACACATTGGAGGCTGATAATTTTTTAATCGCATCTAGGCCTTTTTGAAGGTTGGTTGGACCTTGCGGCACCATGGCATTAGCATCACTGAGGATAGCTTTTATATTAGCGCTATTGACGTTCATCCACCCTTTTCCTGCCAACTGCTTAGCATTATCGTTAAACGCAACGACGATAATATCACTCGTTTTTGGCAGCCTAGCTAACATCCACTCAAGTACTCGCTTTGTTCTTATCCACTTAGGCGCACTGACTTTAGCTTTATCGGAGCTACTTTTTGTAGTGATGATATCGATCAGCTTTTCATTGGTCATTGATGCGCTGACATCTACTAAGATAACAATCTTACGCCCTTCAATTTTGAGGCCTAATAGGTATTCTTCTTCATTAAGTGGACGGGTTTCAATCAGATCTTGTTTTTTCGGCACCTTTATTTTAGTAATACTATCTTTAAGGGTATCTAGCGCTACTGAGGCCTTGGCAAGATTGGTGTTCTGGTCATTTTTATCTGCACGCTTAGCTGCTAACTGTGCACGCAGCTTTGTAATGTCAATATTCTCTTTTTCAAGCGATGCAGTTATCTGATCCAGACGTTGTTGTGATTCATCTCTTGCTTGTTGTAGTGCGCTGATATCCTTCTTCAAGTTATCAATTTCAGCAGGCGCATCACCCACATTATGCTTCACTAACATAAATACTAGAATTACCGCGCCAAGCCCACAGGACATAATGTCCAAAAAGGCGAGGCTGGACACTTCCGCTCGACGAGATTTGTGAGCCAAAACGACTTACCTAATACGGCGTAATAAGTACTTGTCACAATAGTCTTGGGTATCGACTATCTGGCTATCTTGAATTCGCTGTAGCTGGTGAAATAGGAACATCAAAAAAATACTGATAAGCAAAGCTATCAGGGTGGAATTAAATGCAATACCAAGACTGTCAGTCATGCCAGAAATATTGCCGGCTAAGGCTTCGTCTGCTTGTGATAAAGCTTGGCCAATACCACGAACGGTGCCTATAAACCCGATAGAAGGAATTGCCCAGATAATATAGCGGATCATGGTGTTTTCTGAATCTTGTTTCACTGCAATAGCTTCGAGATTACTTTCTATCGCATCAGACATGTTTTGCACATTATCTGTAGAGCTATAACGCCACAATGCTGAACGAAGGGTTCTAACAAGCGGCGATTTCCTACAATCTTCAGGGACATCCTTATCCAAACGCTCGATAATGCCATTCACATCCAAATCATGGCGTGCATTGCTGTCATCACTATTATTTAATGTAACGTCTTCGATAAGATCAACCGCATAAAGGTATTTTGTTTTCAAGATCTCTCGATAGGCACCTGCAATTAAAAAGCTGCCCCATAACATTAACGTAAAGCAGATCTGTTGTTCGTAGTCTTTAATCAGCACAACAATAGCTCGGGGGGCTGTTTGGGCTTGTGAGAGCGCAAAATCAATCAGTTGACTAGCTTCAGGCCTGACATAGCCGATGTAAAAAAGATGTACTAAAATGACAGAGATAGCCAATGCAGCAAAGTTCTTAAGCGTCTCGTTCATAGTCAAATATCCACAGGAAAGGAAACAGGGGCGTTGAGGCTAATAATGGGTTTACCAGCATAGACATTATGAGCCATCAATCCTCCCATAAGAATGAGTCCAACGGTCGTCATAATAGCTGCTAGCTTTTTAAAACGAGACATATTAGTTTCCTCCATACAAAAATCGACCCAACCTAAAACCTACCATTGCACTGGGTTGTTCCATGCCTTCACGATAAGAGCCTCTCAACTCAGTTAATGAACCCGAACGCCAATTAGCCCCTTTGACAACACGTGCTCTTGTTAAACTGAGATCTAATTGATGAGCTACTATTACTCCCTTTGGCGGGGGAATAAGATCGTAACTATCATGTATCCACTCACTGACATTACCGGCCATATCGAACAAACCTGACTGTTCTTTTTCCATTGAGCCCACTGCAGCTTTAGCAGTAAAACCATCAATATACCTTGGGACAAAAAGTGGCTCAATGCCCTTAACAGACTCGTCTGCAATGTTGGCTGCTTTTATAGGCAGAGTTTTCGCATCACCCCACGCAAACAGACTTTCACTGTTTCTGCCTGCTTTCCTTGCAATCCATTCCCATTCGGCTTCAGTCAATAAGCGATAGCCATCTGCAGTCGCATTTACTCTGACAAGCCGATTAGCAGTCACTTGATAGACAGCCTGTCGACCCTCAGCAACACTAAGCCAATTGGCATATCGCACCGCATCAATCCAACTTACATTCGAAACAGGTTCGGTAGCCGGTCCGGAATGACTGGCCTTATATTTGGCATAAGCTGAATTGGTTACTTCATAGCGTCCAGCATAAAACGGCTTGCTGATCTGTGCTGTTCTGACAAACTCATTGGCTCTTTGTCCGGGTTCGCCTCGCTCAGCACCCATCACAATCATATCATTGACTTTAAATAACACCATCATTTCACCTGTTTTGGTCTTATAGGTAAGTGGTGCTTCTGCAAAGCGGGCTTGTTTTTCGCTGACAAGCTGGGCATTGAATAAGGTTGTAGAGTCAGCTGTTGGCTTTATTGTTCGGTAGATAGAACGATAATCAGACAATCTGACTTCAACCTTGTGTTCTATCGCATTTAATGATGTCTCAAATGGGGTGTAGCCGACTTTTTTACCATTGATAAAAACCTTAGCCGACAAGTTTGACATCACTTTAAGTTTGCCCATTTCCTTTTCTAAATTAAAGTCATAACGTTTAACTTCATCAGGCCCCAAAGTAAATGATTTCGATTGAGTGAAGTAGCCCACTTTTTTATAACGTAAGACCGCCTTTGATCCTGCCTTGACGTTAATTTTTGCTGTTGTTTTGACATTGATCCCATTCAGACTGAGTGTGCCGCCAGATGGAGAAAGAGAAACTAAAATACCAGCACTTTTGAGGGTTAATCTATAATTACGTACAGGGGTTAAGGCATCTGTTTTGATGTCAACTTCATCCTCAATAGCATCATAACCCAGCTTGGTTAGTTTGATCTTAAATCGACCACCCTGAAGTACAAGTTGCATCGGTGTTTCCCCCTGTATTTGGCCATTAATACTAACAATAGCCCCTTCAGGTCGACTTTTAACTTCTAGCTTACCTTTTAGGGGGAGCAATTCAATAGTTTGTTTTATGGTCTTCCCTGGCTTGAGGGTATAGCTGATATTCATTTGCTCAAAATAAGGGTGACTAACAGCGATTTTGTAATCACCATTTTGTAATTGCTTGTCCAATATCTTAGCAACAGCCACCAGCTTTCCATTTATTGACCAACTGGTATCTTCATCGCCAGTATCACTTGTCAATACAAGTTGACTTGGCAAGGGCTCGAGCGTGATTGTTGTTACCTTGCCAAAATTCGCTTGAGTTAATGTCTGTGTTTTAGCTTTATACCCATCAGCCTCGGCATTAATAATTGCTTCGCTGACTAAACTATACAAATGATCATTTATAAAAAAAGAAAATGATGACACCGATGTTATTTTGGCCGATGCCTTGATGTCAGCTGGCAATACCTCAATCACTGTGCCTCTCGATAACAGTAGGAAGACGATAACAAATAAACCTGCCATTACAAGGGTCAAGCTATAATAAAGCCGATTTTTATGCGCTTTATTTTTAGCATCAACAATGGTTTGTTTAAATTCGCTCATCGGCTACCACTTTAAGTGTAAATGACGTTGTGTCGATTGGAACTGCCACCGTAACAATCTTAGATTTATAACCTTGGCGTTTTCCTTCAAAAGTGTAAGCTCCTGGTTTTAATTGAATTACTTTTGATAATACCTTGCCGACAATGCCTACACCACGAAGAGAAACCGAGGTTAGACCATCAGAAACTAAAGCTACGGCAACTTCTCGATTAACGGCATCGACAGTATCTGCCAAGTTAATGGATAGGGCTGTCAATGAGGCACTATCATCAGCATAGGGTTCAGCTTGAATCAGTGCAATTTTTGCACGCACTTTTACAGCTTCATTAGCAAGCCGGTATGGATAGAGCAGCAGTGCTGCCATCTGTTTTTTTAGCCCACTAATGTCATGGGCCTTGGCTAACCTGGTCGTCAATCCTAGATCGTTTGGCTTATCGTATAATGCTTGTTTGATAGAAAGACCAACATTACCCCAATCATCTGCACGTTCTGCAACATCTGCATTGGTAACGTTTTTGGCAAGCCTCTTCCTACGTAGTTGCTCTGCGATGGCTGTACTTAATTGCTTAATTTCCTGACGAGATGGAAATACAACACTCGCCTTATTAAGCTCAGTTTTAGCAGTATTAAGATCATTTTTATCAAGGGCCGCATAGGCTCGGGCGATAGCGCTATTAAATTTGTTGGTCGTTAGCTGTGCTAGTAAGATTTCTGTTCGCTGACTATAATCCCCCCAATCAGGATCAACTTTGGCGAGATTTCTTATTGCCTGTAATTCTTTTTCAGTTTCATTTTCTATCTCGCTAATACGAATTATTTGTTGGAGAGCCTTTATTTTTGGAATATTTTCAACGTGAATAGACAGTGTGTTGAGTTGTGGGCTATTTTTTTGATGTAGACTTGCCTTATCAAGTGCTAGCAAAGCCTTATTATAGTCAAGGGTATCATAAGCCTGTTTTACTGAGGCTACAGCATCATTATATTGATTTTCACTCTGCTCAAGTGTATTTTTAGCGAGCTCAGTTAGCTGATTTATGGCATCAAGTGCAGCATCATAGTTACTAGCAGTAAATTGTTCGAGCGCTGTACTTTCAGATAACTGCAATTTATCAGCAATAGGTTGATCCCAGCGCTTAATAGCAATACTACTTAATGATGGCTGTAACTCTGTTTGATAATATTGATAAGCCTGGATATAAGCTTGTCTAGCAGCCACAGAGTCTTGTTGGTCCTCATTTTTCAAAGCAGATTTATTATCAGACGGCTCAGGTGTCGTGACTAACACCGGTTGCCTTTGATAGGTAAGTTTGTTTTGAGCTGCCTTTTCATCACTGGCAGGTTTGAAGTTTGTTAGCAGATAGAGTAACAAAGCCACCACAATGATGACTCCAAAACCAATAACAAATAAATCACGCCACTTTCTTTGCTTTGATTTCTTGGCTTGGGCAATTTTGTCAGCAATCATACTTGAACCTATAGCTGGGTTTGAGGGGTAGCTTCAAGCTCATACATTTGTGCCATAAATGAGCGCCATTGATCAAACTGTTCATCTATATCACCAGTTAACTCTTTCGTTTCTTGTTCAAATTTCACTACCTGAGGTGACATTTCAAGATCCACAGACTGGCCCAACTCATTAATGGCATCAGTATGCATTTTAGCCTCTGCTTTTGAAGACAAACCACTGCTAATCATCACAGCAGCACCCACACCTGTAAGCACAGTTATTACTTCAGTTCCTATATTGTTTTCACTTGACGAGCCTGCTGCAATGGCAGCCGCAGTTAGTAAAATGCCGCCAGCTATTTTTAGAAAACTGTTCAGCTTAGCTCTTTTTTTGAGCTGTATCTCGGTAAAGCTCGCTTGTTGCCAAACTAAATAGCTATCCTCCATTTGCTGACTAAAACCACTGTAGTTTTGTTGGAGGTTATCAACAAACAATTGCTCTCTCACACGGACTGACTGCACTCGTTGGTATAAAGGATCAGCCTCACTAGGCAACCCCAGCAATGTCATAGGGATCGTTGAATTGTCTAGGTAAGGCGCAAATGCTTGTTCATTAAAGCTTGCTCCAAAACGTAGTGCAGCAATTTTTTTCACTTCTTCTAGCTTACTTGTCTGTTGTTTAAGTAATGCATCTACAATTTGTTCTGCGGCTTCGACAAAAGCAGGGTTATAAGCATCTTTTCCGGTATTTCTTGGGTTTTTATAAAAACCTTCACTGATCTCATAGTCGATGGTTTTATTCATCCAGCGCTTACCACTGGCATCAACCACCTCTAAGTCAAACGCTAGTTCCATCCCGTTTGACTCAACAATTTTACCCAGCACATACACATCCCCAGAGGCCGTGTTACTAGGTACCACTCTGACTGCACCAAATTTACCGGTTTCTTCTAATGCTTGTTTTAACTTGAAGGCAAATCTATTAGCTTCTGCTCGACGTAGCTCTGGCCAAATACCTTGCTCTTCATAATTGCTGGCGTCTTGACTAAGCCCGGAAGAGAAAGCAGGAATAACAACATCTAATTTAGGACCGTCATAACTTTTTTTACTTAACTGTTCCTTAACTGTTGATGGAAGTTGAGGGCCTGTTGTACTTCCAGATCCTGATTGGGACATCGACGTGCTGGCACAGCCAGTTAAAAAATGTAGTAAAACTAACGTGTAAACTAATAGCTTCGATGGTTTTTTAAAGCACTCACTGTTCACTGTTCATCCCCTTGTATTTACGATATTCATTCCACAATTTTTTCCGTGTTTCTGGATCGGTTTCGGCTTCAGCTGCAGTTCTTATTTGAGCCGATAACACATCATCATTATCAGCAGATGGAATGTCTTCAGGCACTCTGCCATTAGTAGAACTAGAGGTTATTCCAACTTCGCTAGCACCTGTTTCCACTTGATTGGTCGCATTCTCTGAGGGGCTTATCAAGCCTTCAACTACCTCAGGCTCAGTCACTGCTTCACTACCTTGCAAGGCTTGACTTGACAACGAAGGGCTGGCGCCATTTGCCGAAGATGATGTACTTGTAGATGAACTCGATGCAGTTATATTACAGTCCTCGAATTTAAGCAGTGACGCATAAAATGCTTGCTCCATCAGTGCCAGTTTTTCAGTACGAGTCAGTTCTGGATTATCAAGATAGTCGACGCCGACCGTATCACAGTTGTTTAATGATGGCAGCGGACTGATTGTCTCAGTCATTACATTCCCGGATAGAAATAACAGGGGAATATAAATATATTTCAGATGACAGGCTGATTTTTTCAATCCCGAACTTTTTTGTTGTGGCATAGACCCCCCTCCTTTTCTTACTTGAGTAGCAAAACCTTAAACAATAAGCCATATATTTTTATTTATTATTTCAGAACAACTTATTATCAATATGGCCTACAAACTCATCCGTGTTTCTTTGTATTAACCTGCTATAAAGAAATTTAATATAGGCCTATAAGCATTGAGGTTCACTGTTGTTTACCTGTCCGTTTGGCTGTAATTAAAACTTAGTAACAGGTCATTTTCTGTCATTTTTGATCAACACGCTACCTTTAAATATTGAGATAGACCACTTTCGACTTGAATCAAGATTAAATGACAAACCTTTACTCAAATTCTAGCCACGTTGAGTTAACTTTCAGTCAAGCTAATTTCAAGCGATTTACAATATAAATCTCCTTATACTAATAATAATTCCTTATTCGATTGTTTGACTATCATACCAAATTGTCTTGATTAGCTGATTATCGTCTACAACTATTTTTTAAATAATCCATGGTGAAATAGTTCTAACTAACTAGAATAACTTGAGCAATAAGCCAATAGCGAGAAAATTTTCCCAGTGTGACAAGTATTAAAAACAGGATTACGTTAACCCTCAATAATCCTGCAATGAATGTAAGCGGATCACCAATGATAGGTAGCCAAGCAAAAAGTAAACACCACTTTCCGTATAGCTGGAATTGTTGTTCAGCTTTATTTTTTTGCTGTGAAGATAAGTGAAGCCACTTATCTAAAACAGTGTCAGCCCCCCAACGACCGAGGCCATAATTAACAGCTGAACCACACACGTTGGCCATCGTTGCAATGATCAGAAGTACTGTTAGGTTTTCACCTGTAATAATTAAACTCGATAATACAAGTTCGGAGCTAAGTGGTAATAAAGTGGCAGCAAGAAATGCCGATAAACCCATTCCCCATAGCCCAAGTTCAGATAATGTATCCATTGTAGTGCAATACTTTAAAAATGCTTGAGTGATATTAGTACGAAAGGAGTTTATTTACGTGCTAACCCTATAACCTCATATCGGTAAAAACACCATCGAAGCAGCTTTAACCACCACATTCTTAATTAGGCGACCTGATTTATGCGCCATGATGGTTGCTAAATTATCTTGAGTTGCAATCATCTGGCCTATCAGGCGCTGGTAACTTAGATTGCGAGTTTCCTGTTCCACACTATCACTTAGTAATATTAACTTATCGTCAACATCACGTTTCTCGGCTAACATCCATGCTGCAATTTCTATGTTTCTAGCACTATTATAAAGCTTTTGCTCATCGATACTGGTCAAATAGAAAAACTCAGTATGATTGTCGTACGAGGCCAAAATCATTTTTCGTAAACCAATAATAAAAGCTAATACGCGATCGCTGCCTTGGTAGGTTTCGTCTAATGAAATCCTTACGATATCTGTTGCTTTCATTGAATTCCAATATTGATAATAATCAGTATTGGCATGCATAAAAACTGAATTCACACTCTCTTCTATCGTTCTAATATCAGCATCATGTCGACCATTAGGATTACGATAATATAACTTTACCATTAAGGATTTTAGATCTTGCATTACTGCATGCTGATGAAGTTCAATCACTTCATCTATGTCACTTTTCCCCCAACGAGAGAGCCCCGCTTTATCTGGATTGACGGCCATAATATTTTGATTAGGTTGTATAGTAGTACATCCCGATAGACAAAAACTCAGCAGTAGAAAAATAATTTTAAACAGTTTCATCTAACAAGTTTTGCTGTGATTCAAGACTCGTCGCCTCCACCTTCAAATACTGCTGTACACCTTTTGGCAAGGTATCAAACTTAGTTTCGTTAAGGGAAGGTTCGGAGAGATCATTAGCCGAAAAAAAACGTACAAAGCCGGCTTGTTGCTGATCATTCAGCCTAATTGATGCTTGGCTAGGTGGTACAGTTTTGGCTGAAGCTAAAGCGGTGTTGTTTGGCTTATCATTAAGCTCTAAACCGGGTTTAATATCAATGGTCACCGGCGTGCGTATTCTATCCTCAAGTGTGGTTGACTTAGGAGAAAAGGCAGTCGCGAGTTGGCCACCGTTAATTTGCATTAATAATTATCCATTGACCATTATTTAGAAGATTAACCTTTTGGAGAGTAAGATCTTTTAGCACCGTTACCCTGTTTCTTGTGGGCTGGTGGAGCCGGCCTTTTTTCTGGTTTTTTTGCTGGTTTAGGGTGTTCTAATATTTCATCAGCTGTTCTAACAACAGGTATTTTATGTTTAATGTAGGCTTCTATATCTGGTAGTGAAAACGCATAATCTTCGCAAGCAAAGGTAATAGCAACGCCACTGGCGCCGGCTCGAGCAGTACGGCCGATGCGATGCACATAATCTTCTACATCTTGTGGCAAGTCATAGTTAAATACATGACTTACTTCAGGAATATGTAAGCCACGAGCAGCCACATCAGTAGCTACTAAAAAAGGAAACTCACCGTCTTGAAAGTGCTTCAACAAGCTTTCACGTTTTTTCTGAGGTACATCGCCTGATAATAATGCCGCTTTATATCCATTGCCCTCTAGATAACCCCAAACCTTATCCGCAGCACGTTTAGTATTAACAAACACAATTCCACGCGGTGTCGCTAAGCGTTTTATAATGGCTAATAATAATGATATTTTCTCTTCATTTGCAGGGTAATACACTGTTTCTTCAATACGGTTGCTTGCTGCTCTGGCGGCTACTATTTCAACCTTTTCGGGGTTATTCATATGTTCATAGGCAAGCTCGGTTACTTTATAACTCAAGGTAGCAGAGAACAACATACCTAAACGTTCAGTAGGTGCAGGCACTCGACGTAAAAAATAACGCACATCTTTAATAAACCCTAAATCAAACATGCGGTCAGCTTCATCTAATACGACAGCTTGGACTGATTTCAAATTAAATACATGTTGTTTATGGTAATCCAGTAATCGACCCGGTGTGCCAATTAAAATATCAACCCCATTGGTAATCGCAGTTTTTTGTTTTTCATAATCTTTACCGCCATAGGCAACTACAATGCGCAAATTTGATTCTTTATTCAACAATTCAGCATCTTTAGCAATTTGATTGGCAAGTTCGCGTGTCGGTGCCAGAATAAATGCTCGTGGTTGTTTGCCATTCCAGTTTTTAGGGGGTTCAGAGTTTAATAATCGCTGAAAAGTCGCCAATAAAAAAGCGATAGTTTTACCCGTGCCTGTTTGCGCCTGCCCAGCTACATCTTGCCCCGCTAACAGCAGTGGTAATGATTGTGCTTGAATTGGCGTACAAAACTCAAATCCCGCGCTACGCAAGCCATCTTGTAGCGTTTCATGTAATGGTAATGACGAAAAAGCCTGCTTTGTTAGATGTGCACTCATATAAATACTTGCATTACCTTTGATGATAGGAAAAAATGTCTTTTGATATTGGAATGTGAGTATAGCCTTCCGATACTTTATATACCACTGGAGATAAAACATGAGCGAAAACGTCACCCAAGTAACTGATGGAGATTTTGATAGCCAAGTCTTGCAATCTGACTTACCTGTATTAGTTGATTACTGGGCTGAATGGTGTGGACCTTGCAAAATGATCGCCCCAATTTTAGAAGAAATTGGTGCTGAATACGCAGGTAAAATCAAAGTATGCAAACTCAATATTGATGAAAATGCAGAAACTCCTCCTCGTTACGGTATCCGCGGTATTCCTACTCTTATGTTATTCAAGGCTGGTGAGGTTGAAGCGACTAAAGTCGGCGCATTAACTAAATCACAGCTTGCTGCATTTTTAGATAGCAATATCTAACGATTAAGTGCTTCCTAATTAGTTAGGAATACTTGATCTAAAATGCTACAACATTAAAACACTGGTCATGATAATCATGTCCGGTGTTTTTCTGTTTTATACCTAACCTAAAACTAGCGGCAAATGATTCTATAAATATGCAGGCCAGCCTTGCCACCAAACAAGTAGCAAACAAGGCCCGTTATGTTGAGATTATTTCCGGCGAAGCTATGGCAGTAAAAAATCTGAATGGATGTTTCTGAATTACTTGATGGTCTTAATAAACCCCAGCGTGAAGCGGTAGCGGCACCACTCGGGCATGCTCGCATTTTAGCAGGGGCAGGCAGTGGCAAAACACGAGTACTTGTTCACCGTATCGCTTGGTTAATTCAAGCTGAGGGCTTATCTCCAGCCAATATTCTTGCCGTCACCTTTACCAATAAAGCCGCTAAAGAAATGCGAAGCAAGATTGAAGACAGTCTTGGTTATCCTATTGGTGGAATGTGGGTGGGTACATTCCATGGTTTAGCCCATAGGTTATTGCGTGCTCATTGGCAGGAAGCTGATTTACCACAAAGTTTTCAAATTCTAGATAGCGATGATCAACTGCGTATGTTGAAACGGATTATCCGCGCGATGGAACTCGATGAAACATTATGGCCGCCGAAACAAGCACAATGGTTTATTAATGGTCAAAAAGATGAAGGCCTTCGCTCACAACATGTCCAAGTAGGTAATGATCCTCACTCACAAAAAATGTCGGCCATTTATCAAGCCTATGAACAAGCCTGTCAACGTGCTGGTGTGATTGATTTTGGTGAAATATTACTGCGAAGTCATGAGCTATGGCTGAAGCGGCCTGATATTCTTGCTAATTATCAGCAACGTTTTAAACAAATTCTAGTTGATGAGTTTCAAGATACTAATGCCATTCAATATGCTTGGTTACGCTTACTTGCTGGCGATAGTAGTAATTTATTTATCGTCGGTGATGATGATCAGTCAATTTATGGTTGGCGTGGTGCAAAAATTGAAAACATTCAAAAGTTTCACCAAGATTATGCTGATGCCAGCTCAATTCGGCTTGAACAAAATTATCGTTCTACTGGCAATATTCTAGCGGCTGCCAATGCGGTTATTGCTAATAATAGTGAACGTTTAGGTAAAGAATTATGGACAGAGGGTGCCGATGGCGATCTGATCCAACTATATAACGCCTACAACGAACGTGATGAAGCGACTTATTTAGTACAGCAAGTCAAACACTGGGTCGATAAAGGAGGAAAACGCGCGGACAATGCAGTGTTGTATCGCTCTAATGCTCAATCACGGATTATCGAAGAAGCCTTAATGCAGGCTAATATGCCTTACCGGGTATATGGCGGATTGCGCTTTTTTGACCGCGCTGAAATCAAAGATGTATTGTCGTATTTACGCCTGGTCGCAAACCGTAATGATGATGCTGCCTTTGAACGTGTAGTGAACACTCCGACAAGAGGCATTGGTGCTGCAACACTGACACAATTGCGTCAATATGCTCGTGAAAACAATCAAACCATGTGGCAAGCAGCAGTCGAATTAATTAATGCTAAATTTTTTAGCGCTCGTGCTGGAAATGCCCTGCTTGGCTTTTTAACGCTGATAGATTCACTCACTCCTGTCGATCCCGAACTTCCCCTGCATGAACTCACTTCGTTGGTTATTGAAGAAGGTGGTTTACGAAAACATCACGCTAAAGACACCTCAGAAAAAGGCCAAGGTCGAATAGAAAACTTAGATGAATTGATCAATGCCACACGAACATTTGAGCCATCAAATGAGATAGAAGATCTGTCTTTACTAGATTCTTTTTTATCTCATGCGGCACTTGAGGCAGGTGAGAATCAGGCTGATCAATGGGAAGATTGTGTACAGCTAATGACCTTACATTCAGCTAAAGGTTTAGAGTTTCCCTTGGTGTTTATGGTGGGTATGGAAGAAGGTTTATTCCCTGGTCAAAAAACCAGTGATGATCCTAGCCGTCTGGCCGAAGAACGTCGACTTTGTTATGTCGGTATGACACGCGCTAGAGAAAAGTTATACCTACTGAATACTGAGTCACGATTCTTATATGGCCAGACTACAATGCCATCACCTTCACGCTTCTTGAAAGAGATCCCTGCCGAACGCATTGAAGAAGTCCGTGCTCGAAAAAATATTGTCACCAGTGGTGGTAACTCTAACTTTTCTGCACCCAAACATTCAACTAGAGGCAATGAAACTGGCTATAATCCCGGACAAACTGTTCATCATCAAAAGTTTGGTCCTGGAATTATCATAGATACTGAAGGTTCAGGCAAAAGTGCCCGCGTTCAAGTTAATTTTAAACACGCAGGTAGCAAATGGTTAGTGCTTGCTTATGCTAATTTAGAAACCGTCTAATTTAAGGTGCCACAATGATTCATTCTCCATTCATACGTCTCTTATCGATCAGTTTTATCACTTTATTACTGACTGCTTGTGACCAAAAAGACAAGGCTGATATTAACACAGCGACTTTTGATAATAGCAAAACCTATAACTGGAAAATGGTCACAACTTGGCCACCGGGCTTTCCCGTTTTACAACAAGGTGCTGAACGTTTTGCAACAAATATAAAAGCGATGTCTAACGGTCGCCTTAATATTAAAGTATATGCCGGCGGTGAACTGATCCCTGCTCTACAAACTTTTGATGCCGTCTCTCAAGGAACCGTTGAGATGGGTCATGGCAGTGCCTATTATTGGGCGGGCAAAGTACCAGAAGCACAATTTTTCTCAACAGTGCCTTTTGGTATGACTGCTCGAGGGATGAATGCATGGCTTTACCACGGTGGTGGTTTAGAGTTATGGCGCGAGATATACAAACCTTTTCATGTTGTACCTTTTCCATTAGGTAATACTGGCGTGCAAATGGGTGGCTGGTTTAATAAAGAAATTAACTCCTTAGCAGATATTAAAGGCCTGAAAATGCGTATCCCAGGCCTAGGTGGAAAAGTTTTTGCCAAAGCAGGGGGTAATCCTGTGTTATTAGCTGGCAGCGAGGTATATACTGCATTAGAACGTAATACAATTGATGCAACAGAGTGGATCGGTCCTTTTCATGATCAACGTTTAGGTTTATATCGTGCTGCTAAACATTACTATTATCCCGGTTGGCATGAGCCCGGCTCTGTGTTGGAGCTAACAATAAATCAAAGAGCATGGGACTCATTGCCCGCTGATTTACAAGCTATTGTTAGCAATGCGGCAATGGCCGAAAATGGTCAAATGCTGTCTGAAATGGAAGAAAAAAACCTTTCTGCGTTACAAGCATTAAAGAATCGCCCTGAGGTTCAGCTTCATCGCTTCCCTGATGATGTGTTGGCTACATTAAAAACACTCACCGATGAAACACTTAAAGAAGAAGCCAATAATAATCCAAAATTCAAGCAAGTGTATGATGCTTATGAAGCATTTCGTAAAAAAGATGATGCTTGGTCTGATATCTCTGAAAAAGCCTATTTAGCTATTGGAAATTAATTATGATCTATCTTATTTTTACTCAAGAAGGTTTTACCGAAGCAAAAAATGATATTTTTGAAAACAAGGCAGACTTATGGATCAATGTTGATTTGTTATCACCAGAGCAGTTAGCTGAGTTAAGCGCCGAGGGCATTAGTATTTATTTTTTACCTGAACCTATTAATCCTAAAAATGAAAAAGCGATTATTACAGCACTTGACTACGTTGAACAACAATCACCTAAAAAAGAAATTCTTGTCGAATATCCATAACGAGTTGTTTTAACATGCGATTTTTTCAAAAAAAACGTTTTTTTATTATTCTAAGTATAATTGTTGCAATCATAAATAGCTTTTTTGTAATACTGGCTTATACACAAGCCAAACATAACTTACATCAACAAGAATATAAACTAGCCCAGCACTATTTTGCTACTGTTGATATTGCCTATCAACTAGCAGAATCTCAGCGAAATATAAACAGCATATCAGGCGCTACACTCGACATAAGCAATATTTTCAGTTTGGTATTTAATACGCTTAATACAAAACTTGATGTTAATGCCGCTATTTTATTCGATGCAACACAACAACATGTCAATAATAGCCCAGCAATAAATGGGTTTATTATAGGACAGGCAACAGATGAACCTATAAAGTCACTCATGCTCTCTAGCACAGATTATCAGCAGATCTCTCCTCAAGACAGTCCTCTTAATGTTCAAATACGCACACTCAATACTCATCACTACCTTTATGCTACAAAACCGTTAGTTGAATATTTAGACCCTGACGACTCTAATGAAAAGGATGTTAGTCAACTTGTCATTTGGCAAGAGATGTCCGCACTGCATACTCAGTTAAATAACCAGCTGAAAATTAATATTTATTATGCGATTGTCGTATTTTTAATATTTGAACTATTGATATTGCTGTCACTTCGCCATCTATCTACTGGGTTAAAAATAGTAGCCAACAACCATCAGCAGACAGTCGCCTTAACTACTCGTAATAAAGTACTTGAACAGCTTGTTCAAGGTGAGACACTCGCCACACTTTTAGAATCAATCGTGATAGGTATAGAACAAAGCGATACTGCAGAAATATGCAGTATTTTACTATTAGACAGCGATGGTAAACATCTATTACTCGGCGCTGCACCACATTTACCCGACCTTTATAATGAAACTATAAATGGTATCGAAATTGGTTATAACGTCGGAAGTTGTGGCAATGCAGCCTATAGGCAAACGCGTGTTATTGTTGACGATATCCAATCAAATCCACTATGGACAAACTATAAAGATCTCGCTGCAAAGACTAATTTAGCCGCTTGCTGGTCAGAGCCTATTATCGGCACAAATAATACACTCTTAGGCACCTTTGCTATTTATCATCATCAAGTAACATCGCCTTCACAACAAGCACTAAAACTATTAGAATCTGCAGCAAACCTTGCTGCAGTAGTGATTGAGCACCATCGAGCTAATGAACAACATCAGTTATCATCGCTTGTTTTTAATGCCTCGCATGAGGGCATTATGATTATCGATTCACTTAAGAAGATTATTACTGTTAATCCGATGTTTTCTGAGATTACGGGCTATAGTTCTGAAGAAATTATAGGAAAATCGCCCAGTATTTTTAACTCAAATAAACACAGTTCAGCATTTTATGACGAGATATGGCAGAGCGTGTTAAGCGAAGGTCATTGGCAAGGTGAAGTTTGGAATCGCAGAAAAAATGGCAAAATTTATGCTGAACTGCTGAGTATTACGTCTTTAATGGATGAATCAGGACAAGCTCACCATTATATTTGTTTATTTTCTGATGTTACTTACAGCAAGGAACAGCATCAATCACTCGAAGTGATGGCCCATTACGATGTGCTCACTCAGTTACCAAATCGCGCTTTGTTTGCTGACCGTTTTGAACAGTCCATTGCTCGCAGCAAACGTAACGATACCCTATTGGCAGTGTGTTTTCTTGACTTAGATAACTTCAAACCTATTAATGACAATTATGGTCATGATATTGGTGATAAAATATTAATCGAAGTAGCCGTCCGCCTCAAACTCGCTCTAAGAGAAGAAGATACCGTTTCACGCCAAGGTGGCGATGAATTTGCACTGCTACTTTCTAATTTTAAATCTTTCGAGCAATGTGAAGCCCTTCTCAACCGTATTCATCATTCACTGGCTGAACCATATTTAATTGGCGAAGATACACATCATATTAGTGCTTCCAGTGGAACCACCATTTACCCGCTTGACGACGGTGATATTGATAGCTTAATTCGCCATGCTGATCAGGCGATGTATCAATCGAAACTAGCGGGTAAAAATAATTACCGATTTTTTGATGCCACTGATGATGACAAAATAATTACGCAACACTCTAAATTAGAAGAACTTCGACATGCACTAGAAAATAACGATCTTACTCTATATTATCAACCCAAAGTCAATATGAAAACGGGGCAGGTGTTTGGTGCTGAAGCTTTAATTCGTTGGCTTCACCCTGAAAAAGGACTGATACCGCCCCTAGACTTTTTACCTATTCTAGAGGGTACTCAGCTTGAAATAATAGTCGGGGATTGGGTCATTAATACAGCGCTTAAACAGGCTGAGTTATGGAAAAAGCAAGGCATCGAGCTTGAAATCAGTGTTAATATTTCATCTGCACATCTGCAATCTCCACTATTCATTACTGAACTTAATGAAGCCCTACTGCGTCACCCCACTATCGATCCCAATAATTTTCAATTAGAAATTCTTGAAAGCAGTGCCTTAGGTGATATTGAAAGTATCCGTAGTATCCTACAAACTTGTCGAGAACTGATCGGCGTTAATATTGCGCTTGATGATTTTGGTACGGGATATTCGTCACTCACCCATTTACGAATTTTACATGCTAATACCATCAAAATTGATCAAAGTTTCATACGTAATATGTTAGATGATCCCAATGATTATGCCATTATTGAAGGCATTATTGGTTTAGCCGACTCTTTTGCTCGCACAGTAATTGCTGAAGGTGTAGAAACAACTGCACATGGGATCACATTATTATTACTGGGTTGTCATAAGGCGCAAGGCTATGCTATTTCACGCCCACTGCCCGATGTTGATTTTCCTGATTGGTTTGAAAGCTATCAGCCCAATAAAGAATGGATGCACATGGCTTCTTTAAAGCTCACACCTAAAGAAACTAAGATAAAATTATTGCTACTTTCTGTACAATATTGGTATGAGACATTCAAACACAAACAAGGCTCAAGGTCTAACAACAGCAAAAAATGGCCGCTAATGAATCCCAAACAGTGTCAACATGGGGCTTGGCTAAAACGCGCTCACAATGAACAACTTTTTGATAATGATTGGTTACAAGACTTACAACAAACACATGAAAGCATGCATCTGATTGCCACAGATATCATGATTAAACATCAGAATAAAGATCAAATCGTCAACTCGTCTGATCTTGATAAATTATATTTGGCCTATGAAAAAATAATGTTGAGTTTAGATGCCAATAGCCAAATTTAGTAGACCATTAAGAGACTGCATGAAAATCTATTTATTTTTACTGATACAACTTTTCTCATTGAGCATTTTTGCTAAGGATCTAAGCAATACAGATATAAAAGTTTATCGTAATCCCCAATGCCAATGCTGCCATAAATGGATCAGCCATTTAGAAAAAAAACAGTTCAATGTACTCGACATGCTCACCCCAAATATGGCCAGCGTTAAACAAGCAGTGCATCTTCCTAAAAAAATGAGCTCCTGTCATACAGCGATAGTTGAAGGTTATATCATTGAAGGTCATGTGCCTGCTGCTGATATTCGTCGACTACTGGTTGAAAGACCAGATATTGTCGGCCTTGCTGTTCCCAAAATGCCGGTTGGTACGCCTGGCATGGAAATGGGAGAACGGAAACAGAACTTTAATGTATTTCAATTTACCAAAGAGGGTCAATACTCTATTTTTAATAGTTATCAACTTGACGAAAATAATGACTATCAACAGCACTTTCACCTATCTAAAGAGCAGTAATTCATGGAATTAATGGTCGTTTTGGGACGACTATTATTTTCGTCGTTTGCTAATGTCTTTCAAAAAAAATTAACCGTTCATGGATTACACCCTTTTTACATAGTGATGGCATCTTATCTGGTGCTCACTCTTATTTGTCTACCGCTGATTTTTATGCTCACGCCCTCAGCACTGGACACATATTTTTGGATCAATATTTTTTTTGCCGCTTTATTTGATATGGCTGGCACCTTGTTTTTGGTGATGTCATTATCAAAAACAGACTTGTCTATATTTGGCCCTCTTAATGCCTATAAAGTGGTTATTTCAATGCTTCTTGCAATGATATTTATTGGTGAAATCCCAAGTTCTCAAGGGTTTATTGGCGTAGGAATTATTGTTTTGGGCAGTCACTTTCTGTTTCCAGCACATGCGAGTAGTAACAGCGGCCGCCTAATACCTCTATTACTTGAAAAGGGAGTTCAACATCGTTTTTTATCAATACTGTTATTTTCTATTGGCACTTTACCACTAAAAAATGCCGTCATAGAAGGGGGAGCTTTAGCAACTACCATATTTTGGTGTTTAATAGGATTTCCACTTGCCATCATTGCCCATAGCGTTTTTTTAAAAGATAATTTTAAACGTGACTTTGCACTATCTCAACATCACCTCCAGCAATTTCTCTATCTCGGTATATTAATATTTTTAATGCAATATATGACTATGATTGTATTTTCACAGCTGTTGATTGCTTATTCTTTAGCACTTTTCCAGCTCGCTATGGTGTTACAAGTATTTTTGGGTTATCGTATTTTCAATGAAAAACATATAAAACGTCGTCTTGCTGCCAGCTTGGTAATGATTGTTGGTAGTCTGTTAGTTATCAAAGCTTGAGTGATAGTTACCATCAATTCACTCTGTTCCAGACACTAATAGGTCCATCTATACAAACCAACTTTATTTAGCTGATATCACAGGTTACAGTAAGCGTTCGTAGGCGCCAGATCCTTTGCTATACATCCGGCGTTCAGAGAGAAGTACACGCTCAAGTTTAGCTGTTTTCTCAAAAAGCATACATCTTGAATTAACAGTAGACGCTGCGATTTCGTTGTCGTCATATTTTATTGCCTCTGCATCCGCTGTGCTTGTTAATTTATGATCAGCCAGACCACCTTCCAACGTTACATAAAGTTTTGTAACGACAGCCACCAGAGTGCCAAAGATGATGACCGACTGCAAATAAAGACGGCGCTATAAAGTCTAATTTTAGTTTAGACTAGATCTAACCAAAATCCTATTCAAAGTTGCCATACTTTTTGAGTCGTAAACTTATTGTTTTTAGGCCGCCTTATTGTCGATCAAGCTTGCATCTTTTATTATCTATTGTCCAGATTATTTTGTTTTATATTAGTTATTATTTATGCTCAATATTTATTACTTTAAAACCCATTTGATAAATTTTAAAAATTGACCTTCCACAGAAGCAATCAGCACGGTATGATTAGCGTTTTAAAATTTCACCTTAAGCTAAGGGACTCCATGTTGAATCAACTGCAATCAAAACAGTCAATAATAACACTGCTCATTTTTAGCTTGTTATTATTTGCATTCCCACAAATCTCTTTTGCTTCGAGTGAGGCACCACCGTTATTAGACCTAACCACACGTTGGGTTGGTTATGCATCCTTAGCCATCTTTGTATTAGCTTATTCATTGGTTATTGTCGAAGAACAAATTCACATGCGTAAATCAAAACCAGTGATGGTGGCAGCCGGTATTATTTGGGCAATGATCGCCTTAATTTATTCTCAACAGACCGATCCTGCATTCCACCATACCGCTGAAGTAATGATTCGACACAACCTACTTGAGTATGCGGAGTTATTATTATTTTTATTAGCAGCGATGACTTACATTAATACAATGGGAGAGCGTGGCGTATTTGATGCACTTCGCAGCTGGCTAGTCAGTCAGGGTTTCTCACTGCGTACAATTTTTTGGCTTACCGGTCTATTAGCTTTCGTTATTTCACCTATTGCTGATAATTTAACAACGGCATTGTTAATGGCAACTGTCGCCATGGCAGTGGGCGGAGATAATCATAAGTTTGTCGCTTTAGCCTGTATTAATATTGTGGTAGCAGCTAATGCGGGGGGTGCATTTAGTCCATTTGGTGACATTACAACATTGATGGTTTGGCAAAAAGGTGTAGTTGATTTTTCTGAATTTTTTGCATTATTCTTACCCTCTGTCGTTAACTGGATTATTCCTGCGGTCATCATGTCATTTGCAGTCGCTAATGAGCAGCCAGCAGCACAAGATGAAACAACTACAATGAAAACCGGCGCTTTAGTAGTGGTCGGCTTGTTTTTGTTAACTATCACCATGGCTGTTTGCGCACATAACTTTTTACATCTTCCACCCGTTATAGGAATGATGACCGGTTTAGGTTTCCTTAAGTTATATGGTTACTACCTAATTATGCGTCATAGAAAAATGCTGGCCAGCTTAGAAAGTCAGGCTGAGACATCATTGTCAGTTGAAGGCGCTGAAGTTTCAGATAAACCGTTTAACATTTTCAGACAATTAGAGCGTGCTGAGTGGGATACACTAATGTTTTTCTACGGCATTATTCTCTGTGTAGGGGGTCTAGGTACCATCGGCTATTTACAATTGGGTTCTGAGTTTTTGTATGGTGATTTAGGCCCAACAACGGCCAATATATTAGTCGGTATTATTTCGGCAATCGTCGATAACATTCCGGTAATGTTTGCTGTGTTATCAATGATGCCTGAAATGAGTCATGGCCAATGGTTATTAGTCACCTTGACTGCTGGTGTCGGTGGTTCATTATTGTCAATCGGTTCAGCAGCTGGTGTTGCAGTAATGGGTCAAGCACGTGGGATCTACACATTTGTCGCCCACATTAAATGGATATGGGCGATTGCATTAGGTTACGCTGCCAGCATTGCCACCCATTTATGGCTTAATGCTGACGCATTTCACCCAGTTGTAATGCCATAAAGTCCTTATAGCTATAATAACGCTAATAAACAAGGCTGCTTTAAGTGTTAACGCCAGTCTAATTAATTAAGTTGGGTTTTAAGTAGTTATTATTACCAAGCCGCTCATCTATGGGCTTGGTAATACTGTCTGATACTTAAACTTAATAAGTTTAAACAATCCAAGCTGTTAGTTATTTTGCGGTCTTGACTAGTTTTTGTTGATTTAGATTGGCCCATGTATCGGTTTGTATTAAGTTGCTTCAAGGAAGTTAGCCTCAATAGATGTCTCGTGGCATAAATGATCGCTAACATGTAAAATGTATAACCAATCTATTTTCAAGCTCGAGTACATTGCTTAATGCTATATAACACTGATGATTTGCGTATTACGGGTATGCAAGAAGTCTTGCCACCCACACAGCTACACCAACAACTACCGATTACAGATTATGCCTCTGAAACTGTGTTTAACGCTAGATCAGCTACCCAAAATATTCTTCATGGTAAAGATGATCGCCTTGTCGTTATTGTTGGGCCATGTTCAATCAATGATCCTGATGCAGCGCGCGAATATGCAGGTCTCCTTAAACCTGTTATCGACGAATTAAAAGATGATTTACACATTATCATGCGGGTCTACTTTGAAAAGCCACGCTCTATTGTCGGTTGGAAAGGCCTAATCAATGATCCCTATCTTGATGGTAGCTTCAAAATCAATGATGGTTTACATTTAGCCCGAAAATTATTACTCGATCTCGCTGAAATGTCTGTCCCTGCAGCCAGCGAATATTTAGACTTGGTTAGCCCTCAATATATTGCTGATTTAATATCATGGGGTGCCATTGGCGCACGCACAACTGAAAGTCAGTCCCATCGTGAGTTAGCTTCTGGTTTATCTTGCCCTGTCGGTTTTAAAAATGCCACTGATGGTGGCTTACAAATTGCCGTTGATGCTTGTTTGTCAGCTTCAAACCCCCACCACTTCATGTCAATGACCAAAGAAGGTAATTCCGCAATATTCTCGACTACAGGTAATCCAGATTGCCATGTTATTTTACGTGGAGGAAAAGTCCCTAATTATGATGCTGCTAGTATTAAACAAACCGCTGAAATTATTGGTCGTACAGGCTTGAAAGCAAGATTTATGGTTGATTGTAGTCATGCTAACAGTGGTAAGAGCCACCTTCAGCAAGAAGTAGTGTGTCGAGATGTTGCTAGTCAAATTGCTAATGGTGAAGACAGGATTATGGGCTTGATGCTTGAGAGTAACTTGGTTGCTGGTCGACAAAATGTAGAAAAAGGTAAGGCGCTAGTTTATGGGCAAAGTATTACTGATGCATGCATGGCATGGGATAATAGTGAGGTATTACTGCGTGAACTATCAGTAGCTATCCGTGCTCGACGTCAAAAATAGCAATATAACACTTTTCGTATATCCTTATATCAGAATCTGCTAAGTCCTTCATAAGAAAGAATTAATGTCGATATTAATACTACGAAAACCTCCCGTAATAAGCTATAATAAGTCGTTAATAATTAGTAATCGTCACTAGAATCTTAGTGGAAATTAATAAATCCCGATTAAATCATTAGGTTATTGCATGGCAGACTATGCCCTCATTTTAATTAGTACCATTCTGGTCAACAATATTGTTCTAGTTAAATTTCTAGGACTATGCCCCTTCATGGGTGTTTCTCGCAAATTAGAAACCGCTATGGGAATGGGACTAGCCACTACTTTTGTATTGACGCTATCGTCGATTAGTAGTTATTTGCTCAATGAATATCTACTTGCCCCACTAGGCATCGAGTTCCTACGTACTATCAGCTTTATCTTTGTAATTGCGGTTGTAGTTCAGTTTACAGAACTTGTCGTTCATAAAACCAGCCCACTACTTTACCAAGTCTTAGGTATATTTTTACCTCTGATCACCACTAATTGTGCTGTATTGGGCGTTGCATTGCTGAATGTCCAAGAAGGCCATGGATTTTTAGAGTCTGCTTTATATGGTTTTGGTGCTGCGATTGGTTTTTCAATGGTATTAGTCATCTTTGCTGCTATGCGTGAACGAATTGCTGTAGCTGATGTACCGTTACCGTTTCAAGGTGCAGCTATAGGGCTTATCACTGCGGGTTTAATGTCAATGGCCTTCATGGGTTTTGCTGGTTTGGTTCACGTTTAATGTTTACAGCTATTCTTGCCATTACCGCACTAGCACTGATTCTTGGTCTATTGTTGGGCTTTGCTGCTATTCGTTTCAAAGTTGAAGGCGATCCGATTGCCGATCAACTTGATAAAATATTGCCACAGACCCAGTGTGGCCAATGTAGCTTTGCTGGTTGCCGACCTTATGCTGAAGCAATGGCTGCAGGTGAGGCAGATATTAATCGCTGTCCTCCTGGTGGCGAAACCACCATCCAAGCCTTGGCTGATTTATTAGAAGTTGAATTCAAACCACTTGATGAAGAATGTGGCGTCGAAAAACCTAAAATGCTGGCGGTTATTGATGAAGACCGCTGTATCGGCTGTACTTTATGTATTCAAGCTTGCCCTGTAGATGCCATCCTAGGTGCAGCCAAGCAAATGCATACCATTATTGCTAGTGAATGTACCGGCTGCGAACTATGCCTGCCGCCTTGTCCTGTAGATTGTATCGATATGGTTGAAACCCAACCTAATCCAAATACATGGCGCTGGCCAGATCCAGCACATCTTGATTTGAAAATGGGCAATAAACCATGACTCAAAAACTAGGCTCATTTCCTGGCGGCTTAATATTAGATGGCCATAAAAAGCAATCTACTCAAGTAGCTATACGTAAAATGCCATTGAGTAAAAAGCTGGTTTTGCCTTTACAGCAACACATAGGTGAAGCCTCAACTGCCATTGTATCGGTAGGCACTAAGGTGCTTAAGGGCCAAAAAATTGCTAAAGCCGAAGGCCATGTTTCTGTCTATCTACATGCACCAAGTTCTGGCACTATCACGGCGATTGACGAGCAACCCGTTCCACATCCATCAGGTTTATCAGCACTCTGTATTAGCATAGAGACAGATGGGCTGGATCAGTGGACTAAACGCGAGCCTACTAAAGACTTTACTAGCCTTTCAGGCCATGAAATACGACATATTATACGTGAAGCAGGAATTGTTGGATTGGGAGGGGCTGGGTTTCCAAGTTTCATCAAACTCAATCCCGGTATTCATCATAATGTAGAAACATTAATTATTAATGGCGTTGAATGTGAGCCATATATTACTTGTGATGACATGATAATGCGAGAGCGTACAGAAGGTATACTTGATGGCATTGAAATCATATGTTTTGCACTGCGCGTAAAACAGTGTGTTATCGCCATTGAAGATAATAAACCTGAAGCTATTGCAGCTGTGGAACGTGCACTCAGTTCACGTTTAGATCTGACAAGCACCAAGGTAGTGATTATTCCAACACGCTATCCGGCAGGCAGTGAAAAACAGCTTATTCAAGTGGTTACTGGCAAACAAGTCCCTAGTCGTGGATTACCCATTGATATTGGTGTCGTTTGCCATAATGTCGGCACAGCATACGCAATAGCTAGAGCAATCAATCATGGGGAACCTTCAATTTCTCGTATTGTTACCGTAACAGGCAAAAATGTTGAACATGCAGGTAACTTTGAGACTTTATTTGGCACGCCAATGCACGAGTTACTGACATTTTGTGGAACAAAACGTCAGTCTGATGAACCGTTTATTTTAGGTGGTCCAATGATGGGCTACAATTTATCAGGCGACCATCTTCCTGTAACTAAAACAAGTAACTGTATTTTAGTTGGGGTTGACGACAGTGCTGAGGCATCAACCCCCTTACCCTGTATTCGTTGTGGTGAGTGTGCAACTGCCTGTCCAGTAAGTCTGTTACCACAGCAGCTTTACTGGCATTCACGCGCAAAAGATCTTGAAAAAGCTAATGAATATAATCTATTTGACTGTATTGAATGTGGTTGTTGTAGTTATGTTTGTCCCAGCGAAATTCCACTAGTACATTATTTCCGTTTTGCCAAAACAGAGATAATGAATCAACAACAAGAGAGTGCAAAGTCAGACGTGGCTCGCATACGCCATGAAAACCGTCTCGCACGTATCGAACAGGAACAACAAGAAAAAAATCTTCGCCAAAAACAACGCAAAGCAGCACTAGCAGCCAGTCAAGCAGCAAAGGCTAAAGCTGCAGAATTAGTAGTTGAGACGACAACTGATAATCAGGAGCATAACTAATGTCACTCAGTAGGCTGTCATCGCCCTTTTTATCAGGAACAAACCGCGTGACCTTGCAAATGCTTCAATTGTTAGTCGCTCTGATCCCTGCTGTAGTTGCAATTGTCTATTTTTTTGGCCCTAGTGTATTAGTCACCATAACGCTCGCTACTGTCATTGCATTGTTGGCCGAAACATTAATGTTATGGATGCGTAACCGCCCTCTCAAACCTTTTTTAACCGATGGTAGTGCTGTCGTCACCGCTGTTTTATTAGCAATAGCATTGCCTCCATTAGCCCCATGGTGGTTAACCACTATCGGTATTTTATTTGCGATTATCTTTGCCAAACACCTTTATGGCGGTTTAGGTTACAATCCCTTTAACCCCGCTATGGTGGCCTATGTGCTGTTACTGATATCCTTTCCCTTAGAAATGACAACCTGGTTACCGATGGCCAGCTTAAGCGATCAACCACACGATATTAATACTGCTTTTCAATTCATTTTTAGTGGCCAATGGTCTGGCAGTATTGATACCATGTCAGGTGCGACACCACTTGACACCATGAAAACTCAAATAGGTTTAGCACAAATGCCTAGCTATATTATTCAGCAACCTTTGTTTGGCTTATTTGGCGGAAAAGGCTGGGAATGGATAAATATTTGGCTGGCTGTGGGTGGTATATATCTTTTGTATCGCCGTGTTATTAGCTGGCATATTCCTGTAGCTATGTTGGTAGGCCTAAGCGTAATCAGTTTAATCACATGGCTTATCGCACCTGAACTTACAGGATCACCTTTATTTCATTTAGTCAGCGGTGGCACAATGTTAGGTGCCTTCTTTATTGCCACTGATCCTGTTAGTGCTTCAACAACGGTTAAAGGTAAAATTGTTTACGGCGCAGGCGTAGGCCTATTAACCTACATTATTCGCATTTGGGGTGGTTATCCAGATGGGGTTGCCTTTGCTGTCTTAATTATGAATATGCTCGTGCCACTCATTGATTATTACACACAGCCTAGAGTTTATGGGGCGATGAGATAGTGAATCTCATTCACAAACACATACTGACTGTAGGTTTAGTATTAGCGGCCTTTGCTATTGGCGCAACCAGCATCGTAGCTTTAACTGAAGCTAATACACGCGATAAGATCATTGAAAACGAGCGGCAAACATTACTCCTAGCCATCAATGCTCTAGTTGATGATAATGAATACAATAATGATATATTGACAGACATAATCATTTTGCCAAGCACTCAGCAATTAGCCACTAAAGGAAATTCCACAGTCTATCGGGCACGCAAAGATGGCCGTCCGGTAGCGGCAGTATTCACCAGTATTGCACCCAATGGTTATAGCGGTAAAATCACTTTGCTTGTTGGCATCTATTATGACGGAAGTCTAGCCGGTGTTCGCGTGATAAAACATAAAGAAACACCTGGCTTAGGTGATAAAATTAATGAGAAAAAAACTGATTGGATATTAAAGTTCAAAGGTTTATCTTTAGTTAATCCTATTGAATCTAGATGGGCTGTAAAAAAAGATGGCGGTGAATTCGACCAATTCACCGGAGCAACAATAACACCTCGTGCTGTCATTAGTGCGATCAAAAAGTCATTACAATTTTTTGAACAGAATCAAGATGAATTATTTAAGGAGGCGAATAATGAATGAAATCTACGGTCCCATTATTCGTGATGGTTTATGGAAAAATAATCCGGCACTAGTGCAATTACTCGGCTTATGCCCTTTGCTCGCAGTCAGCAATACCTTCATTAACGGTTTAGGATTAGGTCTTGCTACCACGCTAACCTTAGTTTTTTCCAATGGTCTAATATCGTTATTACGCAAACAAATTCCAGATGAAGCTCGACTACCCGTATTTGTGATGATTATTGCTTCAATTGTGACTGTAATTGAACTCTCTATGAACGCATGGTTTCATGAGCTTTATTTGATTCTCGGTATTTTTATCCCATTAATTGTCACTAACTGTGCAATTATAGGTCGTGCCGAAGCCTTTGCTGCTAGAAATCCGGTTGGCCCCTCTTTAGTTGATGGCTTGATGATGGGTATAGGTTTTACCGTTGTACTTGTTTTACTAGGTGCAATGCGCGAGCTCATTGGCCAAGGTACGATATTGAGTGAAGCACACTTAATGTTTGGACAAGGTGCACAAAATCTTTCGATTATATTATTTGAAGAATATCGTGGGTTTTTGATCGTTTTATTGCCACCAGGTGCTTTTATTGGCCTGGGTTTGATTGTTGCCTTAAAAAATGTGATTGATATTCGCCAAAAAACTAACGAATCTGAAGTTAAATTAACTGATGTATTTCCAGCTAAGTCATGAATCAAACACAAAGGCATGATTTTTTCAGCATATTAAGGATACAGAACCCTGCACCTACAACTGAACTAAACTCAACTAGTACGTTTGAGCTATTAATCGCTGTTATTCTGTCTGCTCAGGCAACCGATGTTGGTGTTAATAAGGCAACAGCTAAGTTATACCCTGTCGCAAACACACCACAAACTATTTTAGATTTAGGAGTTGTAGGCTTAAAGACCTACATCAAAACAATCGGCTTATTTAATAGTAAGGCTGAGAATGTCATCAAAACTTGTCGACAGTTACTGGCCTTACATAATGGTGAAGTCCCTGATGATCGAGAAGCACTTGAAGCATTACCTGGAGTAGGACGTAAAACAGCTAATGTCATTCTTAATACAGCCTTTAAACATCCTGTTATCGCTGTTGATACGCACTTGTTTCGCCTTGGTAACCGAACTGGTTTGGCAAAAGGGAAAACGGTACGAGCTGTTGAAGATCAATTGATGAAAGTCATCCCTACTGAATTTATGCTGGATGCTCATCACTGGCTTATTTTACATGGACGATACGTCTGCACAGCCAGGAAACCACATTGTGAAATATGTTTGGTCACTCATTTATGTGATGAATTTCGCCGACAGCAAAAAAGCCGGCTTACGACTATATAATAATCATTTCATTTGAGTCTGTTACGCTTTGCCGTAGAATATAGACTACTTAGCAAAGTGGAGATAATCATGTTAGACGCAAAAAAAATTGAAGAAATCGTACAATCAATAACAAACGCCTTGCCATCAGGCATTACCTCAATTCAAGCTGATATTGAAAAAAACATTCGTGCAGCTATGAGTGCTACTTTTTCCAAGCTTGATTTAGTTACGCGCGAAGAATTTGAAATTCAAACCCAAGTGCTAGATCGCACTCGTGAAAAATTAGAAGCCTTAGCGCATCGTGTCGCTGAATTAGAATCAAGCATAAAAAATTAAGAGAACCTTATGTCTGAATATAACAATGTCACCATTACCCGTGAAGCCAATGTGTATTTTAATGGCAAAGTCACAAGCCGTGTATTAACTTTTGCCGATGGCTCGAATAAAACCCTAGGCATAATGATGCCAAGTGATTATACGTTTGCTACAGAAAAAGCAGAGTTAATGGAAATAATGGTAGGTAAATTAAGTTATCGTATTGATGGAAGCGATCAATGGCTAAGCATTAAAGGGGGGGAATCTTTTAATGTACCAGCTAACTCATCATTTGATTTAACTGTTCTAGAACTGGTAGATTATTGCTGTACCTATTTAGATTAGCTTTACAAAGAATTTGATTCATATAGGGGTTTATTTGGAAATGGATATCCAATGAGCATTGCCACGGTTTATAGTCGAGCAATTACTGGCATCGATGCACCAGTTGTCACTATTGAAGTGCATATTTCAAATGGTCTGCCTAGCATATCAATCGTCGGCATGCTAGAAACGGCAGTTAAAGAAAGTAAAGATCGTGTCAGATCAGCTCTATTAAATTCACACTTTAACTTTCCACAACAACGTATCACCATTAATCTAGCACCGGCTGATTTACCAAAGGAAGGCGGCCGTTTTGATTTACCTATTGCCCTAGGGATCTTAGCTGCATCCATGCAGATCCCAATAGCGAGTCTAAACAATAAAGAGTTTATAGGAGAGCTGGGGTTAACAGGAGAACTGCGGACTGTTCGCGGGGTATTACCAACAACCTTAGCCGTATCAAAAGCTCATAATGAACTTATTTTACCCTTACTTAATGCCGATGAAGCAGCATTAATTGATCATGCAACTAGCTATGGTGCCAGTCACTTGTTAGAAGTCTGTGCACATTTATTGGGGCAACAAGAGTTAAAACTATCAGTGAAGGCTCCACCAAAATCAGTTATTCTTTATCCTGATTTAAAAGATGTTCGTGGCCAAGCACACGCTCGACGTGCCTTAGAGATTGCAGCAGCAGGTTCTCATAGTGTAATTTTTAGTGGTCCCCCTGGAACGGGTAAAACAATGCTTGCTAGTCGTTTACCAAGTATCTTGGCGGAAATGACAGAACAAGAAGCCTTAGAAACAGCCACTGTACATTCTATTTCAGCACAGGGTTTCAAAGTAGAACGATGGCGACAGCGGCCTTTTCGTTCTCCACACCATACGGCTTCAGCAGTGGCAATGGTCGGTGGTGGTAGTCAACCTCGGCCTGGCGAAATTTCATTGGCTCATAATGGGGTTTTATTTTTAGATGAATTGCCGGAATTTGATCGTAAGGTACTAGAAGTATTACGTGAACCCATAGAGTCAGGCAAGATCACTATTTCACGTGCCGCTAATCAAGCTGAATTCCCTGCTCGGTTTCAACTTATTGCTGCAATGAATCCATGCCCTTGTGGCTATTTAGGCGAAACGCGTTGTCATTGTACTGAAGATCAAGTGCGCCGTTATCGTGCTAAAGTATCTGGTCCCTTAATGGATCGCATCGATATGTTGGTTGAAGTCCCACCAGTTGCTAAGGCAATGTTACGACCCGCAAAAGATAATGAGCAAGAAGAAAACAGTGCTACCGTTTGTAAACGTGTATTACAGGCACGAAACAAACAAATGAAGCGAGCAGGAAAAGCAAACTATATGTTAGAAAACAAAGAACTTGATACTTATTGCATCTTGAGTGATGCCAATTATCTGCTGTTAGAACAGGCTATTAGCCGTTTTGGCTTATCAGCCCGCGCCTATCATCGTATATTAAAAGTTGCCCGAACGATTGCTGACTTAGCCGAATCGGATCAAATTCAAACAGTACATCTCTCTGAAGCAATAGGCTATCGACGCCTCGATACAAGGAATACATAAAATTAATGCATGATCTCAATCCACCGCAACGGGAAGCTGCGCGTCATGTAGATGGACCTTTGCTTGTTTTAGCAGGTGCTGGCAGTGGTAAAACACGTGTTATTACCAGAAAAATAGCCTATTTAATCGAACAA
Source organism: Gammaproteobacteria bacterium (assembly GCA_034110895.1). Taxonomy (GTDB): domain Bacteria; phylum Pseudomonadota; class Gammaproteobacteria; order Nitrosococcales; family Methylophagaceae. The sequence goes on along the minus strand of JAWUYH010000029.1, from coordinate 167,764 downwards.
TGTGGTATTAATGCTCGTAATATTGCTGCGGTTACTTTCACCAATAAAGCAGCACGTGAAATGAAAAGTCGTGTAGCCCAAATGATGGCATCGCGTGATGCCTCTGCCCGTGGTTTGATGGTATCGACCTTCCACACTTTAGGTCTAAATATTCTGCGTAAAGAACATGCTCATTTAGGTTATCGTGCTGGCTTCTCTATCTTTGATAGTCAGGATAGTTTAGCCGTATTGCGTGATTTAATGGGTCGAGACTTTGCAGCGGATAGTGAACATGCTGAACAATGCCAGTGGCAAATTTCGGAATGGAAAAACCAACTTATTTTGCCTGAGCAGGCGAGTAAAATCGCAGAAGATGAACTACAAGCTTCAGCAGCAAAAGTCTTTCGGCGCTATGTTGAGGCACTCAAAGCTTACAATGCCGTTGATTTTGATGATTTAATTTTAAAGCCAGTCTTATTATTTCGTGATCACCCTGAAGTATTAAAAAGGTGGCAAGCCCGTATTCACTATCTATTGGTCGATGAATATCAGGATACTAATGGTTGCCAATATGAATTAGTCAAACAATTGGTGGGTATTCGTGAAGCACTAACCGTAGTAGGCGATGATGATCAGTCTGTATATTCTTGGCGAGGTGCACGTCCAGAAAATCTGGTGCAATTACAGCAAGATTTCCCACGATTAAAACTGATAAAACTTGAACAAAATTACCGCTCAATGGCTCGTATTTTGCGCGCAGCTAATCAATTAATTAGTCATAATCCTCATATTTTTGATAAAAAATTATGGAGTGCAATGGGTGAAGGTGATCCCATTCGGGTTATTGCTTGTCGTGATGATGAGCATGAATCTGAAAAAGTGGTCTCTGAACTGCTGTATCACAAACTAAAAAATCAAGCTGACTTTAAAGACTATGCGATTTTATATCGTAGTAATCATCAGTCTCGTCCTATAGAACGTGTTTTACGTGAACATAATGTGCCCTATTTCATCTCGGGTGGCACTTCATTCTTCTCACGAGTCGAAGTTAAAGACATCATGGCCTATCTACGGCTATTAGCCAATCAAGATGATGACAATGCTTTTTTGAGGGTGATCAACACACCACGACGGGGCATTGGTGCCAGCACTTTACAAGTAGTTGGTAACTATGCAGCAAAACGAAATACCAGCATGTTTGGTGCTTGTTTTGAAATGGGTTTAGCCGAACAACTCTCAGAAAAGGCGATGGTTAAACTTGAACATTTCACTAAATGGTTAATCGATATTGCTGACCGTGCACAGCGAGGTGATTTGATCGAGGCTATCCGCGATATGATCGAGGAGATTGACTATCGTGCTTGGTTAGAAGAAGTCACTGGCGATCCTAATCAAGCAATACGTCGAATGGATAATGTAGAAGAATTACTCACTTGGATTACTCGCATTATTGAAAAAGACACGGTTGAACAAAACATCGGTGACATCGCTTCACGGTTAACCTTAATGGATCTGCTTGAGCGACAAGCGGATGAAAATCAAGATGATGCAGTTCAGTTAATGACCTTGCATGCTGCAAAAGGTTTGGAATTTCCACATGTTTTCATTATTGGGATGGAAGAAGAAATTTTACCGCATCGCACCAGTATTGAAGAAGATGGTATTGAAGAAGAACGACGCCTTGCTTATGTTGGCATCACTCGCGCTCAACGTAGTTTAGTCTTTACTTTGGCTAATAGTCGTAAGCGCTATGGTGAAAAGATGGACTGTGAAGAAAGTCGTTTTTTAAGGGAATTGCCAGCGGAAGACTTAGTCTGGATGAGTGAAAAATCGAAAGTTGATCCAGAAGAACGTCAACAGCGTGGCAAAGCACATTTATCTAATATTCGTGACATGTTGAAATAATATAGCTAATGATTAATCTCAATTCATAATTTTAGTTCAGGAGTCAATTTAGGCTTTAAGCTGACTCATTGATCTTAATAGTGAAGACGATTAAACAGTACTTTCAGTAAGGCTGCGCCAGCTAACAATATATTTCTAGCCAATGTCTCATCAGGCCAATAGCTGATATTTTGCCAGCTAAACCCATGCCAATTAATAACCTGTAATGATGCAGTAGTGTTGAGTGCACCACGGCATTCCCAGGGATCTAAACGCTAATCACTTGTGGCAATCTATCATGTTCATTCTCTACAATTTATACATATCATTATAGGATGGTTTTAAGAGCTTGCTGATACGGTCTATCATGTACCGATCAGTTTTTAATACCTTCTTCCATCAACAAAGACGGATACAAATCATCTAATGTAGTAAGCAATGCAATATAGGATGATAAACGCGTTTTCCCAGCTAAGTCATTATTAGCTTACGATTTAAGGAACAACTTGTTAGTACTTTCTCAAGATAAAATGCTTTTTTGATCGCACCTTAGTTAAAATTAATAGGTGATAAGCTGACTTGATTGTGACTTCAACTATTGGCAGTCAAATACACCTATCAAAATGCACTAAACTTCCAATTAAACACTGCATTGAATTGTTCGATAATAAGTGTTTGTTATGCGGCTAAGCTAGCAACCAAACCCAGCCACCTTCAGCAATAAGTTGGCACAATAAACTAGCCATTTGTTGGTCTTTGTTTAACTGCTGCCAATCGCTAATAGTCAGTTCATTCTGCTCGGTTAAGCATGCTAAATGAGTGACAGATGAAGAAGTAACAGGATAAGCTTCACCTGCTAGAAATAACTGGCCACCATGTTCATCAGCCGTCCATGCAAAACGACAATACTGATTCCTTTGTAAAATATCGCCCTGCTCAAACTGCTCAGTCACTTCTTCTATGGTCATTAAGTCAGAAAATGATTCTTCCGCTAGCGGAGATAAACTCGATTTAGTCTCGGTGACAAACTTACCCAATGTAGTCGCCAAAACTGGTTCCGCGTCATCAACAGCCTGATGTAGCATGCTTTTTAGCCTGGCGATGGCCTGAGCATCAATTTCAGCGCTATGATCTGTTACTACTAAATCAGCATCGTTATACCTAATTTTAGCTAAGCCTTGCTCCAGCATCGTATTAACCATAGTATCCAATATATCTATTTGTGAAGGAGCACGAAAACCAATGGAAAAGGTCATGCAATCATTTATTGCCACCCCATGATGAGCATAGTGTGGCGGAAGATATAACATATCGCCAGGCGCTAAATCCCATGAGTGATCAGCTGTAAATTCAGCTAAGATCTGAACATCAAGATTTTCTATAATTGGTGGATCAACTAATGGTGTATCGCTAATTTGCCAACGACGTGTCCCCATAGCTTGTAATAAAAAGACATCGTAGCCATCGGTATGCGCACCGACCGTGCCTTCTACAGGTGCATAACTAATCATCAAGTCATCGCGTCGCCAATCTGGAATAAAACTAAAAGGAGCTAATATATAGTGTAAATCAGGAAAGTGTTTATCCACATCTTGCACTAACATTGTCCACTTTGAGGCTGGCAAGCGAGCAAAGTCAGCTTCTGATAAGGGGCCGTTTGTTACTTGCCATGGCCTATCTTGTCCATGTTGTTCTATCAGCCGTGATTCAATGTCAGGCTCACAGGCTAAGCCAGCTAAGTCTTCTGGGCTAATCGGTGATTCAAAATCAACCCATGCCTGCCTAATCAATAATGGCTTTTTTTGCCAATATTCATCTAAAAATTGCTGTTGGCTTAGTCCAGTATTAAAGAAGTTCGACATGGAAATACCTCGCAGAATAAAGTATAAGGTCTTGATAAGGATAGCGCGACCTTGTCAGAACTAAAATCTAGTTCTGACAAGGTCCTTTTTGCTTACAAAAGTTTTTACAAACTAGCTAGCTTAATTATGAATGAACAATCTCAACCTTAAAAACTACACTATCAACACTAACAATTTTCACCTTAGTGCCCTCTGGACAATCGTCTCCTTCAATTTTCCAGGTAGAGTCATCTACTTTTATCTTACCCCGACCATCTACAATCGGTATCTGTAAGGTAATCACCCGACCAATATATTGCTCACCACGACGATTAAGCATCGGTTGATCGGTTTCAATGGGATGTTGAGAATAATACTTTCGCCAAGTAATTACACTTAACACCGATAAAATAGCAAACATAAATACCTGTGTCTCCCACTGAAGTTCAGGCATGAAATACAATACTAAACCTGTTATGGAGGCTGCAATGGCTAACCACAAGGCAAAAAATGTGGGGGCTAAAACTTCAATAATGATCAATGCCACCGCTAAAATCCACCAGTGCCAAAAATCTAATATCAGCTCCATCATCAGCCTCCTTTTTTGAATGCGTCTTTAGCTAATTCAGCAATACCGCCTAAAGAACCGATCACACTGCTAGCTTCTAATGGCATAAATACAACCTTACTATTTTCTGCAGATGCAATATCTTTGATTGCTTCGACATATTTTTGAGCAACAAAATAGTTAATTGCTTGTACATTACCTTGTGCAATGGCCTCTGATACCATCGATGTTGCTTTTGCTTCAGCTTCTGCTAAACGCTCACGTGCCTCAGCATCCCGAAATGCAGCTTCGCGGCGACCTTCAGCATCTAATACTACGGCTTGTTTTTCACCTTCCGCTTTTAGAATCTCTGCTTGGCGAAATCCTTCGGCTTCTAAAATATTAGCGCGTTTTTCACGTTCTGCTGTTATTTGTCTTTCCATTGTTTCTACTAACTTAGGCGGCGGAGCAATATCTTTAATCTCGATACGTGTTACTTTCACACCCCAAGGTGTTGTCGCTTCATCAACCACACCCAATAATTTTGCATTAATCTCATCACGTTTAGATAACAACTCATCCAAATCCATCGAGCCCATTACATTACGAATATTGGTCATCGTTAAATTTAATATCGCATAATTTAAATTGCTGACCTCATAAGCTGCTTTGGCTGCGTTAATTACCTGAAAAAACACCACACCATCCACTTTAACCATGGCATTATCTTTGGTGATAATTTCTTGAGAATCAACGTCCATTACTTGTTCCATCATATTAATTTTTGCGCCAATACTATCCATCACTGGCACAATTAAATTAAGTCCTGGGCGTAAGGTTTTGGTGTAGCGTCCAAATCGTTCTACAGTAAACTCGCGACCTTGCTGAACTGACTTTACCCCCATCAAAACAATAACGATTGCTAGCGCTAAAAACGCTAATATAAATATTGAAAAACCTTCCATTCTTATCTTCTCCTAAATTAACTACATTTTTGATAAACGAATCATACCAGTAAAAAAAGACCATTAACGATATAATTTGGTATTTACAGACAAACACATGACCAGCATATGCATCTAAAGCGATTGTTATCTTATTCAATTATCAGCGCGACCTTACTACTTATTAGTTTTCAGGCTCAGGCCGATCAGTGGTATCACGTTGAATTAATCGTGTTTGAACAACTTGACACCATCACCGATGAACAATGGCCAGTGATGCCAGAAGATCTTACTACAGGCTCCCTATCCCCGAGTATGGCGACCTCACTTATTCAGCCAGCAGCCATCAAAAGCTTGAATAATACTGCTGCAAGCTTAAATCGGTCCTCACAGTACCGAGTCCATTATCACAAAGCATGGCAGCAATATATCATGAGAAAAGGCCGCGCTAAGGCGATTAATATCACCTCAAATGATGGCCTGATTGAAGGAACTATCCGGCTTGATAAAGCCACTTATCTTCATGCATCCATCGATGTATGGCTAAAACTAAATAATAATTCAGCCAATAGCTGGTCAGATAGCTCGCCACAGGGCACTGATATCAATGCCCAGCGTAACCCACACTTAAAAGAATCACGTCGCATTCGTAGTAATAGGCTGTATTATTTTGACCATCCAAAAACAGGGGCTCTATTGAAACTTACTCCGATTGAAACGCCAGCGACTGTGCAAGTTACTATAGAGCCCCTTGAAACGTTCTCATTACCAAATGAAGCGGTGCCAATTACTAACGAATAATGTCAGCTAGCACCTGTTTAACCTCGGTCATACCTTCAGCGATTGTTTGTTCGATCTGGCTCATAGTAATCAGAGTATCACTTAATCCGGCGGCCCAATTCACCACTAGGGCACAACAGGCATAATCCATATTGAGTTCTCTTGCTATGGCTGCTTCTGGCATTCCAGTCATCCCCACCATCGCGCAGCCATCTTGCGCCATTCGCTTAATTTCAGCCGCACTTTCTAAGCGAGGTCCCTGAGTCGCACCGTAGGTTCCACCTTGTAGGATGGCTATTTTTTGTTTTAAGCCAGCTTGAAAAATGAGCTGTCGAAGGGTTTCATTATAAGGGTAACTAAAATCAATATGTTTATCTGATGAAAAATCTTCACTAAAAAGGCTGTGATCACGTCCATAAGTGTAATCAATGATTTGATCGGGTACTGCCAACACACTCGGTGCTAAGTCTTGTCTAATTCCCCCCACTGCGGCCACAGCAATAATTCGTGTAACGCCCAAATGATGTAAAGCCCACATATTAGCTCGGTAGTTTATCTTATGAGGTGGAATCGTATGATTAGCACCATGTCGTGGTAAAAACAATACGGTATTGCCATCAAGTTCTGCCACTAATATATCGTTAGATGGTAGTCCAAATGGTGTAGATACATTATGTTTTTCAATAATGTTTAATCCCGCTAGCGTACTTAAACCTGTGCCGCCAATAATGGCTAATTTAGTCATTATTACGATCCCTTGACGGCATAAATACCCGGCGCATTACGCCAATAACCTCGATAATCCATGCCAAAACCAAATATATAACGGTCAGGTATTGTTAAACCTATATATTCTGGCGGAGAAGATACTTTATTGTTATGTAATTTTTCAATCAAGGTCACACATTTAACTGAACTAGCCCCTGCTTGATGACAATAATGTCGTAAATTTTGCAAGGTCACTCCTTCATCAAAAATATCTTCAATTAGTAAAACCGCTCGATTTTCCAAGGAAGTCAATGGCAAATGATGCCATGTTAATTCACCGCCTACAGTTTTATCGCCATAACGACTGGCATGAATATAATCTATCTCTAATGGAAAATTAAGTTTAGGTAATAAATGACCCGCAGTAACTACCGAACCATTCATCACACATAATAACAAAGGATTAGCTACAGCATAGTCTGAGGTTAATTTATCAGCAAGTTGCTCAAGAGCGGTATCAATCTCAGTCATTGAATACAAACATTCAGCTGTATCAAAGACCTGTTGTAGCTGTTTCATATATTTCCCAAGGTTTTGTTTGGATAAGCTATTATAAAGGCAATTTTTGTCTTTAAGGGGTTAAAAAATGCATCGATTTTGGCCACTTTTGATATTTGTCGTTATTTTTGTCTTCGCCATGGTGGGGAGCAACTATCAATCCCCCTCTAAATTATCTTCCAAGCAAGTACCACAACGCATTATTAGTCTTTCCCCTAGTATTACAGAAACTCTATTTGCATTGGGCTTAGGTGAAAGTGTGGTTGCTGTAACAGATTATTGTGACTTTCCAGCTAAGGTCAATAAACTGCCTAAAGTAGGCGGTTTTATTAGTCCAAATCTAGAAGCAATTTTGGCACTGCAGCCTGATTTAGTTATTTTATTGGCTAAACAACAGCGCGTTGTAGAGCAATTACAACAATTAAATATACCAACTCTAGCCATAGCTAACACCTCACTTAATGATATTAAACAAACCATTTCGACCATTGGCAAACACACTCAACATCAGCAACAAGCCAATACGATACTGAGTAAAATTGATAATAAGGTAGCCTATATTACACAAAAAACCAAAGGCTTAGCACGGCCAAAAGTAATGGTCGCAATGGGTCATAGCATTGGCACTGAACATATGAAACAGGTTTACATTGCAGGCCAACATGATTTTTATAATGATTTAATCACCGTTTCAGGTGGCCAAAATGTCTATCAAGCACCGTTACCAAAAGTACCCTCTTTATCTGTAGAAGGCATCATGCAACTTAATCCACAAATCATTTTTGATATCTATCCTGAAGCTGATGACCATAATTCAGATCTCAGCGTTGTAATGCAACAGTGGCATACGCTGCGCTATGTTGATGCCATTAAAAATGATCGTGTTTATATTATCGAACATAATTACGCCACTATTCCCGGCCCACGTATTTTTCTTTTACTCGATGAATTAGCGCGTCTTATTCATCCCGAAGTTGACTGGGAAACTTGAGTATTATGCTAAACGTAAAACAACTGAGCGTCGCTGTAGGCAATAAAATATTAATTTCAGAGATCAGTTTCCAGCTCAAACAAGGAGATTATCTATGTGTTTTAGGTCCTAATGGCGCAGGCAAAAGTACCTTACTAAAAGCGTTAATGGGTATAGTCAAAACCGAAGACGCTAATATAACCCTCAATGGACAAACTTTAATTCAACTCAGTCAAAAAAAATTAGCGCGACACATAAGTTATGTACCTCAAGCTTATGGTCGCCAGTTAAACTTTAAGGTAGCTGACTTCATAAAAATGGGCCGTTACCCATATCATTCAGCTTTTACTGAGTGGACAAGCAACGATAAACAAGCCATGGATCGTGCTATCACTATCACCAATGTTTCTCAGTTTTTGTCACGACACATGCAAACGCTCAGTGGTGGAGAATCTCAACGGGTGATGATTGCTGCTGCACTTTGCCAACAAACACCTTTATTATTACTAGATGAACCCACTTGTTTTCTTGATCCACATCATCAAGTAGAAGTTCACCAGCTGATTCGACATCTTAATACTCAGCACAACATCAGCATTATCGAAGTCAGCCATGATTTAAACCATGCTGCCCAACACAGTAAACATATTTTGGCACTCAGAAATGGCAAAACTTTATGGTATGGGAGATCAGCTGATATATTACAGGCCACTCATTTGCAGACGCTATATGACCAACAGTTCGTATTTACACCCCATCCACAAACAGGTGCCATGGTGGCCCTGCCTAGCGAACTCGTTAGTGACTTTTTATGAAACCCGTCAGTATTTTAATACTCATTTCAGTGGCCACATTTGCCATTTTATTAATTAGCCCCTACTTGGGATTAAACTCAACCACTAACCCTGAAATTCAGCAGCATATTCTCAGACAACTTCGCATTCCACGGATCTTATTTGCCTTTATAGCTGGTGCCGGTTTAGCTCTATGTGGCATGGTATTTCAAGCCATGTTTCATAACCCCTTAGCAACGCCTTTCACTCTTGGTGTGGCTAGTGGTGCCTCACTAGGTGCCGCTCTATATGTTTTCCTTGGGTTAAGTTTTTCCCTACTAGGTATTGATGGCGCCACTTTTGCTGCATTTATCGGTGCATTAATCGCTATCAGTTTTGTTTATAGCATTAGTCGTTTACGTAGTGGCTTTTCAACTGAAACATTATTACTAACGGGAGTTGCTATCAGTTTTTTCTTCTCCAGCCTCATTTTATTTACCCAATATATGAGCAATGTAACTGATTCATTCCGAATTCTAAGGTGGCTAATGGGTAGCTTAACCATTGTTGGTTATCGTGATGTTTTACAACTGTTGCCCTTTGTAACTATTTGTATCGCAGTGATCCTATGGTTAAGTCGTGAACTTAATCTGCTTATGGCAGGTGATGATATAGCCTTGAGCCGAGGAGTTTCTGTGCAAAAAACTCGTTATTTATTATTTATTATTACCTCCTTATGTGTTGGCGCTATAGTCGCTCTATGTGGGCCAATAGGTTTTATTGGTATGATGGTGCCACATATATGTCGCTTGTTAATTGGTAGTGACCATCGCTGGTTAACCCCTGCTACATTATTATTTGGCGGCAGTTTTCTGATTATTTGTGACACCATCGCCCGACTTATTATTGCGCCTGCAGAAATACCTGTCGGTGTTATTACCACCCTAATTGGCGGTCCCTTCTTTTTATGGTTGTTAATCAAGTCTAGAAACAGCTCGTCAATTTAGATTTTAGGTAGCCTTGATAGCCGCCACTTACTTTAGAATAAATTGGCTGGAAAAACTGCTATCATTAACACAAATTATTATCGGAAACTATTATGAAAATTATCACTATTCGCTTATTAAGCTTACTGGCCCTAGCATTACCCGTTTTAACATCAGCCGCCAGCCCCATACTGGTTCCCGCATGGCAATCTGAAACAGTATTCGAACAACCCGAATCTATTGTTTATGATAAGAAGCGTGAGCTGTTTTATGTGTCCAATGTTAACGGTGTACCCAATGAAGTAGATGGCAATGGTTATATTTCACAATTATCACTAGATGGTAAGGTAATTAAACAACATTGGTTAACAGGCTTAAATGCACCCAAAGGTATGATAATTGTTGGTAACACCTTATATGTTGCTGACATAACTGAATTGGTAGCTATCGATCTGAAGAGTAATAAAATTAACATGCGTTACCCCGCGCCAAAGGCTAAGTTCTTAAATGATGTAGCAGCTGACAACAACGGTAATATCTATGTATCTGACATGTTAACCAATACCATTCATCGTTTAAGCCAAGGGGTTTTTGAAATATGGCTACACGATACTGCACTAGAAGCACCCAATGGCCTGTTAGTTGAGAACAATAATCTGATTGTTGCAAGCTGGGGTAATATGACAGATGGTTTTGCCACCGATATCGCAGGCCATTTGAAAACGGTTGATATAACGAGTAAAAAAATTCAAGGCCTAGGCAATAAGACACCAACTGGTAATCTTGATGGCGTAGAAGCTGATGGTGATGGTAATTATTACGTGACCGATTGGATGGTAGGTAAATTACTTCACATCACAGCAACCGGTACGAGCACCACTTTAATTAAACTTGATCCAGGTAGTGCCGATCTCACTATTTTGCCCCAACAGAAGTTGGTGATAATTCCGATGATGATGACAAATAACATCCTCGCCTACCGTATTAAATAAGCTATTTGTGATGACTTTTGATGATCTTTTTCTTGATGATGCTCTATTAAACGCACTCAACAGCCTCGACTTTAAACAACCAACTTCCGTTCAAGAGGCAGCTATTCCTTTTATTTTGCAAGGAAAAGATGTACTAGCCGGTGCCGCAACTGGTACCGGTAAGACAGCGGCCTTTGTCTTGCCTGCTCTACAGATGCTTATTGATACTCCCAGCCGACAAAAAGACCGATTTCCACGAATTTTGATCTTAGCACCAACACGAGAGTTAGCTTTTCAGATCCAGCATGTTATTAAGCAGTTAAGTAAACATCTCGACGTCAATACGTCCATTGTCACCGGTGGTTTTTCACAATACAAACAAGCTGAATTTCTACAAAATGCCTGCGATATTATTATCGCGACACCCGGTCGATTATTAAATTTAGTAGCTGATGAGGCAATCGACTTATCTGATATTGACATGGTCATAATTGATGAAGCAGATCGAATGCTTGATATGGGCCAAGGTCCAGATGTAATGACCTTATTAGGCACTATTGCTAATGGTTTTCAGGCTTGTTTATTCTCAGCTACGCTTGCTGGATCTGGTGTAAAAATCTTTGCACAAGAAATACTGACAGATGCAGAGATTGTACAAATTAACGCTGCTAACGAAAAGTCAGAGCAAGTAACACAGCTGGTTTATTTTGCTGATAATAAAGAACATAAACAGGCTTTATTACTCGCGACTATTAATGATCCAAAATGTAAAAGTGCCATTGTATTTTGTAATAAAAGAGAACGAGCTGAAGAAATTACAGAGTGGTTACAATCTCAAAATGTGTCAGCACAAGTAATGCATGGTGATTTTAACCAAGCAACACGTCTTGATAAAACACGTAAATTTCGTATTGGCCAAATCAAAGTGATGGTGGCTACCGACGTGGCTTCTCGTGGCTTAGATTTAACCAATATTAGCCATGTTATTAATTATGATCTTCCTTTTAGGGGGGATATTTATATTCACCGTATTGGACGAACGGGCCGTGCAGATCAAACAGGCATGGCCATCAATTTGGTTGAACATAATGATAGAGATCGGCTAGATCGTATTGAATACCATCTTCAATACAAATTGACAGTGGCCAAACTGAAAGGTTTAGCCGCCCAATCTAAAGTTGGGAAAAAAAATCTTAAAAAGAAAACTGATTCAAAACCACGTTATATCTCTAAGAAAGAGCGAGTTGAAACTGCTGAAGAAAGCAAATAATAAATGGTCCCTCAGCATTTACGCTGGTTATTAGTGTTTGCATCTTTGTTATTAGTAGCAGGTTTTATAAGTCCAATAATGACCATCACTAAATTAGTATGGATCAGCCATTCTTTTTCTATTATGTCTGGTGTTTGGCAGTTATGGCTGGATGGCCATATCATCTTATTTCTGCTTATTGCTGGGTTTAGTATTATTCTGCCAATAGCTAAAATAATATTACTGTTTAATTTATTACATCCAAATACAACACAGGTATATCATCGTAAAAAATTACTACAGCTAATGCATAACTACGGTCGCTGGGCCATGCTTGATGTAATGGTGGTGGCCGTACTTATCGTAAGTGTTAAACTCGGTGCTATTGCTAGCATTCAAATACACCCTGGCTTATATATTTTTGGTAGTGCTGTCTTGCTCATTATGTTGATCACCCATCAGGTGGTGAAACTTTACGAAACCGATAAATCGTCAGTCTAGCTTCACACTGTAGAAGTAATAAATTAGTACTTTTGTAGTGTAGGAATAAAGCCTGTTTCATCTTCGCTTGCATCATAACCATCGGCATAACAATATCCCACTATAGCCACCAGAACATCATTGCAAAATACTAGTGGAATGCGATCACGCTGCCATGTTGGCACTTGCCACTGTTGAAACAAATGTTTAAGCGTTTTATGTTGCTGCTGGCCAGATAATACAATGCGTTCTCCTCCACAGCGAAAACGGATAGTAATCACCTCTGACATTGTCTTTGATGACAACCCCTCTGATGGCAACTGTTGCCACACTAAGGTGTCTTTAGTTGCTAAATTAACTGGTTCCAAACCATTACATTGACTAATATCAGTAACTTTATAGTCAAATAAAGCTGACATTAGATAAAGACCATCTTGGTACCGGCGTACTTCAACACCAGACCATGATACCAATGGTGTTTTGTCTGCTGCAGCTAAACACACTTCATCAATGATCCGCTGTAGGTTTATGGTTGAGGGCAAGCTGAACTGTTTTAATTCAATATAATAGCGTAAAACATTACGCTGTCTTGCTAATGATAATGCCAGTAAGGCCTTAATTGATAAAGACTCTTTTTGAGTCAGTAGCAACGCTAAATCCTGCTGGGCTAATTCCGCCATTAATACACTTGCTTCAGCGCAGTGTTGAGCTGATCGACTCAATGTTTTAGCTGCACTAGGCCAGCGTTGCTCAATTAGGGGCCACAGTTTATGACGAATATAGTTACGGTTAAAGCGTGTTTCATCATTACTGGGATCTTCCATCCATTGCAGTTTATATCGGTTAGCATAGGCAATAATGTCAGCTTGAGCTACCGCTAATAAAGGACGAATTAAGGTGACAGAATTAAGTTCCGATTCTACTGCCATTGCCGCTAGACCTTTTGGTCCAGCACCACGTAGGAGTTGTAATAATAAGGTTTCAGCTTGATCGTGTTGATGTTGCGCCGTTAATACAATGTCTGTGGAACTAACAAAGGCAGCAATAGCATCATAGCGAGCTTTGCGGGCTGCAGCCTCTAAACCTAAATTTGCAATATCAGTAACGTTTGCCGTCAAACACTGAAAGTTTAGCTTTAAAGCTGCGCACACTGCAGCACAGTGTTGTGCCCACTTATTTGATTCAGGCTGTAGACCATGGTCGACGTGTATAATCTGTAAATTGGCTAACTGCGGATATTTACTTGTAGCTAAAATATGCAGTAAGACATGTGAGTCTATACCACCGCTGTAGGCTAAGCAGATTTTTTTACCTGAACTTAGCCTTACAATATCGGCAATAACTAACTGTGGATTCAGCATTGTTTGAATATGAGTGGTTTAGCCCTCAAATTCGCCATAACTAAGCAAGCGAGCTTGACGTTGCTCGACTAGGCTTTCAATTGGCATGACTTCTAATTCAGCTAATTTAACATCTAGTGCATCTCTTACACGTTTGGCCATTTCATCAATATCACGATGAGCACCGCCTAATGGCTCTGGAATAATATGATCTACCAGGCCAAAACCTTTGAGTTTTTCTGATGTTACACCTAATGTTTCGGCAGCATCCGAGGCTCTTTCAGCACTTTTCCATAAAATAGAAGCACAACCTTCTGGTGAAATAACGGAATAAACACTGTATTGCAACATCATTAAATGATCGCCAACACCAATGGCTAACGCGCCACCAGAACCACCTTCTCCAATAACTACGCTAATTATTGGGGATTTAAGCTGTGACATTTCAAATAAATTACGGGCAATGGCTTCACTTTGACCACGCTCCTCTGCGCCGATACCAGGATAAGCACCAGGCGTATCTATAAAAGTCACAACCGGCATAGCAAATCGCTCCGCCATTTTCATAACCCGTAAGGCTTTTCGGTAGCCTTCTGGTCTAGGCATTCCAAAATTACGAGCAATTTTTTCTTTTGTATCACGACCTTTTTGATGACCAATGACCACCACTGATCGTCCATTTAATCGACCAATACCTGTAATAAGTGCGGCATCATCGGCGTATGCACGATCACCATGTAACTCTTCAAAATCAGTGATAATACGGTGAATATAATCCAACGTGTAAGGACGTTCTGGGTGACGCGCCATTTGAGTGGTTTGCCAAGGAGTAAGTGATGAAAAAATTGACTTGGTCAATGATTCACTTTTTTCCTTTAACTTTTGAATTTCCTCAGTGATGTTCAAGTCACTGTCGTTACTCATGTAACGCAGCTCATCAATTTTCGCTTCTAATTCAGCAATCGGTTGTTCGTAGTCTAGAAAATTTACTTGCATTTTTGTTACCTTAATTTAAATCTTTAATAGCAATTATACACGCTTAAACCTGAGTGTATTATCCCAATATAAGCTCGCTAGTATGCTCATCATTATCATCACTACTCATTCGAATAGCTAAGCTTAAATCATTCTTAGAATCTGCATTATTTATTGCTTCTTCTAGTGAGATTTTACCCTTCTTGAATAGTGATAATAAGGCTTGGTCAAAGGTGACCATACTTTCATCATTACTCTCTTTCATTGCCGTTTTAATATCCCCAACATGGCCTTTAGCAATTAACTCTGAAATATAAGGTGTATTTAACATCACCTCTACAGCAGGCATACGAGTCCCCTCTGCTTTACCAACTATTAGACGTTGTGAAACGATTGCTCGAATATTAAGTGATAAATCCATCATTAGCTGGCGATGAGCGGCCTCAGGAAAGAAGTTCAGAATACGATCTAAAGTCTGATTTGCATTATTTGCATGCAATGTAGCCAAACATAAATGGCCCGTTTCAGCATAGGTGATCGCATATTTCATTGTGTCAATATCGCGGATTTCACCAATCAAAATAACATCAGGTGCTTCACGTAAGGCATTTTTCAATGCATTTCCATAAGAGAGTGTATCAATGCCTACTTCTCGTTGTTGAATTATAGATTTTTCATGACTATGGATAAACTCAAGAGGATCTTCTACCGTTAAAATATGTGAAGCAGAATTTCGATTTCGATGTCCAATCATTGCTGCTAAAGTGGTGGACTTACCTGATCCCGTGGCCCCTACAACCAGTACTAAGCCCCTTTTTTCCATAATGATATCGCCCAATACTGGCGGTAAATTCATCTCTTCAAACAGGGGAATATGAGCCTTAATATAACGAATGACAATTGAGACTTCACCGCGCTGGCTAAATATATTGACCCTAAACCGGCCGACCCCTTTCAATGGGATCGCAAAATTCATTTCAAAAACCTTGTCAAATTCGGCTAATTGATCAGCCGTCATAATTGATATGGCTAGTTTCCTAATATCACCAGGGACCATCTTATCAGCCCCTACCGATCTAATGACGCCATCAATTTTAATATGTGGTTGAGTACCAGTACAAAAAAAAAGATCCGAAGCGCCTTTGTCGGCCATTAATCTTAAATAGGGAGTTATTTCCATGTCAATTATCTCTAGATTTAATCTAATCGTATACGATACGCTTTGGCCAAATAAATCTCTTTAGCCGCGCTCTTATTATTTCATTATCTGTCAAAGGTATCATACCTGAAGCTAATGCCTATTGATGAATATCTGCCGTGGCAACGCCTGATTTTATTATGGCCATCAACACACCATAATTCATACACAGCCATCCGACCAACAACACCTGTTTTATTACAGTTTTCACAGCCATACCCATGATAAATAACTTCATCTTCAGGAATATTGAGTGATTGCCTAACTACTCGATCAAAAGGGTAAACAGTTTTGGCCATTCCTCTTCAATAATCATTGCGCCAAAAACACCTAGTAAAAAATCATTCAACAAACAAGGTTCAACACCCTTTCTAATAGTCGTGTCGCAGTAACTGCTGCCTTATTGGTGTGCAAAGTATTAATATTAAATGGCCAGTTAAGGTACTTTCTACCGCAATCCCTCCCCTTTCTTGGTCGCGTATTTCGCCCACTAAAATCACATCGGGATCATGTCGTAAGATATTACGTAATGCTCTTGAAAGAGTATAACCTGTGCCATGATTAATTTGAATTTGTTCGATACCATCCAAGCGGATCTTCTACCGTAATAATATTAACATTTTGCTTTTTCACCTCGCCAAGTGCTGCAGATAAGCTAGTTGTCTTTCCTGATCCTCTTAGCTCTGTGACTAAGAAAATGCCATTACTTTAATGCAATAAATTTCGGAATATATCTTCATCATTCACACTAAAACCCAGTTCAGTCATGACTTTTAGACCTACCTGACTATTTAGAAGTCAAATAACAACACTTTCACCTTCCACTGTTGGCATAATAGTAATGCGTAAATCAATTACATAGCCACTGATACGGACACAACTTCGGCCATCATGAGGCATTCGACGTTCGGCGATATCCATTCCACCTATCATTTTTATGCAACTAATCACTGCGAGCAGTAATGATTTACTAATATATCAAATAGATATTAATGTTCCAGCTATTCGATAAACAAGTTCAACATTTTGTCACGTGGCCGAAGATGAATATCTGATGCTTGGCGATCGATAGCATCACAAATAATATTATTAACTAAACGGACAATGACATTTTTGCTACCCAACCTTGCTAACTCTAGCTCATCGACAACAATATAATCTTGACTACCAATAGATTCTAAGGCTAGCTCATCATCTTCTAGACCATAATGCTGCCTTATTGCTCATTGCACTTCTTTTAAATTGGTGACAACAACATCAACGTTTAAACCTATAATAAACCCTAGGGCTTGAAAAATATCTTGCCGTCTAGGTTCAGCCATTGCTACTATTAAGTGACTACCTGTCAACTTAGGAGGCATCACATTATTTTTACGCACAAAGTCTGCCGAAATTAAAGATAACACAGAGTCATCAATCTGTTTACCTCTTAGAGTAACAAAGGGGAAAACTCAGACTTGCGGCTAAATCATGTAGGGACTTTTCGACACCTTCATGTTCTAAACGGACTTTTCTGACACTTTTTTAGTAACCAAGAAGCCCGCTTTTATATCCTCAAAAAGTACATCACCCATTGCTGTTAGCGTTTGAATAGTCCTTTTTCATCACTATTAGTCACTTAAAAAGCCTATATATTTAGTTGTTGTAAGTCATTCTTACTGCATTTACTGCTGGCAAAGTTGATAATTGAGTAATAAGCTCATCACTCGGCACTACTTTCCAGTCATCACCTAACCGAATTAAGGTACGTGCAGCTTGATTCATATATTCTAATTCGACAGTGACTAAGCCTTCTTTAAAAGGAACTAAAATTGATTGTAAAGACGGAACCAAATTCATTTCCTGTGCCTTATTGTCTATGGTTATCAGTAAAGATTTACCACACATCTCGCGGGCGCGTGATATGTCATAGACTGTATCAGCTGTTGCGGCTAAACCACCAGTGAAATTATCCTGACCAATTTTACCCTGCATAACAACCAGCTTATCAGGTTGTAAAACAGCTTGGTATCTTTCATAAACTTCAGCAAAAACACGTACTTCTAATCGAGCAGTTTGGTCATCTAAGGTTATAAATGCCATTCTTCCACCATTTTTGCCTTTCATAGTGCGAATGGCAACAATTAAACCTGCAGTAATGACCGGTATTTCATTTCGCTGATAGCCTTTTGCTTCAGGTGCATCTAATTCACTAATTTTTTTCGGAATAAATTTTGCTAATTCTTCGCTATAGCGATCAATAGGATGACCACTCAAATAAAGGCCTAGCGTTTCTTTCTCAGCAGTCAATAATTGTTCTTCAGTCCAGTCTGGCGCTTCCTCTAAGGGTTCATCAATATGTTTATCTTCATTGATGGTCATCAAACCAAACATATCATTTTGACCGCTGTCATTATTACGGCGATCTTGCTCTGCAATTTTCAAGGCCTTAGTCAAACTTGCCGCTAAACTTGCACGATGCCCACCCAAAGAATCTAATGCGCCTGATTTAACTAATGAATCCATCACTCGTCGATTGATCTTTTTCATATCAACTCGCTGACAGAAATCAAACAAACTCGAGAAAGGCTTACCTTTTTGTCGCTCTTCAACAATACCCGCTAAAGCCGCTTCACCTACCCCTTTGATAGCACCTAAGCCATAACGAACTGAAGCAATATCTTCGACATTAAATTTAATCTTACTGTAATTAACATCGGGGGGTAATACATTCAGTTTCATATCTCGACATTCATCAATCAAGCCTACCACTTTATCCGTATTATCCATATCGGCCGACAATACTGCGGCCATAAATGCTGCAGGATAATGCGCTTTGAGCCACGCTGTTTGATAAGCCACCAATGCATAGGCTGCCGAGTGAGATTTATTAAAACCATATTCAGCGAATTTCTCCATCAAATCAAAGATCGGTCCCGCCGTCTTTTCATCAATGTCACGTTGCTGAGCACCTTGCAAAAATAAGGTGCGTTGTTTTGCCATTTCTTCGGCTTTTTTCTTACCCATCGCACGGCGCAACATATCTGCACCACCCAAGCTATAACCTGCCAATACTTGTGCAATTTGCATAACTTGTTCTTGGTAGACAATAACACCATAGGTCGGTTTTAGTACCGCTTCTAAATCAGGGTGAGGATAATCTACTTTAGCGCGACCATGTTTACGATTAACAAAGTCATCAACCATACCCGATTGCAATGGGCCGGGACGGAACAAGGCAACCAAGGCAACAATATCTTCAAAGGTATCGGGTTGCAAGCGCTTAATAAGCTCTTTCATACCTCGTGATTCAAGTTGAAACACTGCGGTGGTTTCTGCACGTTTTAATAGATCATAACTCGCCTTGTCATCCAAGGGTAAATTAGTGATATCGATTTTTGCAGCTTCGTCTGGTGGCAACATGGCTTTGACATTTTTCACCGCCCAATCAATCACCGTCAGTGTTTTTAAACCCAAGAAATCGAATTTAACTAAACCGACACTTTCAACATCATCTTTATCATATTGCGAGACCAGACCCGCACCATTATCTTCACAATAAAGTGGGGTATATTCGGTCAATGCTTTAGGCGCAATAACTACACCACCAGCATGCTTACCTACGTTACGCGTTAAACCCTCAAGCTGTAAGGCTAAGTCGATTAAGGTTTTAACATCTTCCTCTTTCTCATAACGTTCTTTCAACAAAGGCTCTTGCTCCATTGCCTTGGTCAATGTCATCTTGATTTCAAATGGGACTAATTTAGCAAGGCCATCTACCAAGCCATAAGGAAAGCCTAATACACGACCCACGTCACGTAATACGGCTTTAGCGGCCATCGTACCGTATGTAATAATTTGAGAAACATGGTCACGACCATAATGCTGTGACACGTATTCGATCACCCGATCACGACCTTCCATACAAAAATCGATATCAAAATCAGGGAGTGATACCCGCTCTGGATTCAAAAATCGTTCGAATAACAAATCATACTGTAATGGATCAATATCGGTTATTTTTAAAGCATAAGCTACCAATGAGCCAGCACCAGAACCTCGACCAGGCCCTACTGGCACTTCATTATTTTTAGACCATTTGATGAAGTCGGCTACGATTAAAAAATAACCGGGAAAGCCCATTTCATTAATAACATCTAACTCAATCTGCAAGCGCTCTTCATACTCTTTACGCTTTTCTGCCAACCTCTCTGGATCAGGAAATAACACCGGCAATCGTTCTTCCAAACCTTCATATGATTCTTGACTGAAAAATTCAGCAATCGTCATACCTTCTGGTACCGGGAAGTCAGGCAAAAAATGTTGATCCAACACAAGTTCTATATTGCAACGTTTAGCTATCTCGACTGTATTTTCGATC
The DNA here is from genome assembly GCA_034110895.1 of Gammaproteobacteria bacterium. Classification (GTDB taxonomy): domain Bacteria; phylum Pseudomonadota; class Gammaproteobacteria; order Nitrosococcales; family Methylophagaceae. Next base: position 147,221 of record JAWUYH010000029.1, on the reverse strand, counting down.
GCTTCAGGTATATCACTAAATAAGGCGACCATTTCAGCTGGCGTTCGTAAATATTGCTCCGGTGAATAATTCCGAGGGCGGCGTGGATCATCTAATAAACGACCGTCACTGATGCAAACCTTAGCTTCATGTGCTTCAAAATGTTCTGTCTCTATAAACCGCACATCATTGGTGGCGACGACAGGAAGATCATGCTTTATCGCTAAATCTAACGCTCTGTGAATATAACGCTCTTCATCTTCACGACCAGTACGTACCAGTTCTAAATACAATCTATCTGGAAATAAGGTTATCCAATGTGCTGCAATAGCATCCGCTTCATCAGGCAGATTATTGAGTAAGGATCTGCCAAAAATGCCATCCCGTCCACCAGCCAAACAAATCAAGCCATCGCTTTGACCATGCAACCATTCTAGATCAAGCATTGGCACACCTAAGTGTTGACCTTCTATATATGCACGGGATAACAAACGAGATAGATTATGATAACCCACCATATCCTGACAAAGCAGTACACAGCGACTACTTTTTTTAACATCATCAGGATCACGTATGCGTAGGTCAGCCCCTAAAATTGGCTTCAAACCTGCCCGTTGTGCAGCGGTATAAAGCTTCACTGCGGCAAAGAAGTTATGCTGATCTGTAATTGCAATAGCAGGCATTCCAGCATCAACAACTGCTGTAACTAATGGTTTAATACGCACTAAACCATCTACCAAAGAATATTCTGTGTGTAGATGTAAATGGATGAACTCAGCGGTCATATATTTTTATTAACTCAACTTACTTTGGGAAAATCACAGGGCCAGGTTTAATGCCCTCACCCAATGTTTTGTTTACAATAACTTCAGCTTGCTGTTTGCCCATTAAAAAGGCTTCATCCTGAGTCATAGCAGGGTTAAATTGCTCTTCTGATTCTGGTTGACCGTGATCTTTTTTCAAATAAATCGTTTGAGTGGGATAAGCAAACTCAACGTCTAATTGTTTGGCTAATCGTAAAATATCAACTAAAAAACGATGACGCTCTCTCAATTCTGTATTCCAATCTGGTGTTTCCCAAAACACATAGACCAAAATATCGAGAGATGCAGCACCATATTCATTAAAGTACACATGATAATAATCTTTTCGCATATAAGGATGCAGTTGAATCAAGGTACGAACACCTTCACAAAACGCATCGATTTTTTCTGGTGCAGTGCTGTAAGTCAACGACAACATTGTTCTCATGCGGCGATAACGGCGCGCGCCCATATTATCGATTTTAGTGGTTGTTAGTAGCGCATTAGGTAATGTCACTAATGAGTTATAGAACGTGCGAATTCTTGTGCTTCTAAAACCCACCTCTTCGACCGAGCCTTCAACATCACCAATAACAACCCAATCACCAATATGGAATGGACGATCAAGCAAAACCGTCAAGGAACCAAAAAAGTTACCTATTAAATCTTTAGCTGCTAAAGCAAAAGCTAAACCACCGAGGCCAAGACCGGCTAATAAACTAGTCACATCGACATTCAGATTATCGGCAACAAATATAATACCGATAACGATCACAAATACTTTAAGACTTTTTGTCAACATTGGCACTAACAAGTCATCAAATTTGGTGACGGTCTTACTGACTTTTTCCATCAAGAAGACGTTTAAAATATCGACCAAACGGAAGGCACTCCATATCCCTGATAAACTCACTAACAACTTGACCGCAATTGAAATAATAGACCAAGCAAGAACAGGTAAGGCCAACAAACTCAAACCTGCCCACCAGACCAATGCCATTGCCATTAAACCAAGAGGTCTTAATGTTGTTGTATCTAAATTATGAAATACAGGGTGTTTTTTTAACCAACGTAACATGTTTATTTTTAATAACCACGCAACTGTTTTATCTGCTATTGATCCTAATATAATAACGAAAAACACACCAATCCACTGCCAATACTCCAGTAAAAAACCCTCCCTTAAAATCAACGGTAATCGTGACCGAAGATCATAATCTGCAATCGGCTCTATCAGAAGCGTCAAGCTTGACTCGTCTTTAGTGCTAGTTTCATCTGCTGTCACACTAGCCTCTTGTTTATTATTATCAACATCACTGTTGACAAGCAACTGTGTGACCTCAGCATTATTAGTACCAGCATAAACACTGGTATTGATGCCAATAAATGACATTAAAAACAAGCAAATTACAATCACATATTTCATGTTAAATCTAACTCTCTTTCTGGATTAGGGGCATAACTTAACACCATTTTTGCTGCCTCTTTCCACTCTTGGCTTACATATAATTGCTCACGTTCTATAGCATGACGACCATGTAACCGAACTAACCTCATGTGCCTGAGTGCATTATCTTTCACTTTTAAGCCATCAATCACTTCAATGACACTTTCAGGTTTATTGCAGACCAACACCATGTCACAACCGGCATCTAATGCCGCTTCAGCACGTTCTAAACTATTGCCCATCACAGCGGCACCTTCCATACTAAGATCATCACTCAACACTGCGCCTTGAAAGCCTAAACGGTCACGTAAAATTTCTTTTATCCAAAACGGTGAAAAACCAGCCGGTAAATGGTCACTTTGTTCATACACAATATGTGCAGGCATGATGCCAGCCAATTCAGTTTTACATAGGCGGCTAAAAGGCAAGATATCAGCTTGAATCATATCTTCAAAATAACGTGAATCAACTGGTAAACCTAAATGCGAGTCAACTTCAACAGCGCCATGGCCCGGGAAATGTTTGCCAACCGCCGGCATCCAAGCACGTTTCATACCTTGAATATAAGCATGTGCCATCGATGCCACCGCTTCTGGATCACGATGAAAAGCACGATCTCCAATTATTTCACTGACGCCATAATCCAAATCTAAAACAGGTGCAAAACTAAAATCAACACCGATTGCGCGTAATTCTACCGCCATTAGCCAGCCTGTTTTCTCAGCTAGCGCCAATGTTTGATGCGGATGTTGCATATAGTGCTTACCTAAAACACCAATTGGCGGCAAACGAGTAAAACCTTGTCTAAAGCGTTGAACACGACCACCTTCATGATCAACTGAGATAATCAGATGCGGATCACGCAAAGCACGAATGCTTGCTGTCAGCGCGGCAACTTGTTCAGGAGATTGATAATTACGGCTAAATAAGATGACGCCACCAACTAAGGGATGACGTAATATGTCACATTCTTGTTCGCTCAGCTCCAAACCAAGTACATCGACCATTAATGGGCCTAATGTCATAACTTATACCCTTATTCATGGATCAGCACGCGCGTGCCTGGAGTAACCAGGTCAAAAAGCGTCCGTAAATCCTTATTATCCATACGAATACAACCATGAGATAACGGCTCACCCATAGGCAAACTGTCAGGACATCCATGAATGTAGATAAAACGTTGCATTGTATCAACATTTGCCAAACGATTTTTGCCCAATTCTAGGCCACTAAGCCATAAAATGCGCGTTAAAATCCAATCGCGCTTAGGAAATTGCCTGCCCATTTCAGCTGTATATATTTCACCCGTAGGACGACGACCCACAAATACTGTATTTTCAGGCTGCCCAGCACCTATACAAGCACGAATTTGATGTAAGCCTCGTGGCGTACAGCCACTATTTTTTTGTTCACCAACCCCATTTAATCCGCTTGATACAGAGGCTTTAAAGACATTTAATCCATCAATAATTAACTCGCATTGTTGTTTCCCAATTGAAACATTCAGCACATTGTTATCTGACGAAATCATTTGCCACCAAAATGAGAAGTTAATAATTTAACTATTATAAACATATTATTCAGTTGTCTTTATCGGCCAATTCAAATTTTTCAAATGAATTTATAGTGTCTTGTCTAGTTCTGAGTGTAAAGTAATAGTATCTAAGCACTTGTTTCAGCTATTCCATCAAACAACTTGATTGCAATTTACGGTTAAACACTTTGGTCGTTTTGATAGGCCTAAATAATACTTTTGTAGCTTGATCTCAATGTCCTTAATCTATTTAATGAGTAGTGGGCTTAGATATCTATAAAGCATTTCTCGATTTCATTATTGGCGGCTTTACTACTGCAAATTATGTTGCAGCTAACAATAATAATCGAACATTGTGTCGCAATATGCTTTACGAAAAAAGAAGGTTTAGTCGCTAAAACCCATCGTGTATTAACAATATGGGCAATACTGTTTAGCTCAAAGATGATGATTTTACAGACTAAAATTACGCCTTTGATGACAATGTTTTATTCAGCAGCCCACTGCATCGTCTAATTGCGTTCATTATCGTTGTCATTGCAATTATTATTGCTGAACAAATTTTCTCATGGATATACAGGTCATTGCATAAGAGCTAACTGATGCTTTTTTAATTAATTTCTAAATTGTACTTTCTAAAATCTCGGAAGCTGTCTCCTTATTTACCTAGAAATAAATGACTTCAAATATGAATAAATAACAAAAAAGTGGAATGGTTTGCTGAAAGAACAAGTCACTGATATTGTCAATTCCGGAGTAGAGTTCGCAAATTAATGAGACATTAACTTAAAAAACCGCTCTCTTGGTGCGCTGTTTTAATTGACGTTGTCCACCTTGACAATAAATAAGGTAGCTCAAACGAGTCATATAACTCAGTGGCCATACCTAAATAATCATATCTATGTGTAGGTGAATTCGAGATTTCAGCTAATATTTATGTATTGGATGAAATTAGTAAGTCATTAAAAATACTCTGAACGCTACTGCAATCATTGAGAGATGGACCTATATTGTCTACAATAACTCACTTATTTTTTACTTCAGGTCACCAATATGAACGACACTAAATCACTACCAACTTTGCCCGATCGCCTTTCGGGTAATCCCGGCAGTCCGCATCATGTGGCAGAAATTTTCGAGCACAACATTGGCATTCGCCTTAATGGCAAAGAGCGAAACGATGTCGAAGAATATTGCATCAGTGAAGGTTGGGTAAAAATTGCTTCCCCTAAAGCGCTGGACCGCCGAGGACAACCTCTTCTTATGAAGCTAAAGGGAACAGTTGAAGCCTTTTATAGTTGAGTCGTTTTTTATGTCACTTACATTCATCATCATTTACATGTAAGAAGCCTAAACTCCATGTATTACGGTGCTCCAAGTCAACGTTACTATCATCCTCTTCATCTAATCATTAATGCTTAGTATACATTCAAATAAGTTAGAGTTTGTAATCCAGTCAATGTTGATATAGATAGTTTGAGCCTCATTATTAAGCGCCAAACCTAACAGATGACGCTAAACTGGATTCTGAAATACAGCAGCCGCTAAACAGCCTTAGCAGTTAATCAACATAAATCGTTACCCCGTAAGTACATTTACTAGCAGATTTACTAGGAGATAAGTGCAATAATACCTTAGTTAATTCTAAGGTACCTCATCGTGTATAAAGTTAATCTAATTTTATTAATGTTATTTTCAGTTGCCTGCACACAGACTCCTGAGCCTGAAGATTACTCGCAACTTCCTGTAAACAAACAAACGCCACAAGCACTTTATGTCACTGCCATTCAAGCTTATGAAATCAAGATGCGGGATCCTGATAACGTGTATCTTGTGGATGTCCGAACTCAGGGAGAGGTTGAGTTTTTGGGGATGGCTGCGGCTGTTGATGTCAATATTCCCTATATGTTTAATGATCTTAGCGAATGGGACCCAGAAAAACACCGCTATCTAAAAGAGCCCAATAGTAATTTTTCGATCACTTTAGAAGAAAAATTAGAAGCAGCAGGCCTAAATAAAGAAAGCACCATTCTTTTAATGTGCCGTTCAGGTACACGTAGTTCCAGAGCAGCTAACTTACTCAATCAATTAGGATATACAAAGGCTTATACCGTGGTTGATGGTTACGAAGGCGACAAGGTTGAAGAAGGTGCAAGCAAAGGTCAACGTTTATTAAATGGTTGGAAAAATGCTAATTTACCTTGGGACTACATGCCCGCAGAACAAAAACTCTATATTGACTAAGCTTGCATTTTTTCAACGCTAAAGCCAAAAAGCAGTGTCAATTCGCAGGCATTTATAGTACTGTCACCTTATAAAACATCGATAAAAATAATGGATATACATTTATTAGTACTGACACTAATAAGTGTAACCTCATATATGTATTCAGAGTAAGTCAATAATCATTTCTACCTTGCTCTTGTCTATTTAGTCAGTATGTTCGGGACTGTCACGTCTCTTTTACATCACTTTGCGCTTTTAACGTATCAATTTTAACTTTTATATCTTCTGCCTCACTGGTGATAGTAGCGTAAGATTTTATATCGCCATTTCGTTGGGCAAGCATCGCTTTTTCTAGTTTTTGAAAATAGAGTTTGTTTAGATTTTTAATAGGATCTTTTTTAAAAAATGAGAACATTTGGAACACCACTTAGTTAGAATATAATTCAGACCTATTTTAATCAATTTTGGTTCAAATATTTCGCTTGAATATATAGACTAATCCTAATTAGCATGATCTATTTATTGATCCCATGGAGGAAGAGCTTGTCTGTTGAAATAACGCTCGTGATAAGTAATCATGATATTGAATGTGTTGCAGATCTAGCTCGAAAGATTTGGCAGCAGCATTTCACCCCAATCATTGGTGAATCACAAGTTGAGTATATGCTGACAAATTTTCAGAATGTTAATGCAATCAAAACACAGATTAATGATGGTTTGGAATATTATCTGGTAAAAGTAGAAGGCCAGCATATTGGCTATCTTGGATTAAATCATGACTTTGAACAAAAAAAAATGATGCTCAGTAAAATTTATGTAGAGTATCCCTCACAAAAAAAGGGGGTAGGTCAATCAATACTGAATTTTGTTGAAAATAGATGCCTTGAGAGTGGCTTTTCCTCAGTTTGGCTGACCGTCAATAAATTTAATGATAATACGATAGCTTGGTATAAACGTCGAGGTTTTGTGATAATAGATAAAGTAAAAAAAGATATTGGTGATGGCTTCTTTATGGATGACTATTTCATGGAAAAAATGATCTCAACCGATATATAAACAAAAATTTCTGTGCAGCTATTATATTCGAATCAATACCTGCCGCTAATAGCCTGACCCTCATTTTTTGTGTCTTAACTCTCTTGTTTATTTTCCTTGTTTTGCCGTTGATGGTAGAGATCGATTCGATGAACAATAGCAATCATTTTAGAACGCCACGCCTCAGCCAATTCTGGAATGGTGATTGCTAAGCGAAGGACTTGTTCTTGGTTTGGGAATTTGCTATCAAAATAGGCTCTGAATAAATTGTTAACCGTGATATTGTCAGGGTGTTTATAAATAACTTTCACAGGACTATTTTCTGTCATAGTACCTGGCTGAATAACGCGAAAGTAAACACCAGTATGTGCATAGGCAATAAATTTATTTAATAGGCTCATTTCTTTAAATTCAAAACTAATTTTATAACAGGGAATTCGTGGTTGGCTAACTTCGAGAATACAGTCATTGATTTGTATGCGATCACCAATAGCCATTTCAGACTCATCTAATCCAGAGATCGACAGGTTTTCGCCAAACTTACCATGATCAATATGATTAAGATCTAGCTTTCGTTTCCAATAGTCGTAATGATCAGTTGAAAAAGCATAAACCGCTTTATCATTGCCACCATGGTTCAATAGGTCCGCTTGATGATCACCAACGAAATTATCTTTTGTTAAAACAACAGGCCCATTAACTGGCTTTTTCAAGAAGGCAGTTGAGTAAAACTTAAAGCCAAAACGTCTTAGTTTGGGTTTGGAAACATTGATAGACTGGAGATGCATAGGTCTTAGCCAACTGATAATATTGAATAAGTTGTTATTGTATAGGATTGTGTACACTTACACGAAAATCGATGTCACATCTTGTAATCAGGTAAATAGCTATCATTACAAAATCTGACACTAATCTGTACTCGGTCATTAGATAAAGAAGGTAAAAAGAAGTATGCCCATTGTTAATAGTCAATTCAGGCCTGCATGGTGGTTGCGTAACGGTCACGCTCAAACGATATGGTCCAGCATTGTGCGCCTCAAACCCAAACTAGTCATAGAGTGGCAACGGGTCGAGTTACCTGATGGTGACTTTATCGATCTGTCTTGGTCGGGCCCTAAAGCTGGTAAAACAGTGCTCATTCTGCATGGACTTGAGGGTGGTATTAACTCTGCTTATGCCAGTGGACTTATGCGCCAACTCAACCAACGTGGATATAGAACCTGCTTGATGCATTTTCGTGGTTGTAGTAATCAGCCCAATCGCCTCCCACAGTGGTATCACAGTGGTCAGAGCGATGATTTGCAACAGATCTTCGATTTTATCAGCGATCAGATGAATATAGAGGTTTATGCTGCCGTCGGCTTTTCGCTAGGTGGCAATGTATTGCTGAAATGGCTAGGTGAAAAAGGTCCAAAAGTGCCATTAGAAAAGGCGGCCGTCATGTCTGTGCCCTTTCGTTTAGAGCATGCTGCTGAACGTATGGATAAAGGGTTTTCACGACTCTATCAACGTAATCTGATAGGTATTATGCGCCAGAGTTATAAAGACAAGTTTTCTAAGGTAGTATCACCACTGAATATTGATATTAATACGCTTCATACCTTCCGGCAATTTGACGATAAGGTCACTTCACCTTTACATGGTTTTAAAGGGGTAGATGACTACTACCAACGTGCTAGTTGCAGACAATTTATCCCAAAGATCCGAGTTCCCACCCTAATACTGCACGCTAGCGATGATCCTTTCATGTATTCACACACTCCCCCTCTGGCGGGCGAGTTACCGGATAATGTTTGGCTAGAGCTCTCTAAACATGGCGGTCATGTTGGTTTTGTTAGTGGAGTGATTCCTGGCATGGCGAATTACTGGGGTGAGAAGCGCCTAACACAATGGATCGAAGGTGTTTAACGATTGCATGCACCAGTTGAGTTTTACATTTTATGGATACCTTGAAATTAGTTCTATAATTTTTTCAGTTATCCTCGGTATCTATTGAAGAACTGTTTGTAATTAATTTGCAGCTTACTTTATAACAATGGCTTCAGTCTTGTTTCATAGTGCTACAGACTGTTATTGATTAAATAGCGTTTGACGTTGGTAACGTTCATACTTTGATAACGAAGCTCGCCAATAAAGCTTCTTTCAGCGGGCCCTATTCTATCGCCATCATTAAAAATAAAATGAAGTTGGACCGTTCGTTTACCCCCTCGGGCAAGCGGTAAAGGCTTTAGTTTGCCACTCGCTATCTCACGAGAGATTGAGCTGACAGGCAAAACCAAGCTCATTACTTATCATATCAATTGACGTATGAAAATGGCTTGCGGTCCTACATTGATTAGCACCAAGCCAGCCTTCGTCCTGACGTTGGGCAATTACCGAATCGCGAACTACAATTTGGCAATGTAATTTTAGATCTTCTAACTTAACTCTCTGTCGAATGTATGTAAGTCGTGACTAGGGTTGGCTACCGCCAAAAATTCAATTGGCCATGTAAATAAGGCTTATAACATTATCGGATCTGAACTGCTTTCTGGTGTAGATATTGCGAATATCTTTAACAGTGTCCTTGGTAAACGGTAGTCCATATATCACCTGATAATGCGACCACACTAGACTCTTTATTATCTAATGGTTGGCAAAGTTGGCAGGCTAATGGCTTGGTGGAATTACTTAATCTATTGGCTGATAACCTAGCTGCTGTAGTCAGTCCCAACGGAGAAACCTTACTCGGTCGTCCTTTAACAAAAGTGAATACTTTTGTTAAAGTAATAAAGCTGCTTTTTGTTTATCGTTAGCAACATCAAATAACCGTTAATAACTTGATTGGAAGTTACGTCTAACAAAGTCACCAATAATAAAAGCAGTTAGTCACTGGGCTGATTAACTGCTTTTATTTTCAACATTTTGACTTTCCACTAGTTTAGAACGGCCTATCTAGCTTAGATAATTAAACACTTTTAGTCTTTAAAAAACCGTATCGGAAAATACAATAAAACGAGTAAAAATAGTGCAATTCCTGCAAACCAGGGCGCCCAATTATAATTCACCAGTTGGTCACGTGTTTTTACTTTATTTTTCAAGGCATTGATAACTGCATTAGATTTAGATGGTGACGATAAATAATCAAAATCAAGCATTTTTGCCAACCTCTCTAGATGTGCTTTTTTCTGTGATGATAAATGTTCATTGCGCGGTTTTGCTGCTCGTACTTCTTCAGATTCACTACGGAGTGAAGCATAAACATCTTCATGCAAAACCTCATTTTGTTGCCAGAATCCAGCTGGTGTTCCATCAATATCATGTTTTGGAATTGGTAATAGCTTATTACCACCAATCCCTACAAAGACACCTGATACTTGTTCGACTTTACCTTTAAATTTAGGAAAAAGTGTCTGATGCAAAGGGGGAGATTCATGGCCATCTGTAATAAAAACCACATCAGGACTTGGCTTCATCAATTTAGCTTGCTTTACAGCACCAAATGCCGCTTTAGATAGCTCACTGGATAATGCCCAAGCCATAGAGCCATTAATTTTAGAAAGCATTTGAGTCAGATCGTTATAACTTGAGCACACTTCTACTGGGTTAATTAAGACTAAGCTTCGCGACTCACTAAATGCGGCCAAACCTACATGTGAACCACAAGGCAATTGTTGTAAGGTTTGTTTAGTATAGTTGGTAGCCCAAACTAATCGGCTAATCATTTCGCCATCTTGCTCAACATCCTCTACATCCATACTTTGAGTAATATCAATAACAAACAGTAAGTCCATAACCTGTATTATGCGATCGGTACGAGGAAACCATAAAGCCGCTATAATCAGTAGAGTAACCAACAACATTAATAAGGCTGAGGCAGTTATACGTGATTGATAGGAAAGTCTCATGGTAAATCAACTCTAAAACCAACCACCTTAGCGACAACACTTGTAGAACCCTTACGTTTTAAGTAGCGTTTGTTTTCAGCTTCATTTTCTGGCGCCAAACGCAGTGCAAGTTCCAAATTAAAGCGTGCATCCCACAACGAGGAATCTATTAGTAATGCATTACGGTAATCTTGCTTGGCTAGTCCAATTAAAGCAATTCTTCCCGTGTCACCTTCTGTTAACACTATTGCATCTCGTAGATGAATATTGCCACGATTAAAATAAGCGGCGGCTTCTAAACCTAAATCGTTGGTTGTCACTACGTTTGTCAATAGCTCTAAGGCTTTTGTAGGTTTACCTTGCTCTGCATCAATAAATGCTTTGGCAAATTGTGCCTTTAAATGATCCGGTAGATTTTCAGACTCTGTTGGATTACTAATAAAATTATTTACTTTATGAGTTTGCCATAATGACAATCCTGCTTGGCCTACCACCAGCAAGCTGACTATCACTACAATAACTAGTGCCCAATGTGCTAAATTTAAATATTTATTCATGTGCTTTTCTCACTCCCCATGCCGTATAAAATTGAGCTATCATTAATAACAACATGGTCATCATGGTCATCCAAAAGAAAGGTGCTGTTTTTATCTCACGTGGAACTATTTCATCCACAATCAAGGTCTGATCTTCTTGTTTATCAATGGCATCTATCGCCTCTGAAAAACTCTTTACAGATTCAATTTCAAAGACGCGATAAGGAATGCCAAGTGACTTATAAAACTTATGTAGTCTTTTCTCAGGTGTATTTCCCCACGAGTCATCTGTACCTTCTTCATCTAAGCTTAAGCCGGTTGTCGATCGCATGTAGATCCAATACAGTGTTAAATTTTCACGTTTATATAACTTAGTAATGGTTTGTTTATCTTCATCGGTAAACTCTTGACCACCATCAGATACTAGCAACACAGTACGTGAGCCGTGATAGGTTTCTTTGCCATACATTTCAGCAGCTTTAATCATCGCTTTGGCAATGTTAGTTTCAGATAAACCCTTACCCAGTGCACTCGCATTAACGATAGCCCGTATTGAGTCTTTGTTATAGCTCAACGGTAATAAGTCCAGCGCCTTATCACTAAACAATACAAAACCAAAACGATCGTCTGGACGCTTATCAACAAACTCCAGCAAATATTTCTTAGCAATACGACGCTTACTATCACCCTTTCCTACTGTACGGTTGACAGCCAATGCTTTACCTCGCATTGAAAAAGGGTCATCCATACTTCGGCTACGATCTACTAATATAACCACTTCTGCACCCTTACCCACTCGCTCAATAGTTTGTTCAGGAATATAAGGCCCTGCAAGCGATAAAATCAACCCCGCTAAAACCAGAGATGCCAGTCCCTTGAACAAGAGGCCAATCATCTTTGATAACGAATCACTAGGTACAAACTGACTCCATGCGACTGTCTTATCTTGATTATGTGTAAACCACGGCAAGATCACTAAAGGCAGCAGTAAAAGCATTATCGGCAATGCCCACTGTAGACCTAATAATGTCATGCTAGCATCTCCTTAGAACGGCATGCTTTAGCTAGTTTTCTCACTGCGTCAGTTTCGGGACCTTGCTCAGGCTTTCGAGCAAAGAAATGTTGTTCTGATTGTTGATAAAATTGTTTAATTTCACTTTCCATAGACATTAGCCAAGGGTTCAGCTGCAATAACTTATCTATTTCCCCATAAACAACCACTGTACCCGCCGTATGATTAAACGCCGTATGTAAAATACGTGATGCATCATCTGCCGTCACTGAATGATGCCACTTTAAACGTGACAGATCATGCACTGCTTGCGAAAAAGGTTTGCGATTTTTTGTCTTCCACCCAAAGTGCCACAACGCCAAAATCATACCCGCTAGCACAGCAATAGCTGTAGACAGTTTTAATTGTTGCATAGTGGTTTCTGTTGAGATAAGCGTCGGCTCCATATCAGCTTTAATAGCTGATGCAGCCTTATCAGCTGTCACAGCAAGTGCCGGTCCTATTGTTAATGACGTTGTTGGTACAACAAGCCACATGTCATCAAGGCGTTTGATATCAAATTTTGGCGTAGCAATGGTTGTATTTATTAATGGCACATTAACAAGTTGATAATGAAAAATTAACTGTTTTGCAGTAATATCAATCGTTCGTAAATACAACCAAGTACCATAACGCTTATTCTCTTGTGGCAAGCTTGATTCATCGATCTGCTCATCGCCCGCTACCAAATCAACTTTAACATTAATTTCATCGCCAAGTAATAATCCCCAAGGCCGATCAACTGTAACAGTTAAAGGTCGTTCTTCTGCCATACTGACATTAATAAACAGCATGTTTACTAATACCATAAGTATTACATAATAATTTCTCATATTTATTTTCTACCTAAAAAGTAGTTCGTTAACTGTTCACCAGTTACGTCCCCATCGGTGAATAACGGTCTCACACGATGGCGCATAAAACAGGTGGTTAACTGTTCGAAGTGCTCATCAATTGTTTGTTTCCAACGTTTTTTTATGCTCGGTCGCATCCAAACACTTCGTCGTTCTCCCGTTTCCGAATCTCTCATCTCCGTCCAGCCCGCATGCGATGGCAAATGACTCACATCATCATGCTGCCAAACAATTGGCACTACGGTGTAACGAGATAATTGCCTTAATGTTTTATCGATAACATCAATATCACAGCAGAAATCAGAAGCTAAAAATACAATCGCATGTTTACTTGTTATCATATTCGCCGCATGAATCATCCCATCGACACCTGCTGATGTGGCTGGTCCGGCATCTAGAATCATATCGGCAGCCATAGTTGGCATACTTCGTTGACGGGTTGGCATCAAATGAACATCGTGGCGCAAACCAGAGTCAAATCCAGCTAAACCAAATCTATCGCCTAAACCAATAGCGGAATGAGCCACTAACTCTGTCAGATTGGCCAACTGCTGATGATTTACATTAGAAATTGCCATCGAACGTGATAAATCAGCCATCACCCATAGGTTAATTGGAGAACGTTGTTGATAGCGTTTCACCAAGTAATTATCTTTACCCGTAGCCATACTATTGCGAATGGAGGCCCTTAAATCTAATCGTCTGGGATCAGGATAATCAAATAAATCTGAAAAGCCTGCAAAACTATCCCCCGTACCTAATGATTTACCATGATGTACACCCGGAAGACTCCCGTAGACCTTGTGAGGATAACGATAATTAAACTCATCTTGTTGTCGCTTTTTATTTTCGCTCATATATAACCCCTTATTAGATACATAAAATGAGGGCTATGATTTAAGGGGCTGAGATATGATCACGAAGAGCCGCAATAAATTGAGGCATGATCTGTTCACGGCGACCTTCGTAAATAGGTGACAAGAAGACACGATGCGTTAACGTAGCAAACAGCACAGTATGAACATCGTCCGGTAACACATGATCACGGCCTTCTAACCATGCAGAAACTTTAGCTGCACGAACCATGGCTGACATTCCACGTGCACTTGCACCAGCAACGACTAAATCTTCCATAAAGACATCTGGAATATCAATGCCAAACTCACCAGGTTTCCATGTCGCATCCCAAATTCTAATGATGTAGTCTTCAATTTCAGGTGAAATAAATACCGCGGCTTGAACCTCTTTATCCAGTGCATTAAGCTCTGTGTAATCAAGTAAAGGTTCTTTTAAACTACTCAACAACTCATCTACATCATGGAATTTTGAGTCAAAAATCAATGCTTTGCGATCATTTAATTCTTCTGGATTAGAAATACCAATCTCAAACAAGAAACGATCACGGGCAGCAGCACTTAATTCAAATGTTTCTTCTTTTTCAACCCCATTACGATCAGCAAAAACGACCATGTGAGGAAATCTATATTCACGGCCAAAGGCTTCGGCACTTCGCTCGGCCATGGCACGTAATAATAATGATTGAACTTGAGGACGTGCACGGTTAATTTCATTGAAGAAAAACACTGCGGTATCGTCACCATGGGTAATAAGCGGACCAGGATCTATAACTGGCTTACCTTCACCATTAACCCATGCACTATAGAGTAAATCACTAGGCATTAAATCAACACTACCTTCGATACGACCAAAAGCACCACCCAAAGCTTTAGAGAAGGCACGCAGCAAGGTTGTTTTACCTACACCCACACCTCCTTCTAGCAATACATGTCCACGTGCATGTAAAGCAATCAAAATTAATCTAATTGCTTTACTTTGACCA
Organism: Gammaproteobacteria bacterium; assembly: GCA_034110895.1. Taxonomy (GTDB): domain Bacteria; phylum Pseudomonadota; class Gammaproteobacteria; order Nitrosococcales; family Methylophagaceae. Next base: position 132,050 of record JAWUYH010000029.1, on the reverse strand, counting down.
ATAACGACTGTATTTACCACCTTCTCAAGTGCCAAGGCCTTCTCTCGTGCTGATTCTAAATGTTGCTTATCTGCCATGTGTTCCTCTCTTTTAGTTATTTTAGTTATCTTAATTATTCTATTGTTATCTTAAAATTGTATTAATGTTTCAGCCATCAATTACAAAGCGTATTGTTACTTTTACAGCTATCCGATGACCTGCAATAAGATGTGTTCTAATGTTTTCTTTTTTTCGGTTGTAAGCTGTTTTAATGGGCGTCGTACCACTCCAACAGCCAGTCCCTTAATATCTAATCCTGCTTTTACCGTTGATGCCAAGCCACCATTTACAATAAACTCTAATAATGGTAATTGTCGTTCAAATAATGCTTCTGCTTTGTTTACTTGGCCTTGTTGTACGCAGTCAAAAAGTTGCTTAGGTAAATCATTAAGCAAACAAGGTGCTGCAGTACACCAGCCCACCGCACCGGCATTGAGCGCATCAAGTGCGATGTAATTACAACCATTAAAAAAAGGAACCGACCCTTTTGATAATCTGTGAAGCGTTCGCATTCTCTGCAAATTGCCTGTACTTTCTTTTATCATTGTCGCATTGTCGATGTTCTCAACCATAGATAGCATAAACTCAGGTGACATATCAACGCCACAAGTAGCTGGGTTGTTATAAATCATAATAGAAAGTGAAGTAGCAGCAGAAATGGCAGCATAGTGATCATAGATTTCATCTTCTGTTAATCTGTAATAGGAAAATGGTGAAACCATAATGGCTTGAGCACCAATCTCGAATGCATACATTGCTCGATCGACAGCTTTCTTGGTAGTTAGCGCAGCAATACCAATAATTACCGGAATACGGCCATTGACATGTTTAACTGTACTTAATGCCACCCGCTTCCATTCATCATCATCCAGATAGACACCTTCACCTGCACTTCCCAAGGCAGCGATAGCATTTGCACCTGAATCAATCAAGGCATCTATTAATGAATTCAGCGCTTTAATATTAAGGTGCTCACCATCTTCTGAGAAGGGGGTGATGGTATAAGCGATAATCCCTGAAAGCATTGGTTTATTCATTGTGAAATTTTTCTTCATCACCCAGCAGCATGGGGTGATAACTTATAAATAGTTGTTTCAATATCTCCCCTTTTTGTCCAGATAAATGACATTTTTTAATGTTGTTGAATTTCATACTCTCAGAGTTTCACTTGAAAGTATAAGTGTTTATACTTATCATATTGATAACTATTACTAATCAATTAACAGCCGGATGATACTATGGAACTTCGACATTTAAGGTATTTCAAAGTAGTAGCTGAACTGCAGCACTTCCATAATGCAGCCAACAAGTTGCATATTACCCAACCTGCTCTTTCAAGCCAAATAAAACAATTAGAACAGGAACTTAACACTAGTTTATTCGAACGTATAGGACGAGGTGTAAAGCTCTCAGAGAATGGTGAGCTCGTCTTAGCATCAGCAAAAAAAATACTCAATGAAGTGGAACTGTTAAAAGAATCTGTCTCAGATATTGAAGCAGGACAGGCGGGAACACTCAAAATTGGTGTATTACAATCCATTAACTCATTATATCTGCGAAGTTTAGTAGCTGAATTTGATCGTAATAATCCCAATATTTTCTTACAAATAGAAGAGCTAACTAACAACAATATTGAAAAAAAGGTTATCAGTGGTGATATTGATATAGGCATTGGCTTCATATTACTAAAAGACTACCCTGATATTGAATTCGAAAAGTTATTTGATGAAAAATGGAAACTCATCATCTCACCCACCCATGCCAATTTGGCTAATACCATCATGGCTGGTGCTCCCCACACATTAAAAGCCGTCCTACTTTCTGAGTATTTTGAAACGAGAAAAATCGTCGATAAATACCTTACTGATAATAAAATTAAATACACTAATGTTACCGAAGTAAATACTATCTCTTCGATTCTGGATCTGGTCGAAGGTGGCGCATCATTCAGTATTCTTCCAGAAGCATTTTCAGCATTAAAAGCACAGTATCGACTAGAAATAGTAGATCTTGACCCACAACTTCCCCCCAGAACAATAGGCATTCTTGTTGCTAAAAATAGAAGCAGGAAAAAGACGGTTGAGAAGTTCTGTACCTTAGTAAGAAGCCAACTAACGCAGTCATAATTACTCATGTGCTTTTCTAACGCCCCATGCAGTATAAAGTTGTGCCAACATTAGTAGAAATATTGCCAGCATAGCCGTCATAAGAAATACATTAGACTTTTCTTCTTTTGGCAAGGTTTCTTCAACAATTAAGGTTTGATATTGCTGTTTATCAATGGTGTCTATTGCTTCGGAAAAGCTTTTCATTGAGCCAATTTCAAAAGGAAGATATGGAATGCCAATTGATTTGAAAAACATATGTAGTTTTCTTTCTTGCGTATTAGTCCAGCGTTTGTTTTCATCTGGTTTTTCCTCAAGCGTCATACCTGATATTGAGCGCATATATAACCAGTAAAGTGTTAAATTTTGTTGTTTATACAAGCCTGCAATTTTTTGCTTGGCTTCATTAGTAAATTTTTGTCCTCCATCTGAAACAAGTACAACAATCCGTGAGCCACGATAAGTATGATTTTCATACATTTCAGCTGCTTTAATAAGTGCTTCTGCAATATCAGTTTCAGATAGGCCCTTACCTAAAGCACTTGCATCTACTGTAGCACGCACCGTTTCCTTGTTATAAGTTAATGGCAACAAGTCCAAAGCTTTTTTACTAAATAAGACAAAACCAAAGCGATCATCCGGCCGTTTATCAATAAACTCTTGCAAATATTTTTTTGCCACACGGCGTTTACTGTCAGATTTACCCACACTGGCCATTAACAATTGGCCTTTGATAGCAAAGGCATCATCCATACTGCGACTACGATCAACTAATACAACTACTTCTGCCCCTTCGCCAATCCGCTCAACCTTTTTCTCTGGAAAATAAGGCCCTGCTAACGAAAATATTAAGCTCGCTATAACAATAGATGCTAACACCTTAAAAACAAGACCAATAACATTGGATAGAGGATCGACAGGCACAAATTTATTCCACACGATCGTCTTATCTTGAGAACGTGTAATCCAGGGCAAAACAAAAAGTGGTAATAAATATAAGGCTAAAGGTGTTGCCCACTGTAATCCGAATATGGTCATAGTTATTATTATTTCTCTAAAGTCATAAGTGGTAGATTATGTGATGAAATGATACTACACAAAGGCCATCAACTTAGCTGAAAAATTAACGCACTAGTCGTGGCCTTGCCATCTATAAATAAAATATTCATTGTCTTTGGCTGATGCAATAAGCCATTTACTGACCCTAAGGGTATTTAGTACACAATACAATAATCATATTAACCTATACTTTATCGGGCATATTTCCCGCTGTTTAATGAGCGTATCAAAACACAAGTGATATGTGTGTTTTTGCCAACACCAGTGATATCATTAATGACGATTAAATCGACATAGACATAACGCTTGAGTAAGATCAATTCATCAAGCTATATTTGCCTACTGATTTCGGGCAAATATCATCGACATTAGCGCTCACCTTTTCATCTAGTGATATAACAACTAGACTATCTATCAATCACCTTTGGTATAAATAGCTCGATGAATTTAAAAATCCATTTGTTTTCTAGAATCGTATTGATTGCTTTGATCTGTCTAATATCAAGTGCTTTTTATGTGTTGTATCAAACCGATAAACAAGCCAAATCAGAGGCTAATTTTACTGCTAACCGTATCGGCGCTCAAGTCAAAACACAAATGTTACAAATGTTTGCTCGTAATGATTTTGCTAGCAGCTTTCCTAATACCGAGTTATGGCCAGACATTAATAATCTATCAGGCTCGTGTATTCAGTTTTTGTCACGTTCTGACAAGCGTCGAAGAAACTTATGTGATCAACTCACTGAAGCCGAGCATACTTGGCCCGCTTGGTTTGGCACTTTATATCAACAGCTTTTCTCACCCAATTTTGAAGTTAAAAATGTGTTTTCATTTAATGCCATGACCTACGGTGCCATAGTAGTCACCTTAAATACACGTATAGAAACAGCTCGCGCTTGGAATAATTTACGTGCTGTCATTGGTGTACTATTTGCCAGTATCTTTGCAGTATCTATTCTGGTTTATATTACTATTAACCGTATGCTTAAGCCTGCACAAATTATTGTAACTGGCCTAGAAAAAATGCGTGATGGACACTTAAATACACGATTGCCCTCCTTTGATATTGATGAGTGGAAGCGAACCAGTAAGACAATTAATCAACTCGCTATTAACCAAGAACAAGTTATTGCTGACAAAAAACAATTAGCCTTGAAATTACTCAATATTCAGGAACAAGATCACCGTTATATCGCGCGTGAATTACATGATGAATTTGGCCAATGTTTAGCTGGCATTAATGCGGTGACAGCCTCCATCAAACAATCAGCTAAAACACAAAGCCCTGAACTGGTGGCAGAAATAAATACTATCAGTCCTATCACACAACATATGATGGAGGTTTTACACAGTATGCTGACACGCTTACGCCCTGCTGAAGTCGATGATCTAGGCTTGACTCTAAGTCTGAAAAAGTTAGTGAGCAGCTGGAATAATCGCTCAAATGGCCTCACCCATTATCAACTTGCACTTAATGGCACTTTTGATGTTTTACCTGAACCCTTACCGGTTAATATTTATCGGATCGTACAAGAATGTCTTACCAATATAGCTAAACATGCCCAAGCTTCACAAGCAGAAATCGTCATCACTTATCAAAAAGATCATACTCTTCAACTTGAGATTAACGATGATGGCATTGCCGACATAAATGAATTTGACAATACACTAGGCGTTGGTTTGTTGGGAATTCGAGAGCGGGTAATGGCCCTTGGAGGCAAGCTCACATTACTCGCTCGCACTACTGGCGGCTTAAGCGTGAGTATCACTATTCCTGTCGGCCCCGATCATGGTCAAGATCATGAGTAACCTTATTAAGATCATGTTAGTTGATGATCACGCCATCGTGCGTGAGGGTTATCGATCTTTATTACAAAAACAAGACAATATAAGAGTCATTGGCGAAGCTAGTGATGGCGCTCAAGCCTATTTGTTATATAAAGAACACAAGCCTGATATTGTTATAATGGATATTTCTATGCCAGGCCAAGGAGGACTAGAAACCATATCTCGGATCAAACAATTTGATACTGATGCTAAAATAATTGTGTTTAGCATGCATCAAAATCCAAGTTTTGCCGTGCAAGCAACACGTGCTGGGGCATTAGGCTATGTCACAAAAAGTAGCGATCCAGAAGTTTTAATTCGTGCTATTCATGATGTACAGCAACACAAATACACCCTAAGCGCAGATATTGCTCAGGCACTCGCTCTAGAAAAACTGGGCACGGACACCGCTGCGCTAGATCAACTCACCGTCCGTGAGTTTGAAATATTACGGATGTTGATTGAAGCCAAGCAAACACAGTATATTGCTGACACTTTAAATATCAGTCCAAAAACCGTAGCCAATGCTCATTATATTATTAAGAAAAAGTTAGGTGTCACGAGTGATATCGAACTCATTCATCTTGCTATAAAAATGAACATTCTGGATTTATTAACCTTATCTGCTATCGAATTCTAGAGGCAAGGGTTAAAGGTCTTGCTGTTTAATCCATTGAACCAACTCTATTTCTTTCAACATCCCTAGATGCTGAGTTACGCGCCTGTCTTTGTTAACAAAAATGATAAAGGGCAACTCTCCTCGCCAATTTTTACTCACATCAAAATATAGCTTTTCTTTCACTGACTCAGAAAAGACCCATTGTTCAACTTGGTCTAAATTACTGTCTTGATGTAGTTGGTTAATAATATCAGTAGAGAGAAAAGGGTCCGTTGCAACGGTAATAAGTTTGACTGTATTTGTGTGTGAAAGAGCATTTTCAAAAAAAGTGAATTCCTTCATGCAATAGGCACAATTTTGCCCCCAAAAAACAATCATATGTGGACTGTTGATATAGCTTTGTTGTATCTGTGCAAATGAACCTTTCACAAAAGCATTAATAGGTTGTGGCTCACTACAAGCGATTAGATTTAAAGCCAAAAACAATAATATCGCGGTACATCGTATCGAATTAATCATCATTTACTAATATTTTTGTTTGCATACGAGAAAGGTTTTGATCACCACTTTCCGTCCATAATATTAACGTTTGATCTTGTGCGGCTATCACTTGTGGGTGACTGGCATTTAATTTAATGTCAGATAACGACTGAAATTCCGACCATGTTTGACCATGGTCATCCGATTTTGAATAAAAAACCTGTAAGCCATTTTCACTAAGTTGATCCCAAACAGCGATGACTGTACCATCATTAGAAACACCAATATCACTATGGATAGCACTCTTATTGCCCAGCGGCATAGGTGACGACCAAGTTTGACCTTTATCATCAGAATTAAGATAATATAAGCCAACATTATCAGGCTGACCTGTAGAGATAGTTGAATGAAATTGTTGTGTTTCAGAATCTATCGCTAAACCACCACCTATGTGAGGGCAGCCCTCAAAATCCCAATTAAACTCACCGACAGATGATAGCCGCTGCCAATTTAATGAAGGGTCAACTCGACCAATTGCCATGTCTGACGGCTGTTTATCTCGGTACAACACATAAAACAAACCATTGTCAGCAAAAGAAGCGGTATTCCAACAACAAGCACAAGTAATGTTGTCTAAGGTCAGATTTTCACTCCAATTTAAGCCACCATCGACGGTTTGACTAAACCGCAGTCCCTGGCTGCCTTTTATGGTCTGTTCTCGACTATCAAGCCAGACTAAATTAATCGCATTATCATTTCCATCCATTGCAAAAAACCCATGGGCACCTTGCCAATCTGCCGGCATTGTTGCTAATTGCCAATGCTGGCCACGATCAGTTGAACGCATCACTATCATTGGTCCGGCACCATGAGGTGCGCCCTCAACTTTTGTCACCCAAACGGCAACAATATTATCTCCTTGTATTGCTAGGCGTGCATCATTACCTCGCTTAAATTTAGCGGGCACATCGCTGTGTATCGTGACATTAACAGCCTTAGACCATGTTGTTCCTTGATTAGGTGATGATTGGTACCATATTTCTTGCTGACCATCTTCTTGTTTACCTAGTAATAAATGAACAATGCCATTGACATATTTAACATCCATACTGGTCACACCAGATGACTCTGCATGTTGGCCATGTCTGATATGTGACTCCACTTTTAGTGTCGCCTGCTGTTGATTTATAAGGAAAAAAGCGACAATTCCACTTGTTATCATAAAACACACTATAAATTTAGTTTTTGTCATTTAATTACCATTACTCAAAAAATTCAGAAAACATATCACTCTATAACTTATATTCTAAACCAACAAAAGCTTGTCTTGGTGCGCCTGGAGTATAGCGTTCGCTACCAAAGTTGACAGAGGCACTTTCAGCATAAATTTCATCAGTAATATTCATCACTCTGGCAAACACATTAACTTGGTCATTAAATTGGTAGCGTAATTTGATGTTACCGAGATCATGTCCTGCATAGCGTCCGGTATTTTCATTATCTAACCAATATGAACTAACATGCTCCCATTCAAGCATAGCTGTTAAACCTGTTAAGGATTTTGGTGAATAAATGAGCCGGACATTGGCCAGAGTATTCGGAGCTTGACCCTGTTCATTATCACCAAGCACAATATCATTATCAAACTCATGTTTTGAATAACTATAAGCAATTTTTGACGTTAATTCATCTGTTAATTTTGAAGCTAATGATAATTCAATTCCTTTATGAGTAGTGGTATCGCCGTTCACAAAAAAACGCTCACGTGCATCATTTTCACGTCTTACAATGGTGTCATCGATGGTTAACAAATAGATAGCACCAGCAAACTCATGACGATCGGTCAAAATCTTGTAGCCTACTTCAAAGGTGTCAGTCGTTTCTTCTTCTATTGAAAAATCAATATTGTTAGTTCTTAGGCTATAGAGGGTGGATGCTTGAGGAATTCGAAAACCGTTAGCATAACGCGCATAAACCATCTGCGTATTATTAAGTTGATAGGTTAGATCTAGTTTAGGGCTGATATGGCTGAAACTGGGGTCATTATCAGAACTAGGCCGTAAATAACTTGAGGCAGCATATTGACCGTCAGTAAGGTTATTAGTGTAATCAAAACTGTTGGTGTCAAAGCGAACGCCAGCTCCTACCTTCAGTTTCTCTGTTACAAAGTATTCAAACCTCGTATAAGGTGCAATAGCAAGGTAATTAACATCATAATCATAGATTTTCCCAGTAGCGACCGCCGATCCAAACCTAGTGGGTACAAAATCAAATAGCTGGGTATATTCTCTACTTGCTTGGGTATATTCAAAATCTAAACCGGTAATATTACGCAGTGTGCCAAAATCCATACTGGCCTTAAACAGCATGCCAAATGTTTTTTCTTGGCTATCATTTTGTGGCAAATTATCTTGCCATGTAGCCGTATAACGATTACGGTTACTTCGAACATAGGCAATCGAATTTAATGTTGTGGTATCAGAAACAGCATGATCCCACTCAAGGTTGATCCGCGCAAAATCAAATTGTCGGATAATATCAAGTCCACTTTCTATGGCTGTTTTAACATTACCAACTGATGATGTTTCGTTTTGAAATGCATCAAAGCCAATTAAATCACCGGCCATTTCGGCCTCTGTTTTATTAGCACTGAAACCAATTTTTATCGTATTGTCATCATTAAGATCATTAGTATATTTAAGCGCTACTTCTTGACGATCGTATTCCGTATGATCACGCCAACCATCAGCTTGAGCATGTGATGCTTGCGCAGTAATCGTTGATGTTTCGTCAATATCAACACCACCTGCAGCATTGAGACGATAAAAGCCATCACTGCCTGCCTCTGTGGTCATTTTTAGACCCAGCTGATCTCGGCTAGGGGTTGATATTACATTAATAGTGGCAGCAATCGCATCTGATCCATAAAGTGCTGTACCTGCACCTTTTAAAACTTCTACCGAACTTGCCGTACTAAAGTTAGTAAAAGCCAGTCCATTGTGGTTAAAAAAACCAGAAGATTGAACAGGAATACTGTCTTGAAGATAAAGGTAATAAGGACCCGTATTTATGGGTAATCGAATACTTGCCTTGTGGCCTATTGATGAGCCCGTTTGAGTAATTAGCACGCCTGAAATTGAGTTCAATAGTTCTTTTTGAGTCACCGCATTATCAAGTTCCACCTCGGCCTTTTTTTTATAACCAATACTAACAGGCTGATCCAAAATAGATTGTTGCTCACGTTCACCTGTGACGGTAATACCTTCTAAGCTGACATGTTCATCTGCATGGCTGTTCGCCATACCAGAAATTAAGCTGATCCCGATCAAACCTGAAATGACTTTCAACCGCATCTTTTACTCCTAGTGCAAATTCTGTATTCAGAAAAGAGGCGAACTATACACTAGAGAAAGTAACAAAAATCATGTTTGGCTAAATTAATTTATCCTTGTGATATTTTTGTGTTGTTTGACATATTAATCGTCATTTCCACTATAAAGATTAATGTTATTACGTCAATTGACACATTATTTAAATGACATTAATTAACCAAGTAATTAACATGCGCTACACTACAATTGAAGTTATTTCAGCTAGAGTCTTGCTATATTCTATAGATAATGAAAAGAAATTAGCTATTGATAACTAATTAATAGCTTGGATTAAAAAAGGCTATTGAATTTTTTCTTTAACAACAAAACAGGCCTGATGATGTTTTGCTAATTGCTCACACAATCTATTTGCATCCTGTTTGTCACTAAAAGCACCTAACTGTAAACGATAAAAACCCGCTTTATTTGAGCTTGCTTTGGAATGAATAATCGTTGAAATCTGCATCGACATTATACTAGGTAACTTTTCAGTAAGTTCTGCTACCCCTATTTCAGCTGTCTGCCGTGCTTTAAAGGATCCGACTTGTACTCGATAGCGATGTTTCATCACATTACTTTGCAGTGACAAGCTTGGTCTAACTGTTGGTTGTTGAGCAGTAGCTTTGATTATTTCAGGTTGTTGCTGTTTTGCATCAAACGTGAGTCGCTGTTGTTTGAATGCAGACGTTAAGCTGTCGGCAAGGCTTAACTGCTCAGTGGTCATTTCTATTTCTAGTTCCATTTGCTTAAGGCTGGCTTGTGAATAATCCTGCTCACTGGCCAACGTAATCCATGAATAAGCAGCAATGTTATCTTGCGGCACACCTTGGCCCTTCAACAACATATTGCCAATCATCCATTGTGAATAAGGGTCATTTTGTTTTGCTGCCTGATGAAGCCAATTAAACGCTTTTTCCTCTTGTTGCCTGACCATCAACTTACCTGCTTGCTGCTGTTTAAAGGCTGAAGTCAAAGTATCGGCAAGACTTAGTTGTTGTGTACTGAGTTCCTTTTTTATCTGTGTTTTATTGACAATTGCTTGCACATGATCTTGCTCACTAGCTAGTGTGAACCATGAATAAGCAGCCGCAATGTCCTGGTTTATAACTTGACCATTAAATAACATACCGCCAAGCATCCACTGAGCATCGGCATTATTTTGTTGTGCTGATTTATCAAACCAATAAAAGGCTTTTTCTTTTTGATTTGGCCCTAATTTGCCAAAATAATACATTTTTCCTAGATTAAGTTGAGCTAGCGGATGATTTTTTTGCGCTGCGTTGATATAATGTGATTCTGCTTTTAAGACGTTTATGGCAACACCATCACCCAAGCGGTATTGTTCGCCTAAGTGATATTCAGTTTTAGCATCATTTGCAGAGCTGGCATGACTCATCAGACTAAAAAGCAAAATAATGATTAAATTTGTTAAAAACAGTGGGGTTATACTCATCTCTATAAAACTCACGGATAATGATAAGATTGATTAATCATTCAGTAAATAGATCATAACATTCATCTTATCTTCAGACGGCATAAAGATATACTAACTTTTAGTGACAGAAAATCTTTTATTGGCACATCCCTCTAATTAGATGGTCACAAGCATAATTGAGGTAGTTAGCACTCAAACCGTATGAGTTACTATCATATTCCCTTTAAAAGTTAGTTGATGATTAGCGCGCAGGATTTATAAGAAAATAATACTAGTGAAGAAATCAATAGGGAATAAACTTGTCGGTTTTAGTAATAATATTAAGGCTGAGTTGCTTCTATCAAACTATTTGCTCAATAAACTTTGAACTTTTGCTGACTAAATAAGCCTTACTTAAAGATATCAATGTATCAGGAGTAATAATTATGGATAGATTTAATCCTATTACTGATAGAGAAAAGAACCGTCGATCAGATGAGCGCCGCGACAGTACTCGCCGAATTATGCAACATGTTTTTGCTAGTAAAGAGTGGATAACGTCAGTGCAAGCCACCTACACATTTTGGCCAAACGAAGATAGACGTGATCAGGAACGTCGGGGTCTTAGCCGCCGAATGCTTGAGCGTAGGTCACTCATACTAAAAGCTCGTCAATACTCTCGGCGCCAGCATGCTTTACAAAAAGGCTCACAACGTCAAAGACTAACAACAGAAGAAAAAGAGATGCTAAGCAAACTTAATCATAATGATTAAACCCGTTTTTCATCTCAAATGTTCTACAATCAAAAATCATAATCAACAGATCTTATTTTATGTCTATTAGCTCAACAATCAACAAAGTTTCACTCTCCATCGCCGACATGGATCGTCAATATTATCAAAATCATGAATTAACGGTTGCTCAACATCCGTCTGAGACAGATTATCGTTTGATGATTCGCCTTATTGTATTTATGGTTAATGCCAATGAGCAACTTAGATTTACTAAGGGAATAGATAGTAGTGAGGAACCCGATCTCTGGCAAAAATCGCTTACAGACGAGATTGAGTTATGGATTGATTTGGGCCAACCCGATGAAAAAAGAATTCGTAAAGCCTGTGGCCGTGCTAAACAAGTCATTATTTATACCTATCATGAAGGCAAAGCAAAAGTATGGTGGCAGCAACAGCAGACAAAACTACAACGTTTTAATAACCTGACTATTGTTCATATTAATGCGGAAGGTATAGAAAAAATGATTAAACGTTCAATGAACTTACAATGCACAATTGAAGATGGTGAAGTGTACTTAAATGATGATAAAACAAGTAAAGTCATTACCTTTGTCCCATTCTAAATAAATCAGATAACAAGCGATGGACTTAGGGCAACGCTTTCTATTCCTTTGGCAATTGCTTTTACACTTTAAGCGCGCGCAGGCCAAGCAATCAAAGCCTTGGCTAATGTGCAAAAATTCTGACAGCTTGCAAAGTATAGAAAAACTAAGCTCAATTTTAGCGTGCCAATCTCAACTTTTGAGATCTGCTAAGAATGATAAATTAAATTATTAACTCTAAGTCATTAATAGCAGTGAAACTATTCTTTTGTACTGTCATCAATGTCGACTAACTAATGTACTGTATCAGAGTCAGGGTGAGTCGATGTGTTGACTGAAAAAATCTTTTTTACATCAATCTTATCAAAATAATAATGTTGATTACAAAACTCACAGGCGACTTCGATCCGACCCTGTTCCGTTAATAAATCGTTCGCATCCTGCTCGCCCAGTAAACTAATTGTATTGGCAACACGTTCGCGTGAACAACTGCAAGCAAAACTGAATTCAGTTGAGCTTAACAAGCGGCATTCTTCTTGATGAAATAAACGATGCAATACAGTACCAGCACCTAATTTCAATAATTCTTTAGTTGTTATGGTCGCAGCCAATTGGCTAAGCCGTGACCAATGTTCTTCATCTTCTTGTTTATCGTCTCGCAAACTAGGAAGTTGTTGTAACAATAAACCTGAAACACTTTTGGCATCAGCAGCTAATCTAATTCGTGTATCAAGTTGTTCTGATTGTCTAAAGTAGGTTTCTAATACACTAGAAATTGACTCGCCATCTAGGCTTACAACCCCTTGATAAGGCTGTTTTGAGCCTTCAACATCAATCGTTATTGCCATCACCCCTTCACCCGTTAACTCGTTCATAGTGGCAGCATCTTCGATATCGCCATCCCATTGTGCTAAGGCACGCAAGGTATGATCACTGGTGCATTCAACCATCATCACCTTAACTGGGCCGCTAGATTTGCTTTGTAAAACAAGCCGACCCTTAATTTTTACCGTTGCGGCTAACAAAGCTGCAGCAGCCATCATTTCACCCAATAAATTCTGAATAGCAGCAGGGTAATCACGTCTGACTAATACCTGTTGCCAAGTATCAGTTAGATGAAGCCACTCACCCCTCACAGGTGCATTATCAAAAATAAAGCGCTGTAAGTTATCAGTCTGAAATTCAGCTTGTTCAGTATCATTTAGTGTGTTGTTGGTCATGTTTTTTCCAAAAAAAATGCTGGGCAGATCACTGCCCAGCATTTTAACTTAGCTTCGACATTTCTGCCGTTCGCAATGAATTTTTATTTTGTTAAAGTTAATAATAATTCATTCATTTTTTTAACATAGCTTGCAGGATCTTCTAACTGACCACCCTCTGCTAATAAAGCTTGATCAAACAAAATTGATGACCAATCAGCAAATAATGTCTCGTCAGATTCTGCTTTAAGACGTTCAACCATTGGATGCTCAGGATTAAGTTCAAAGATAGGCTTAGCGCCTCCAACTTCCTGCCCTGCTGCTTTTAACATGCGTTCAAGGTTAGCACTCATTTCATTATCATCTGCTACCAAGCACGCTGGAGAATCCGTCAAGCGATGTGTAATACGCACATCTTTCACTTTATCTCCTAAAGTGGTTTTAACGCGTTCAACGATATCTTCAAAGTTTTTATCGACTTCTTGTTGTGCTTTTTTCTCAGCTTCGTCTTCTAAAGCACCTAGATCGAGATCACCTTTAGCCACTGATTGTAATTGTTTGCCATCAAACTCGGTTAATGAGTTAATCATCCATTCATCAACCCGGTCAGTCATTAATAAGACTTCGATGCCTTTTTTACGGAAAACTTCTAAATGCGGACTATTTTTACCTGCAGCAAAGCTTTCAGCAGTAATATAATAGACCTTGTCTTGGTTATCCTTCATGCGGCCGACATAGTCTGCTAATGAAACGGTTTGCTCGGTGCTACCTGACTCTGTTGATGCAAAACGAAGTAATTTAGCGAGTGTTTCTTTATTTGCAAAATCTTCGCCTAAACCTTCTTTAATTACTTGGCCAAATTCAGTCCAGAACGTAGTGTATTTTTCAGCATCATTTTTTGCCATTTTAGCTAATTCGCTAAGTACTTTTTTGACTGACGCAGTACGAATACTGTCAATAACTTTACTGCCTTGTAAAATCTCACGTGAGACGTTTAGTGGCAAGTCATTAGTATCTATGACACCCCGAATAAAGCGAAGGTAACGTGGCATTAATTGTTCTGCATCTTCCATAATAAAGACACGTTTAACATATAATTTTAGACCTTTTGAACTATCACGGTCCCATAAATCAAAGGGTGCTTTTGCTGGAATATAGAGCAACGAGGTATATTCAGTTTTACCTTCTACTTTATTATGGCTCCAACTTAAAGGGTTTTGGTAGTCATGAGAAACTTGTTTGTAAAACTCAGCATAGTCATCATCAGAAATATCATTTTTAGATAAAGTCCATAGAGCCGTAGCTTTATTAACGGTTTCATCTTCAGGTTCGGCTGTAGCGTCAATTTCAGCTTCTTCATTAGGTACGGCTTCTTTAGCCATGATGATTGGTAAATTAATATGATCAGAATACTTAGTAATGCAGCTACGTATACGCCAGCTATTTAAAAATTCATCTTGGTCATCACGCATGTGTAAGGTAATTTCAGTACCCCGTGCTGGTTTATCAATGGTTTCAATCGTAAAGTCACCTTTACCTGCTGATTCCCATTGCACACCATGTTCACTTGTTGTACCTGCTCGGCGTGTTTTTAGCGTTACTTTGTCAGCGACGATAAAAGCCGAATAAAAACCGACACCAAACTGACCAATCAACTGCGAATCTTTGCTTTGATCGCCAGTCATTTTATCAAAGAACTTTTTGGTTCCTGAATTAGCAATTGTACCAATATTATCAATGACTTCCTGACGATTCATGCCAATACCATTGTCGCTAATGGTGATCGTTCTAGCATCTTTATCAAATGCAACTCTAATATTTAATTCTGCATCATTTTCATAAAGCGCATCATCTGACAATGCTTCAAAGCGTAATTTATCAGATGCGTCAGAAGCATTAGATATCAGCTCACGCATGAAAATTTCTTTGTTGCTGTATAAAGAGTGGATCATAAGATCCAATAATTGTGAAACTTCTGTCTGAAAACCTAGCGTTTCTTTATGTGCGTCAACAGTCATTAAAATGTGCCTCCATCTGGCATTATTATTATCTTGAAAGTCACCAGATGGGGGCAACTAAAAATAGTTCAAGGTCTATAAGCAAAATTCAAATTTTCCTCAATATAAGAACTGATTTAAAAACAAAAATCTTCGTTAAACCATGACCACAAATTAACCAGTAATATTAAGTCACATTCAGCTTGAACTGTCGTGCGCTACTGCTTAAAATCCATGAAAGCATATATTCAATAATAAACATATTAATTCTGCTGCCGATATATAGATATGGTTAATAAAGGGAAAGTAATATGGAAACTCAAGCATTCAATAAAAATATGCAAACGTTAGCAAGATCTGATATTAAACGTGCAGCTGACGCTTCTGTTGGCCAGCAAGGATCTGAGTTAACCCAGACCAAAAATACTGAAAAAGCGCAACAACCCAGCGCTGTAACCGCCAAAAAGCAACTTAATGCAGCAATTATGCAATCAGCGGTTGATGTCAGTGCTGCTAACAACTCCTTATCATTAGTATTCAAGACCGCGCTAGCTGGCATCAATGATGCCCTCCAAGAGACGCTTGGCGATAATGCCATTCAAAATGCTTATGATTCAGGCTTAGACGTCAGCGCTGAAGCGACAGCTGAGCGTATTGTGTCGTTAAGCACCGCATTTTTTGGTTCTTATCAGGAACAAAACCCAGACCTATCTGAAGATGAAGCTTTAACAAAATTTACCGATATTATTAGCAGCGGAATTAATACAGGTTTTGCTGAAGCACGTGATATTTTGACTGCGCTAAGTGTCTTGGAAGGTGATATCGCCGACAATATTGATCTGACTTATAATCTTGTTCAAGATAAATTAACTACTTTTGTCGAAGGTTTTGACCAAACTGAAGACACAATATAAGTTATCTACTTTAATTGTTATACATCATTCCAGGGTAAATAAATTTCTGTTTTTTTTATTGCTTCTTATTAAAATTAGACAGTGTTATGGTTAAGCTGTTGCCAATACTTTAATAACAGATGATGTCAATCGAATAGTCAAACACTGTTATAAAAGTTTCTGAAATAGAGATCTAACTTTTATGCGGGAAAATCAGTTGCGTATCCTGACCTATAATCTACACAAAGGATTCAGCACAGGTAACCGTCACTTTATCTTACATAAAATACGTGATGCATTAATTGAGTCTGATGCCGATATTATGTTTCTACAAGAGATCCAGGGCCAGCATACTGGACATGAAAAGACTCAGCTGAATTGGCCTGTCTGTTCACATTCAGAATTTTTAGCACACAACCGCTGGCCCTATTTTGCCTATGCCAAAAATGTCAGTTACAAGGCCGGTCATCATGGTAACGCCATACTCAGTAAATATGGCATTCATCATTGGGAAAATATTAACGTGTCTCCCTTTGCATGGGCGAGCCGTAGTTTATTGCATGGTGTTATCAACTTGCCAGATCAAAGAGATGACTTACATGTCATTTGCATACACTTGGGTTTAATGGCAATGGAACGCAGACGACAGTTCAAAACATTGTGTAGCGTGATAGAGCAACATGTCCCTCATGACGCGCCATTAATTGTTGCTGGCGATTTTAATGATTGGACAGGTCAAGCTGAAAAGCTTTTTTCTAAACACTTAAATTTAAAAGAAGCTTATCGAACGCTACATCAACATCATGCCAAAACATTCCCAGCTTGGTTGCCTCTATTAAAAATGGATAGAATTTATTACCGCAGTATAGAACTGCTGTCATGTGAGCGGCCAAACCGCAAACATTGGACTCGTTTATCTGATCATGCACCCCTAATGGCTACATTTCAGCTATGAACTAATCCCGCCCCTCCGGTAAACTGAGTTGATAACCTTGTTACTGTTCAGTCATGGTCGCGTAAGAAGACCCATTGATCAGCTTCTGAAATTTCTGGACTATATCGATAACCTTGACTATCAAATTTCTTGATATTTTCCGGTTGATTAATTTTGTGATCAATAATATAACGACTCATCAATCCCCGTGCTTTTTTTGCATAAAAGCTAATAATCTTATATTGACCATTTTTCCAATCTTTAAAAACAGGAGTAATAATGCGCGCTTTTAACTTTTTTGCTTCGATGGCTTTAAAATATTCATTAGAAGCCAAGTTTATCAGCACGCCATCTGTCAGTTCGGCTTCAATCGATTCACGAAGCTGATTACCCCAGAATTGGTAAAGATCTTTACCTTTTTCATTAGCCAGTTTCGTGCCCATCTCTAATCGGTATGGCTGCATCAGATCTAAGGGCTTCAACACGCCATATAAGCCAGATAATATGCGTAAATGGTGTTGGGCATATTCTAGCCCAGAATCATCGAGTGTCTCGGCATCTAGACCGGTATACACATCGCCTTTAAATGCCAATAACGCTTGTTTGGCATTGTCTAAATTAAAGGGCGCATGCCATGTTTGAAAGCGCACCATATTAAGTGCGGCTAGTTTATCGCTTAACTTCATTAATGAAGCAATATCAGCCGTCGATAAGTTATTAAGTTCATTTATCAACAGTTGAGATTCCTCTAAGAACCTCGGTTGACTATAGCTTTCTGTAGTAGCGGCCGTTTCAAAATCTAATGTTTTTGCAGGTGAGATTACAATAAGCACAATGAGTTTTTCCTATAGATCAGACTTGGTATCAGTATTTTCTGAATCAGATGCTGCAGATCCAGCATCTGTAAGCTCATCTTTAGACTCAGTCGTTTGCCATGCTTGGTATGGATAAGGTTTTGTTTCGTCGTTATAGGTTAAGAATGCGGCGATTTGGCGTAAATAAATCACTAAATCAGCTGAAAATCTGACAATTTCGCTATTCGGACTTGCGGTCAGTAATGCAAATATTGCTTGTATTACAACAATAATCCAAAGCACTATCATAACCAAATACAAAATAACACCAAATAACAACATGTAAAGAATGCGTTTCCATTGATTTCTATCGCTTACATTATGCTTAATTGTTTGTTTATCCATGTTGCCAACTCCAGGGTGAAAGATTATGAAACTAATTGTACATGACTGCTTCACTATCTGCTTATAGTGATTTAGGGGCATTTATGGGACACTCTACGCCACGATTATTAAGATGACAGCAATTAATGAACAGTAAACTCCGATTATTTATTCACCTGGTTGATACATTTATTGAATGGACAGGTAAAACAGCCTCTTGGCTAGTGGTAGCCCTAATATTATTAATTTGTTATAACGTCACCATGCGTTACTTCGCTCGAAGCGATATTGCCTTTCAAGAATTGGAATGGCACTTATTTGCCTTGATATTCTTACTTGGGGCAGCTTACACACTCAAACACGACCAACATGTACGGGTCGACATTTTTTATCAAAGTCATTTCATGTCAGATTACAAACGAGCCATAGTCAATATATTTGGCATATTATTTCTGTTACTTCCTTTTTGTATTCTCGTTTTAACCAGCAGTTGGCCCTTTGTAGCCAACGCTTTTTATTATAATGAAGGCTCACCTGATCCTGGTGGCCTCCCCTATCGATTTTTGCTTAAAGGCAGTTTGTTAATTGCCTTTAGCTTACTAATTCTGCAAGCTTTAGCTGATCTGTTTAGAAACATTTTAATACTCCGTCATAAGCACGAGGTCAAATAATGGAAATTTGGGCCTTAGTCATGTTTGCAGTGTTGTTTTTATTTTTACTGCTTGGTTTTCCCGTTGCATTTACACTTGGTGCTGTCGCCTTAGCATTTGGTAGCTTTTTTCTTGGTTTAGATTTTTTTAACCTATTGCCCTTGCGAATTTGGGGCATTATGACCAATTTCACACTTTTGGCTGTACCCTTGTTTGTATTTATGGGAGTGATCCTTGAAAAATCAGGCATTGCTGAACAATTACTGGAAACAATGGGCTGTTTATTTGGTCGGGTTTGTGGGGGCTTAGCTATATCAGTTGTATTAGTGGGCGCATTACTCGCTGCAACAACAGGAGTGGTTGGTGCATCAGTAGTCACCATGGCCGTGATCGCATTACCTTCAATGTTAAAACATGGTTATGCGCCAACATTGGCCAGCGGCACAATCGCTGCTTCTGGTACTTTAGGCCAAATTATCCCACCCAGTATCATCTTGATTTTATTGGCTGATGTTATTGGCGTGCCGGTTGGGCAGTTGTTTATAGCAGCTGCTGTCCCCGGCTTATTATTGGTAATCGCTTATATCACCTATATTGCTATTGTCGCTTGGCGTTACCCTGAACTTGCTCCAGCTATTGTCACGGATTTAGACAGCGATCAACAGCTTGGCTACAGGGTAATGAAAAGTATGCTGCCACCGCTAATCTTGGTATTGGCTGTTCTGGGATCAATTTTTTTTGGCATAGCATCACCGACAGAATCAGCTGCCGTGGGCGCATTAGGTGCAATGTTACTGGCATTGGCTCACGGTAAATTAAGTCTTAAAAATCTACAAGATGCATCGCGCCAGACCACTCGTTTAACCAGCATGGTATTTTTAATTTTGATTGGTGCAACTGCATTTGGTTTGGTGTTTGTTGGTATGGGAGGCGATGATTTTATCTTCGATGTTTTTGCCAGCTTACCAGGAGGGAAATGGAGTTTCCTTATCCTCAGTATGTTACTTATCTTTGTGCTGGGGTTTTTCTTAGACTTTATCGAGATTTGTTTTATCGTTGTACCGATCATTGCGCCGATTGCTATTCATATGGGTTTAGACCCACTATGGTTTGCCTTGCTAATTGCACTCAACTTACAAACGTCGTTTCTAACTCCGCCGTTTGGTTTTTCTTTATTTTATCTAAAAGCCAGTGCACCTACACTTGAATTACGAGCGATTTATCGTGGTATCGTGCCCTTCATTATTATTCAAGTTATCGTGCTGGTTTTGTTGATTTGTTTTCCATCCGTTGCCTTGTGGTTACCAAGCTATATGGGCTAACTATAAGCCATTTATCTTTATTTATGGGCAACAGCGTTGATAGTCAAACACACAAAGCGACGCAACAAAGTGTCAATATAGCACTCTCTATACGCCACTTGCTAACAAGAGTTTTTCAGCTAAACTGCCGCTTCACCTTCTTCACCAGTACGGATCCGAATGACTTGCTCAACTGAGGTGACAAAAATCTTACCGTCACCAATTCTGCCAGTATGTGCTGCTTTAACGATAGCCTCGACACAGGCATCAACTTGTTCCGCTGGCAGTACAATTTCCATTTTAATTTTAGGCAGAAAATCAACTACATATTCTGCACCGCGATAAAGTTCAGTATGACCTTTTTGACGACCAAAACCTTTTACTTCTGACACAGTCAAACCTGTTACATCAATATCTGATAGTGCCTCTCGCACATCATCTAACTTAAAAGGTTTAATAATCGCTTCGATTTTTTTCATCGTTGTCCCATCCTTACTCTAATGTTGAAGTTACAGTATAACCCGATGTTATCGGATATCGTCGATCTCGTCCAAATGCACGGCTAGTAATTCGTATTCCTGGCGCTGCTTGACGGCGTTTATATTCATTTTGGTCAACCATTCTTATAACGCGTGCCACCATTTCAGCTTCACAGCCTGCGGCCACTAATTCTTCAAAACACCAATCTTCGCCTATATATCGTTCTAGCAGTTCATCAAGTATTTCATAAGGGGGCAGGCTATCCTGGTCAAGTTGGTCAGGTGCTAATTCTGCCGATGGAGGCCGTGTAATGATGCGTTGGGGTATTACGTCTGATAGGGTATTACGGTAGTTAGATAGTTGATAAACCAAGGTTTTATACACATCTTTAAGCGGTGAAAATCCTCCTGCCATATCACCATATAAAGTTGAGTAGCCGACGGCCATTTCACTTTTATTACCGGTTGATAACACCATTGCACCGGTCTTATTCGATATTGCCATTAGTATTACGCCACGCACCCGAGCTTGAATATTTTCCTCGGTGGTATCCGTAGCTTTGCCTGCAAATTGATCAGACAAACTGTTTACAAATAATTCGAACAGAGAATCAATGGCAATAACACTATGGTCAACACCTAAAATATCAGCCATTTCTTGCGCATCATCCAGACTCATCTGAGCGGTGTAGCGTGAAGGCATCATCACTGTTTTCACTTTATCAGCACCTAATGCATCGACCGCTAAGGCTAAGGTTAAGCCAGAATCAATGCCACCAGATAAACCAATGACGACACTCGTAAAATGATTTTTTTCTACGTAATCTTTTAAACCACACACTAAAGCTTGATAGATCATGGCCTGTTCTGTTTTTTTGTCTGCTAATTTACCCTGCAATACTAAAGTTTTATTTTCATTTCGGCTAATTGAAATAGCAAACAAACCTTGTTGCCATGCCGGCGCACGTACAACTTTCTCACCCTTATCAGACAATGCGAAAGAGCAACCATCAAATACTAATTCATCTTGCCCGCCGACTTGATTGACATAAACAATGGGTACTGCTGATTCAATAGCACGTTGTTTAACTTGTGCCTCTCGTAACTGCCATTTTCCTTGGTTAAATGGCGACGCATTAAGATTAAGTATGATTTCAGCACCCATATCAACAGCTTGTGCGGTAGGTCCTGCAAACCAAATGTCTTCACAAATTGTAATGCCAAACCTAATTCCTTTATAGTCGACAACACAAGGATCTTTACCTTCTACAAAATAACGTTTTTCATCAAATACACTGTAATTGGGCAGGTGATGTTTAAAATAAGTGGCAAGACATTGGCCATCGGCAATTAAAGAAGCGGCATTGTATAAATCTTCACGCACAACACCCGATGGATAACCCACCAAGATAGCTACCCCTTTAAGTTTAGATTTTAAACTAACGAGTCCTTTTTCCACTCGTTTGATTAATCCTGGCCTGAGTAATAAATCTTCTGGTGGGTAACCTGTTAAAGTTAATTCAGGAAAGACTACTAAATCAGCATTGAGTTCATCACGGGCCTGTTCTGCAGCAGCAATCACTTTTTTAACATTGCCTGCAACATCACCTACAACAAGATTTATCTGTCCCATAACAAGACAAAATTCAGTAGTCATTTTTTATTCAGCCATAGCTTCAATCATACGGTCACCCATTTCGGCTGGTGAACGAGCAATATGCACCCCTGCAGCAGCCAAAGCTTGTAATTTAGCTTCCGCAGTACCTTGACCACCACTAATAATAGCACCCGCATGGCCCATACGTTTACCAACAGGTGCTGTTAAACCAGCAATATAAGCAACCACAGGTTTTGTTACATATTGACGAATATAGGCCGCGGCCTCTTCTTCTGCTTGACCACCAATTTCACCGACCATCACAATACCTTCTGTTTGTGGATCAGCTTCAAACAAGGCCAAACATTCAATGAAATCCATGACATGGATCGGATCACCACCGATACCAACACAGGTACTTTGTCCCAAGCCATTTTGAGTGGTTTGATGGACCGCCTCATAAGTTAATGTACCTGAACGTGACACAATACCAATCTTACCCGGCAAATGAATAGAACCCGGCATAATGCCAATTTTACATTCACCCGGAGTAATCAAACCTGGACAATTTGGACCAATCAAGTGAGCATCAGAATGTTTCATCGCGTATTTGACACGCAACATATCTTGGACCGGAATACCCTCAGTAATACAGGCAATAATTTTAATGCCTGCATCAGCCGCTTCCAAAATAGCATCTGCAGCAAAAGCAGCAGGCACATAGATCATAGATGCATCGGCATCTGTTTCTTCTATTGCTTCAGCAACCGTATTAAACACTGGCCGATCTAGGTGAATTTGTCCCCCTTTACCCGGCGTTACACCACCCAAAAATTGGGTACCGTAAGTAATCGCTTGTTCAGAATGAAAAGTCCCCTGTTTACCGGTAAAGCCTTGGCAAATAACTCGTGTATCACGGTTAACTAGAATACTCATGCTATACCCTCCTTGGCAGAGGCAACGGCTTGTCTAGCTGCATCAGTTAAATCTTGAGCTACCCGTAGATCCATACCACTAGTGAGTAATAACTCACGACCACGCTCAGCGTTGGTTCCCTCGAGTCGAACAATAACAGGCAGGGTTAAACCTACGTCTTTTGCTGCTTGAATAATACCTTCAGCAATCAAATCACAGCGCACAATACCACCAAATATATTAACTAATATTGATTTCACTTTTTTGTCGGATAAAATTATTTTAAAAGCTTCGGCCACTCGATCCGCGGTAGTACCTCCACCCACATCAAGAAAGTTAGCTGGCGAGCCCCCTTCTTTTTGAATCAAATCCATGGTCGCCATGGCTAAACCTGCCCCGTTCACCATACAGGCAACTTCACCGTCTAATGTGATGTAATTCAGACCATATTTTTGAGCGACAACTTCTGTTTCATCTTCTTGGGTTGGATCAAACATGGCGGCTAATTCAGCATGTCTAAATAAGGCGTTATCATCCAAATTCAGTTTAGCATCGACTGCTAATAATTTATCTTGACCAGTAACTACTAGAGGGTTGATTTCAACCAAACTAGCATCATTTTCGGTAAATAAACGATATAAACCTTGCATCACTGTTTGTAACTGTTTGAAGGTATTACCTGTCAAGCCTAAAAAGAAACCTGCACGCCGACATTGATAAGCTTGTAGACCTACCACAGGATCAACAATTAAATTCATAATGGCATCTGGACTTTGTTCAGCTACAGCTTCGATGTCCATCCCACCTTGTGCAGACACCATAAACACAACACGTTGGCTAACACGATCAACTAACACGGCAAGATACAGTTCACGTAAAATATCTGAAGGTTGCTCGACCAAAATCTGGTGAACAGGTAAGCCTTCAGCTGTCGTTTGGTGAGTGACAAGATTGCGGCCCAACATGTCATAAGCCGCATTAGCAACACCATCAAGTGTATCAACCACTTTGACACCGCCCGCCTTACCACGGCCGCCAGTATGTACTTGCGCTTTAACAACCCATCGTTCGCCACCTAGCTGTTCTGCCGCTTGTCGCGCTTGGGATCCATTAGTCACAGCTTGGCCTTTTGGACTAGCGATGCCATAACGGGTGAATAATTGTTTGGCCTGAAATTCATGCAGGTTCATCTTATATTTTTGCCTTAATTTATCATTTTAGCGATAACGCTGTAATCATGCTTTACACGAGACTTTGTATTTTCTCGCAATCGCCGCATAATTACCATCGCTAGTCATGATATAGTCCAAATATACACAGTACAAAGAGAAACATATGACACCACTTTATCCAGAAATTGAACCATACACCACTCATCTAATCGAAATGGAAGTCCTCAGTCATGGCTTGTGTCATCAAGTCTATGTCGAAGAATGCGGTAATCCTGATGGCATTCCCGTGGTCTTTTTACATGGCGGCCCGGGTTCAGGCTGTAGACCATCACATCGTTGTTATTTTGACCCAGAAGTCTACCGCATAATCCTTTTTGATCAGCGTGGTTGCGGTCGTTCACTGCCTCATGGTGAATTAGAAAACAATAATACTGCGTTTTTAATTGCAGATATGACCGTCATTCGCCAACAATTGAATATCGATCGTTGGGTTGTTTTTGGTGGTTCGTGGGGAACAACACTCGGCTTATGTTACGCCCAGAAATATCCTGAAACTGTTTTAGCGATGGTCTTACGAGGAATATTTTTAGGCCGTCAGCAAGATATAGACTGGGTTTATGCTGAAGGTGGCGTCTCAAAGTTATTTCCTGATGCTTGGCACCGCTTAGTTCACCCATTACCGACAGCAGAGCAAGCATCACCTTTAAATGCTTATTTTCAACAACTCACGGCGCCAGATGAACTACAACAAATGGCGGCGGCTAAATTATTACAAGCATGGGAAAGTACCATTGTCACACTGCGTGATCATGAACATAAGCCCGATCTATCACAAGATCCAGGTCCTTTAGCACATTCACGTATTCAATTACATTTTGCTTTAGATGAGTGTTTTATAGCCGATACACCTATCCTAAATAATATAAACATTATCAGAAGCATTCCCACTATTATTGTGCAGGGACGATATGATGTTGTTTGTCCGACGCAACAAGCATGGGAGCTGCATCAAGTCTGGCCGCAAGCAAGGTTAGATATTATCCCTATGGCAGGTCATGCTGCCGGAGAACCCCCTATTGTTAATGCACTGGTACATGCCACACGTGAAATAGCCACATTATTATCCCCTGAGCAAACCTCACCTCCAGCATGATCGGTTTATTGCAACGAGTAGATGATGCTTCTGTTTGTGTATCAGGTGAAGAAATAGCACGTATTGCTGAAGGTTTATTAGTTTTTATCGGTATAGAGCCTGATGATACACCAGCAGAAGCCGACCGCTTGTTATCACGATTAATAGCTTATCGGATTTTTAGTGATGATAGCGGCAAGATGAATTTATCATTAGAAGATATCAACGGTGGTTTATTACTCGTTCCACAATTTACCTTGTCAGCTGACACTCGTAAAGGCTTGCGTCCGAGTTTTACACCGGCCGCATCTCCTACTTTAGCAAGTGCATTATTCAACCACATATGCACACAGGCAAAACAAAGTTATCCTATGGTGCAAACAGGGCAGTTTGGTGCGGATATGAAAGTCTCTCTCACTAATAATGGTCCAGTCACATTTTGGTTAAATGTTACCCCACTCTCTATTAATAAATAGGTGAAATTTGATGCGGCTAATTCGTAATTTTTTGATTGGTTTATTACTGACTATTGCTGGAATAGGTGCTTTATTATTTATTCCTTCAAAACAAGCGCCAGCGCCCATGCCTTGGGAAATTACCATTATGCCAGATGGTAAGAGTCAGGTTTTCGGTATTCATATTGCAACCACTGTGTATAGTGAGACTAAACAATTGTTTCATGAGTTTGGAAAAATTGCAGCTTTTGCTCAACAAGGTAAAGCCTCAACAGTAGAAGCTTTCTTTAATAGCATTCACCTTGGCGGCCTTACAGGCAAACTGGTATTAAATCTTGATGTACCAGAACAACAGATCACAGAAATGATATCTCGTGCAAATGAAGCTAGGTTACAAGATAGTGGCGCGCATCGTTATCAACTAAGCAACAGTGATAATGCCAGTGTCGTTAATGCGCCTATCATTGCTATTAGCTTCATTCCATCAGTGAAATTAAATGCTGATATTGCACGTTATCGTTTTGGCAAGCCAGCCAGCATTAAGCAAGATGCCACAAATACTAGCACCAGTATTTGGCACTATCCTTTGAGCGGCCTCACTATTCGTATCAATGAACATGAAAAAACAATTCTGCAATATCAATAATTAAGCGCATCCTACCTGTTTTTATGATATTTACTGACTACGCTAATAGTACAAATAATAAGGCCATAAAAATGAAGCCCTATTCATTATCCATAGGTCTCTTTAACCCTTCATCATTATGTGTCTCTTTTTGTTTCTTGCTTTCGACTAGTGGATCATCCATCAATATACGGTTGGCAGCACCATCCATATCATCATATTGTCCATTGCGAACAGCCCAAAAGAACACCGCAACACCAACAATGCCTAGCAGTAACATGCCTGGCAATAAACCATAAATAACATCCATTATCTTAGCCTCTTAAATAAACGTTTTATTCTAGCAGCATTAGCAATAACTAATAAAGAACTGACCGGCATTGTCACCGCCGCCACTAAAGGATTAACTAATCCCATCATCGCTAGTGGTACCATTACAATGTTATAACTTATTGATAATACAATATTCTGCTTGATTGAGCCTAGCGTTTGTTTTGCCAAATGCCTTGCATCTGCCACCTTACTTAGTTCGTTATGAGACAACACAATATCTGCACTTTCAATTGACACATCAGTTCCTGAAGCTAAGGCAATGCCTACATCAGCCTGAATTAATGCTGGCGCATCATTGATGCCATCGCCTACCATCGCCACTATAACACCCTGTTTTTGCAAAGACTTGACTAGGTCAACTTTGTCTTTAGGTAAAACTTCAGCTTGCCTTTCAATATTACCTAGCTCTGCTGTAATGGCAGCCACCACTGATGTTTTATCACCACTCAACACTGTAATACCTATATTTTGTTGCTGTAGACTGATAATCATTGATTTAGCATCGGTACGTAATTGGTCTGCTAATGCTATCAGCCCTATTATTTGCTGCTCTACTGCTATAAATACACAGCTAATGCCTTGTTGTTCAAAGCTATTGACACGTTTTAAGATGGTCTCAGTAAAAATAATACCCCATTGTTCTAACCATGACTGCGTTCCTAATAAAACATGCTCTTGTTGAACTCTCGCTTGCACTCCTTCGCCCGCTGAAGAAGAAAAGTTTGTTATGGTTACTAAAGTCAATTCGCGCCTGAGAGTCTCCGATAATATGGCTTTTGCAATACCATGTTCCGAGTATTGCTCTACTGATCCGGCCAGGATTAATAACTGTTGTTCTGATTGTTCTGAAAATGATTCAATAGTAACAACGGCCAATTCTCCTCGCGTTAATGTGCCTGTTTTATCGAATACAAAATGTGTTACTTGTGATAAGTACTCTAGGGCAGCCCCCTGTTTCACCAAGATCCCATTATTAGCACCAACGCCTGTAGCTACAGCAACTGACATCGGGGTTGCCAAACCAAATGCACAGGGGCAAGTAATAATAAGGACAGAGGTGGCAGCTAGTAAGGCTTGCTCAAAATCATACTGATACCAGTAAATAAATGTGGCTGCTGCTAAACTAAGAGTGACAACGACAAACCAAGGTACTATCTTATCTGCAGTACATTGTATGGGTGCTTTTGAAGCTTGTGAATCTTCCATTAACGATACAATTTTAGCTAAAGCGGTATGCCGTAATACTTGCTGTACTTTAACGGTAAAGGCGCCTTCTCCATTAATACTTCCAGCCACTACCTTGTCTGGCACTCTTTTGACGATGGGTAAGGATTCTCCTGTTAACATCGATTCATCTACAGCACTCTGACCATCAACTAGTACACCATCAACAGGTATTTTTTCACCTGGTTTAACTAGCACAAAGTCACCAATTTTCACCGAACGTATCGGTACGATTTTATGAAGTTTATCGATGATTACAGTAGCTAGTTTAGGTTGTAACTCTATTAATCTACTGCTTGCAGATAATGCATCACGTTTAGAGATTGCCTCAAGATATCGGCCCACCAATATCACAAACAGAAAATTAACCACTGTATCGAAATAGACATGGCCATGAATCGAGCCAGTGGCTGTAATAAAAGTCGAATAGCTATAGGTAGCGACAGCCCCAATAGCGATAGGCAAGTCCATGGTCAAGTAACGACGTCTTAAACCAATTACAGCATTTCGTAAAAAGGGATAACCAGCATAGAGTAATGTTGGTGTCGCTATCAAAAAGCTGACCCAATGAAACCAATTTTTGAACTCACCCTGATCGGCACCGCTATAAAGTGCGATTGATATCCACATTAAATTCATCATTGCAAAACCAGCAAAGGCCATACGATATAATAAGCTTCTGTGTCTGCGCACTAATGCGCCTTCAGCAGTATCTGGATCAAAAGGAATCGCAGCATAGCCAATATCACCTAAAGCGAGCAAAAATGTAGACAGTGAGGACAATCGATTATCCCACTTAAGACGTAAACGTTTTGAAGTGAGATTTACCTCAGCAGAAACCACCGCTTGTTGCTTTGCTAGCGAATGTTCAATAAGCCAAACACACGCAGCACAATGAATACCTTCAACTAATAGACTTATCGTACGAATATCACCCAATTTATCTACATAATCAGACTGAACTTCGTCTAAATCATAAGAGGCTAGCTCGGTTGGTAATAAAGGGGGAGGAGCAAGATTTTTACCTTCAGGAGTTTTTTGATAAAAACTTTGCAATCCAGCATCATGAATTGTTTGACAGACAGTCTGACAACCAAAACAACAAAAGTCATGGTCTTTATTGGCAACTTTAGCTATAAAACTGCCTAGTTTTTCGACAGGTAAACCACAGTGATAACAGGGGATAGACAAGATCAATATTCAACGCTGAAAACAGATAAGCACTTTATCATATGACTGGAATTTCCCGTACTGTAAAGGTTCAATTATGGTGTGATAGAAACTCGTTTCATCATCACAAATTCATTCAAATCATCTACAGCTTGAACTACAACATCCCATGTTCCAGGTAAAGGAAAACTAAGTTCCGCTTGATAGGTGCCCGGTTTGATATTAATCATTTCTACTGAAAAGTCAGCTTCAGCATCAGAGGGACGATAGGCTTTAATAACGACTGAATTAAGTAGTAGTGAGGCTGAATTTTTACCTTGAAGTAAAACCTCATAGATTTGCTTTTGGTTGACTCGAGTTTTAGTAGGAATAATAATTAAACCTGTCCAGCCTAAGGCTTTTTGTTGATCCATTTTCTTTTTAATCTGATCATAGTTTTCACCATTTTCATAAAAATTCTTATCAACCAAACTCGGTGGTGACTTAAATGCTAAATAAATAAATACAGCATTCATAGATACAAAGGTAAGGACAAACAACATTATTGCTAATACCCACGGGTTTTGAAGCGCCTGTTTGTTACTTTGTGAAATATTCATACTTTACCTAGTTCTATATTAATTATTTGTTCGGGCCAATAAACATACTTTTGTACATTATGTTCATTGTAGAACCCTCAATATTACCTTGAAATATAATGGGGATAGGGCCCTTTTCAAAATCATTTAAGGGAACACGAACCAATGCGGTAAAAGGGATGATTTTTCCTGGTTCAACTGACATATCTGACAAACCATGCAGCGTAGCATTTTCTATGCCTTCTATTTCAAAATGTATATTGATGGTGTTTTTTGTTTTATTTAGTAATTTAATTGTATATTTATTTTGAATAGAACCATCACTCAGACGAACAAATAGAGGTTGGCGTTCGTGTACTACAGTAAACTCAGTTGCCGATAAAGTCATAAAACCATAGATGATTCCTGACAATGCAAGTAACAATATAAGGGTATACATAATAACTCGGAAACGTTTATAGAGTGGCAAAGTGGGCGCATTATGATGTAGCTCCTTGTATGAAGCGTATCTAATAAGTCCTCTTGGTTGTTCTATTTTATCCATAATGGTGTCGCAAGCATCAATACATAATCCACAGGTAATACAACCCTCTTGCTGGCCCTTACGAATGTCTATACCGGTAGGACAAACCGCCACACAAACATTACAATCAATACAACTACCGTTAGCAGATACATCTTCACCTTTTTTAATCCTACCCCTAGGTTCCCCTCGCTCAGCATCGTAAGAAGGCAAGACGGTATCTTGGTCATACATAACCCCCTGCAGACGTGCATATGGGCACAACCAAAAACAGACTTGTTCACGCATAAAGCCGGCAAAAAGGTAAGTTCCACCAGTAAATGCAGCGATAATAATAACTGCTGTCATGGAAGCTTGCAGACTAAATAAATCTCGCCACAAAGTCGTTGCATCAGTAAACCATGCAACGAAAGAAATCCCAGTAAATAAACCAATTAATAGCCATAAACTATGTTTGACGATCCTCTTGCTGAGTTTATCTATGGTCCAAGCAGCCTCGCTAAACTTTTTTACTTTTTGTGGCGTATCACCCTCGATTTTCCCTTCAATCCAAGTGTAAATATCAGTCCACACGGTTTGAAAACAAAAATATCCACAGAACACACGACCGGCAATGCTGGTGACTGCAGCCAGTAGAATCGCAAAAAATAACAGCGTTAGAGATAACATCCAAATGTCTTGCGGATACAAAGTAATATGAAATATATTAAATTGGCGCTGTGGCATATCAAATAAAATTGCTTGTGAATTATTAAATTGTATATATGGTCCTAAAAATAAAATTGACCATATTGACATACCCAGCCATTTTAGTGTCCGATAGCCACCAGGAAGACGCTTGGCGACAATTTTAATATCACCGGTATTAATGTGCCACTCAGAAATATCTTCATAAAGTTCATCTATATCAATATCTTTTATGTCTTTTTTTTCACTCATAGCACCGTTCTCGTTCGACTATAAATTATAACAACTGCAAGTAATATAATAACTTACTAATGTAGATTATAAAGGTTATTTTAATACAAAAAAGCCAACAATAATGTCGGCTTTATTTGATGCTTTTAAAAGATTTTCAATCGTCTTGTGACTTATCTTCATTGATATGCTTTACCGCATAAGAAATAAACATTCCTGTAGCAATAACTGTCGCTACAAGACTTAAAATAACACTTATTACAATCCAATCAATATTCATAATAATGTTTCCTTTCAATCGGAGGCTTGAACAACACCACTTTTAAAATATTATTCACCACCGCCGAACTGGTGGACAAAAATCGTTAACTTCTTAATATCAGTCTCTGATAAACGTTCGCTTTCATCGCCTTCTAATTCATCATCCCAATCAATTTCATTAGGATCTTCACCATCAGCGATAGCATAAGCACGAGCTTCCAACATTATGGCAAGTTTTTCATTCCACTGAGGCATGACAGCAACTCGAGTTGCTTTATCAGTCGTATCATTTACTCCATGAAGAATGGTATGGCGAACTTGATCTTGTTCACCTGAGAAACGCCAAATTTTATCGGTTAAATTTGCCGAACCCAGTGCTTTATTACCCTTGGCATCAGCACCATGACAAGCAAAACATCCTTTAGCCATATAGAGTGATTTTCCCGCTTCAGTAGCAACACCATTTGAGCTATCGATCACAAACTTAACTAACTGATCAACTTCTTCAGTTTTAAGTAACTTTTTATGGGCAGGCATCATGCCCTGGCGACCCTTAGCAATACTTACCTGAATATCGGCAAGCGTACCGCCATACAACCAATCATCATCCGTTAAGATAGGATAACCAGAGCCTGCTACTGGAGCACCACCGGTACCATGACAGGCGGCACAATTATCACCATAAAGCACTTTACTAGAACCAATCGCATAATTCAGCATATCTTGATCTGCAAGGATCTCTTCCACACTCATTGCTGCTAGTTTGTCGTCAAATGGAGCCCGTATAGCTTCAACCTTTGCTAGATCATCTTTGTATTCGCCGATCTGAGTCCAGCCTAATAAACCTTTAGTACTGTCTGTCACTAACGGCAAGGAGGGATAAAGCACAAAGTAGACAAGCACAATGAGTCCACTCAAGTAAAGTGCATTTAGCCACCAGCGTGGACAAGGATTATCCAACTCACGGATCCCATCCCACTCATGACCAGTATCGTTAACTTCAGTGGATTTATTTTTATTCGCTGCCATCTTGTTTCTCCGATTTTCTTTCATCTTCATCGATAAGCATTGTACGATGAGACTCTATGCTATCTTTATTTTTGGGATTCAGTACCCAGAAATAAACGACGACCATTATTATAAACACAATTACGGTAAGCAAAAAACCAAACCAATCTGTGCCGGTCATTGCACTCCAATCAGTATAAAAATACTCTTGAATTTTAGTCACGATAGTCTCTACCTGGTTCAAATTTAACCATTGTACCCAAGACTTGTAGATAGGCGACTAAAGCTTGCATTTCAGTTTTACCTTCAACTGAAGCGGCTGCACTTTTAATCTGCTCATCAGTATATGGGACACCCAATACTCTCATCGCTTTTACCCGTTTTTCAATACCACTGCCATTAATAGTAGACTTTTCCAACCAGGGATAGTTCGGCATAATGGATTCAGGTACAACACTACGAGGTGCGCGTAAATGTTGATAATGCCAGGCATCAGAATACTTACCACCTAAACGAGCAAGATCCGGCCCAGTACGTTTTGACCCCCACTGGAATGGGTGGTCATACTTTGACTCGACAGCTAATGAGTAGTGACCGTACCGGTCATTTTCATCACGGAAAGGTCGAACCATTTGTGAGTGGCACAAATAACAGCCTTCACGTTGATAAATATCACGGCCGGCTAATTCTAAAGCCGCATAGGGCCGAACACCTGATAATTCTTCATATTCAGGGTGCACTTGATCTTCAAAAGTTGTGTTGAGGTAGAACAATGGTACGATCTCAACAATGCCACCAACAGACACAATAATGGCTGTTGCTAATGCCAAGGCCCATACATTTTTCTCCAGCTTTTCCTGAAAGGATACAGGTTTATTTGAGTTGTTTTCAGACATGCCAGTTTCCCTTAAATATTAGCTGCAACGGCCATCTTTTCAGATGGGTTTGCAATTGCTTTACGAATCGTCACGGTGACATTAAATAACATTACACAAGCACCTAAGAAGAAAATTAAACCACCTGCAGCACGCATTGCATAATACGGATGCATTTGAGCAACTGACTCTACAAAGGTGTATGCCAAGTTGCCATAATCATCATAAGCTCGCCACATTAGACCTTGCATAATACCTGCTACCCACATTGCTGTAATGTAAACAGCGGTACCGATAGTCGCCATCCAGAAATGTAAGTTAACTAATTTAACAGACCAGATCGTTGTGCCCCAAAGACGTTCCACCATATGATAAATAGCACCGATAGAAACCATAGCAACCCAGCCTAATGCTCCTGAATGTACATGGCCGATTGTCCAATCAGTATAATGTGATAAAGCATTGACAGTTTTAGAGGCCATAATTGGGCCTTCAAAGGTGGACATGGCGTAAAATGCTAATGATACAATCAAGAAACGTAAGATATAGTCAGTACGTAATTTATCCCATGCACCACTCAATGTAAACATACCGTTTATTGCACCACCCCATGAAGGTATAATCATTGCTAGCGATATAGCCGCACCTAGTGAACCTGTCCAATCTGGAAGTGCTGTGTATTGAAGATGATGCGCTCCTAACCATACATAGCCAAAAGTTAATGCCCAGAAATGAATGACAGATAAGCGGTAAGAATAGACAGGACGGTTTGCTTGTTTGGGCACAAAATAATACATAATGCCTAAAAAACCAGCGGTTAAAAAGAAACCTACCGCATTATGTCCCCACCACCATTGAATCATTGCATCTTGAACACCAGCAAAGATTGAGTATGATTTAAATAAGCCAACGGGAATTGCAAGGCTATTAATTATGTGTAGATAGGTGATCATAATCATCATCGCAAGAAAGAACCAATTAGCTACATAGATATGTGACACTTTACGAATTGACAAGGTCATAATGAAATTAAAGCTATAGGCAAGCCACACTACTGCTAATAAAATATCGAGTGGCCATTCCATTTCAGCATACTCTTTAGACTGAGTAAGACCCAATGGCAACGTAATTGCAAAACCAAGAATAACTAGGTTCC
This sequence comes from Gammaproteobacteria bacterium, assembly GCA_034110895.1. GTDB lineage: Bacteria > Pseudomonadota > Gammaproteobacteria > Nitrosococcales > Methylophagaceae. Next base: position 97,227 of record JAWUYH010000029.1, on the reverse strand, counting down.
AGCCCCAAAATGTAAACCAAGCCAACGTATCACTCCACAAACGTACTCCAGATGTACGTTGTACTATGTAATAAGCTGTCGCCATTAAAGTTGAACCACCAAATGCAAAGATGACCGTATTGGTGTGTAATGGGCGTAAACGACCAAAACTAATATAAGGATTATCAAAATTCAAAACGGGCCATGCCAATTCAGAAGCGATATATACGCCGATACCTGTGCCCAGCACTAAGTAGACCACTGCCATATAGGAAAACCACTTAACTATTTGAAAACTGTATTGCTCTTGTTCCACTTGCATAGCGACCACACCTTCTCTCTATGAAAAACATTATCTCAACTTCTAACCTAGAGGCCTCGATCCTTTCCATTACACATATATTCTAAAAAATACTGCACAATTTTACAGTAAATAACGCATTGACCATTAGTGTTTACTTGATCTAGATCAAACAATAAGTAAAATCAGTTCAATTGGCCACTTTCTATATTTTCATTCTGAAAATCAATTTTCCCCATTTCGATGTCATGGGTCAAGCAAGCTATATTTCAGCCTAGTCAAGTTACTAATAAAAAACATCACATATCATCGGGTTAGACTATCCACCTGAAAATATAATTATCTTAGTAAATAAATGACTGCTGTAACTTAACGCTAGTTCCCGCGTTGATTAGCCTTCATTTTATTGCCTATGCAAAAATAATTGCTAACACTACCTTTCTACCTTCAGCGACAAGCAGATTATATGTACGGCAGGCAGCACCTATTGGCATGCACTCGACACCTATTGCTTGAGCATAAAACTCGACCATTAATTGGGGGGATAGAGAAGAAATACTAGACCCATTTGCTAATATCAGCACTTCAGGATCTAGCTTTTTTAATTCTGCGATATCACTTATCTCTAGCTGTGTAATATCTTTTATATGCCAATCAGAAATGATCTGATTTGGCGTCATAATTAGACTGCTGTCTAATCGTTTTAAATATGCAAGTTCTGTGCTTCTTATCGCAATAAAGTCATCGCCATAAGAATGTATTTCGTTAGCACCTGACTTTTCTTCAAGACTAAATTTCATTTAAGCACAATTATGTAGTTAACGCATCATTGACACGATCACGTAATTCTTTACCTGGTTTAAAGTGAGGTACAAATTTCTCTCCCAACTCAACTGATTCACCACTTTTAGGATTACGGCCGACACGTGGTGGTCTATGGTGCAAGGTAAAACTACCAAAACCACGGATTTCAATCCTTTCTCCACCCGCTAAACTATTGCTCATTTGTACTAATATTAATTTTACCGCTAATTCAACATCACGATAATTTAACAGTGATTGTTTTTCAGAAATTATTTCAATTAAATCTGACTTTGTCATTCTATTCATTTCCTTAGAAAGGATCTATTACGATTATTCTCTGTTAGCAATTATGAACCTGTAACAAGCAATACTTCAAAAGAAAAAAACATCTAGGCAGCTGCCTAGATGTTTTATCTATTTTAAAACTTAACTATCTTTTTGGTTCATTTGTTCTTTCAACAAGTCACCTAATGTAGTGTTACCACTACCTACATTTGAGTACTCTTTCACGGCTTTTGTTTCTTCTTGAGTATCTTTCGCTTTGATTGATAATGTCAAAGTGCGATCTTTACGTGACATACCCGTAAATTTAGCTTCAACTTCATCACCTACTGCCAATACTTTACTTGCATCTTCAGTACGCTCACGAGAAATGTCTGCAACGCGGATATAACCTTCAATACCTTCAGCTAAAACAATTGTTGCTCCACGTGCATCTACTTCGCTTACTTTACCAGTAACGATGCTACCGCGTGGGTGGTCTGCCATAAATTCAGAGAATGGATCAGACTGCATTTGTTTAACGCCTAGTGAAATGCGTTCACGTTCAGGATCAATCGCTAATACAACAGCTTCTAAATTATCACCTTTTTTGTAATCACGGATAAGATCTTCATTTTCTTCATCCCATGATAAATCAGATAAGTGAATTAAACCGTCGATGTCGCCATCAAGACCAATGAACACACCAAAGTCAGTAATTGATTTAATTGAACCAGATACTTTATCGCCTTTGTTATGAGTCATTGCAAACTCTTCCCAAGGGTTAACTTTGCACTGTTTCATACCTAATGAGATACGACGACGATCTGCATCGATGTCTAATACCATTACGTCAACTTCATCACCTAATTGAACCACTTTAGATGGGTGTACGTTTTTGTTAGTCCAGTCCATTTCAGACATATGAACTAAACCTTCAACACCATCTTCGATCTCAACAAAACAACCATAGTCAGCGATGTTAGTAACTTTACCACGAATTCGGCTGCTATTTGGGTAGCTGCTTGCGATACTCTTCCAAGGATCATCGCCCATTTGTTTCAGGCCTAATGATACACGTTCGCGTTCTTTATCAAATTTCAATACTTGAACTTCGATTTCATCACCGATTGCAACCACTTCTGATGGATGTTTAACACGTTTCCATGCCATATCGGTGATATGTAGAAGACCATCAATACCACCAAGGTCAACAAATGCACCATAGTCAGTAAGATTTTTGACAATACCTTTAACGATTTTGTCTTCTTCTAATGTTTCTAATAATGCATCACGTTCAACACTGTTTTCTGCTTCCATAATGGCACGGCGAGAAACAACAATATTATTGCGTGGGCGATCAAGTTTAATTAACTTGAACTCAAGCGGTTTGCCTTCAAGGTGTGAAGTATCACGAATTGGACGCACATCGACCAATGAACCCGGTAAGAAAGCACGAATGTTATCTAGTTCGACAGTGAAACCGCCTTTAACTTTACCAGAAATAACACCGATAACTGTTTCGTTACCTTCAAAGGCATGATCAAGTTTGATCCACGCTTCAGCTGCTTTCGCTTTTTCGCGTGATAATTGAGTCGCACCAAAACCATCTTCTAATGATTCCAAGGCAACATCGACTATATCACCGACTTCGATGGTGATTTCACCTTTTTCATTCATGAACTCTTCTACAGGAATGGCGCCTTCTGATTTCAAACCAGCATTTACCATAACTACATCAGAACCAACACTTACAACCATACCTGAAACAATCTTACCTGGTTGCATCGGTGTCGTATTTAAACTCTCTTCAAAGAGATCAGCAAAGCTTTCGCTCATTATTTACATCCTTGGCCCAACTAAAAAACTACTAGACCACTCAAAAATACCTGCTAAAAGCAGGAAGTTAAAAAAACTTATCGAAATTGATAAGCCCCTAAGTTACATGTCGGTACATAATGCACTGACATGTTTATATACTGCCTCGATTCCCATTGCACTTGAATCTAATTGCAATGCATCGTCTGCCGGCCGTAGTGGCGCGACTTGTCGTTGCATATCTCGCTCATCTCGCTCTGAAATCTCGGCTATAAGAGCGGAAAGGTTACACTCAATCCCTTTTTCTTTCAACTGCTTATATCGTCTTTCCGCTCGCACTTCGGCACTAGCGGTTAGAAACACCTTATGTTTGGCAGTAGTAAATACTACCGTGCCCATGTCGCGGCCATCTGTTACTAGACCGGGCAACTGGCAAAATGCGCGTTGTCTTTCGAGTAATGCGGCACGCACTAATGGCAATGCAGCTACTTTTGATGCGGCATTACCCGCTTGTTCTGAACGAATAAGATTACTGACATCATCCCCTTCTAATAATACGATCAGCACATCACCCTCTAATGAAAATACTAGATCTAAATTGTTTGCCAAACTTGCCAATTGTGCTTCATTATCGAGTGCTACCTGATGTTTTATTGCAGCTTGAGCTAATACACGATAAATAGCGCCACTATCTAAATAGTGCCAACCTAATTTTTTTGCAATTAATTGAGCAATCGTGCCCTTGCCTGAACCACTAGGCCCATCAATTGTTAATACAGGGATATTAGTCATCAAATTCTTCTATCTCTAAGCCTGCTTCTGTTGCTAAACCTACAAAATCAGGAAATGATGTTGCCACATTGGCACAATCGTTAATTTGTATCGTACCACCCGCTTGTAACCCAGCGATAGCAAACGACATGGCAATACGATGGTCATCATGGCTTTCAACTTCACCAGAACCAATAACACCACCATCAATAATAATTCCATCTGTAGTTGCTTGCGCATCAATACCTAAGATCTGCAAACCATCTGCCATCGCTTGAATACGATCGCTTTCTTTAACACGTAGCTCTTCAGCACCTGTTAATACTGTTCTACCTTTTGCACAAGCAGCAGCTATAAATAATGCAGGGAATTCATCAATGGCTAGAGGCACTTGATCTTCAGGAATATCAATCCCCTTTAAGGGTGCATAACGCACGCGAACATCAGCAACGGGTTCCCCCCCTGTTAAGGCTTCATTTGATAATGTTATATCTGCGCCCATCAATCTTAAAATATTAATGACACCGATACGTGTTGGATTAATACCAACATGAGTCAAAGTGATATCTGAACCTTCGGCAATAGCTGCACCCACCATAAAAAATGTGGCAGATGAAATATCAGCCGGCACATCAATCGAAGTAGCGGTTAATTTACCTCCACCTTGCAGAGTCACTCTATTGCCGCTCACTTCAACGTCATAACCCATGCCCGTTAACATACGCTCAGTGTGATCACGGGTAGGTGCAGGTTCGATCACCGTTGTTTTACCTTCAGCATACATGCCTGCTAACAGCACACATGATTTTACTTGTGCACTTGCCATTGGCAGGCTGTAAGTAATACCTTTTATACGATTACTTGCCTTTATTCTAAGTGGTGGTTTACCTCCGTCACTCTCAATCTGTGCGCCCATTTGTGCCAAAGGTACTGTTACTCGCTTCATTGGACGACCTGATAATGATTTGTCCCCACTTAGAGTGCTTGCAAAATTTTGACCTGCTAATAAACCGCTCAATAAACGAATTGATGTGCCTGAGTTACCTAAATAAAGGTCTTTATCTGCCCCTTTAAGACCATGCATGCCAACCCCATTAATAATCACTCGGCCCTCTTTTGGCCCTTCAATCTCGACACCCATAGCACGAAATGACGCTAAGGTTGCTAAGGCATCATCACCTTCTAAAAAGCCAGTCACCTCAGTAATACCTTCGGCTAAAGAGCCCAACATGATTGAACGATGCGATATTGATTTATCACCAGGTACACGTAATGAGCCTTGTAATTTCCCACCGGGTTGTACGATATAGTATTTATTTTGTTCACTGCCCACGCTTTAAAACTCCGCCTTATATTTCACTATTATCTATCAAACCCGGTTCTGAAAACCGAGTGTCACGTGCTTGTTTTGCCCGTTTAAATACATCAACCAGATAATCGCCATCCTTGTTTTTAATTGCTTGTTCTATCTTATCTAGACCCTGTCGATAGTCGTTTAACAAATCTAAAATTGCCGTACTATTGCTTAAACAAACATCACGCCACATCACTGGATCACTGGATGCAATTCGTGAAAAATCCCTAAAACCACCAGCAGCAAAACGTAATACCTCATCACAATCATCTGAGTCCGCTAGCATACCGACAATATTAAAGGCTAAGAGATGAGGAAGGTGACTGGTAGCTGCCAACACTTTATCGTGATGTTCTACATCCATATCAACTACCTCAGCCCCAGTGGCTTGCCACATCACACGTACTTTTTCTAATGCTTCAGACTTAGTTTCTGCAACAGGTGTCAATACCACTCGATGATCATTATATAATGTTGCAAAGGCGGCACTTGGACCACTTCTTTCCGTTCCTGCGATTGGATGACCCGCGACAAATTGATTAAAACGTTTACCTAAAGCGGCGTTAGCTGAGGCGATAACTTGTGCTTTTGCACTGCCACCATCAGTAATAATCATGTCATCAGTTACATGTGGAGCTAACTCAGATAACACCGAAGCCATTGCCCCCATCGGCACTGCTAAAAAGATCATATCTGCCTCTTTAACGGCATCAGCAATAGACTCAGCTGCTCGGTCAATCACTCCTAAATCTAAAGCTTGTTGGCGAACAATTTCAGTACGTGCGTAACCCACTACCTCACCTACCTGCCCTGCTTTTTTTAATGCTAGTGATAAAGAACCACCAATCAATCCAACGCCAATAACTGCCAATCTATTAATCACAATGGTCGGCCTAATAGGCTAGATAACACTTCAAGAAAGCGTTTATTTTCAGCTTGTAGACCAATACTTACTCGCAGGTGTTGAGGTAAACCATAATTAGCAACAGGACGCACAATCACTGCTTGCTGCAATAAGGCCTGATAAACATCAAGGCCATTACGTTTCACATCGACCGTTATAAAATTACCTTTAGATGAAATATAATCTAGGCCCATTTCATTAAAACCAGCAATTAACTGGGCCATTCCTTGGTCATTAAGCTGCTTGGTTGTTGCAAGATAGTCATCGTCATTAAGTGCTGCCGTTGCTGCTGCTAAGGCCAGGCTATTGACATTAAATGGTTGACGAATACGGTTTAATAAATCGGCTACCTCTGGATTAGACAAGGCAAAACCGACACGCAAACTGGCTAAACCATAAGCTTTAGAAAAGGTACGTGTAATTATTAAATTCGGATATTTTGCTAACCAACTAATCGAATCTACAATGCCATCACCATATTCAACATAAGCTTCATCAATGACCACTAATGTGGTCAGTGGTAACTGTGCAATAAACTGTTGCAGGTCATCAGCGTCAAGACTGGTACCAGTAGGGTTATTAGGATTTGCAATAAATATAAGCTTAGTACGTTCGCTAATGAGTGTACTCATTGCCTGTAAGTCATGCCCATAATAACGTGCTGGCGCAATTACAGCCTTAGCACCAATGGCCTGCGTAATTATTGGATAAACTGCAAATGCATATTGCGAATACAACACTTCATCAGCAGGTGATACAAAGGTACGTGCAATTATTTCTAATACATCATTAGAACCATTACCTAAGGTTATTTGGTCTAGCGCTACTTGATATTTTTTAGCCAAGGCCGACTTTAATATAAAGCCATTGCCATCGGGATAACGCGTCAAATCTTGTGTTGCTTTTGCAATCGCCGCCTGTACTGATTTTGATGGACCTAATGGATTTTCATTTGAAGCCAATTTGACGATATTGGTCACCCCGTATTGACGTTCTAATTCTTCAATAGGTTTGCCAGGCACATAAGGTTGAAGTGCTGAAACACACGCTAAGGCAATATCACTAAAACTCATGTAAGCTCCGGCTGTGCACGAAAACTATCGATCAATAATAATGCTGCGCCAATAACAATCGCTGAATCAGCAACATTAAATGCAGGCCAATGATAACTACCATAATACAGATCTAAAAAATCAATCACATACCCATAATAGATACGATCAATCACATTACCAATAGCGCCGCCTAAAATTAAGCTGATGGATAAGGCCTCCATTTTTGTTTTGACTGATTTTTTAAGCCAAATTAACAAGCCTAAACTGATGCTTACTGCCAAAACAACAAAAAACCATCGCTGCCATCCTCCAGCTTGAGATAAAAAGCTAAAGGCAGCGCCGGTGTTATGGGCCATGGTTAAATTGAAAAATGGTATTACCACTATAGATTCATGCAAAGACAGCCATGAAACCATAAGCGATTTAGACGCTTGATCTAGGGCAATAACAAGTCCTGATATCCATAACCATTGCATCATATTATTAAACGTAAAGGCGTTGCTCGCCCTCTCCATCAACATTATCAATACAACGATCACACAATGTAGGATGGAGCTCATTGCTACCCACTTCTGGCGCTTGATGCCAACAGCGGTCACAGCGTGTCTGGTTTGAAGCCGATAAAACTAACCATAAACCAGAGACCGAACTTGCAATGGCCTCCGCAGGTTTTTCTGAGGCAGCTTGTAAACTAGCACTCGATGTAATCAATACAAACTTCAGCTCATCTCCTAAAACAGCTAATGTCTCTAATAATATTGGTTCTGCAAATAATGACACTTCAGCCGTTAAGCCACCCTTAATTTTACCTTCAGCACGTAATGTTTCTAGTTCTTTTGAAACTGAATCTCGCACGGTAAAGACCTGCTGCCAGAAAGCCTGGTCAAAAGGAGTATTTGTCGTTAGAGGAACTAAACCTTGGTACCACGTATTAAGTAATACCGACTCATTTCTGTCGCCCGGTAAATATTCCCATAACTCATCGGCAGTAAAGCTTAAAATCGGCGCCATCCAACGGGTTAAAGCTTCAAGAATATGATACATGGCAGTTTGCGCTGAACGACGAGCGGTGCTGTTTGCCTTCATGGTGTACTGACGATCTTTAGTAATATCCAGATATAAACTACCCATTTCCTGAGCACAGAAATGATGAATATTTTGATAAATCAAATGAAATTGAAAGCTGTCATAGGCCTGCTTAATTTCGTCTTGTGCGTGATAGGCCTGATCAAGAGCCCAACGATCTAAGGCTAACATATCTTCAGCTGCAACCAGATCGGTTGCTGGATTAAAATCTGACAAATTGGATAATAAATAACGGGCCGTATTGCGGATTCGGCGGTATGAATCAGCAGTTCGCTTCAAGATCTCATCTGATACGCTCATTTCAGCACTATAGTCTGAGGAAGCCGTCCATAGACGGATAATGTCCGCCCCTAAATTATTGACAACTTTTTGTGGTGAAACAACATTACCCATTGATTTTGACATTTTTTTACCGGCCGCATCCACTACAAAACCATGTGTTAATACACCTTTGTATGGCGCTTTACCAGTAGAGCCTATAGACGTTAACAATGATGATTGAAACCAACCACGATGTTGGTCACTGCCTTCTAAGTATAAATCAGCAGGACGATTTAAATAATCACGACGTGCTAGCACACAGGCATGAGACACACCAGAATCAAACCACACATCCAAGGTATCACTTACTTTTTCGTAATCTGCTGCCTCTTCGCCTAGCCAATCAGATAAATCAGAGTCAAACCAAGCATCAATTCCTTGTTGCTCAACTTTGTCAGCAACCTGAGCCATTAATGCTTCAGTTTTTGGATGTAAAGCGCCGGTTTGTTGATTAACAAACAATGGGATGGGTACTCCCCAAGTACGTTGACGTGATACACACCAGTCAGGACGGCCTTCCACCATGCCTTCAATTCGTTTTTGTCCCCACGATGGCATCCATTTTGTTTCAGTAATGGCTTGCATAGCCGCTTGACGTAGGCCATTTTGATCCATACTGACAAACCATTGCGGTGTCGCACGGAAGATAATCGGTGATTTATGACGCCAACAATGGGGGTAGCTATGTTGAATATCGACATGATTTAACAAAGCACCTTTTTGCTGTAATAACGCGATCACATTTGGATTAGCTTTAAATACAGATTGGCCAGCAAATGTGTCCGTATCAGCTAAAAATACACCATTTGAACCAACAGGATTATACACTTCTAAATCGTATTTCAGGCCAACGGTAAAATCATCTTGGCCATGACCCGGAGCAGTATGAACAGCACCGGTACCTGCATCAGCAGTAACATGGTCACCTAAGATCAGTGGTACTTGTTTGTCATAAAAAGGATGTTGTAATAGTAAACCTTCAACATTTTCGCCTTTGCAACGACCCACTATTTTAAATTCGGCAGCCTTGTCTGCATTATAGCCGTATCGGGCCATTGCAGATTTATATAAGGCTTCTGCCAACAATAAACGTTCGCCATCAATTATTTGTACAACAACATAATCGTAAGCAGGATTTAATGAAACCGCTTGATTAGCAGGTAAAGTCCATGGCGTTGTTGTCCAGATGGGCACACTTATTGGGCCTGTTCCGCTGGAGTTAGTGGCCACTTCAAATGCAAGCTTATCAATCACAGCAAAACGTACATCAATCGCAGGTGACTTTTTATCCTCATATTCAACTTCAGCTTCTGCCAAAGCACTACCACAATCGATACACCAATGAACTGGCTTCACACCTTTATGCAAATGACCTGCTTTAACGATTTCAGCTAGTGTTCGGATAATATCCGCTTCAAAACTAAAATCCATTGTTAAATAGGGATTATCCCACTCAGCCAACACACCTAAACGTTTAAAATCTTCACGCTGACCATCTACTTGTTTTTGGGCATAAACACGACATGCAGCTCTAAATTCCGCTGCTGTGACTTTCTTACCTGGTTTACCGATTTTTTTTTCAACATTAAGTTCAATCGGCAATCCATGACAATCCCAACCCGGCACATAAGGCGTATCAAAACCGCTTAATGTTTTAGATTTAAGGATAATATCTTTGAGGATCTTATTGACTGCGTGACCAATATGAATATCACCATTGGCGTAAGGAGGACCATCATGCAATATAAATGTAGGTCGTCCTTTTGCATTATCGCGCATCTTTTGATACAGATTTTCTTGCTGCCAACGCTTTAATATCAAAGGCTCACGATTAGGAAGACCAGCCTTCATCGGAAACTTGGTTTGAGGTAGGTTCAAGGTGTGTTTATAATCTGCCACTGGGCTACTCGTCGTTTAAATCAATATAAATAGCTAATTATACGGGGTTTATAGCGGTCTATAAACAGCTGATATGCTTTAATAACGACCAGACTGACACAGATAGTCAATAAAAAAAGACTAAGACGTTTTTTTAAGCTGAGTCCTGGCTTAATAAGTTTCAACTAAGCATCAATATTGTGTGTGTTTCCCCACGGATAAAGTTGGGCATAGGTTATTGAACTGAAAAGCATTAGAATAGAGTCAGTAGCCCCCTATTTTGCAACTCCAATCAAAGGTTCTAACGCCCATGATGTTTGGTCAAAACAGACAACAACTACGCCAGTTTTATCATGATGCTTGGCAAAAAAAATCCGAAAACCAGTCACTTTCCGCACTCGAAGCGACAGTTGTTCAGGTTATTAATGAACATCCTGAATATCATTCTATTTTTAATACTGATGCCAGTTTAGAACTAGAATATTTCGTGGAACAAGGCCAAACCAATCCATTTTTACATATGGGTTTACACATCTCATTACATGAACAAATTTCAACCGATCGTCCTTTTGGTATTCGAACACTATACCAACAGTTACAAGCTAAATATGTTGATACACACAGCACTGAACATCATATGATGGAATGTTTAACCGAGTCTCTTTGGCTGGCACAGCGTAATAATCAAGCCCCATCAGAATTAGCTTATTTAGACGCTTTAAAAAAACAATTATTGGATCAAAGGTAATGAACAATAAGATCACCGCTAGCGTTACCTTTAATTTCAAAGGAGAAACACTAATACCCAGGAGTGAGCTTAATTTAGATAAGCTGATGCAACGCTATAAAGGTTTGCCTCCATTACATGAACTACTCGCAGCCGAAAACAACATTGACAGCCATAGTTACCAGTATGAAATATTATTAGCTGAAAATATACAGTTTAATGATGCACAAGGCGATGCAATAACGTTTTTTAATAATGGGGAATTTGACCAAGCCGCTTTTGAAGAATTTTGGTTGCAAAAAAGAATATTCAATAAACTTCAACAAATAATTCAAGCAGAATTAGAACTCGACGATATTGAACAGCACCCTAAACTGAAACAAGCTATGTTAGCTGCTTTCCAATATGGTCAAGACAATGCCAAGGAGAAAAACTAATGAAAGTGTATGGATTTAATAATAATAATAATAGTCAAGGCCAGCTTTTGGAACAAGTAACACCGACAGCATCTGGTCATGATTTATTGATAAAAATTGAAGCAATTGCGATCAATCCAGTAGATACTAAAGTTATTGCCGCTATGACAGAAACCTTAAGCACGCCACGTATCGTCGGCTGGGATGCAGCAGGAACTGTTATAGCCGCTGGTGAAGAAACCGTATTGTTTGAGCCAGGTGACAAAGTATTTTATGCTGGCGATATATCCCGGCCAGGATGTTATGCCAGCCATCAATTGGTAGATGAACGAATCGTTGGTAAAGCTCCATCAACACTTACAGTACAACAGATAGCTGCCATGCCACTCACCAGTATTACCGCATGGCAAGCCTTGTTTTCGCGACTAAAGATCGATCAACAATACGATGCTGGAAAAAACATCTTGATTATTGGTGGTGCGGGAGGTGTAGGTTCAATCGCCATTCAACTCGCCAAACAAATTGCTAAGCTCAATGTCATTGCTACGGCATCACAGTCAACTTCAATAGACTGGTGCAAAAAAATGGGCGCAGATAAAAGCATTAACCATCATGGTGATTTAGTACAGCAATATCGTTCTTTAGGGATTAAGGATCCTGACTATATTTTGTGTTTGAATGACACTGATCAACACTTTTCAGCCATGGCAGATCTAATAGCACCTCAGGGCATGATTTGTAGTATTGTTGGCACTCAATACAAGCAAGATCTAGATAAGTTAAAATCGAAAAGTGCCGGTTTTGTATGGGAATTTATGTTTACACGACCGATGTTTAAGACCTACGACCTCATTGCTCAACATCATCTGCTTAATACTATCGCTATCATGCTTGATGAAGGTAAACTGATCAGCACATTGACTGAAACTATTGGTCCAATGAATATCGATAACATTCAAAAAGCTCATCAACAATTACAAGGGGGTAGCACCATAGGTAAGCTCGCTCTAACGGCAATAATCTGAGCCATTTTCCTGTAGCATTCATGCTTAATATCATCAAAAAGATGACTAATGTCATTTGTTAGGTATACCGATTGTTTCAACCGGCACAATATAGCCGTATAATTAGACCTTTAAATATCACCCTAGGGCAGACACCATGGACTCGCAAAAAACTGGAAAATTCTTTGTTGGCAGTATTGTCACATTTCTTATTATTTTTGGCCTTGTTAAGATAATTTTATCTACGATGTTAGATATAGAAAAACAAAGTATTAAACCAGAAAGCATGGCAGCCGTTGATATTGTTGAGCGTATCAAACCTCTCGCTCAAGCCTATATTGGCGAAGCACCAGTAATGGTTGTAGCTGCTGTTGTAGAAAGCGTGGGTGGTGGTAAACAAATAGTCACACAAGTATGCGCTCTATGTCACAGCTCAGGAATGATGAGTTCACCTAGACTAGGTAACAAGAAAGATTGGGCACCACGCATCGAAAAAGGAGTGGAGACCTTATATAGCAACGCAATAAACGGCTTAAACATGATGCCAGCACGTGGTGGTCGTCCTGATTTAAGTGATGACGATGTTAAATCAGCTGTTGATTATATGATATCGCTGACTCAATAAGTGTCTAATAAAGTTCGCATTTAGCGGGCTGTATTAGCTGTGCTTATTACCCTAATGGAGGTTGAAAAGATTAAGCTTCACTAGTCAATCTGATATAGAGTTTTTCAACTTTAGCTCTTGCCCATGGTGTTTTTCTTAAAAACTTTAGGCTAGATTTAATGCTTGGGTCGCTGTTAAAGCAATTGATATCAACTTGAGCACCCATTTCTTGCCAGCCTAATTGCTCAACCAACTTAATCAGTATTTTTTCTAGGGTAATGCCTTCGAGTGGATCAGTCTGTTTCATATAGTTACTTTCAATTTAGTAGTTGTTATAACTAAGATTAACAGAAAAAACACTTAAAATCTGTTACAGTTTTCTAAATTAAAGCAGTCTGTCGCTAAGACAATACTGTCCTTATAGCACCTAATCTCAAGGCTTTTTTTGTGACTAATAATGATGTTTTACGCCGTATCCGTTATACCTTCGATTTTAATGATGCAAAAATGATTTCGCATTTTACAGCCGCAGATTCAGTGGTTTCTCGTGAACAAATCAGTAACTGGATGAAAAAAGAAGAAGATCCAGATTATCAAAATTGTGGTGATCAACAATTAGCCATATTTCTTAATGGATTGATCAACAACCTTCGTGGTAAAAAAGAAGGTGAACAGCCTAAGCCTGAGAAAAAATTAACTAATAATATCATTTTCAGAAAACTCACTATCGCTTTAAACTTTAAGGCGGAAGATGTTTTGGCGGTGTTAGAACTAGCTGATCTGCGGATCAGTAAACATGAATTAAGTGCATTTTTCCGCAAGGCCGACCATAAACATTATCGCAGCTGTAAAGATCAAGTTTTACGAAACTTCCTACAAGGCTTACAGCTTAAATTACGGCCTTCTGACACCGAAGTAGAAACAGTCAAACAAGTAACTGAAGAAAAACCTGCTTTTCAGTGGAAAAAATAATAAAATCGAACAAAACTGACCGACAAAAAAAATAAACATCAGGGATGATGTTTATTTAGGCTCAAATTGATATTTGTTCCGTTCATCTCCTGATTTTATTAATATAGGCGAGTCAGGCTAATTAAAATGCTCATGATACCTTGTTGGATTATGTGTTGGGTTGTATCGTTAGGATTTTTAATCATGCTAGTTGCACGACACTTTTCTTTCTAATATCTAAATATCTCTCCAGACCTAGGAATATTCACTATACAGCTTGTTATTTTTTTACATGCCTACTTGTATAACAATACTTAATTGTATTTCTTGGTTTCCGGTAAGCTCATATGCAGTAGTTTATGCTTTTTCTGACAGCTTTCGAGCCAAAAAAGCAACCCTCAGGCTATTTGTTACTAGCATATGATTATACATTTGTTGTAAAATTCTAGTTTTATTCACCCGCGACTCAGCGGATAAACATAGCTCCTCTATTGCTACCTTTGCTTATGATTAAACACCATGACAATGAAAGAAAAGAGTTAACTTAATCCAAGCTGCAGTAATGCTCCTGATGTTTTGATTCACGGGATAAATACAATTTTAAAAAATTATGGACTACATGTAACTCAAAATTAAGTTTTAAAATTATTGGCCTGGTCACCAGTTAAAACTTTCTAACATTTCTTCAGTAATCCAGGATTGTAAAAAACCAATGGCTTTCATCGGTGTTTCTTCTTCACTAAAAAATACTAATAGCTTTTCACAAATTACAGCAAAAGTTTCCCCATCTAGAGCTAAACCTAAAACTGCAGCTTCAGCTCCTGACAACACTTTATAATGACTAATTAAATCAGAACCACGCCATAACACCCATGCTGATGCTGTAGTTTTTTCTGATTTTGGCGGTATATTGTCGTCTGATAATGCCTTCCAGATAGGAAAGGTATTATGCTCTAACCATAATATTTGTAATGAACTTTGGAAGTTAAACTGTAAAGTTTCCCACGCTTGCTCAGGTAATGTGGACAACTCAGCCAATGTTGCATAATGAATGCATTTAGCATCAAAACTATCTGCAAAAGCACGTTCTATACAGGCTAACTCATAAAGTTCAGCTAAACTATTAAAAGGAGCTTCATCACGTACTAATTCTGGCAAGTTGACGCTAAAGTAACGTAGATTCGTAGTATGTGATGGGTGCTTCTCAATATAACGTTCCATCAACTGATTAAATTGGTCATCACCTAAGTAACTGGCTACTTTTCCATAATCAGAGGTGATAGCTTCTTTTAGTCGTAGCTTATACGCAGAGGCATAAATATCAAGACGATCTTTAGCGGATAACACGGGCGTGGACTGCACATCCGCAATGATAGCTACAGATTGTTTGAGTAAATAACCCATAAAGCGGCGCTGCAGATCGCGTAATTCTGACATTATGCAGCCCCCTCCAAAGTGATGTTTTCACTAATATTTAGTTGCTCAGGTGTCAGTACCTTAGTAGCAATTTTTTCTGCAATGGCCAATTCTTTACGTAGTTCTTCAAATGGCGGAATATTATCATCTCGTTCGATCATCGTACTCACTGCACCAAAGTGCCCTAAGGCAACTTCATATAAATTCCATACTGGATCACATACGTCGTGATCATGTGTATCAATTATCATGTCACCATTATAACTATGGCCAGCAAGGTGAAATTGCATCACTCGGTCACTATCGATGCCCTTTACATATTGCTCTGGCTCAAAATGATGATTATTCGCACTTACAAAAATATTGTTGATATCAAGCAAGATATAACAATCTGCTCGCTTAGAAATTTCATTTATAAATTCCCATTCAGTCATATCAGAATCATTATATGTCACATAGCTAGATAGGTTTTCGATCAACATTTGCCGACCCAGCACATCTTGAGTTTGCTTGATACGATCTACAATATGATTAATAGTTGCTTCGTTATAGGGGAGCGGTAGCAAATCATGACTATTTATATGATTAACCGAGGTCCAACATAAGTGATCAGAAATCCATAGAGGCTCAACCCGCTCAATGAGTGTTTTTAGCTTTTGTAAATACGCAATATTTATTGGATCAGTGCTGCCAATTGACATGGAAACACCGTGCATAACCATAGGATAATCTTTTCGTATTTTATCCAGATTAGCCAAAGGTTTACCGCCAGGAACCATATAGTTCTCTGAGATAATCTCAAACCAATCTACTTGCGGTTTTTCATCAATAACGTGTTGATAGTGCTCAGTACGCAGACCTAAGCCGAACCCTATAAAAGGACGAGTCATATATTAATTCTCGTTAAAAAAAGCCGTGCTGTACCTAAACTACAATCACGGCATTTCTTATAAAAAATAGTCTCTCGGTATTATGCGCCTTCAGTACCACCAGCATCAGCACAAGCTTCAGATGTCATTGCTGCAAAACCATGACCTTTGCATGCTGCTTGACCTTTGCAGGCATTCTCTGCAGTTTTACAGTCATTATGTCCTTTACAAGCAGTAACGCCATAACAATGTACTAATTCTGCACTTGCTGAAGTAGTCGTTTCTGTAGCCGTTGCACAACCAATCAAACCTGCGGCAGCAATGGCTAAAGCCAATCCAGATGTTTTTTAAATAGCAGCCATAAATATTTTCCCTATTTGCTCATTAGATTCAAAAATAATGGAACACACTTGCCCCATGAATACTAGACGACTAAACAAGTAATTTATTACAAACTATTGCTTTATAAATTTTCTTGCCAGTTATAGTCTCGTGGGCAAAGACTTCAAAGCCTACAATCAAAATACAATGTCATCTATATCAAGAGACAATAGCTACCTAAAGATTTCATTTCTGAACCGAAAATGACGCATAATAATAAATTCAAGCTCGTTTAGCTTAAAGCTTTAAGATGAATGATATTAATCAACGTCACTTAGCATAGACATCTTGCCTGACATTGCTGATGCTAATGCACCCACAATTACTTTACAATTCGCCTTCGCATCAGCAAACGATAAGGCTGGTTGCTTGTTATTTAATACACAATCACTGAAGTGCTCAATTTCAAGTACAAAATGATTGGCAATATCTAATTCGACATTGTGCTGTTCACCTGCATCAGTCCACCACGAAATAACGGGGGCATCATCCGCATTTTGCCATACGGTATCGCATTTAATGCCACCTAATGTGCCAATAATTTCATATTCACTACGACGAGCACGTTCAAAACTCATATCAAAATGAGCAAACTTACCATCACTATAATCCAATACACCACTTAAGCTGACATCAGCACCACTATCTATAAATTTAGCCATGGCTGTCACTGCTAAAGGTTCAGTTGTAAACCACTTACGTGCCGTATGAATCGCATAGGGACCAATGTCCCACATAGCTCCCCCACCATCAGCAATATCTTTTTCGAGTCGGTACATTCGGGCAGGCTTCATCGGAAATGAAAAACACGTGTGCACTGTTCGCACATCTCCTATAGCACCTGAATCAATGATTTTTTGTACATAAGCATGCTGAGGATGAAAGCCATACATGAAACCTTCCATCACCGTAACATTATGTTTGATGGCGGCCGCTTCAATTGTTTCAATATCCTTCAGTGTTAATGCCATCGGTTTTTCTATTAAGACGTGTTTGCCTTTGGCAATTGCTTTTAATGCCCATTCAGCATGTTCATCATTTGCCATCGGTAAATAAATAGCATCAATCTCAGCATTATTGAGCAAATCATCTGGATTATCTAGGGTGAGCACATCAGTTTTTTGCGGCGCATATTTAGCTAGCGTTTCAGCGGCAGCCCCCTTGCGACGACTTGCAATGGCAATCAGTTTAGCATTATTAGCTTCTACAATCGCAGGCATTAGACGCTCATTTACACGCGCAGCACCAAGAATTCCCCAACGTAAAACTGATTGATTCGACATGATCATTTCCATAATTTAAAATTAGTCACCATCATAACCATTAAACGCTTATAACTCCATCATTGTAAAACCCTGCAATTTTAGTGTTTTTATATAACTTTTTTTAGCCTATGCTATTGTAATCCTACCCCTACACTAACTGAAGGAACATTTATGACAATTGAAGTTGGACAACGCTTACCTACTGGTAAATTAACTGAATGTATTGAGTTTGACCCTGAAAACGGTTGCCCAGTAAATCCCCAATCACAAGAGTTAGCCGAACTAACCAAGGATAAAAAAGTCGTTATTTTTGGCGTCCCTGGCGCATTCACACCTCTTTGCTCTGCTCAACACTTGCCGGGTTATGTGGAATTAGCAGATAAAATTAAAGCACAAGGCGCTGATGAAATTTGGTGTCTGTCTGTTAATGATGCCTTTGTTATGGCTGCTTGGGGCAAACAAAATGAAGCGACTGGAAAAGTTCGCATGATGGCCGATGGCAGCGCTTTATATACTAAAGCTTTGGGCTTAGATCGCGATTTAACAGGTGGCGGCATGGGCGTTCGTTGTTTCAGATTTGCTATGATTGTTGATGATGGCATTGTGACTTATTTGGGTGTTGAAGGCTCAGGTGAGTTTGGCGTATCTAAAGCTGAAACAATTTTAGAACAACTGTAGTCCATATACGGGCTAGCCCAGGACAATTTCAGTCTTGGGCTAGTTACGTTCAATAATTTCACCCTTCTCGCCGATGATAATAGTTGTGGCTAGTTGGTAAAAGATGCCATGTTCTATTATGCCTGGCACCGCATTTAATTCAGTATTAAGTTCGTCGGCATTGAGACTAGTGTCGAAGCTCATATCAACAATTAAGTTGCCTTGTGAGCTAATAGCGAGACCATCACCATTTGTATTTTTCCTCAAATCTCCAGTACCCCCCATCTGTTGCAAACTACGTAATACCATTTGCCATGAAAAAGGGGCCACTTCAACCGGTATTGGAAAAAGTTCGCCAATGCGAGTGACTATCTTACTGTTGTCTACCAACACGTAAAACTCAGCGCTCGCTTTTGCTAATAGTTTTTCCTTTACTAAATCAAACCCACGTCCTTTTAGTAAGCTCATCTCTGGTGATACCTCATCAGCGCCGTCAACATACAAGTCGACTTGACTAAGATGTTCTATTGCCATCATATTTAGTCCCAATTGCTGGGCTTTAATCGTGCTCACGACAGAACTTGCAACAGCAGTGAAGTGTAGATTTTGATGTTGTTTGCGCTGAGCTAATTGTTCAATGAAATAATTTGCAGTTGAACCGGTACCAAGACCCACTATCATGCCATCTTCCACTAAGTTAGCCGCATGGATGGCTACCCTTTGTTTATCGTTGATTTCACTGCTTTGATTTTGTTGTGACATGGCCATGCTCCTGATTGCATCTTGGCAAAAACGTGCTATCAGCATACCATGCTATTTTGTGTTTATTAAGGTGATTCTCATGGCAATTAATATTGATGATATTGTTCAGCAAATTGAACAAGTCACCGGCCATGTATTAACAAGATATAAATTAAGTTCAATTAGTGGTGGCGGTATTAACGAAGCTTATAAGTTACAATCCGATCAACAATCTTATTTCGTTAAGCTTAATCGACCACAGCTGTCAGCCATGTTTGCAGCTGAATCTCTTGGCATGGAAGAAATGCGCGCCTTAAATTGTCTGAGGATCCCAGAAGTCATTTGTCACGGTTACACAACAAGACACAGTTATTTAGTACTGGAATACATCGAGCTTGGTAGTTTACGTGGTGTGGCAAGTCAGCGGCTAGGCAGTCAGCTCGCACAATTACATCTTCACAGTCAACCATTTTATGGCTGGCATATTGATAATACGATTGGCAGCACACCACAGCACAATAATCGCGAACATGACTGGCTACGTTTTTGGCAACATCACAGGTTAGGACAGCAGCTTAAATTTGCATCAAAAAATAATGCTAGCTCTCATTTGCAGGATAAAGGGCAACTATTGTTAGAGGATCTTCATCTGTTTTTTGAAAGTTATACTCCTAAACCAGCTCTTCTACATGGTGATTTATGGAGTGGTAATGCTGGCGCAGATCAACAAGGTAACCCGGTAATATTTGATCCGGCTTGTTATTATGGTGATCGTGAAGCAGATATTGCGATGACAGAGTTATTTGGAGGTTTTGATGCTGATTTTATGATGGCCTATCAAACAGAATACCCACTAGATTATGGCTATCAAACAAGAAAAACACTTTATAATCTCTATCATATTATCAACCATTTTAATCTGTTTGGTCTTGGATATTTAGGACAAGCAGAGACAATGATTGATCAGCTATTAGCTGAAATTAAATAAATCATCAGCCATATTTTAACGTTTATTAGATGGATTAAATGCACACCCAGGTAATAGGGTGACCGCTAACAAAAACATCAACAAAATCAGCGGTTAATGAATGGCCCAATATTAATAAGACTTTACTATTGAATAAGCTATTTATCTCATCATTTATAGTCGTATATAGAGAAGATAATATAACAATCTATCCATCCTACATGCCCATTGTGTTTAGGCTGTGGTAAAAACAAAAACAATTCAGACTCAGATATAAAACTAAGTTCCGATCATACTCGCCTAGAATAGCTAGAACACTAGGCTATTGGATTATCTACTGTTCGAATAAAAGTTATCTTAATTTATCTTCATGGTGAGTCTATCCCTTAATCACTTTTTTAATGTGTACCCTTCTATTTTATAAGTATCTCATCATGCTGATATCATTGCATTATATGTTCTACCTAGTTAAGATATTCATGACAAATATAGGGCCATAATGTGAAAATCAGTTTTTTAATTCTATTATTCAGTATTACTTTAACCGCTCATGCGGGCGATCGTCTTAAAGATATATCTGGCTCAATGGGCAAGAGTATATTCTCTGATAAGTTGACTGCTAAGCCTGAACCTAACAAACGAGAAAGAGAAGAAATTACTGAAGAACTAAAACTTCAAGCTGAAAGAGATGCGGCTCAAATCACATACGGTGAACGAAATCCTGGTGCGAAAGATAATTCTGGCGATTTTGTTGACAAAATGTCAGAAGAAGCTAAGTTTCAAGCTGAGAGTAATTCAGTACAGGCTGAGGAGGATGAGCCAGATATTGCTGAGGATGTTGCTCAAGAAACAGCCGAAGAAGCTGAACAAGATATTACTCTAGAAGATAATGCTGACAATGTTGATAAAGAGCCGACAGAGGAAGATAAGTTTCAAGCTGAAAGCGATACAGCACATGTTGGCAAGAGTGAGTCGCAAATTAGAATGGATAATATTTTTGACCATCTTGAGGAAGAAATACAAGAGGGAGGTTCCTTAGCTGAAATAGACATACACGCTGAAATTAACGCTCAATTTGAAGATCTGTTTATTAGGCTTGGTGCCCTTGAAACTAACACAACGTCAGTGGATAAAAAACCAACACAAATTTTCATTAACAAAAAAAAGAGCGAGCTGGCTAAGCTAAACACACAGCCTATTCAGACGGCTAACACAGTTAATACTCTCGATGATCAGGCCTGTGCCAAAGAAAAGCTCTATACCCTTAATGTAGAGAATTTAGAGCAATATGAAAGCTTAGAAGATTTCCCCTATACATATGCATGTGTTACTCAACGATGACTACTCATTAAAATTCTGACAATTATGTTAAAAAGATGCTTATTCATACACTTGCTTATGCTCTGTACCCCAGTATTTGCAACAACAGCTTGTGGGGAGCAAGGGCTATGGTTACAGGTACTCGGTTCCGGTGGTCCTGAATTGGATGATGAGCGCGCGTCAAGTGGTTATATTATCTGGCAAACGGGCAAAGCACGGATCCTAATTGATATGGGTAGTGGCAGTTTGTTTCGATTTGAACAAAGCGGAGCATCGTTGAATGATCTCGATGTTGTCTTGTTAAGTCACTTACATGTCGATCACAGCAATGACTTACCTGCTTTGATCAAGGCTTCCTTCTTTTCTGATCGCAAGCGAGATTTATATTTGTATGGCCCAAGTGGTAATCATTTGATGCCATCGACAAGCCACTTTGTACAAGATTTACTTGGACCAGCAGGAGCTTATCAGTACTTAAGCCATTACCTAGATAACAGTGAAGACTATCGTTTATTGCCATTTGATATCGATGTAACAACTAAAACAGAACAATCTATTTTGGTAGACCCATCCTATCGATTAACAGCGCTATCAATGCATCATGGCCCAATACCCGCCTTAGCTTGGCGAGTAGAAATTGCAGGAAAAATAATTGTATTTAGCGGTGATATGAACAATGATAATGGCACGCTTCAATTGTTGGCCCAACAAGCGGATATATTAGTCGCTCATCATGCAGTTCCAGAAGAAGCGACAGGGATTGCTCGTAATCTCCACATGACGCCTTCGGTCATTGGTCAAATTGCAGCAAAGTCTAGTGTTAAACATTTAGTTTTATCACATCGCATGAAACGAACTATTGGTAAGGAACAGAGCTCCACACAACAAATACGTAAGCAGTATAGTGGCCCCCTACAATTTGCAGATGATTTACAATGTTTCAAACTTTAACTAAATCTATTAAATATGCTATCAAGCAGCTTACTGTAAAACACATAACAGACCAGTCAGATTTGTTGACTGTCATTACGCCTAGAATCATTATCGGGGAATGATTAGCAAGTTTGTTGCTGTTGTTTTAACTGTCGATCAAGCGATTAGGCTCCTCTGGTATTAAAATCCATTTGAATGTGCGAATGACAGCTGAATATAACTGCTTCTCATATTAAATATTATTTTCAATCGTCCATTGCTTTAGCTCTTCAAGAATTGAAAGTGCACTAACTCCCTTTTTGTCTATTTGGTAACTCACAGCAATCGGTTTTGTTGACAAAACATTCCTAGTGATAAGCTGATTTGCCTCCATCGCTTTTAAACGCTCAGCAATTACTTTTTTACTCGCCCCGGCAAGCTGTCTCGCAATCTCATTAAATCTCATAGGTTGGTCTTTTAAGTGCCATAAAATTGAACCTGTCCACTTGTGACCAATAATACGCATGCCTCTCTCAACCGGGCAGGGTTTATAACATTCTTCATTCATTATATTAGGTTACTAAAAGTTAACTGGTTGACTATTGTAACCTTACTGCTATAGTGCGGGCAACATTTTAACCTTATCAAGGAATATCAATGGAAAATAAAGCAATTTATGTGAGTGCAGGTGGTGGTTTTAAAACGGTCACAAGCGAACAACTTAAAGTAAGCAAACCTGAGTTAAATGAAATAACAGTAAGGCTTCATGCTAACTCGCTGAACTATCATGACTATGCGGTAGTGAGTGGTCTCTGGGCTCCATCTGAACGAAGGATCCCTATGGCTGACGGTGCAGGAGTCGTGATAGAAATCGGTGACAACGTGACCGAATTTAAAGTCGGTGACCATGTTGTTACTACCTTTTTTCCTACATGGATAAACGGTGAGCCTAGTGTTGACGGCTTTTCAACAGTACCTGGAGATGGTATCGATGGTTATGCGCGACAGTATGTAACATCCTCATCAAACTCGTTCACAATGGCTCCTAAAGGCTGGTCACATATAGAAGCTTCTACTTTGACTACAGCAGCACTAACGGCTTGGCGTGCTTTGATGTGTTTCAATACTATCAAAGCGGGTGATAGTGTTTTATTACAAGGCACAGGTGGTGTCTCTATCTTTGCTTTGCAGTTTGCCAAAATGGTGGGATGTAAAGTCATTGCCACTTCGTCCAGCGAGCATAAAATGCAGCGATTAACCGACATGGGGGCCGATCATGTTATCAACTATAAAACGGAGGCCAACTGGGGCGAACGAGCAAAACAGTTGAATGGTGGTGTTGGAGTAGATCATGTGGTCGAAATAGGGGGTGGCCAAACATTAGAACAGTCGTTAGCAGCGGTAAGAGTAGGAGGTCAGATTTCTCTGATCGGCATTCTATCTGGCCAAACATGTGAAATTAATATTGTTAAAGCGTTTATACAACAAGTTAGACTACAAGGCGTTCTGGTAGGAAGTCGGTCTCAGCAACAACAAATGATTGAAGCTATCGAAACTCATCAAATAAAACCAATCATAGATAAGGTATTCTCACTTGATGATATGGTCGCTGCATTTGAATATCAGGAAAGTAATCGTCATTTCGGCAAAATCTGTTTAGAATTTTAATTCATATATGCAGCCAATCAATGTACTGTTTTGACAGAACAATGATCTTAGATCTTCATTGCCACTCCTGTGGCAATGAGTTTAATTGTGACGTTAATATATTGCTTTTTATAGACATAGTTAGCCTAGCATTTTAGTCATATAGTCGATGAAAAACACAGCTATTCAGTATTAAATCAATGAACTATTATAGGCTATAAATAATTAGACTCGTTGTAAACCAATCAATTTATGATTATTATCAAACTCAATCCTAAACAAGCCTGAAATGCCATTTTGATCTATAAAGGATCGTATGTGTTCAGCTGGAAATCGCAATTTTTGACCTGTAGTTGTAGTGACAATCACAGCACTTGCTGTACCTTGATAATAGCGTAAAGCTTGTTCTCTATTAATGTTCAGCTGAAAATGTAACTCTCTAGCCATGACTAATCAAGCGACTAAATTCAGTCCTCAGTTGTGCAATCACAGCATCGGACTCAGATTGATTATAAGCGACTGCTAGGCCTTTACCCCAGACAGGTGATGGCCATGATTCATCTTGAATAAAACGAGCAATATGGTGGATATGCAATTGCGACACAATATTCCCTAAGGCCGCTACATTCATTTTATCTGCTTGCACCAAACTTTTTAACTTAACAGCCACAAAGTTTGATTCAACCGTAAGCTGATGTTGATCAAGCGATTCCAGTTGAAATATTTCAGTTAGACCTGTTATTTTAGGTACTAAAATCACCCATGGATATCGGGCATCGTTCATCAACAGTACTTTACATAGCTGAAACTCAGCAATCTCAATGGTATCTTGTTGCAATCTAGGATCTAATGTAAACATAACTTTATGTCCTATACATCCACTAAATATTTGGTCACTACTTCATAGACATCAGATGATAAATCAGGCTGACTAGCTATTTCAGTCAAGGCTTGTTTCATCATTGCTTGTCTTGCTTGATCATATTGACGCCACGAGTTAAAAGCACCTAACATTCTGGCCGCTACTTGAGGATTAAGTTTATTTAATACCAAGATTTGCTCTACTAAAAATTGGTAGCCTGAGCCATCTTTTGCGTGGAAATTTATCGGATTATTGCGACAAAACTGGCCAATCAACGCGCGTACATTGTTTGGGTTTTTAATACTAAAAGCAGGATGATTCATTAAACCTTTAACACGAAGCAAAGTACTCGAAAGTGACGACTGTGCTTGAACAGTTAACCATTTATCGACCACTAAGCGGTCATGTTTCCATTGTTCATAAAATGCGCGTAAGGCATGCTCGCCTTCTGGACCTGCTTGATCTGATAACAGAGCCAGTCCCGTTAATGTATCTGTCATATTATCAGACTGTTTCATCTGTTTAAGACAACGCTGTGTTTGCATTGGATCTTGCAAACTCATCAGATAACTTAAACACACATTTTTAAGACTACGACTTGCCATATCTAATGCATTAAATTGATATTTGTCCCTTGAGTTATGCTGTTGATAAGCCTTACTGAACTGTTGTTTTAAACCTGTAGCAATCGTCTTTTTCAAAAAATTACGTGCTATATGAATAGCATCAACATCCGCTAATTCCATCTGAGCTGCTAGATAATTTTCACTAGGAATACTGAGCATTTTTGCAATCAATGCCGGATCTGTATTCTCGTCTGTTAAAACAAGACCCAATTGTTCAACCAGCCCTTCTGGCAATGTTAAACCTTGTTGCTGCTGAACATTTTTAATAAGACTTAGCAATACATTAATCAGTAATGTTTGGCCTGCATCCCATCGATTAAAGCTATCACTATCATTTGTCGCTAAAAAAGTCAGATCAGCATTACTGCGATCCATTGATATTTTTACAGGCGCTGAAAAGCCTCGAAGTAATGAAGGCACTGGCTCAGAGGGAATATTCACAAAGGTGAAAACCTGCTCTTTTTCAATAATATTTAATACTCTTGTATTCTGCTCCGAGGGGCCATTCTCACCCTCTAGTTGTAGCGACATAGCATTGCCATTTTTATCTAATAAGCCGACAGCTAATGGGATATAAAAAGGGACTTTCACTTGTTGATCTGGCGTAGCAGGACAATGTTGTTTAATGCTTAAACTATAGGTTTGCTGTGACAAATTGTACCGACCTTCAATCGTCAACACCGGTGTACCTGCCTGTGAGTACCAAAGTCTAAATTGGCTTAAATCTACTTTATTGGCATCTTCAATGGCTTGAACAAAATCATCAGTAGTCACTGCTTGGCCATCATGGCGCTCAAAATATAAATCAGTGCCTTTTCTAAAACCAGAGTCACCAACAATGGTTTTAATCATACCAACAACTTGAGCTCCCTTTTCATAAATAGTCACGGTATAGAAGTTACTAATTTCGATAAATGATGCCGGCCTAACGGGATGTGCCATTGGACCTGCATCTTCAGCAAACTGCATGGTACGTAATTGATTGACATCATCAATTTTTTGTACCGCTGTAGAATTCATATCACCACTAAATTGTTGATCACGTAAAACAGTGAAACCTTCTTTCAAACTGAGTTGAAACCAATCACGACAAGTCACACGATTACCTGACCAATTATGGAAATATTCGTGACCAACAATGCCTTGAATTCGATGATAATCGGCATCTGTTGCCGTTTCTGGGCTCGCTAAAACACAGGATGAATTAAAAATATTCAAACCTTTATTTTCCATTGCCCCCATATTAAAATCGTTGACCGCAACGATCATAAAGACATCTAAGTCATATTCACGGCCATAGCGCTGTTCATCCCATAACATCGCTTGTTTTAGTGACGTCAATGCATGATCACATTTGTGACTATTTTCATGATCCACATAAATCTGCAAGCTTATTTCACGACCCGACATCGTTGTAAAACTTTCTTGTTGACGATATAAATCACCAGCTACTAAGGCAAATAAATAACTCGGTTTAGGGTGAGGATCATGCCAACGCGTCCAATGACGACCATCTTCAAACTGACCTTGTTCTTCCATATTGCCGTTAGATAACATAATCGGCCACTGTTGTTTATCGCCAACAATAGACACAGTAAAAACGGCCATCACATCAGGTCGGTCCATGTAATAACTGATCCGTCTAAAACCTTCGGCTTCACATTGAGTACACAATAACGAGCCAGAATGATAAAGACCTTCTAATGCGGTATTTTGGTCTGGCTGAATAAGTGTTTCAATTTCTAAATCGAATTTATCTGGCAAAGATGACAATAATAGTGACTGGTCCGTGCGTTGATATTCATTGCCCTGTAATTGACGCCCCTCAATCTTTATCGATACTAATTCAAGGTGCTCACCATCCAGTATGCAGTCATTACTCTCCATTGCAGACTCTGGGTTTTTACGCATTGCCAATACACTATGAACCCGTGTGACTGAGGCATCGATATCAAAGGTCAAATGCACCGTATCAATCAAATAATTGGGTACTTTATAATCAGCTAAGAATGTTTCTTTAGGCGTAGTTTGTGGTGATGACATAACAGCAACTCTTTAGGGTTAAAAATCGTCTAGTGTTTTAATTGACCAGACTTCATAAGCAGGCGTTTCATAAGGATGGCTAGCAATCAATGCCTGTAAAACAGCTTTAATATTAACTTCAATACAAATCATTTCTACTCGATATTCAGCAATAGTTTCGAGATTACCTTGCTCTCCAATAAAGGGCTGACTAGTCGATAAAGGCTTAAATTGACCGGTGCCTAAGGCTTCCCATGAGCAATAGTCATAACCATCAAAGCGACCAGCGCCTTGTGCAAAAACAGCTTGTTTCACGACTTCTTTATGACTTTCAGGCACAAAAAAAATCAGTTTATACATTTATTTAAGCAGCCATTTTTGACCGATACCATTTCCAGATTCACTGTAAATAGCCTTGCCATCAACTGAAAAAGCAACCGCTTGTAATACAACGCCGGGCCGTAATGCGTTTTTTCTTGCTACTTGCCAGCAGTCAATTTTGTCACCTGTTGCCACAGTCCATAAGCAAATTTTTTGTGAGGGATGTCCCGTCACTATATAGGCATTGTCTGGAGAAAAATCAACGGCTGATGTTGTGCTTTTAAAGGATGGAAAATTTGGCAATACCATGTCCTTAGGCCAAGCTGAAGTGCGTAAGGTATATTTTTCTTTACCAGTGACCATGTTCCAAAAATGGGTCTGGCCATTGCCAGCACCTGTTAAAGCAAAGCCTCCCTTAGGGTAAAAGGAGACTATATTAACGGAATTTTCATGTTTCCAGCTTCGTAGTTGCTTGCCTGAATCAAGTTGCCATAGACGGGCAGTTTGATCATCACCACCTGTTAAGGCATATTTACCACTAGGGGAAATAGCGACCGTATTAATAAGTTGATTAATCGGTGAATTAACCGCTTTACCATCATGTTCTAAAATTTGTAATACTCGGTTTCCAGTAACATCAAAATATACTGCTGTACGATCATATAAGGCGAGCAATAAATAATCGCCATGTTGTGACAAGGCGAATGATTTTATTTTAACCGGAAAGCTCAATCGTAGCATAGGTTGACCATTAGCAACTTTCCACAAAACAATAACATCTTGCTCAGAAGTCGCTGCAACTTTACTATCAGCAGAAAATGCTACCGCCGTCGTTGTGCCCACTTCCTCATTGTTTTGCCAACTATAAACCACTTTATTGGCTTCAATATCCCATAACCTTGCTGGCGCATCTGTATCACCTACTAACACATAACGGCCATCTGGCGAAAAGGCCGCCGCATAACTACTTAAATCACTATGTGGCCATTGTTCATCTGAAACACGTTCATTACTACAGCCTGCAAACATGATGGCCATGACTGACATTAACAGTAGTTTTATACATCGTAGAAATGAGAAGTTTAATGTCATTGGATATAGTTATCCTAAATTAAGACTTAGGCAACGTGACTCCTTTTTGTCCCTGATATTTACCCGCCCGATCAGCATAAGATGTTTCACACACTTCATCAGACTCAAAAAATAACATCTGTGCTACCCCTTCGTTAGCGTATATTTTTGCTGGTAAGGTGGTGGTATTTGAAAACTCCAAAGTCACATGACCTTCCCATTCTGGTTCTAAGGGTGTGACATTAACAATGATCCCACAGCGGGCATAGGTAGACTTACCCAAACAAATGGTTAATACATTGCGTGGAATTTTAAATGTTTCAACAGTCCGCGCTAAGGCAAATGAATTGGGCGGAATAATGCACACATCTGAATTGACATCAACAAAGCTACCTTCGTCAAAATTTTTCGGATCAACAATCACTGAATTGATATTCGTGAAGATTTTAAACTCTGTCGAACAGCGAACATCGTAACCATAACTAGATGTGCCATAAGAAATCATTCGTCCATTGTCACCCTCACGTACTTGCCCCGCTTCAAAAGGACTAATCATATCGTGCTCTTGCGCCATACGGCGGATCCATTTGTCTGACTTTATACTCATATTCGAATCGCTTTAAATAATAATAACCTTAATGATAACGTGATTAATCGTTTTTGATCACGATATTTGGAAATGCCGAGGTATAATCTTTGCCCTGTTTTGCTAAACGTGCTGCTAGACGGCGTGCAATTGTCCGATAAGCCATACCGATATCTCCATCAGGATCGCTTACAACAGTAGGTTGTCCGCCATCTGCATCTTCACGAATTTTAATATCTAGTGGCAAATCACCGAGTAAATCAATACCATATTGTTTAGCCATTTTTTCACCGCCGCCACTACCAAAGATATGCTCTTCATGGCCACAGCTGCTGCATATATGGGTACTCATGTTTTCGATCACACCCATGACGGATACATTGACTTTCTCAAACATTTTTAATGCCTTGCGAGCATCTAGTAGAGCAATATCTTGTGGTGTTGTAACAATAACTGCGCCACTCACGGGTACTTTTTGCGATAAGGTTAACTGAATATCACCAGTACCCGGTGGTAAATCAATGACTAAATAATCCAGCTCACTCCAATTTGTATCATTCAGCATTTGTTCCAATGCCTGAGTTACCATTGGGCCACGCCAGATCATCGGCTCTTCTTCATCAATCAGAAAACCAATCGACATACATTGCAAACCGTAACTCTCGATAGGTTCAATACGTTTGCCATCAATTGATTCAGGACGTTGTGATGTTCCCAGCATTCTTGGCTGACTTGGTCCATAAATATCCGCATCTAAAATACCCACTTTAGCACCATCAGCGGCAAGCGCTAGTGCAAGGTTAGCGGATGTCGTCGATTTACCTACACCACCTTTACCTGATGCAACAGCAATAATGTTTTTAACACTATTAATACCTTTTATACCTTGTTGCACTTTATGTTTAGTTACTTTCCAATCTACAACAACGGTCACATCATCAGATTGTGATTGTTGTTTTAATTCGGCTAGTAAGCCAGCTTGTAAGTCGTTGGTATACCCTTTAACTGGGTAGCCTAAGGTAACATTGGCCTTAATACTTTCATCAGCGATTTTAACATCGACGTTTGCTTTGGAATCGCCAAAAGTCATTAATGCAGAGGGATCTTGATAATCATTAATGATTTTTTCGATTTGCGACTGGTTCAGCATGGTGTTTCCTTTGAGTGCGTGGTATTTGCAGTGGAATAAATATGACTCTATTTTATACTGTGTTGGCTAAAGCTTCATCCATAAAAGTAATAAGGCCATTTTATTTGTCCTGTGTAATATAATTAAAGGTGTTCACAGCTTGATTATATCAAACACAAAGTTCTAATAAAACTAACAATAATTATTGTCCCTAGTGAATTTTTTAATACTTTAGCTCTTGCTCTGCTGCTTTGATTATTATTCTGGCCGTAGTGAATTAGTCAATTTCAGCTAAGGCAAAATACTTAGCTGAAGGTAAGATTATTAATATAAAGCTAGCACCTGTGGATCGACGGTCTTTAATGCAAGGTGACTATATGGCATTGAATTATAGTCTCGAAAATGTAGTGCTGATGCAATATCGCGTGAGAAATGGTAGCTTGAAATTTGCCAATAATGCATTTTTCTTTCATGAAGGCCATAGCCCACTTTATCAAACAGCGCGTTTCGGTGACTTTCATGTTGATAGTAAAGGCGAATTATTATTAACTGCAATGTATGATAAAAAACCGAACAAACTAGGCCCGAAGCAAAAAATAAAATCACCGTAGAACTTAGCTTTTTATCAGTGACTTATCCTGATGCAACAGAGTCAATACTTGTTATGTCGGCTGTATTTATCATTAGATTTTGTGTGGGGTCAGTAATTTTTGTTGCTTTGGCCAATCACGATAATTAAAAACCTGACCTTCCTTACGCACGCGAGCAATTTCAGCTAAATCTATCTCCGCGTGTACCCACTCAGCTTGGTATTGAGACCCTTGCACTAAGATGCCATTATCAGGGAAACCGTAATCAACTGGTGTATAGATGCTGGCTTTGCCAGTATTGACGTCTACTGTTTCAGACCAAGCAGCTTTCCCGAAAGTAGGCGATTGCACTACATAACATTGGTTTTCTAGAGCGCGCGCCTGACAAGCAATACGGACACGATGAAAACCCGCTTCAGTATCAGTACAACTTGGGACCAATATAAGATCAGCACCTGCAGCCACTTGTTGACGAGTAATAAGCGGGAATTCTGCGTCATAACAGATATTGATCGCTAATTTTCCAATATCTGTATCTATTACTTTGATCTGTTTACCCGCTTTAATTAGCCATTGTTCATTTTCAAAACGTGTCATCATTAGTTTGTCTTGATAATCTATTAAACCATCTGGCCCATAAAGATTCGCTCGATTACAGTAACGACCATCTTGTTGCATAACAGGATAAGTTGAGCTTAAAATCATCACATCAAACTGGCGCGCTAATTCTTTATGCAATGCTTGCCATTGAGGATAAAGTGTTTGCATGGCCTGTAATTGGCCATTAAGATCTTTATAGATTGTTTCACCTAATAATGATGGTAATTCCATACTGCCATATTCAGGAAACACAAGTAGCTTTGCCTGCTTTTCAGCGGCTATATGCACCCACTCGGTCAACTTATCGACAAAATCTGACCAGTCGGTGAAAAAACTAATATCGTATTGAGCAGCGGCTATCTTTATTTTGCTCATGCTAAATTTTTCATCCAAAAGGTCATCGGCTTAGGCGACTCTTCTATTTCATTTATTTCTTTCCAACTAAATGTTGTATGCAGTTGTGGCTGTTTTTGATAACCTCGATTTCGCCAGAAATCATCTAAAGCAACATAGTCTGTTGGACGTAAGGGATGGCTATCAGATCGTTGTACACCGCAAAAACAACAAAAATCAAAGCCTCCTATTTCTCGGGCATATATTTCACGATGTTCAAAAAAGGCAACACCTACTCCCTGTCCGCGATAACTGGGCATTAAGACAGATTCGCCACAATAAAAGATTTTATCAACATTATAACCGGCGTCAATAAACGGCTGTTTAACCTCGCCTGTTTCGAATTTAAGCGGAATACCAGTGGATGCGCCAACAATCGTATCGCCATCAAATGCCAATACAATGAGGCTATCTGTAGATTTGGCATAAATTTGCAAATAACGTTGCTCATAAGCCAAGTCGCCATCGTACAAATAGGGAAAGTCACGAAAAACCTGAATTCTCAATTGTGCTAGTTCTGGTAAATATCGAACTAGTTCATCACCTGACAAACGTTTTAAACTCAGCATATTTTATTAAGCAACAACTTGAGAAAGCCAATTTTCAAGGTTGTAATAGTTTGTTACACGAGCGACTTTACCATCGCGGATATCGAAAAAGGCACCTGCAGCTAAATTATATTTTTGGCCCTTGGCTTCAGGCAAACCTTGATCAGTTGATAAATATTCACCTAATACGGTGAATTCAACAGCAGCACGATCGCCTGTTTTGTTGGTAGTGATAGAGATATTAACGATCTGTTCTTTGTAATATGCATTCATCCTAAGCATGAATTTAGAGAATAGGCTTTTACCTAATTCTCGTTTATCCTGGTTAATGTCATGAATAACATCTTCTGTCAGCATTTCAAGAAATGCGGTCATATCTTGGCTGTTAAAAGCGGCGTAATAATCAGCCAATAATTTTGCTGTTTCAAGGTTCATCGAATCATACTCTACAAATAATAATTCGCGATTCTAGCTTGTTTTAGACATTTCTAAAAGTACTCTATCGCTCTCAACTGATGACTAGATAATTTAAGGAGTAAAGTCATTCACAAAACTAATTACAGTCTTTAAGATTTATCTTTAATTATCTGGACTTTTTTAATGGAAAACTAAGCGTAATCCCACATAAAATAACAGCCTACTACAGCCACAAATTTTCAAGAGATTTAAATCCCCATTCTTCAGGGTTTTCAGGTCCCTCAATAGTAAGCTTACATTCTGATTCAGCAAGATCAATGATTTCAAGTGGAATTTGAGTTTTAGTACTCATCGAGTAAAACACTTTAACTTTAGGTTTAAGCAAGGCCTCAATACCAGGTTCAATCACCACAGCTAACCGTTTGGATGACAGTCGAACCAGTGAACCAACAGGATAGATCCCGACTGATTGAACAAAGGCAGCAAAGATTTTTTATCAAAATGCCCTTCCCACTGCGTCATTTTATGAATAGCATTAGAAGGATCCCACGCTTTTTTATAGGCACGCTGCGAAGTCACAGCATCATAAACATCACAGATAGCAGCCATCCGAGCTAACAGTGAAATATCATCACCAGCAAGCTTATCAGGATAACCACTGCCATCAACTTTCTCATGATGATGCAAAGCGATATCAATCACAGCAGATTCTGCACCACTTTTCTTTAATATCATAGCGCCTGCTTCTGCGTGCTTTCTTACAGAAACAAATTCGGCATCAGACAGTTTCCCAGGTTTGTTTAATATACCTAATGGTATAAATGATTTACCCAAATCATGCATCAATCCACCAATGCCAGCTAACCTAGTTTGCTCTTCATCTAAGTTCAAATGATGGGCAAGGCTTATCATTAAGGCACACACAGCGACAGAGTGCATATAAGTATAGTCATCATGTGTTTTTAAACGTGCCACACTCAAAATAGCAGAGGCATTACGTTGAATCATTGTTTCAATTTCGTTAATTAGCGGTAAAGTGATATTGAGATCAATCGCCTTACCTAGTCTTACATCGTCAAACATTAATTTGACTTGTTTTTTTGCTGAATCGCAAAACTTGCGAGCATGTTCAACTTCTACTTCCATTGAACTTACAATCGCCTTTTTGACTATTGGATCAGTAGAAGATTCAACTACTTCTAGCGCCTCTTCTGGGAGGGCTTTATCTTCTTTTTTTGCTGCTCTAGCAAGCCCTTTGGTTTCGTCTATCCAAACGTCCTTGATACCTGCTGTTAAGATCCGTGTTAAATCATTTTTATCTCCCAATAAAAGACTACCTCGAAAGAAGGGATGTTTTATCCAAGATCCACCTAGCTTCTTAATAAACATACCAAGGCGCAATTCTGCTGTGTTTATTTTAACCGTCAATATATTCCCTTTATAAATAGATCAAACTTTTCCATACAAGCCTTTGTTACATCGGAAGGACTATACTCATACTTCTAATTAAAAGTAAGCTTAACCAAGTAAAGAATAATCAGTAATATCAGGCAGGCAACTCAATTAAATTTTCAACACAGTAACGGAGCTCCCCCATAGTAGACTAAATTGCCTTTGGGCAATAGCGGAAGGTGCACTGCTCCAAAATTCAATGCTGCCCTGCTCACTATTTTTTGATAATAAATCCTCAGCTTGTAGACGGCGCCCAGTCTCTTTAGCTACTGCAAAATCAGTATTTATAATCTCTACCTTTGGACCCGCTACTCTTTTAATAACACTGGCTAAAAAAGCATAATGAGTACAACCCAGTACAATATGATCGGCCCCTTTATCTAATAGTGGAACTACATACTCTTTAATGAGCGCCTCTGTTTTTGCACTATCCCGATCTATCGCTTCAACTTGTTCCATTAAACCAGGACAAGGCTGGACGACAATTTCAACATCAGTAGAAAAGCTTTTAGCTAAATCATTAAATGAAGCACTTTTAAGTGTTTGTGCTGTTGCTAAAACACCAATAACACCACTTTTAGTATTAAAGACTGCAGGCTTAAGACCCGGCTCAACGCCAATAATGGGAATAGCATAATGAGCTCTTAGCGCTTTTATTGACGATACGGTTGCCGTGTTACAAGCAACAACAATTGCTTTTACCTTGTGCTCTACTAGAAAATCGCTGATTGAAAATACTCTTTCCATAATATACGATCCAGACTTTTCGCCATAAGGTGCATGAATAGAATCAGCGACATAGACTAAATGTTCATTAGTTAATCTTGTACGAATTTGGCGTGCAATTGATAAGCCGCCAATACCTGAGTCAAATATGCCAATTGGGCGTTCATTTATCATTAATTATCAGATGTCTTAGGCAGCGCTAAACGATTACGCTGAACAATACCCATCATTTTATAAGTCAGCATAGCTGCTGAAAAATCGTAGGCATGAAAACCTTTAATAGGTGCAAACTCCATAATATCAAAGCCGATGATGTCACATTGTTTGACAACAGATTCAAATAAACTCAAGGTTTGATACCAGCCTAAACCGCCAGGAACAGGCGTACCTGTTGATGGAAAAACAGAGGGATCCAACCCATCAACATCAATAGTAAAAAAAACTTTTTTCGGGAAGTTTTTTGGTAAATCAATACTTGTAATATTGTTAGGCACCAGTTCATCTGCATCTTGATAATGGATAGCAAACTGTTGACGATAACCAATCTCTTCTTCACACAATGCGCGCACACCCAGTTGATACAATGGGACCCCGATATCCACAATTCGTTTCATTACAGAAGCATGACTTAAGGGATCGCCCTCATAAGCCTCACGTAAGTCTGCATGAGCATCAATTTGCACAATACCAAAGTCGTCAATCCCCGCTAATTTTAAGCCTTTTAATACACCATAAGTAACGGTATGTTCACCACCAAACACCACTGGCATTGCACCCTGCTCAATGATTTTTTGAGTAGCCACTGCAATATTGTCAATGACATGTTCTGCTTGTAGGCTACAGTCAATGGTTGGGCAGGTATAAATACCTTGATCACAGGGCTTGCTTTTACCATCCCATTTTTCTAGCTGCCAGGATGCTTTTAGAATCGCTTTTGGGCCTAATGCTGTACCACTTCCATAAGACACACTTTTTTCATAGGGTACAGGCAGTACATGAAACAATGCATTTTCAGGACGCGGCTGTTCAATTTCTGAGCCTAAAAAGATCGGATAAGGTTTTGTGGATAATTCACTCATTATGACAGTCTGTTTTTAAAGTCTTCATAGCCAAAGGTTTTGACTATGTTTAATGCATCTGTTTTAGAATTCCAGATAGCCAGTGCTGGTAGATGAGTACCATTAAATGTAGTTGTTTTGACCATGGTGTAATGACTCATGTCTTCAAAAATTAATCGTTGGCCTATCTGTAAAGGCTCGGCAAAGCTATAGTCATCGACTACATCGCCTGCTAAACAGGTTAATCCACCTAGGCGATAAGTATAAGGTAGTTTACCTGCCAGTTCAGCCCCCATAACATCGGGCCGATAAGGCATTTCTAAAGTATCAGGCATATGGCAGGTTGCCGAGGTATCAATAATTGCTTGGTTTAATTGATTCCAGGTAATATCAAGCACTTCACAACTTAAAACACCGGTGCCAATCGCTACCGCTTCACCCGGCTCCAAA
The DNA here is from genome assembly GCA_034110895.1 of Gammaproteobacteria bacterium. Taxonomy (GTDB): domain Bacteria; phylum Pseudomonadota; class Gammaproteobacteria; order Nitrosococcales; family Methylophagaceae. The sequence continues at coordinate 59,967 of JAWUYH010000029.1, read as the reverse complement.
TACACTTGCACTTGATGTTGACTAGAAAAATCTTTGAGCAAGTCAATCAGACCCTCAATATTATAACCATCAGCTGTTATATGATGACCACCACCAAAATTAATCCATTTCATTTGAGCTAATAGATGACCAAACTTTTGCTCAACAGCTTTTACAGTCCGTGCTAAGGGTTCAAACTTTTGTTCACATAGAGTATGAAAATGTAAGCCCGTTATGCCTTGCAATACACCTACATTGAGTTGCGACACTGGAATACCTAAACGCGAACCGGGTGCACAAGGATCGTAAATAGGCACAGCTGCTTCAGAATGTTCTGGATTTATCCGTAAGCCAAACTGCAAACCAGGCCTTTTTAGTTGTGCGGCAAGGCACTGTTGACGAAAGCGAGTCCACTGACCACAGGAATTAAAAACAATATGATCAGCAAATGTTAGTAGTGCAATAAGATCGGCCTCACTATAAGCTGCAGCATACACATGCACTTCGCCACCGTATTGTTGGTGGCCTAACTTAGCTTCATGTAAACCACTGGCGCAAGTACCACTTAGATATTGCGCCGTTAAAGGGGCTAATGACCACATTGAAAAAGCTTTTAATGCCGCCAAAACCTTAGCTCCACTTTGGTCTGCAACCTTTTTCAATATGGATAAATTACGCTCAACAGCTACTTCATCCACTACAAAACAAGGGGAGGGAAGTCGCTGTAAATCAAGTTTAGAAAAGTCAGTAAATTGCATTTTATTTAGCGATCTAAATCAAAGTTATCTAATTCAACCACCTGCCAGGGCAAACCGTATTTATTCATATCATCCATAAACGGATCAGGATCAAATTGTTCAATGTTCCACACCCCGGCACCTTGCCATTTTTTCTCAAGAATCATCTTAGCACCGATCATAGCAGGCACACCTGTTGTATAAGAAATCGCCTGCGATTGGACTTCTTGGTAACAGTCTTGGTGATCTTTAATATTGTAGATATAAACTATTTTCTGTTTGCCATCTTTAAGGCCTTGAACCACACAACCGATACAGGTTTTACCTATTGTGCGCGAACCAAGTGATGATGGATCAGGTAACAGTTTTGCCAAAAACTGTATGGGTACAATTTCTTGTCCCTTATACATAATCGGCTCAATACCCGTCATACCGACATTTGTTAATACTTCTAAATGTTTAAGATAATTATCACCAAAACTCATCCAGAATTGTGCACGTTTCAAACTGGGAAAGTGTTTTGTCAACGATTCCAATTCCTCATGATACATGCGATAGATAGTATAGCTACCGATGTCTTCAGGGCACATGAACTCGGCTTTTTTTGACATTGCTGGTGTGGTAACGAACTGACCATTTTCCCAGTGACGACAATCTGCTGTTACTTCACGAATGTTGATTTCAGGATTAAAGTTAGTCGCAAAGGGATAGCCATGATCGCCCCCATTAACATCAATAATGTCTAACTGATGAATTTCATCAAAATAATGTTTAGCAACATAGGCGGTGAACATATTGGTTGCGCCTGGATCAAAACCACTGCCCAATAGAGCGGTGAGTCCAGCCTCTTTAAATTTATCGTGATACGCCCATTGCCAACTGTATTCAAACTTAGCTGTATCCATCGGTTCATAATTAGCCGTATCCATATAATTGATACCTGCTGCTAAACAGGCATCCATAATGGTGAGGTCTTGATAAGGCAAGGCGACATTAATCACTAAAGACGGTTGTTCAGTTTTAAGTAAGGCCGTTAATTCAGGCACATTATCAGCATCAACTTGAGCCGTTGTAATGGGCCTATCTAACTGCGCTGCAATGGATTTACATTTAGCTTCTGTGCGACTCGCCAATACAATTTCTGAAAACACGTCGGGTAATTGTGCACATTTATGAGTCAATACTCCACCGACACCACCCGCACCGATAATCATTACTTTAGACATTGTCAATTTCCTATATAAACATGTTTTTTAACGTTCAAAAAAAGTATATCCTTGCATGCTTTCACGAAATGCCTTTATCATTTTCTGGCGCATTGCAACCGATATTTTGCCTTCACGTACAGCTTGTTCGGCAGTACGTCTGAAGTTTTCCTGCATCACTTTAGGGTCATATTCGACGTAACTTAATACATCGGCAATGCTATCGCCATGAAATTCTCGGATAAAATCAAAACTAGCATCTTCATTAATACGCACACTCACCACATTAGTATCACCAAATAAGTTGTGCAAATCTCCTAAGGTTTCCTGATAGGCCCCCACTAGAAAAACACCCAGATAATATTCTTCATCATCACGTAGTGGATGTAAGGGCAGTGTTTTACTATGACCATCAGCCAGTGAAAACGAATCAATTTTACCATCACAGTCACATGTCATATCAGCCAGCACGGCATCACGAGTAGGTTCTTCGTTTAGCCGATGGATCGGCATGATTGGGAAGATCTGATCAATGGCCCAAATATCAGGCAATGACTGAAACAAACTGAAATTACCATAATAAATATCAGATAAAAGTTCTGGCAAGGTTTCTAACTCTGCTGAAATACGATTTGCTTGTGTTAATAACTGGGCAATTTTCTCTAAGATAGCTAGCGAAAGGTTTTCTGCTAAGGCACGTTCACGTAAATTAGCCTGGCCTCGATGAAATAATTCACGCACTTCATCACGATAATATAAGGCATCGTTGTAACATTCTTGCAGCTTATGTAGATCAATATTGTTTAATACGTGGTATAGATTTACGATCTGATCAACACTGTTGGTTGGGGCAACTTTGGGGATCAGACCAGGTTTATGATCACGCACATCTAAGATATTGAATAATAACATCGAAGAATAAGCTACTAAGGCACGGCCAGATTCAGAAATAATAACGGGATGATTAATCTCAAGGGGGTCTAGACTTTCCAAAATCGTCTCTATGATATTGGAACAATATTCATCCAAACTATAATTCATACTATGGGTACTGTTACTCTGAGTGCCCTCATAATCAACGGCTAAGCCCCCACCTAAATCGATATAACCCATAGGCGCACCTTCTTCAATAAGGCCAGCATAAAATCGACAAGCTTCTAATACCCCAGTTCGAATATTGCGAATATTAGGAATTTGGGAACCCAAGTGGCTATGCAGCAATTGTAGACAATGCAATATATTGGCTTCTTTTAATTGTTCAAGCACTTCAAGCAAGGCGTTAGTCGACAAACCAAATATTGAGCGGTCACCACTATCTTCGTTCCAATGGCCTTCTACCATTGATGCTAAGCGAATTCGCACTCCAATGAGTGGCTCAATACCCAAAGCTTGGCTGCGTTCAATAATAATCGGTAATTCAGACAATGTTTCTAATACAAAGAAACATTTAATACCCATTTGACGAGCATATAAACCCAGATCAATAAACTCAGCATCTTTATAACCATTACAAATTATTAGACTGTCATGATCTTGCAATTGAGATAGGGCAATAATTAATTCTGCTTTACTGCCCGCTTCTAAACCATGGTGATAATGTTTGCCAAAGTCAGCAATCTCTTCAATAACATGACATTGTTGATTAACCTTAATCGGAAAAACACCACGATAATAATTTTGATAATCACCTAGATCGATAGCACGGGCAAAAGCTTCATTAAGTTGTTTGATGCGAAGATCTAATAGATTTTCTATGCGTAAAATAGCCGGCATTTCTAAGCCACGTTCTTTCATTCCTTCGACAATATCGATTAACGGAACTTGCACAGTTTGTGCACCAAACTGAACACTTACAACAGCATTACCTTCTGATGAAACATCAAAACAATCAGCACCCCACTCACGAACGCCGTAAAGTTTGGCACTCTTTTCTGAATCCCAGCCCACGGTCGGCTGCGTATTTGAGGCAACAATAGCGTTCATAGTGGTATGCATACGCAATTACTCTTATTAGCAAAGCTTAAATCGCAGGATCTTGTACATTTTCACTCTAAAATGCAACGGTTTTATTTGGTGCTAGTCTCAGTCGATATCAGACACCATTACATAATGTTAATATCATTGACAACACGGCTGCCAATGAGCAGAACACAATGATAATAATAGCGACCAACAGTGAATAAAACCCTAACCACCTAGTTTAAAACGCGCAGCATAAAAGCGAAACTTGTGTTTGTGCTACCTTCAAATACTAGCCGATTAAGCCAAAAGACAATGTGTTATTTTGACCTGTTACAACAAGGTATTAGTTTTAGACATCAAGGTGACTGGTAGAGTAGCTTATTCATTTTAGTAATGGTACTGATACTAATCTCTTTAGGACAAACACTTTCACATTGACGATAATTACTGCAGCTACCAAATCCTTGTTCTTCCATGGCGACCAGTAATTTACCCGCTCGTTTTTTATCCATTTGACCCTGCGGTAAGCTGGATAAGTGGCTTACTTTTGCTGCAACAAACAATGTAGCAGAGGCATTAGGACAGATCGCTACACAAGCACCACAACCTATGCAGGTAGCGGCATCAAAGGCATCATCAGCAATTTCTTTCTCGATCGGCATTGTATTTGCTTCAGGTGCCGAACCGGTTCTAACATCAATATAACCACCTGCTTGAATAATCTTATCAAACGCCGTGCGATCAACTATCAAATCTTTAATGATAGGAAATGCTGTGGCTCGCCAGGGTTCAATCCAAAGTTCTTTTTCATCAGCATAATCACGCATATATTGCTGACAGGTTGTTGTTGCACGATGTTTACCATGTGGTGAGCCATTAATCACTAAATTGCAGGAGCCACAGATCCCCTCACGGCAATCAAAATCAAAGGCAATGGCTTTTTTACCAGCAACGATAAGCTGCTCGTTTAAGGCATCAAGCATTTCTAAAAATGATGTACCTTCATCAACATCGATCTCATGTTGTTCGAAATAGCCTTCCGATTGACTATCTTGCTGGCGCCATATGTGTAGAGTAAAAATCATCGATAGTTTCTTGTATTAGGTCTAACAAATTCGAAATGAAGCTCTTCCTTATGCAGGGTTGGCAAACTGGTATTGCCGCTATATTGCCATGCAGAAACATAGGAAAAATCATCATCATGACGTTGTGCTTCACCATCTTCCGTAATATGTTCTTCTCGGGCATGGCAACCACAGGACTCTTCTCGCTCTAAGGCATCAATACACATAAGCTCCGCTAACTCGAAGAAATCAGCCACTCGGCCTGCTCTTTCTAATGTTTGATTTAACTCCATACCGCTGCCGGTTACTTTAACTTGTTGCCAGAATGTTTCTTTAAGCTGTTGAATTTCAGTTATTGATGATTCAAGTAGGGTTTTTTCCCTTGCCATGCCACAAGCATGCCATATTATTTGGCCTAATTGACGATGAAACTCATCAGGCGTTTTTTGTGGATCAGGTGCATTCAATAGACGGTCTAGCCGCGCTTTAGCTGTTTTTAAAGCCAACTCTGCTTCTGGGTAGTTTCGTTCAGGATCTAACGGTTTTTGCTGCGCTAAATAATCAGAGACCGTTGTTGGCAGAATAAAATAACCATCGGCCAAGCCTTGCATTAACGCACTCGCTCCCAATCGATTAGCGCCATGATCAGAGAAATTGGCTTCACCACCGGCAAATAGACCATCAATCGATGTCATTAAATTATAATCAACCCATAAACCGCCCATGGTGTAATGCACAGCCGGATAAATACGCATTGGCGTTGAATAAGGATCTTCAGAGGTTATACGCTGATACATCTGAAATAAATTACCGTATTTTTCAGTAATTGCTGCTAAACCTTGTTTGTTAATAGCTTGGGCAAAATCAAGATAAACACCGAGTTTTTGACCTTCAATTTCATGGCCTACGCCACGGCCTTCATCACAAATTAATTTAACTGCACGTGACGCAATATCACGAGGGACTAAATTACCAAAAGCCGGATACATTCGCTCTAGGAAATAATCACGATTCTCTTCAGCAATATCTTCAGGAACTTTAGCACAATCTTGTTTTCTTTTTGGCGCCCAAACTCGACCATCGTTACGTAAAGATTCACTCATCAAGGTTAGTTTTGATTGCAAAGTACCATGTTGAGGAATACAGGTGGGATGGATCTGTGTAAAACAGGGGTTGGCAAATAATGCGCCTTGTTTATGCGCTCGCCAGATTGCCGATGTATTGCAGCCTTTAGCATTGGTCGATAGATAAAATACATTACTATAACCGCCAGTACATAACACCACACAATCTGCCATATGTGTTTCGAGCTCACCTGTTATTAAGTCACGACTGACAATGCCTTTAGCATGATTTTTAACCATAATAAGATCTTGCATTTCACTGCGAGAATGATGGGTAATTGAGCCTTGTGCTATTTGTTTGCTCATCGCCTGATAAGCACCTAATAATAATTGTTGACCGGTTTGTCCTCGTGCATAAAAAGTACGAGATACCTGAGCACCACCAAAAGATCGGTTAGCCAGATAACCACTATATTCACGAGCAAATGGCACTCCCTGAGCAACCGCTTGGTCAATGATGTTACTGCTCAACTCAGCAAGACGAAAAACATTCGATTCACGCGCTCTAAAATCCCCCCCTTTTAGCGTGTCATAAAACAAGCGCCACACACTATCACCATCATTTTGATAATTTTTAGCCCCATTAATACCCCCTTGTGCGGCGATACTATGGGCTCGGCGGGGACTGTCTTGAAAACAGAACGTTTTAACGTTGTAGCCCATCTCTCCTAATGATGCTGCAGCTGCAGCGCCCGCCAATCCTGTGCCCACCACAATGATCTTATACTTTTTACGATTAGCAGGATTTACAATCTTGGAATTGAACTTATGCTGTGTCCAGCGATCTTCCAAACTGCCTTTAGGGCTACGACTATCTAATTCAAAATCTTTCATGGCATCACACAATATATATAAAGCGGAATCAACGCAAAACCGGCTGTTAATAGCAAACCAAAAGCGACCACTAAACCATTACACGTTAGCGATGTTTTACCTAGCGTCTGTAAAACATTACCCAAGGAATGAAGTAGATGCATCATCAGTACAAATAAGCCTGCAAGATAAAATAAAACAGCCCAAGGCGATTGGAAAAGCGATATTAGCTCACCATAAACATCCACTGGATCAAACAATAAAGTTTGGAAAATATGCACAGCAATAAAACTGAACAAAAATACAATGCTCAAGGTAACCAAGGTGGCAGGGATATGAAATTTGCTGTGTTTTTTGTAGTCTACCGTTCTTGCTTTGGCATTCGCTTTACGAATTCTAATCGCTGCTTTAATGTGAATGAACATTGAGACAGTAATAAAGGTCAATATTAGCCAGCGGACCATAGTCCCGTTATACCATTGATAAAATTGGTTAAAGCTACTTTCGCTAAAAAAGCTCAGATTGGTAAGCATGTGAATAATCAGATATAGCGTCATCAATGTACCGACGATTGCCATCGTTCTTTTTTGCAGCTGGAGTAATTTCACGATTAGCTTTCCATATCAATGAGTATGTCTTCATTATCTTGTCTTGCTCGCAGTTTCTCTTTTTGAATAGTTCTAATACAGCTATTCCTTCTCAATATCGCTTCATCGTTATTTTCAGGGCTAAGCGTTTGTGCTTGCTTATAATGATCGAAAGCTTCAACGAAATAGTCATAAGCAAAGGAGCGAGACATCGGCTGAGACAATAAAAATCGTGCCTGTCTTTCATTAAGCAAACCCGCGTAATAATGGCGTTGATATTCGCTCTCCAGCTTTTCTATTGCTTGCTGAATAACTTTTATCTGGGCTTGTTTATCGGGGTGATGTAATTGATCACTCAAAGCCAAAATATAAATGATTAAGGCGTGCTGATTATCTGCATTAATATTAAGAATATCGAGACAAATGCTTTCAGCCATTTCAGGCTCCAGCAAGGAGCGATATTGGCGAGCTTTGTCCAATGCTAACTCGATTGAGTTAACATGAATATCGTGTAAAATTAGTTCCATCGACGTCTCTTTTTATTAGATATAAATGAGATAACTTAGCTTAATCTAATCTAAAGGCTAATGACTTTCAATAAGTCATTATAAATAAACAGTTGAGACAATGATGATTTTGATCAATAAAAAATTGGTCATGGAGTAAAAAGTCGATTTCTGGTATCTTTCACCCCTATTTTATGGTATTTTTTGGTTAATTCATGCAAAGAAAAATTCTTGTTACTAGTGCCCTGCCCTATGCTAATGGTTCGATTCACCTCGGGCATTTAGTCGAATATATTCAGACCGATGTCTGGGTGCGCTTTCAAAAGATGCGTGGCAATCAATGTCATTATATTTGTGCAGATGATGCTCATGGCACACCTATCATGTTACATGCGCAAAAAATTGGCATTACTCCAGAACAACTCATTGCTAATATTGAACAAGAACACAAAGCCGATTTCGGTGACTTTGCCATTAATTTTGATAATTTTTACAGCACACATAGTGCTGAAAATAAAGCATTGGCAAGTCAAGTTTACTTGGCCAACCGTGATGCGGGACATATCGCAACACGTACTATTAGCCAAGCGTACGATCCTGAAAAAGAAATGTTTCTGCCTGATCGCTTTATTAAAGGAGAATGTCCTAAATGTAATACTCCGGATCAATATGGTGATAATTGTGAAGCCTGTGGCGCAACCTATGATGCTACTGAGTTAAAAAACCCAGTTTCAGCTGTCTCTGGTGCCACTCCGATCACTAAAGATTCTAAGCATTACTTTTTTAAACTAGGTGATTTTGAACAAGATCTGAAAACATGGACTCAAAGTGGTCATCTTCAAGATGAAGTTAGTCATAAACTCAATGAATGGTTGCAAAGTGGCTTAAAAGATTGGGACATTTCTCGTGATGCCCCTTATTTTGGTTTTGAAATTCCTGATGCACCTAACAAGTTTTTCTATGTGTGGTTAGATGCACCCATTGGTTATCTTGCAAGCTTTAAAAATTACTGTGACCGTACCGATATTGATTTTGATGAATATCTAAAAGCCGACAGCACAACAGAAATGATTCATTTTATTGGCAAAGATATCATCAATTTTCACGCTCTTTTTTGGCCAGCCATGCTACAAGGTGCTGGTTTCCGTCGACCAAGTGCTATTTACGCACATGGATTTTTGACTGTTGATGGCAAAAAGATGTCTAAGTCACGTGGTACCTTCATTAAGGCACGTACTTATCTCGACCATTTAAATCCAGAATATCTTCGTTATTATTTTGCCGCTAAACTAGGTTCAGGTATTGAAGATATTGATCTTAATTTAGAAGACTTCCAAAGTCGTATTAACTCTGATCTTGTTGGTAAAGTAGTTAATATTGCTAGCCGTTGTGCAGGATTTATTAGCAAACGCTTTGATGGGAAATTGGCTGAAACCTTATCTGAACAAGCACTATTTGATGACTTTGTTGATCAAGCGGACAGCATTGCCGATAAAATGGAAAATCGCGAATATGGTCATGCCATGCGTGACATTATGGCCTTGGCGGATAAAGCCAATCAATATATCGATGAAATGAAGCCTTGGGCACTAGCAAAACAAGCAGGTCAAGATCAACAAGTCCATGATATCTGCACCATGGGTATCAACTTATTCCGTGTTTTGATCGCTTATCTGAAACCTGTTTTACCCACCACGGCTGAACAAGCTGAAGCATTTCTTAATATTGAAGCGATGTTATGGTCAGATATTGCAACACCTTTATTAAATCATCCTATTAACAAATTCAAACCCTTAATGACCCGTATTGAAACTGATAAAATTGTCGCCATTCAACAGGCTTCACAAGAAACAATGGCTCAACAAACAGAGCCACAGGTTACTGCCAGAAAGGATGACAATGAAGATGATGCTGAAATTGCTCCTATAGCAGATGAAATCAGTTTTGATGATTTTGCCAAAATTGATTTACGCATTGCGACTATCGTAAATGCTGAACATGTTGAGGGTACAAAAAAATTACTTAAACTGACTTTAGATATAGGTTTAGCTGAAAAACAGGTTTTTGCTGGCATTAAATCAGCTTATGAACCGGAAGACTTAATTGGTAAACTTACCGTAATGGTCGCTAATCTAGCACCCAGAAAAATGCGTTTTGGCATGTCTGAAGGGATGGTTTTAGCAGCTGGTCCTGGTGGCAAAGACTTATTTATTCTCAACCCTGATCAAGGCGCTCAAGCAGGAATGCGGGTTAAGTGACATCTATAATATCAGATGTTGAAACATGGCTAGATGACATTGTTATCGGGCTAAACCTGTGTCCCTTTGCAATAACCCCACGTAAAAATCAACAAGTCAGATTTACAGTCAGCCAAGCATTAACGGCAGAAGTATTGTTGGCAGACTTGTATGATGAGCTTAGTTTGATGAGTAAAATACCTTCTGTAGATGTTGAAACCAGCCTATTGATAGTGCCGGATATGCTGGCTAATTTTGATGATTATAATCAGTTTTTAGATCTAGTGGATCAATTATTAGAGACGTTTGAGTGGGATGGTATATTTCAAATTGCCAGCTTTCATCCTGATTACTGTTTTGCTGAAACTAAACCCAATTCCACTGAAAACCTCACCAATCGCGCCCCCTATCCGATCCTGCATATTCTGCGTGAACAGACTATAGAAACAGCACTCGATAAAATGATATCGCCCGATGAAATTTATAAGCGTAATATTCAAACCATGGCCGAACTGCCTGCTGAAAGAATTAAAACTTTATTTCCTTATTTACGGCCTTAATTTATTAACAATAGACTTATCATTATTGTATGAGCAGTTTAGCTATTGCTGATCCAGCTTATTAAACAGGGTATTTTTCCTTTAATAACATTGACAAGATACCCTTTCAACAGCAATTATTACTATCACTTATACATTGAATAACAGCAATGTTTCTGATCAAAGTAACTTATTCTGGAGTGAAATAATTAACATGACCTATCTTTCGCTGGGGCCGAGCAATGATTAAAATAGTCGTTAGTTTACTGCTGATATTATTAGCCGGCTGTTCAACTTCGCCCAAAGTGGTTATTACAGCAGAAACGGGTATTAATCCTGAGACAGAAGTCAGAGTTGAGCAATGGAAATCATTGATTAAATCAGGTTCACAATGGTCAGACATAAAAAAACTGATAAGCGTCAATGATTTTATTAATCAATTGAATTTTGTCGATGATATTGTTCATTGGCGACAGGAAGATTATTGGGCAACCCCCTTACAAACATTGGTCACTAAAGGTGGAGATTGTGAAGATTTAGCCATTGCCAAATATTTTACTTTAAGCGCAATGGGTATGAAAGAAGACAAACTCAGGCTTACCTATGTCAAAGCCTTAACCATCAATAAGGCACATATGGTGGTAAGTTATTTTAAACAGAGTAATGCCGAGCCATTAGTATTAGATAACTTAAACACTACTATTATGCTGGCATCACAACGCAAAGATTTATTACCCGTATATAGTTTCAATGGCAGCGGCTTATGGTTGGCAAAACGCGAACAGTCAGGTCAATATATTGATGACTCAAGCCGAATCAGTTTATGGCAACAATTATTGCAGGTGATGGCTGTAGAAGCCGCCAATGAAAATGCCAAGATTTGTTTATACCAACATTATGATTTATCCGCTTCAAAGGCTAAAACAATGTGTCCTTGATGCCTACATTTTTAATACATTTAAAGTTCATACTAATCGCTTAATCAGGGCTAACTCTCTTAGCGTTGAGTCATAATCACCCTTCTGTCAGAGTTAAACTCACTATCGCGATAACAATAAATGAGTTATTGCATATCAAATTGATATTTCACACTATAAAAAAGCAGATTTTTCAAGCCAAATAGGCTAATCGTCAGCTGCAATAAAAAGGCTTGGCCATCATTGCTTTTAATTGATACAGCCTGAACATGCTCAATTAATAATCATCGATATAAACAGGCATTATTTAACTCGATATAAAACATCACTGTAGATGACAAATACCGCACAAACAAAAAAGCCCCAGTATGACTACTGGGGCTTATTGGTTAATCTTCAAGCCAAATCCCTTTGACGTGTTCGACTCAGATTAACAAAGTTCAGTTCTGACACATGTACCCACCCAAGTAATTTTACCTGCAGCAATTGTTGGTGTTAATGTGTAAACATCTGTTGTAAGTAAACCATTTGCTGCCACAGGAACCACACTAACAATACCTGTTGCAGCCGTTGTTACTGTACCTACTCTACCATTAGCAGTAGCAATATCTGCAGGAACGCCATTAGAACCACCTGCACAACCTGCGATAGCTGTAGCAGATGTTGGAAGATTCGTCTGGGCACAGATTTCAACAGCCAGTTTTGGAGCAGATGCTGCTAAAACGATTTCTGTATAATTAGCTTTTTGTGTATAAGTTTGGTAGGCAGGTAATGCAATCGCCGCCAAAATACCGATAATCGCGATAACGATCATTAATTCGATTAATGTAAAACCTTGTTGGACTTTTTTCATAATAATTACCTTTTGCGTTTAGAATAAATCAGCATCTTTCTGCCTTGTGAATAACAATGCAGTTGCCGTGCCAGTTTTAAGCTGTTGATTTATATAGGGTGACATATTGTGATTCGGCTTTATATTTCATAAAAAGTCATTATGTGACCTTATTGGTCACTTTATTTGGTCACACTAAAACTTTCACCACAGCCACAGGCTGAAACAACATTGGGGTTATTAAACTTAAAGCTTTGATTGACCCCTTCTGTCACAAAGTCCAGCACCATTTCATCCAAAACTGGCATACTTTCTTGATCAACCACCACTGTCACGCCATCTTGTTCAATTACAATATCATTGTCTGCTATGGTTTCGGCATAATCTAAAGCGTAGCTGTAACCAGAACAACCACTTTTGGTCACACCAATACGTAATCCTATGCCTGAACCCCGCTTAATCACCATGTCATGCACACGTGTTACTGCTGTTTTTGTTAATTTAATCATTGTATTACCTATTATTTTAAAGCTGATTAAAGCACTATGGTATGTCATCAAAGTTAAAGCTACTATTCAGCTACTATTTGATCTATATGATAACTGTCTTAGGCTTGTTTACACATCAATAAGGTTGGATAAATACTAAGTTATCATCGTCAGTAATGTCCTTTATAAACACTAAACGTTATTATCGCCTAGCCCTTATCATGAAAAAATAATCTGATAACACGATATATGCCTAAGCTAAACTTTTATCAATATCTTTAATCTAGCTAACTCAAGCGACATTAAAGCTGATCACTTTTTCACCATTTTTAGCACACTGGTGATTTCGGACAACTTGCCCTAATGAAATATCAGATAAAAAGTGTGAAATCTGTACACTTAAACTAGTCCATAACTCGTGACTTAAACAGGCTTCTTCACCTTCACCTTGACAGTTAGTTTTACCTTCGCATGCGGTGCTATCTACTTTTTCATCAACCGCAGATATAACGTCAAATACACTTATTTCATCAGCGGCTCGGCTTAAACGATAACCACCACCTGGTCCACGAGTACTACTAACTAATTCCTGTTTACGCAGACGAGCGAACAGCTGTTCTAAATACGATAATGAAATTCCTTGACGTTCAGAAATATCTGCTAATGTTATTGATCCTTGGCCATAATTTAAACTTAAATCTAACATTGCTGTTACCGCATAGCGGCCTTTAGTCGTTAATCGCATGAGAATTGCCTTATAGTTAGGTACGATAATTTTTACATACCCGACTATTTTAGTCAACTTTTATTGTCGAGCTCATTTTTGTCTAATTCACAGTTATTAAGTTCAGGCATTAGGTCATTGGAAACATCGCCGCCAAGCTGATGAATGGTTTCAGCCATTGATTCGACGCGTTTATCTAAAGCATGAATATGCTCAATCAAACCATGAATAGCTGCCGCAACAGGATCTAAGGTTTCACTGGATGCTCCATAGGCATCAAATCCTACTGCTTGGGCTAATTTCTGTTGTTGTTTTTCATCTTCCGTTAAGCTAATACGAACAACTCTACCCGGCACACCAACTACTGTCTCGCCAGCACTGACTGATTTAACTACCACGGCATTTGAACCGATTCTAGCGCCATCATGCAACAAAATAGGTCCCAGTACTTTTGCACCGGCCCCCACCACCACATTATTAGCTAAAGTTGGATGGCGTTTCCCTTCTTTCCATGAAGTACCACCTAAGGTGACCCCATGATACAAAGTACAATCATCACCGATTTCAGCCGTTTCGCCGATAACAACTCCCATACCATGATCGATAAAAAAACGTCGACCGATTTTAACGGCTGGGTGAATTTCAATGCCGGTGAACCACCGACTAATAGTGGATAAGAATCGTGCCGGCCATTTCAGATTATGCAGCCATAACCAATGGCTTAGTCGGTGCCACTGTATTGCTTGTACACCGGGATAAGTGGTGATGATCTCAAATACATTTCGGGCAGCAGGGTCACGATCAAACACGCAATTAATGTCTTCCTTAATCAACTGCCACAAGGTAATTTTCACCGACATTACTCCCCCTTTTTGGTCTCAGCAGCACGTAAAATACCATGCAATATTTGTAGCTCGTTTCGATCGAGGTTTGCTCGATTAAATACACGACGTAGCCGACGCATTAAGTTTCGTGGATTTTCAGGATCAAGAAAACCAATGGTGGTTAATGCCTGCTCAAAGTGACCGTAGAGATGCTCTAAATCATTAGCATCAATCGCTTCACGCTCTTCACCAACACGACCAACAACAATCGTCGGATCAAAACTCATTTTAAGTTCATAGGCTAACACTTGTACTGCGGCGGCTAAATTTAATGAACTGTATTCAGTATTAGCAGGAATATTAACCAAATATTGGCAACGATCTAACTCATCATTCGATAATCCTGAATGTTCACGACCAAAAACAATGGCAATCTGTGTTTCATCAGCGGCCTGTTGAATGTTACTGACCGACTCGCGCGGGTTCAGCACAGGCACCGCTAGGTGTCTCAGCCGTGCGCTCATACCATAAACTTGTTGGCAACCGACTAAGGCCGCATCCAATGTTTCATGTACAACAGCGCTCGCTAGTACATCATCAGCACCCGATGCGCGAGCGGTGGCCTCGGCACTTGGATAAATCTTTGGCGCCACTAAATGAAGATTACTTAAACCCATTGTTTTCATCGCGCGAGCAGCTGCACCAATATTGCCAGGGTGAGTTGTACCCACTAATACAAATCGAATATTCTCTAATTTTTTCATGCGGTTCTCTTGCTAATAAACATGGCATCACCATAACTAAAAAATCGATATTGTTGCTCAATGGCATGCTGATACGCTGCCATCATATTCTCTCTACCAGCAAACGCTGACACTAACATCAATAAGGTTGATTCAGATAAATGAAAGTTTGTGATCATGGCATCGACACTTTTAAATTGGTAGCCTGGATAGATAAAGATATCTGTTTCACCACTAAAAGGTTCGATCAATCCTGTCAGTGATGCACTTTCTAAAGCACGTACACTCGTTGTGCCAATAGCAATCACTCGACCGCCACGGATCCGCGTTGCTTTAACTTGTTCACATACCTCGGCTGACACTTCTATACGTTCAGCATGCATCTGATGAGTTTTAATGTCATCTACACGCACCGGTTGAAATGTTCCCGCGCCCACATGTAAGGTTACTTCCGCCGTTTCTATACCTGCGGCTTTTATGGTATCAAGCATTGCTTGGTCAAAATGTAGACCCGCAGTGGGCGCGGCGACAGCACCTAAGTGTTGTGCGTATACCGTTTGATAACGTTCCAAATCTTGTTTTTCGACATCACGTTCTATATAAGGTGGTAAAGGCAAGCGACCATGGGTTTCTAAGGCTTGAGTGGCCGTTAATTCGCCATGAAAATATAATTCAAACAAGGCATCTTGACGACCCAGCACTTCCACATCTAATATGTCTTCTAATAATAAATGGCGGCCTGCTGTGGGTGACTTACTACTGCGAACATGGGCTAATACACAATGGTCATCTAATACTCGCTCCACTAGCACTTCAATTTTGCCCCCACTGTCTTTTTGACCTAATAAGCGTGCTGGAATAACCCGAGTATTGTTAAACACTAACAAATCATCAGGCTGTAACAAGCTAGGTAAATCAACAAATTGCAAATCTGTCAGTACACCATCATCTCCTATTAAGTTTAATAGGCGGCTGGCATTACGCTGAGCAGGAGGAAACTGAGCAATCAGCGCCTCAGGTATTTCAAATTGGAAGTCAGTTCTTTTCATGATAGCGATCATAACAAAATAGTCTGTTCATCGCGTATTATAGATCACTAATTTAAACTCTAAGTGTATTTAAACGTCAGGTCCTATAATTCCAGGCCCACTCATTGTGCTGCGTCCACCTGAAGTAGGACTAATTTGAATTTGTGTGCTAATACGTTCTTTCAGCACTTGTACATGAGAGATCACACCAATCAACTTACCTTCTTGCTGCAAACCAGATAGCGTTTCTAAGGCGGTATCTAAGGCTTCTTCATCCAAGGTGCCAAAACCTTCGTCTAGAAATAAGGAATCCACACGGACATTTTTACTGGCCATTTGCGATAAACCCAAAGCTAGCGCAAGACTGACAATAAAACTCTCACCTCCTGACAAATTTTTAGTTGAACGAATTTCACCAGCTTGATAATTATCAACCACATTAAGTTCTAAGGCTTGTTCCTCATCACGGGTTAATAAATAACGATCGGTCATTTTGTGTAATTGCCTATTGGCATGACCAATCATCATTTCAAAAGTTAAACCTTGTGCAAAGTTGCGATATTTTTTGCCATCGGCTGATCCAATCAACTCATGTAAGGTATTCCAGCGAACACATTCTCGTTGCTGAGCCTCAATGGCCTCTATGCGAGATTGTTGTTTTAAACGGATCTGTTCATTGTCAGCCAACTTCTGCCGGATCGCTCCTATTTCTTCTTTCATCACATTGAGGCTGCTGATCAGTTGCTGTTGTTGTGTTTTGAGTAAATCTAAGGGCTGTTCAGTAACTTTTTTTGTTCGCTCGCTTGTTAAATACCTTGTCTTATCGTTCAACCTTGCCATCAATGCTGAAAATTCACTTTTTAATAACTGATCTTGCCGCTCTAATGCCTGGCGTTCTATGTCATTCAATCTAGCGGCTTGATAGGCTATGTCATCAGCAAAACCCAGCTTAAGCAGTTGCTGATCAAAGGCTATTTCAGCCTTTGATAATTGTTCAGTTCGACGGTCAATAACTTTGCTCAATGTTTCAATATCGTGTTGTAATTTATTTAAGGCTGTTTCTGTATCTTTGAATAAATGTCGGCTTATATCTAGATTTTTTTCAGCCTGTTCAACATTATTGATTAATGTTGTTTCTACTAGATCTGGATTTTTATTCGTAAACAGCATTATTCGTTGTTGAACTAATTGTTCAGAGTCAAACTTTAAAACCGTCAAAGTTTGCTGTTGGCGAGTAAGTTCAGACTCGGTATCAGCGATTTTTTCGATTCCATGCTTTATCGTACTGGTTAAATTTGCAATCAAGGGCTCCAGTCTAATTTTTTCTTGTTGCCACTGTTGCCATAGATCGCGGCGCTGAGTCAGTTTCAATAAAAGTTGATCTAGAGATCCCATTTCTAGGTGCTCAATCCCATAAATAGAGAGTTCAGTTAAGCTTGTCTTTTGGGCTAATAGTAAGTGTCTTGTTGCCGCGTCTGCTTCTATGGTTAATCGTTCAGCTGTTTTTTTCGCCATTATTTTAGTGAGGTTAAGTGTTTGTATGTTTTTTTCAAACTCGGTCAACTGTGCTGTTTTTTTGTCTAAATCCTGTCGATCAAGACTAAGTTGATGCTGCCTCTTTTCTACATCATCGACAATAGTTGAAGCCTGTATAAGTCTATTTTTATTATCGTCTAGCCATTGTTGTAGCAGTGTCTCAGTTAGCTCGCCCTCCACTAACAATAAGCTTTTATAGCCTTTTAACAGCGACTCTTGCTGATTAACATTACTGACTTTGTCGATTTGTTGTTGGCTAATATGTATTTGGTCTTTGTGATTCTCTGCGAGTGTAATTCTTAATTGAGCAAGCTTTTCCAAATTCAGTTTAATAGTGGACTTTGCTGAACTTAAACTATTGTTAGTGTGATCTATTAATGGCATATTACCTTGCGCATAAGGATGGTCATTAGATCCACATAGAGGACAGGGTTTATTATCGACTAAATGCTGTCGAGCATTTTCATAAGACTCAATTGTTTTGTATAATAGCTGTTGTGTTTCGAGTAATTTTATTTCGCGTTCTAATGATTCGTTATGGCTAGTTTGGTCCGTTATTTTTTCATCTAAAATAACAACATCTGTCTTTAATGTTATTTCTTGTTGTGTCAGCTTATTTAAATCATAGTTAAGTTTAGTCAGTAATTGCACTGATATCTGGCTTTTTTCTAGTTGTATGTGGCGCTCAGTCAAACTCGTCAACTGTTGCCGCCACTCATTTATTGAACGGTGCTCTAAGCATTTTTCTAACTCATCTTGGTGCTGTCTGAAGGCTTTATTAAAACCTTCAAATTGATCATTATGCTGTTCAAAAATATTAGCTTGAGTCTGCCAGTCGTCAGCCGTTTCATTTTTTTTCTGCTCAGCTTGTGTTTGCTCATTAACTTTCTGCTGTTGTAAGTTACTACGTTCTTTCAATAACTGAAATTGATTTTCAATACTTGCTAATTGGGCGACCAAGCCTTGATCAATATCATTATTTGCCAACAATTCTGTTACTTTTATTAATTCAGTTTTCTGCTGTTCGCCTTGCTGGTTTTGTTGTAGTTGCTGCTCGTTTAAACCCATAAGCTGTTGTGTGATTTGACGGCGTGTATCTTGTGTCGACTGAATAATTTTTTGTTTATCTACAATTTTAAAATCTAACTCACGGACATTTTTAAGCACTATTTGTGTCTGTTTTTGCTCTTTTTTTGTCGATTCAACAAGATGGTGTGCACTATTAAAACTATCGCTGTGTTTAGTACATTGCATGCCTATTTCAGGCAAAAGCTGTTGACTATTATTAAGATTTTGTTGGCTAGAGAGCTGTTCACTTCGCATCAAAGTGATGCCGGCATAGTCTGCCGATATCTCTAAAGCTTGTTTTGCTTGTTCTAGTTTATCTCGTTGAGGCTGAAAAGCAGTTTGGCGGATAGACAGTTGTTGTTGTTGTTCATTTAATATTAATAATTCAGCTTCATTGTTAATAATCCCATCCAGCCACGATATTGCGATATTTTTGTGCTGCAACTGATCGGCTAATACATCATTATTTTTTGTTTTTTCAGCTAAATCTGCAGCTAACTGTTGTTGTTGTTCAATACTGAGTAACTGCATACCTGCCAACTCAGCATTTAATAACGCCAATGCTGTTGTTTCTTCACTACGACGTTGATGTACCTTAATTGAAATATTACTGTAAATTTCGGTGCCCGTAATTTGTTCCAAGATTGGCGCGCGCTGATCGGGATCTGCTTGTAAAAAAGCAGCAAAACCTCCTTGGGCCAATAACATCGAACGGGTAAAACGATCAAAATCCATACCGGTTGCCTTTTCAATTTGCTGAGCAACACCCCTAATTTTCGCCTCAATTATCTTGCCACTAATGGCATCAGCAATCTCATGTTTAGGTGACTGCAGCTCACCTTCGGCTTTTTTACGTGCACGATGCTGGCTCCAATGACAACGAAACTGACCTGCTTGTGTTTCAAATATAACTTCAGCAAAACATTCACCCGTTTGCCTCGACATGATCTCATTAGTACTTTTACTGATATTTTTTAGCCGTGGAGTTCGACCATACAGCGCTAAACACATGGCATCTAACAGGGTTGATTTCCCGGCGCCTGTTGGCCCCGTTATCGCAAATATGCCATCGGCTATAAATGCCGGATGGCTGAGATCTATCAACCATTCGCCCACCAAAGAGTTCAGATTTTTGAAGCGTAGCTGAAGGATCCGCATTATGGTCTGCCTTTATTCTGCATCGGCATCATCTTGATAGTGCTGAGTGAGTATTTGTTGGTAAGAGTGTAACAATTCAGTGCGTTGTTCAACAGCCACTTTATGTGCATTTAAACAGCGTTCAAACACATCATTTTCATTCAAATCATCCAGGGTTTCATGGGCATCGATACGATTTAAAACACGATTTATAATTCGGTTATTTTTAACTCTCAATACTTCAATACCTGTACCTAAGAGCTCAGTTTCAAGACGCTCTCGTAAATCAGTCAGTACTTCATCACCCTCATAGATGATCTCAAGCCATGCTTTTTTCTCTGTTATGACCACTGTTTTTATCTGGCTTTCAATCGCTTGCCAATGCCCTTTTATTTGTTGTAGTTTTTGAAAACAAGGCACATTGATTAAACTCACAATGCCAGTGCGTTGCTTAAAATTCACTAGGCACACACTTTTTTGCTGCTTTGCCTCACCAAACCCCATCGGTATAGGTGAACCACTGTAACGCATCAATTCTGAATCATTAATCTTTTGTGGCACATGTAAATGGCCTAAGGCTAGATAATCAATACATTCAGGGAAGATGCCAGCGGTCACATGAGCTAATGAACCAACATATAACTCTCGCACACCATCACCATCGATGGTTTTTCCACCAGCAGTAAATAAATGTCCCATAGCAATAATGGGAAGATCTGACCCTAAAGCTTGCCGTTTTTGTTCAGCAAGCTGACAGACTTCAACATAGTGCTGAGCTATTCCATCGATCAGTTTTTGTTGTTTATCTTCAATGCTCTCACCCGCAGCAACCGACCGAATATCGCGATCGCGTAAATAGGGCACGGCACAGACGATGAGTTCAGCTTGACCTGCAGCATCATTTAATATCAACACTTCATTATCTGGCTGTTCACAAATAGCGCCAATAACATGTACATCCAGTGCCCGCAGTAAATTTTCAGGGGCACTTAAAAATGATGGCGAATCATGATTACCAGCAATAATAACAATATGGCGACAAGCAGAATGAGCCACTTGTGTCAGAAACTTATAATACAAGGCTTGTGCACGATGACTAGGAGTAGTGGTATCAAAGATATCACCCGCCACCAGCAACACATCAACCTGCTGTTGCTGGATTGTTTCAACTAACCAGTCTAAAAAGGCGGCAAACTCGTCATAACGTTGACGACCATACAATGAACGACCAAGATGCCAATCTGAGGTATGTAGAATATTTATATTTTCACCAACTTCATTTTATTTGCTAGTCCTAACCGACCCGTTTTGACTGCATTTCGGCGTAATCCCTTCACCGGTGCAATAAAAAATACATCACCATTTTTGCCTAATAATTGTTGCTCAACACCGACTGACTTAGCAATTTTGGCATTAGCTTGTAAATGATGCAGTTCACCATGAACGGGGATTGCACATCCAGGTTTAACCCAATCGTACATTAACTTAAGTTCATCTGCTGCCGGATGACCTGATGCATGAATGGGCAATATACTGTCATCAGCGGTAATCACAATTAACTGCATTGCTTTAAGACGTTCGATTAATGCAGCGATTGCAAGCTCATTACCCGGAATCAACTTGGAACTAAAAATAACCGTATCACCCGGTTCCAATGCTAAGTCACGAAAGGCATTCATACTCAAGCGGTTCAAAGCCGTATGTGGTTCACCTTGACTGCCTGTCGCCACTAACAACACACTCTCTGCTGGCAAATAACTAAGATGTTCTGGATCAACCAAGCTATTGCCGTATTCCCACACACCAGCGGCTCTAGCAGCAGACATCATATTAATCAGCGATCGCCCCAATAAACCAAGGTGACGGTTGGTTTCTTGAGCTATTGTTGCAATAGTATGTAAACGGGCAATATTACTACCAAAACAGGCCACTACCACTCTTGCCTTAGCCTGTTCTATATGTTTTTTTAGCCCTTGGTATAATTGTGCTTCACTTAAAGAGTGGCCTTGCACATCAGCATTAGTTGAATCACAGACCATTGCATCAATATTCTCTTCTGCCATTGCACGATAACGCTGTTCGTCAAAACATTCACCTACTAAAGGAGTGGGATCAAGTTTCCAATCCGCCGTATGGAATACACGTCCTGCTGCCGTGCTAATAATTAAAGCATAGGGATCAGGAATTGAATGTGTTAAGGCTATCCACTCAACATCAAATACACCAATTGATTGTTGATCTCCTTTATCCACAATAATGACCGGTACTTTTTTATCTAAGCCTACTTCGACTAATTTTCGTCTTAAAATTTCAGCCGTAAATGCTGTCGTATAGATAGGGCAGCGTAATTGCTGCCAAAGATAGGGAACAGCGCCGATATGATCTTCGTGAGCATGGGTAATCACTAAGCCGGCAAGTTGATCTCTGCGATCGACAATAAACTGTGGATCTGCCATTTGCACATGATAGCTAGGCCCAACTATTTCTTCCCCGTCTAAATCTGTGTTTTTATCAAAGATCACTCCACAATCAACCATCAGCCACTGGCCATCATGGCCATAGAGATTCATATTCATGCCAATTTCGCCAGTACCGCCCAAGGGCAAGAACCACAAGTCTTCAGAATCAGGTGTCATATTATTTCTAATCTAAGTTGATCCGTATTATTTTCCACCTAATAGTGACCCTAACAAACCACGAACAAGCCTGCCTCCAATTTGACTGCCAATTGAACGCATGGCACTTTTCATAAATGCTTCCATTGCTGTTTGACGTTGTCGGCCTTTGGCTTTTGGTTTATTAACCTTTGCCAGTTGTTTTTCTTGGGCGGCTTCAGCTTGAGCAATCTGCTGATTGTCGGCTATTTCTTCAGCACGTTGAGCTAAAATTTCATAGGCAGATTCTCTATCCACCATTTTTTCATAAACACCAGCAACCAGTGAATTAGACATCAATACGGTTCGTTGACTATCGCTAATAGGCCCTATTTGGCTTTTAGGTGGTTTTATCAAAGTCCGTTGCACCCTTTGTGGCCTGCCCTTTTCATCTAACAAAGACACAAGGGCTTCGCCAACACCTAATTCAGTGATAACGGTTTCTGTATCAAGATTAGGGTTATCACGAAATGTTTGGGCAGCAGCACGCACTGCTTTTTGATCGCGCGCCGTGTAAGCGCGTAAAGCATGTTGAATTCGATTACCTAATTGCCCTAATACACTATCAGGAATATCCGTCGGATTTTGAGTAACAAAATAGACACCGACTCCTTTCGAGCGAATCAAACGTACCACCTGTTCAACTTTATCCAATAATACTTGTGGAGCACCTTTGAAAATCAAGTGGGCTTCATCAAAAAACAATACTAATTTTGGTTTATCGGGATCGCCTACTTCAGGTAACTGCTCAAATAGCTCAGCCATCAACCATAACAAAAACGTGCTGTATAACTGCGGTGAATTCATCAGCGTATTTGCCACCAGCATATTGATCACCCCTTTGCCTTCGGCATCAGTTTGCATAAGATCATCAAGATTGAGCACTGGCTCGGCAAATAATTGATCGCCACCTTGATCTTCCAATGTAATCAATCGACGTTGAATAGCGCCAACACTCGCGCTAGACACATTACCATATAAGGTTCTAAATTCCGCTGCATTATCAGCCACAAATTTAAGCATCGCACGTAAATCTTTCAAATCTAATAATAGCCAGCCATTGTCATCAGCAACTCTAAATACTAATGATAATACACCTTCTTGTGTGCCATTAAGATTGAGTAAACGGGACATTAACAAGGGGCCCATATCAGAAATAGTGGTTCTAACAGGATGACCTTGTTTGCCAAACACATCCCAGAATATGGCCGGAAAACTTTGGAATTTAAAATCATCTAAGTGCATAATTTCAACTCGTTCAGCTACTTTAGGGTGTGGTTTACCAGCTTGAGTTACACCAGATACATCACCTTTAATATCCGCCAAAAACACCGGCACACCGATTTCGCTAAAACCTTCAGCAAGACCCTGCATGGTAATTGTTTTACCGGTGCCGGTAGCACCAGCAATCAAACCATGACGATTGGCCATCCTTGGTAATAATGAGACCGCAAGTTCACCTGCTTGACCAATGAAAATCGAATTGTCCATATTGATTCCTTTAAAACTCAAATTTTAACAAACTAAATCTTGGCTATTTTAGTTTACTTCAATAGCCAAAATCAATCTGTAAACATTGGTATCAAACGTTTTTATAATCACCGTTTTATTAGCTTAATAGTTTAGCCAAACCTGTTTCACGCCGATGCTGGGTTTGAACTGTTTTTGCTAACATCATATCGGAACAAAGCACTGTGACCTGTTTTTTGGCTCTGGTTATCGCCGTATACAATAATTCACGATTTAATAAAGCGGTGTCTTCTTCTGGTAATAACACGCTTACCTTATCAAATTCTGAACCTTGGCTTTTGTGTATGGTGATAGCAAAGGCCGTTTCATGAGCAGGCAGCCGTGATAAATCAACCCATCGCACCGTGTGCTCGCTAATAAAACAAGCTCGTAATACACCTTCCGGATCCTCTAAAATAAGTCCGGTGTCACCATTAAACAAACGCTGACGATAATCATTTTGTGTCACCATTATCGGCCGACCATTATAAAAGTCTTGGTAGGTTTTCCAGCCTTTTTTTTGCAATTGGCGTTCAATTAGGCCGTTCACTGCTGATACTGATTGTGGCCCCACCTTTAAGGCGCTTAATACTCGATATTGCTCAAATAGTTGCAGACATTGTTGAGTATCCGCATGCGATCTAACAGCATCAAAATAAGGCTTATAATTATCAAAAACATGGCTTTGAATGTTTATTGCATCTAATTGTTGCTGCCACAAATTGCTTGTCGCTGTCTCCATAACTTTATAAACATTCGCCACAGAACCTGATTGCACCGCTTTTGCTAGCTGACCAACATCACTCTTTTCATCAAAACGATAACTATGTTGTAGCAATACAACGCTATCACTGAGTAATGCTGTTGAGGGTGCTGTTCCTATCAGTTTCATGTCGGTGAATTTTTGTATGGATTGGATAAACGCCTTTGAAAACTGAGGAGGTTGATCACATAAATTGGCTAATACAGCCCCCGACTCTACCGAAGCCAATTGCTGACTATCTCCCAATATGATTATGCGTGTTATATCTGGTAAGGCATTTAACAATTTAGCCATCAAACTGATATCAATCATCGAGGCTTCATCAACAATCAATACATCGATAGCTAAAGGATTTTGTGGTGTGTAACGACCTTGGTCATTATTGGCCGTAATACCTAATAAGCGATGAACCGTTTTAGCCTCCAATCTAGATTGACCACTATCTGCAACCGCTTGTTGCAAACGGGCAGCAGCTTTACCTGTCGGTGCAACTAGGGCAATATTAAGTTGGTCATCTTGGCGGTACAACAATTTTAATAATCGTAAAACAATAGTTGTTTTACCTGTTCCAGGTCCACCAGAGATAACACTAAATTGACGTGTTAACGCCATCAATACTGCTATTTTTTGCCAATCAACATCATCATTAATACTCCGCCAGTCAGCGAAGTCTTGCTGCAAAATATCAGGCTTCAACACGGCTATTGGTTGACAACGTTGTTGAATCGCCTTGGCAACCAATTGTTCATCTGACCAATAACGATATAAATACAATAAACCATCATCCGTTAAAATTAACGGCTTATAGTCTCCCGCAGTACCGACAACAAGACTGGCTTTTAATCGTACTTGCAATTGTGAGCGATTATTACCCTTAAGCAGAGTTTGCCCTGTTATTTGAGCTAAGTTCAGGCAGACATGGCCCTGGGATACCGCATCAGTTAGTAGCGCCGCAATCGCAGGAATCAATTCATCATTACCTTGATTAATACGGTCAATAAAACCTGCAAACTGACAGGCTAACTCACTGAAACCCGCTTGCCTTAATAATAGATCATTCATCACTTATTCCCTGTAAACAACGATCCAAGGCATTGAGTAATTCAAGGTCTGGTTTATTATAAAAAATACCTGCCTCTTTCCAAGCAGGTTTCATACCCCGAATAAACAAATAATAAACGCCTCCAAGATGCTGCTCTGGCTCATAATCTGGCAAACGTAATTGTAAATAGCGATGCAAAGCCAGGCTATAAATCAAATATTGCAGCGGATAATCATGTGCTACCATCGCATTATCAAGTTGTTCAGCCTGATAATCCGCCTCATTATTGCCCAAGTGATTTGATTTATAATCAACAATATAAAACCGCCCTTGGTGTTCAAACACTAAATCGATAAACCCTTTCATAAAACCCGTTAAATCATAAAACTTCAAACGCTGGATCACTGCCTTCAACGGCGAATTATCAGCTAACAAGGGCAATAAACTACGTTTAAGTTTTGCCACTGATAAGTCAACTACTGGAAAGTAAAAAGCCATCTCGTCTAAACGCTGTCCTTGTGATAACTGTTCTAAACTCAACCCCGCATCATTAATAGGTGTTGCCAATACTTCGCTTAACCATTGACAGACAACCGTCAGCCATTTTTCATCAAAACCAAATTGCAATAAAGTGCGTGTGACTAATTTTTGCATCGCTTCATTATCTTGGCTAGTGAAATCCCAATATTCAAACAAGGCATGTAAGCAAGTACCTGCTTGGGCACCTCGTGGGAAAGAAAAACGATCTAATATTGAACGCACAGCCAGCACAACCGTCACTACTGCAGTAGATGTTTGGGCATCATAATCAGGTAGTTCGGCATCATGTCCTTTTGTTAAGGCACTAAAACTGCCTATACGCCATGGTCGCTGAATATCACCAGAAAAAGTTGTTGCCGCCAAAAACTGATCTTTATCAGATGTCGCCTCATAATTCACTTGCTGTTGTTCAACGATAGTTTGAACAGATATATTACCCTTACTGGTGTTTGCCAACTTAGTTAGATCAGTGCTCATTGCAGCGCTATCCATGTCAATAAGTGTTGGATGAAGCAGACTGAAAAGCGCTGAATTATTGACATGTTTACCTTCTTTTTGGCCTTTAGCTCTACCCCATATGATCACACAACGTTCTCGTGCTCGGGTTAAGGCGACATAAAGTAAACGTAAATTTTCGGCACGTTCCTCAATGAGGACACTGGCAGCGGCTAGGCTTAATTCTGGTTCCGAAAAGGCGGCACAGGCTTGTTTTGATTGATTATCTTTATGAAAACTAATCACAGCATCATCCGCTGACCGTAAATTAGCATCCCACATGAAAGGACAAAAAACGATGGGATATTCCAGACCCTTACTTTTATGAATGGTAATGATTTTGACTAGTTGCTCATCACTTTCTAAGCGTAATTGTGCCATTTCATCATTGGACTCGGCCGATTGTATCTGTGTTTTTAGCCAGTATAATATTGCCTCTACACTATCATTTTGATGACGAAATTCAGCTTGGATAAGCTCAGCAATATGATTCAAGTTCGTCAGTTTTCGCTCGCCATCAGCCAAACTTAATAAACTTTGTTGAGCAGAAACGGAAACCAATAATTGTCGAAATACACGCATAAAACCATGTTTCAACCATATTTGATGTAAGTCATAGAAAAAATCAAGCTGGCGATGCCACTGTGTTTCATCGTGTTTTATCTGATAAAGTTCATCGGCACTAAATGCCCACAATTGAGTGGCTAATGCCGCGGTTACTCGTTGTTCATTATTAGGTTCGCTTATCGCTAATAATACACGTTCTAATAACAATGCTTCATTGGTTCTAAAGACATTATCACGGCCTTGTTGCACACTATTAACGCCGCGCTGTTGTAAACACTGTTGTACTGCACTTGCTTGGCGATGATTAGACACTAACACAGCAATATCGCCGCCTGCTAACTGGCGTGTTTGTTTGGTTTTCTGATCAAATAAATAAGCGTCGCCTATATCAGCACTATTCAATAACTGAGCAATTTGATCCGCGCTTACTGTTGCAGATAGTGTAGTTAAATCAGCCTTCGACATTGGCTTATCTGTTCCCGCTGCCCATAATATTTGTAATGCAGTTGTCTTAGTATTTTCAATGACTAAAGCAGGTTTATCATCACGGGCAGCACCCACAGCATGAAAGGGGATATCTTTATAAATAAAGGGTTCGGCGTGTCGACTAAACAGGTCATTCACCGCTGACACTAAATGAGGATGAGAACGCCAATTGGTCTCCAAGGTGTATTGATTATCAGCGCGTGATTTAGCTTTGAGATAAGTGAAGATATCAACGCCACGAAAACTGTAGATAGCTTGTTTAGGATCACCGACCAAAAAAGTGGGTAAGCCACTATCAGCATAAATACGACTAAAACTAGCATACTGCACTGGATCGGTATCTTGAAACTCATCTATCAATGCCGCTTGATATTGCTGACGTAATTGTTCGACCAGCCAGTCCCCCCCTTGGCCATTTAATGCCTGATCAAGATTAATTAACAAATCATCATAAGATTGCACTTGTTGCTGTAACTTTTGTTCAGGCAATGACTCACGTATATATTCCAACAAATTCAACCGTAGTTGTTGCAATTGTAGAGCTCGGCCAGCTTGTAGCAATTGATACTGTTCAAATACCTGTTCACACACTAGCCAGAAAGTTAATGGAGGTAAGATCTGTCCCTTTTTAAGTCCTTGTTGCATAAGTCCCTGACTGAACTTTTCAAATCCTTCAAATAAGCTCAGCGGCATGGTGGCTTGTTGCAGCATATTGGCCAAAAAGACTAGCCATTTTTCAACACTGGTTTTGCGATATTTATTGCCATTCAACAATGTCTTATTGTTGAACACCTCCATAATCTCAGCATATTCTGTTTGCCATACTTTTTTTAATGTAGAAAAAAGATCTTCTATTTGCTGTGTAATAGCCGCTAAGTCAGCCTGAAGTATGGGTAGATTTATCACATAAGGTTTAGCCACCAAATTCCGAATCGAACGTAATAATGTTTCGGGCGTTTCATTTTTTGTTAATAAATAGGCGACAAAGTCTTTATCAGCGGTGATCACTTCACGTCGCCAAAAATCATCGCTAGCAGCTTGTAATAAACTAACATCATCACCAATCAATTCAAGTTCAAACCGCAAACCACTTTCAAAAGCAAAATCGCCTAACACTCGCTGACAAAATCCATGAATTGTGAAAATAGCCGCCTCATCAAAGCTTTGAATGGCCGACATTAATTTAAACATCGCTGAACGAATAGCCTCTGGTTCTACAATATTTTCCAATAGTGTTCGTTCGTTGGCAGCACACTGTAAGGCATCACGGCCATCGACTAGTTTTTGTCGCAAACGCTCACGTAACTCTTCCGTTGCCGCTCGGGTATAGGTCACCACTAAAATCTGTGAAACCGTTAAATCTTGTTCAATTATCAGTCTTAAATATAACTCAGCTAGGGTATAAGTTTTACCTGTTCCCGCACTTGCTTCAATCAGGTTTAAGCCTTTCAAAGGCACCGTTTTGATATCAAAGCGGCTCATAACTTGCCTCCCTTTAAATGACTCACTATTGGTTCATATACCGCCAATGTTATGGCTTCAAATGGCGCCATAATAAAAGCTTGTGAACCATAAAGCTGCTGATAATAAATATCATCTGTCTCACCGGTATTGAATTGTGTGCCCTGCCATGCAGCCTTGATTGCAGAGGCGGTTTTATTACCTTTGAAGTGAGCTTGAGCGAAGGCAAAGCTCGTATTTGGGAAAAAACTTAAAGGCTGATGTAAACCTTGCCAATATAATTTTAGTAGATCGTGCAAGATTGCTTTGGCATCATCGACCGCGAGGAAGTGATAATCATCATTTTCAGTGATAAGACGACTTTCACAAGCCATGCCTTTGACTTTCAGACAATTTAATACCAAATGGCGTAACCAGGCGGTAAGCAGATGATTACCTTTGGTTTTGCCCATTTGATAATTAAATAAGCCATCTGCAGATCCACCGTCTAATTGACCTGATAGACTAAAATCAGCAATGTGCAATTCAAAGCCTAGCGGCGGCATAAATTCAACCGGATAGTCAGCTAATAATCTGTCGGCAAATTGTTCAACTTTTTCAACTTGGCTATTAAACACCTGCTCACCAATATAAGCTTGTGGCAAAATGCCACTGGCTTGAATCATCGCCAAGGCATCTGCTGGATTTTTATCCTGTAAGCGATAGTTCAGTAGTTGCTGACGCAGCGACCAAGCTTGTAAACCATCTAAAGCAAAAGGTTCGCGGGTTTCTAGTTCTTCATTATCTGTGTCTAATCGAAGCCCCAATCGCTCTTGTAATAAAAACCTGCCGGGATGACGGAAAAATTTAAGTAATTGATTAAAGTTAAGTTGTTTGGAAAACCCGGCGTCATCAGCGGCTGGCAAAGGTTCGGAAAACCAGTCCTTGTCTAAGTTAATGTCTTTTTTGTCGGGTGGACAATGGGCGGCAACATAGCTAAATAAGGCATTATCTTTTTGCTCAAAATAACGCCTACTAAATGCCTGCAAGGGGTGTTGAGTTAATAGTTGTTGCCAGATGTCATCCACTTCACCAGTTGTAAAACTTTGTCGTAATACATCACGTAAATCACTGATCAACACCGACGGTGGGATCGGTGCATTATCAGCAATGCTGGCCCCCACATAACTAATATAAAGATGTGATTGTGCCGATAACACTGACTCTAAAAATAAATACCGATCATCATCACGTCGTGAGCGATCGCCTTTTCTAAAATCTTTTGATAATAAGTCAAAACCTTGAGTTGCTTGTCGACGAGGATAACTGGCATCATTCATACCGATTAAACACACCACAGGAAAAGGAATACTCCTCATAGGTACCATGCCACAAAAGGTTACACCCTGGCCCATAAAGCGCGATAAGAACTGGCTGGCATCTAGATGACCTTTAAGCCATTCCTTGACTAAATTGAGCTTCATTTTGTGTTCAAATTTTGCTAGCTGGGTTGTTTCTACTAATGTATCTAATGATTGTCTGATCAATAATAATTCAGCTTCATCATTACCCTGCTCACTGGTGGCTACAAAAAAATCATCTAATAGTGCTAATAGTTGCTGCTGCCATTTTTTGGCATCATATTTTCCTTGCAATCGTTGACGACAGCGATCTAACTTATCAACAAAAGCACAGAGTTGCGCCATTGTTTCTGCTCGTTCACCACTGATACCATCAAAACCTAATTTACCTTCAAATAACCCCCAATTATCGCCATTAGTGTCAAGTGGCATCGCATAACCCAATAACAGGCGGTCTAAACCTGCACGCCAAGTATTAGCTTCAATCGCTGGCAAAGCTAAAGCGGTTTTATCTTCGGCAGATAAACCCCAGCGAATATGTGTTTCACGGATCCAAAATCGAATTAATGTTAGTTGCTGTTCCCCTAAAGAAAAACGCTTTTGAATGGCAGGGCATGCTAACAATGTCATAATGGTTTCAACATCAAACCGTGATTGTGGCAAGGCGAGTAATGAATTAAATGCCGATAACACTGGGCTTTGTTGTTGAATTCCACCATCTGCAATCCCATAGGGGATGGCGTGTTCCTTAACTGCACAGCCAAATACGGCATCAATCCATGGCGTATACAGTTCAATGTCGGGCGTCATTACCACAATATCTGTAGATGATAGGTCGGGATGGCGTTCAAATAAGGCTAATAATTGATCGTGTAATACTTCTATTTCACGCATAGCACTATGACAAGAATGAATCATAATTGAATCATCATCATCGGCAATTTTTCGCCGCTCATGTTCATCTGGTATGTCGGTTAAGCTATAAATATCTTGTTGTAACTGG
Organism: Gammaproteobacteria bacterium; assembly: GCA_034110895.1. Classification (GTDB taxonomy): domain Bacteria; phylum Pseudomonadota; class Gammaproteobacteria; order Nitrosococcales; family Methylophagaceae. Next base: position 28,057 of record JAWUYH010000029.1, on the reverse strand, counting down.
CCCAATAAATCTTCATTTTCAGGCAGTATAAACAGTGATTCTTCTTGTGGCTGGTAGCTTTGTAATTGGTCGAAAAACTCCTGACCCTGTTTACCTAAACTAGCGAGTAGGGGATGGCCAGTCACTAAATAATCAGCTTGTTCAGGTGAATCAATCAAGCGTTTAGTTTGAGTTTTCTGATCAACCAAATCCCCCCAATACTCTTCACTTGGCGACAAAAAATACAAACTTACATCACAGTGCTCAGCCATTAATTTGAATAAATCTAAATACACTGGTGGCAAAGCTGAGATGCCGAAAATTGCCATCCGTGAAGGCAATGACTTTGGTGGTGTTGTTATAGTGGATAAATATGTTTTTAACTGGACCAACAAGTTTGCACGATGTTTGGGTGTATCATCACCAGCCGTTAGACGTTGCCATAACATGGCCTGCCAATGTGGCTTGTCCCCCTGCTCCCATGCTTGGATCCAATCCGGTCGATACATTAAATATTGATCAAAGGTATCGGCAATACGATTGGCCAAGGCGTAGTTTTTAAGCGGATCGTCAGTCAATCCCAAATAGGCATCAATTACCTCAAATCCTGGCTGATGACGACAATCAGGTAATAATTCATACAAGCGCCAGGTCATAACATCGGTCGAAAAAGTCGATTCTTTTGGAATGTCAGGCAATATCTTATGAAACAAAGCCCAAATATAAGCTGATGGATAAGGAAACGTGATGTGACTGGCCACACCATGAGTTTGAGCTAAAAACAAAGATAACCAGCGAGTAAGCTCATTACTTTGCACAACCACCGTTTCAACTTCTAGTGGCGGAAGAGGCGAAGACTGTTGCAGTTGTGCAAGGTGCGCGGCAAGTTGCACCATACTATTACTATAAACAACTTTAAACATGTGCAACCTTCATCCTTAATTCTCGACAATACGACATCATACGAGAATTTGAACCATCAATGCGGGTTTAGTAACTAAAGATTGAAAAAACTATTGAAAAAATTAACGAACAAATGCACTATTCGCAATAACTGCCAAGCAGACAACATAATGCTGTCTAGGCCATAAGTTTTATGAGGATTTATTAATATGAAAAAATCAGGCACATGGTACGGTGAAATACAATCATCTAGAGGCAATATACTTGTCATCCGTGATGGTGAAATACCATCAGCAAACAAAGGTAGAATGTACCTTTACAACGTAGACCGTGATGCACTCATTGAATATGATGAAGCTATCGTTTCACCTAAATTAGTTGAGTTATCTGAACAAGATAAACAACAGGTGCAAGCGCAATATCAACAATCGTGGGAAGCGACACGTGATCAATTCATCCGCGCACTCACTAAAACATCTACGACAAAAAAAACCAAAAAAATGCTACCGACAAATGATTTATTACCAGATGATAGTGACGATAACTCCGATGATGATGACGATTAAAATGAATAAAAGGGCAAGTCAACCCAGTTTTTAATTATAAAGAATTAGATTATCTCATTGTATTGATAACTTTGATGCTACTCTAAGTAATAGCCCAGCGCTAACACAACAGCAAGCAGTTTTGAGCATGTTTTTTTACATATAACTATTTAGGAACTATACTTAATTGAAAAGTTTCTCATGTATATAATGTTGACTCTATCAACTAATAAGCGGGATTAAATTCTAAATACATGCATAACATCACTAAAAAACTACTTTTTGTTTTACTCACGATCATGGCTTATCTGCCAATGACCGTAGTGCATGCTATGCCTGATGTTACTTCACCCATTCAAGCTAATATCACAATGGACATGTCAGCTATGGATATAAGCATTTGTCATCATCAGCAAGTAGATAAAACCTGTGATAGCTGTGATACAAAACATAATTGCCATTGTGTGCATAGTTCATGCTCAGTCAGCGTTGGCATCACAGCACACTATTGTGTACTGACCACCCATCGTAAGCTTAAAGATTATTCTAAAGGCTTGCAGATCAGTACTTTATTTCAACAACCTTCCCGTCTATTCAGACCTCCTATTTTCCTCTAAAAACCTTGCCGAATCAGCTTTTCCCTTGCAATATTTAGTTCGCATAAAAATCTGATTCGTTAGCAGGTCATACAACACACACGTTTATTATCCCTGACATTTTTTGTCAGCTTTTAGATAGCCGTGTATTGTGCGTCATCATTTTTGATGCCGTCGTTGCTAATCCCAAACAGGGTGCTTAGTCATGTGGAAATTAAAATCTATTAATTGTGGCATCAGCTTACTGCTGATTTTATCATTGGGTTCGATACATGTCAGTCATGCTGGTGTTTTGGATGTAACCCTTCAAAATCAACGTGTTGCTGAAAATAGTGTTGCATTAACTTTGGCTTTTGCCTTATCTCGTGTCCAACTAGAAAACTTAGGTCTAGCAGAGATCCAAGCACGCGCTGAAGCGATGGCAGCTATTCCTTCACAAGTCGGTAGTTTACCTGATCCGATGATCAGTTTTAATACACTTAATCTGCCCACTGATGGCTTTGATACCTCTCAAGAAGCCATGACACAATTGCAGTTTTCTATCAGTCAACAGATCCCTTATCCCGGTAAGTTAGCCTTAAAGGAAAGTGCAGCTCGTCACATGGCTGAAGCAGCTGATACAAGCGTCGATGAATGGCGGCTCAAACTTAATCGAGATGTTAAAACACTTTGGTGGCAATTATTTTTACTTGATCGATCACTAGATGTTATTGAACTAAATAAAACACTACTGCGACAGTTTATTGAAATAGCTCAAACAAAATATAAAGTTGGCCAAGGTTTGCAACAAGATGTGCTGCTGGCCCAATTAGAGTTATCCAAACTAATTGACCACACCATTCAGTTGTCGAGTTCGCGCAAACAAAGCTCAGCTCAACTCAACGCTTTACTCAATCAACCGAGTAATCACTACATTTTATTACCCGCTTTAGCTGATATAGATATTAGGCTTCCTCAGCTAGTTGCTATTGAATCAATTTTCAATTTGGCCAAACAGTATCGCCCTTCTCTCAGCCAACGACGTTTATTAATTGATGTAGCAAACGATAGGAAAAAATTAGCAGAACGAGATTTATTGCCTGATTTTAATGTTGGCGCCGCTTATGGTTTTCGAGGTGGTCATAATATAAACGGTTCTAATCGTGCCGATTTAATGACATTTAAAGTGGGCATTAACCTACCTTTATTTGCACAACATAAACAAAAGATGGCTATTTCGCAACGCCATAGCGAAGTCAAACAACAACAGTTTGCCTTACAAGATAAATGGGTAAATATTCAAGCTGATATTACATCCACCATTGCAGAGTATGATCAAGCTAAGCAGCAAGTTTTGTTATTTAAAACCGGCATTATCCCGCAAGCAAATCAAACGGTGGCTTCAATGCTGGCAGGCTATCAAGTCAATAAAGTCGACTTTCTAAATTTGATACGTGCTCAGATCACACTGTATAACTATCAAACCAATCAGTGGAAGGCGATCAGTGAAGCAAAATCAGCCTTAGCTAAATTAGTTGCTACCATCGGCGAGGAAAATATTTATGAATAAACCTGTCTTAATCTCATTGACCTTAATTATTGGCATCGTTTTAGGTGGTTTCACAGCGTATTGGTGGGACAATCAACAACATACAACAATGTCTAAGATGGCCACCTCCGCTGAGCCAACAAAGCAGCAACAAAAACCGGTGTTTTATCGTAATCCAATGAACCCTGATATTACTTCTTCGATGCCTGCTAAAGACAATATGGGCATGGATTACATTGCCGTTTATGCTGAAGATAGATCAGCGATAGATATGGCTGCAAGCGGCACGGTTAAGATCGATCCTGTTACGGTACAAAACATGGGCGTTCGAACCTCTACAGCAACTACCACGGCACTATCTCACGATATTCGAGCCTTGGGCCGTGTTACTTATGATGAGGAACACATCACCCGCCTTCATCCGAAAACTGAAGGTTGGATTGAAAAGTTATTTATTGATAAAACAGGTACCACCGTCAAAAAGGGCACCATGCTATTAAGTGTTTATTCACCTCAGTTAGTGACCAGTGCACAAGAATATTTGATCGCATTAAAAAGCTTAAAAACATTAGAAAACAGTCCTTTCGAAGACATTAGTTTTGGTGCCCAACAAATGGCAAAGTCAGCTCGCGAACGTCTAGTGTTTCTTGACGTACCCGAACACCAAATCAAAGATCTAGAACAAACAGGTGTTATTAAAAAAAATATTCACATTCACTCACCATTTAATGGTGTCGTGATTAATATCGGCGCGCGGGAAGGTCAACATGTCAGCCCTCAAACAGAGTTATATATGTTGGCTGATTTATCTAAAGTATGGGTATTTGCTGATGTATTTGAATCTGATTTACCTTGGGTTAATGTCGGTGATACCGTTGAAATGACCTTAACTGGGATCCCAGGAAAAATATTTAAAGGTAGTTTGTCTTATATTTATCCTTATGCCGAAGCTAGAACACGTACTATTAAGGTCAGACTCGTGTTTGATAACAAAGGTTTATTGCTTAAACCAGACATGTTTGCCAATGTCACTATCAATACCAAACTACAACATAATGCGATAACCATTCCTTCAGAAGCCATCGTCCGTTCGGGTGAACGTGATGAAGTATTTGTGGTCCGCGAACAAGGTAAGTTTGAACCTAGAACGGTTAAAGTTGGCTTAACATCTCGCGGGTTAACCCAAATAATCGAGGGAATTGATGTCGGTGATGAAGTGGTCACTTCCAGCCAGTTTTTAATTGATTCAGAGTCAAAACTTCGTGAATCTACCGCCAAAATGTTAGAAGCATTGTCGATGGAAAAAACACCAACAACGGCAAAACCTGCAGCAGAGATAAAGGCCGATACACTGTTCTCTATCGATCAACCTCAACAGCAGAACGGCATGCGAGTAACTCCGAGTATGAATAATTCTGCAATGGGAGTGCGTAAACATGATTAAGCGAATTATCGCGGCCTCATTACGCGATAAATTCCAGGTTTTATTAATCACCACTCTGCTGATCGCCATAGGTGTTTGGGCTTTAAAAAATAATCCGCTTGATGCCATTCCTGATCTTTCAGATGTACAAGTGATCGTCCTAACCAAATACCCAGGGCAAGCACCACAAGTAGTGGAAGACCAAGTCACTTATCCACTGACTACTGCCATGTTATCGGTTCCTAAATCAAAAACAGTCCGCGGTTATTCCTTCTTTGGTTTATCTTTTGTTTACATTATTTTTGAAGATGACACTGATATGTATTGGGCACGTTCGCGTGTTTTAGAATACTTAAATTATGTTCGTGGCCGACTACCCAAAGAGGTCATACCTATTATAGGACCTGATGCCTCTGGCGTTGGTTGGATCTTTGAATATGCAATTACTGATAAAACAGGTCAGCATGATTTAGCCCAATTACGCTCATTGCAAGACTGGTATTTACGTTACCCCTTGCAAACTGTTGAGGGTGTATCAGAAGTTGCCTCGATTGGTGGTTTTGTTAAACAATATCAGATTGAAGTCGATCCCAATGCCTTACTTAATTACAATATTTCACTTTCAAAAGTTAGAACGGCTATTCAGCGTTCTAATCTTGATGTAGGTGGCAAGTTAATTGAAATGGCAGAAACTGAATACATGGTGCGAGGCCGTGGTTACATTCATTCGATTGATGATTTAAAATCCATTGCCATCACCGTTACTGCCAATGGCACGCCCATTCGTTTAACGGATGTCGCCAACATTCATCTAGGACCTGAACTACGCAGAGGTTTAGTTGATTTGAATGGTGAAGGGGAAGTGGCCGGTGGTGTTGTCATCATGCGTTATGGTGAAAATGCACTGCAAACAATTGAAAATGTTAAACTTAAATTAATAGAGCTTGAGAAAGGTTTACCCCAAGGGGTAGAAATTATACCGGTTTATGATCGCAGTAAACTTATCTATCGCGCTCTCGATAATTTAACAAATAAATTAATAGAAGAATCACTGATTGTAGCACTGATATGTATGTTATTTTTATTTCATATTCGTTCAGCGATGGTAGTTATTATTACCCTGCCAATAGCTGTTTTAATGGCCTTTATTGTTATGCACTGGCAAGGCATTAATGCCAACATCATGTCACTAGGAGGTATTGCTATTGCTATTGGCACAATGGTGGATGGTGCTATTGTGATGATAGAAAATTGCCATAAACATATTGAACGAGCCACCACAATCAAATTAAGACAGTTAACTAGTTCTGAACGTTGGCAAGCCGTAACTAAGGCCTCAAAAGAAGTTGGGCCAGCCTTGTTTTTCTCATTATTGATTATTACAGTGTCATTTTTACCTGTGTTTACTTTGCAAGCACAAGAAGGTCGGTTATTTGCCCCACTCGCCTTTACTAAAACCTATTCTATGGCCGCTGCAGCAATTTTAGCAATCACCTTAGTACCGGTATTAATGGGCTATTTTATTCGTGGAAAAATAGTCGCAGAAGCAAAAAACCCGTTCAATCGTATCTTGCATTTCATTCATGCCCCTATTTTACGTTTAGCTATTCGCTGGCGATGGTTTACCCTGCTACTCACCTTGATTATATTGCTTACCACCCTAGGTCCAGCAGGGAAGTTAGGCAGTGAGTTTATGCCGGCCTTGGATGAGGGTGATATTTTGTATATGCCCACAACCTATCCGGGCATATCAATCAGTAAAGCAAGAGAGCTGTTACAACAAACCGATAAAATCCTAAAAACATTTCCCGAGGTGGAACATGTTTTTGGTAAGGCAGGTCGTGCCGATACAGCAACAGATCCGGCGCCACTATCAATGTTTGAAACTACCATTAAACTCAAAGATAAATCAGCATGGCCAGATCCGACAAAAACCACCAAACAATTAATGCAGGAAATGGATGCCACCATTAATTTCCCAGGGCTCGCTAATGCTTGGACAATGCCCATAAAAACACGCATCGATATGTTATCTACGGGCATAAAAACACCCATTGGCATAAAAATTAGTGGACCAAGTCTAACGGTACTTGAAAACTTAGCCAATGAAGTTGAACAAAGCATTAAACGGATGCCAGAAACGTTATCTGCTTTTGGCGATAAAGCGGCCGGTGGTTATTATCTTGATTTTGATATTAACCGTGATAAATTGGCTCGTTATGGTTTACACATTGCTGATGTACAGGAAGTTATTCAAACCGCCATTGGCGGTATCAATGTCACCCAAACAGTTGAAGGATTAGAACGTTATCCCGTTAATTTACGCTATCCTCGTGAATTACGTGACAATGTAGATGATTTAAAACGCATCCTCATATCCACACCCACAGGTGCTCAAATTCCACTGGCTCAAGTCACAGATATGCAATTCCGCCGTGGTGCTCCAGTTATCAAAACCGAAGATGCCCGACCCAATGCCTGGGTCTATGTTGACATTAAAACTGATGACATTGGTGGCTATGTAGCAAAAGCCAAACGTCAAATTGAACAAGAAGTGAAAATTCCAGTTGGGTATACCCTGTCATGGTCTGGACAATTTGAATATATGGAACGCGCTGCCGAACGACTGACTATCGTTGTACCAGTGACCTTAATACTAATCTTTTTATTATTATATTTTAATTTCAGAAATCTGAGCGCACCCTTAGTTGTTATGTTGACAATTCCTTTTGCCTTGGTAGGCGGTATTTGGCTGATTTTCTTACTTGGCTTTAACCTATCCGTAGCGGTCATGGTTGGATTTATCGCCTTAGCTGGGGTGACAGCAGAAATGGGGGTTTTAGTCTTAACATTTATTGATCAAGCACTGACCCAAACTCGGCATGATAAGGCGAAAAAATTCGATAAAGCTATAACAGTAATGACTCTTTCTCGACAAGAAATTATGGCCGCTGTTCATCATGGTACATCAGCACGTGTTCGTCCAATCGTGATGACGGCAACGGCTACCATCGCCGGTTTATTACCCATAATGTGGAGTAGCGGAACAGGTTCAGAAGTCATGCAACGCATTGCTGCACCCATGGTTGGCGGTATGATAACCGCAACAATCTTAAGCCTATTCGTCTTACCCATCATTTACGGTATTGTTTTACAAATTAAAGAGAACTTTATTCTTCAGGAATCACCACTATGATCACTATATTGCCTAACTGGCACCCTATGTTTGTCCACTTCACTATTGGTCTACTAGGCGCGGCCGTGGTGTTTTATTTTGCATCAGCATTATTAGCAGACGATCATAAATGGAAACAACAATGGCAACATATGGCTAACTGGAGTTTATGGTCAGGTTGTCTAGTGACGACTTTCACCCTATATGCCGGCTGGTATGCTTACACCACGGTTAGCCATGATGCTGCTTCTCATGCTGCCATGACATTACACCGCAACTGGGCCGTCGCCACTGCAGCCTTATTTTTAATACTGGGCTTGGCTGCAATGAGTATTGCTCGACACAATAAAACATCCCACTTTATTTTCTTATTTGTTGCAGCCATCGCTGGCATAATATTGATGATAACCGGTTTTTTAGGTGGCGAAGCGGTTTATCGGCATGGTTTAGGGGTTATGTCATTGCCTGAAGTAGAGATTGGAACAGATGGCCACCAGCATGATCATCGTTCTCAGCAACCCTCTGGTCAACCGATGAGCGAGTCTAGAGCCGTTCTTCATTCTGATCTCGGTGTGACTCACCGTCCCAATACAGAGACTTCACAACATTCAGAGCATTTAGATGATGCAGACGTGAAGCTTGAGGTTAAAGCTACAGCGCATGAGCACCATCATTAACGATAAATACCTACCGTCTGATAATGCTTAATCAATCTAACTTACTAAAGCTGACACTCTATTGAATAAAAAGCGTAGCACTAGAAAAAGCTTTGGTAGCACTTTTGTATTACTATTTTGTGTTGGATTATTAGCCGCCGTATTTACTGATCGCTTATCACCTATAGTGACTGGATTTTATAGTCTGATGAGTTTATTTACTTTTATTAGCTATGCCATTGATAAGGCCGCAGCTAAAAATGGACGCTGGCGAACATCCGAGAAAATGCTGCATCTATTCAGTCTTATGGGTGGGTGGCCTGGTGCTTTTTTTGCTCAAAAAATATTGCGTCATAAATCAAGTAAAAATAAGTTTAAACGGGTTTTTTGGCTAACCGTTTTATTCAATGTAGTTTGTTTGATCTGGCTGCATTCAGAAAAAGGAATAAGCCTTTTTAATAAAATCATTTAGCAGTAAATTATCTGCCCAGTTATCTATGTTCAGGCCACTAAGCTTGGGCTGTAATTAAAGTTATTGTTCATTGTGTCGCTATCTTATTTAAGATCAACTCGTAAGGATACATTATGATTGATATACCTAAACAATATATAACGTCGATTATAACGACATCACCTAAAAGCCCGCTACGCTTTCATGTTATAACTGATGAACAAAAAGCCATAATAGCAGCTGAGCGACGTTTATCACCTACACGTAGACAGCCTCAACAACCTAAAACTAAAATTGAGCAACGTGTATCATCAGATCGCCGTCGTTCAGCGTTTAGTGCTAAAGCATAAATCAATTAACCTTGAACAATTAGTATTATTGTCAGGCCAGTGTAACTATCTGAATAGGAAGGATCTTTATCAAAAAGCAATGCTTTCTTTTAAAACCCTGATGCTTTTGAAGTACTTTGTCTAGGATCAGCAGCACCATATAATATGCCATTTTGATCATCCACTAAAATGCTTTGACTACCTCCCATTGCAGATTTTTGTGACACTTTATGTCCCATATCTTTAAGGATCTTTATTGTATCGGGGCTTATACCTTGTTCTGTACGAATAATATCTGGCCACCATTGATGATGCATTCTAGGTGAATTAACGGCTGTTTGAATGTTCATTTTATGATCGATTACATTCATAATCACTTGTAAGGTGGTACTGATGATACGAGAACCTCCAGGACTTCCTGTGACTAAAAAGTTGTTGCCATTCTGTTTAACAATGGTGGGGGACATAGAACTTAACATACGTTTATTAGGCTCTATTTTGTTAGCTTGGCCCCCTATTAAACCATAGGCATTGGCTACACCTGGTTTAGCACTAAAATCATCCATTTCATTGTTTAATAAAAACCCTGTGCCTGGCACTACAATCCCCGATCCATAACTGAAATTGAGGGTATACGTATTGGATACGGCATTACCAAATTGATCAACGATAGAAAAGTGAGTTGTCTCTGGGCTTTCATAGTGTTGTGCATTCCCTGCTTTAATCTCAACACTTGGCGTTGCTTTATCTAGCTGTATATTTTTCACTAAATCTTCAGCATATGACTTAGATATAATGCCCTTGAGTGGAATGTCGACAAAATCACTATCTCCCAAGTAACGTGCACGATCGGCATATGCACGTCGCATAGCTTCAGCCATTAAATGAATCGTTTGAGCTGAGTTATGTCCATATTCACTCATTGGATATTGCTCAAGCATATTTAAAATCTGCACAATATGGACTCCGCCCGAGCTCGGGGGTGACATAGAATAAATATCAAAACCTCGATAACGGCCATGAACAGCCTGTCTAATTGCTGGTTGATAATTAGCGAGATCTTCATAACTAATAAGTCCGCCATGTTTTTTCATTTCAGACTCAATCAGTCTTGCTGTTTCACCAGTATAAAAGCCTGCAGCCCCCTTATCTGAAATCAATTGTAATGTTTTAGCTAAGTCTGCTTGTATGAAAAGTTCTCCTACCTCATAACTGCTACCGTCTTGTTTAAAAAATTTAGACTGACTGGCCGGCCATTGTTGGAAGACTTTTTTCCTCGCCAAAATACCATCAACAAACCTTTGCGGGACTGGAAATCCTTCTTTAGCTAACTTAATTGCAGGTTTCAACACATCAGCTAGAGACATTGTGCCTAATTTTTCAAGCGCTAAAGCAAAACCAGCAACCGTTCCAGGCACCCCTGCTGATAAATGTGAAGATCGACTTAGTGTTGAGTCACTATTGCCAAAGTCATCCAAAAACATGGTTTCATAGGCCTTGCTTGGCGCTTTTTCTCGGTAATCAATTGCCGTCACCGTATCCGCATTATTCGGTGAATACAACATAAAACCACCGCCGCCAATATTGCCTGACCGCGGCTGAGTTACTGCCAATGCAAAACCTGCTGCAACAGCAGCGTCAATAGCATTGCCTCCTGCCTTTAAAATATCAACAGCAATATCGGTTGCCAGTTGATGACTTGTCACCACCATCGCGGTTTGACCCACTATAGGTGCAGCCCTTTGTCCCGCTAATATTGCCTGATCATTTGCTTTTAATTGTGTCACATTAAAAACAACAGCCAATGCAATCAGTTTTAATAATATTTTCATAGTTAAAGTATACTCATAGTTGTATCTTCAGATGATAAGTAGAGCAAAAGCGCCAACATGGTTCTGTCACTTTGCCCTATCAAAATGTAATTAATTTTTATCGTTATTTTACTAGGATTATTGCATCGATAAACGTAATATCTACAGATCCTATCAATCACATTAAATACTGTCTGATACGTCAGTAACCTTCATACAGAGAGCCTTAGTATATGGAAGCAAATTTTTGGCACAACAAATGGGCAAATAATGAGATCGCTTTCCACCGAAGTAATCCCAATCCACAACTCGTTAATAATATAGAAACACTGTCATTAGCTGAGGGTAGCCGACTATTTATACCTTTATGCGGGAAGTCGCTTGATATCGCATGGTTACTTTCTAATGGCTTTTGTATCGCTGGAGCTGAACTGGTCGAGACAGCGATTGAACAATTATTTACTGAATTAGCAATAGTACCAACAATAGGGGTATTAGATGACATCAAGCATTACAGTGCACCCAATATTGACATATTTGTGGGTGACATATTTGCAGTATCTCGACAAATGCTTGGCCCGGTTGATGCCATTTATGACCGAGCAGCTCTAGTGGCACTGCCCCAAGAAATTCGTGCGAAATACACATCACATTTAATGAAGATCACTCATAAGTCGCCACAGTTATTGGTGACCTATCACTATGATCAAAACCTTTATCAAGGTCCTCCCTTTTCAATTAGTGATGAGGAAGTAGCACAACACTACAAAGCTAATTATGATTTAACACTAATTGTCAGTATCGATGTAGAAGGTGGACTTAAGGGAAAATATGAAGCAAAAGAAAATGTGTGGCTGCTAGACAATACTTAGATAGTAAACTAGCGATTACCCTCCTTTAATATACTAACATTAAGCTCATATACATAAAATAGGGTTATCTATCATGGCAATCGATCTAATTTGTGGCATGGATGTCGACACTGATACAACAGCTCATAAGACCACTTATAAGCAACTACCATATTATTTTTGTTGTGCTGGCTGCTTGAACAAGTTCACAGCCTCACCAGAACAATACATTACCAATGGGCAAGCGCAACTAAGTAGCAGTGCTAGCCATAATAAAACCAAATCTGAAACCTTCCTCTCGCCAGAAGGCGCCAATGGGCAGCACGAATACACTTGTCCAATGTGTCCCGAGGTTCATCAGCAGATAGCGGGCACTTGTCCAAAATGTGGCATGGCTTTAGAATCAAGTTTACCTGCAATAAACTCCACCCAATACACCTGTCCGATGGATCCTGAGGTTATACAAGATCATCCGGGAGCCTGCCCTAAATGTGGCATGGCTTTAGAAGCGACAACAGTTCAAATTGATGAAGATACCAGTGAATTAGATGATATGTCTCGTCGTTTTTGGATCAGCAGCCTATTTGCCATTCCAGTATTTATATTAGCCATGTTCGCTGATATGGCCTCACCTTTGTTACCCAGCTCCCTTTCCATGTGGCAAATTCAATGGATAGAAGCGACACTTGCTACGCCGGTTGTTTTTTGGGGTGGCTGGCCATTTTTTGGCCGTGCTGTGCAATCTATTATCAGCCGACATCTAAATATGTTTACATTAATAGGCTTGGGAGTTTCTGTAGCATGGTCATATAGTGTTATTGCCTTAGTTTTTCCTAATCTATTCCCCGCTGCCATGCAGCATGCTGATGGCACTATAGCGGTTTATTTTGAAGCAGCCGCCGTCATAACCATCCTAGTCTTATTAGGCCAAGTAATGGAATTACGAGCGCGCAGTCAAACCAATGCAGCCATAAAATTACTGCTGGGTTTAGCCCCTAATAAAGCAACCATTATTAAAGATAATGGTGATGAACAAGACATTCAACTGGTTGATGTTCAGCCAGGAGATAAGCTAAGAATTCGTCCGGGAGACAAAATACCCGTCGATGGTATCGTCATCTCAGGTAACAGCAGTGTCAATGAATCGATGGTTACAGGTGAAGCAATGGCCGTTTCCAAAAAGGTCAAAGATAGACTGATTGGCGCAACGGTGAATGGCACAGGCAGCCTTATTATGCAGGCTGAAAAAGTAGGTAATGAAACCTTATTAGCTCAAATTGTAACTATGGTGGCCGAGGCTCAACGCTCGCGAGCACCTATTCAAACACTAGTCGACACTGTTGCCAGCTATTTTGTGCCAACAGTGGTATTTGCCTCTTTATTGACCTTTATCATTTGGACAATCTGGGGCCCAGAACCTAAGTTGGCTTATGCCATTATCAACGCCGTAGCCGTGTTAATTATTGCCTGCCCCTGTGCTTTAGGTTTAGCAACACCAATGTCAATCATGGTTGGTACAGGCCGTGGAGCGCTTAATGGTGTATTACTGAAAAATGCTGAAGCATTAGAAGTTTTAGAAAAAGTTGATACCTTAGTTATTGATAAAACAGGTACCTTAACAACAGGTAAACCCAAAATAATCAGCGTGATTGACTATGCTAGCTTTTCTGAAAAATATCTTTTACAACTGGCTGCAAGTTTAGAACGTGCAAGCGAACATCCACTGGCAGAAGCCATAGTAAGGGAGGCTAAGTCACGTAACATCACTTTGTTAGATGTCACTGAGTTTGCTTCAATAACGGGTCAAGGTGTAACGGGTAAAGTGGATAACCGTCATGTAGCTTTAGGAAACGTTAGCTTACTAGAAAACATTGGCGTGGAAGTAGATGAGCTGACGCTTAAAACGGAAACATTAAGGACTCAAGGTCAAACCGTAATACAAGTGTCTATAGATGGCCAAGCCGCCGGACTTATTGGTGTGGCTGATCCCATTAAAAGTTCAACAGCAGAGGCCATCAAAGCCTTACAAGCAGAAGGCATTAATATTGTCATGCTGACAGGTGACAGTTACACCACAGCTAAAGCCGTAGCAGAAAAGTTAAGCATAAACAGTTTCCATGCCGAAGTACTTCCCGATCAAAAGCTAGCAATAATCCAACAGCTTCAAACTGAGGGAAAAGTGGTGGCGATGGCTGGCGATGGTATTAATGATGCACCTGCTTTAGCACAAGCCGATGTAGGTATTGCAATGGGAACCGGCACCGATATCGCAATAGAAAGTGCCAGCGTGACCTTAGTAAAAGGTGATCTGCGAGGCATCGTAAAAGCAATCCGTTTAAGTCGTGCCACCATGGGCAATATTCGTCAAAACCTGTTTTTTGCTTTCTTTTATAATGCGCTTGGTGTGCCTATTGCTGCTGGTATTCTATACCCTATGTTTGGCCTACTTCTTTCGCCGATGATCGCTGCAGCGGCTATGAGCTTAAGTTCAGTATCTGTGATTAGTAATGCCTTAAGGCTAAGGCGAGTAAAACTATAGATAATGAACTCAAAGTCAGAAAACTTGGACTTATTATCTTTAATAAGCACCCTGTGAATAAGTTAATTCATAGCTATGTGAATACACTTCAAAAATCAGACCAAAGGGATCCTCTACGTAACACATTTTATAAGGCTTCTCACCAGGATAATACTCACGGATCGGCATTCTTTGTTTACCACCATGGGCGACAATTTTTGCTACAAGTCCCTCGATATCAGGATCCTGCACACAAAAATGAAAAGTGCTTGTTTTCCAGTATTCGAAATCTTTTGGAGTTTCGTTATTTTGAAACTCAAACATTTCAACGCCAATTTTATCTCCTGTCGACATATGGGCGATTTTAAACGAGCCCCAGCCCGATCCAAATACATCAATACACATTTGACCAATGGCTGTATTTGATTCTTCTGTAATAACCGTTGGTTCCATGATGTGATACCAGCCCATCACATCACTGTAAAATTTGGCGGCTTTATCTACATCAGGTACTGAAATACCAATATGGGAAAAGGTTCTGGGATAGGTACTCATGGTGTAATTCCTCATTAAATTTATATAGATCCATACTAGCAAGATATTTTATCACTGATACCCTTCAAATTTTTCATGCAATAAAATGCTGCTGATTATTTTAATCAGCAGCATTGATTACAAAGCCTAGCAAAAAACATAAGGGCCACCGGAATTAAAAAGTGACATCTCATTTAAGTCCCGAGAGGCTCATTCCAAATTGAATCTTCATGGTCGATATTCATTACTAACACAAATGACATATTATCCTTTACCAAGATATGGAATCGTACCTGCAACATCAGTATCATCAATCAGTTGAAATCTACTATTTGATCCCGCCTGTCTTGCCGCTCCAAAGGGGGCATACTCTGGATCAGTTGCAAATGCTTTGGCGGCTTCTGCATTCGGAAATTCTAAAAGTGCAATTAACGTAGTCGGATGGGGTTCACCTTCTAAAACTTCAATGTTTGCACTACGAGATAGATATTTTCCTCCATGTTTATGTACTATATCGTGAACCTTTTCCGCGTATTCCGGAATCCAGGCTTCATTGGTCACTTCAACGTCGGCTATAATATAAACAGTCATTCTTGGGCATCCTTTTGGAGTTCGAGTTAATGCACAACTGAATCAGATCAGCGTACGGACAAATTTAGCAAAACTGAGTAAGTCTTGCCCTTACAATAAAATCATATGAGCAGTGTAGAGTATATTTTCACTAAATTATAAAATGTCATTAATTATTTTATGAATTTTTTAAATGCTTCATCAACGGGCGTATTTGCAAGATGATTAGTGTAATTGCTCATTACCTTTTGAGATAAACCAACAATAATTTCAAGTAGTTGCTGCTTAGCGTAACCTGCCGCAAAAAACCTTTTGATTTGCTCATCACTTATTACACCACGTTCACGAGTCATTGCTAACGTGGTATCACGTAATACTTCAAGCTTAGGGTTAGCAAGGGGTTTATTATTAACTAACGCATCCACTATTTCTTGATCTACTTTCATCGATGCTGCTATAGCACTATGTGCTGGTACGCAGTAATGACATGAATGTTCAACATTAATTGATTGCCACACCACGGTTAACTCTTCTGCATTAAATGATGTTTTTTGAAACAAGTCATGTAAGGCTTGATACCCTTTAAGTAATATCGGGGCTTCAGCCATCACTGCATGTAGATTTGGTATCATGCCAAATGCAGCAACCGAGTTAGCAAGTAGCGGTTTAGCTTGATCTGATGCGCTGTCAGCTGTGTATAAAGTAAATTCTGTCATAGTTAGCTCCAATAAATCATAGTTTTATATAAATGAGAGTTACATACTATTTGATTTTGAACGTATGTTCAAGTTAAAATTGAGCATATGTTCAATTTTATTGAGAAAAACCATGGTAAACAAGATTAAATTTGAGCGCGAAAATGTTATTCGTGTCGCAGGTCAATTATTCTGGGAAAAAGGATTTCATGCTACCTCTACTCGAGATTTACAAGAGGCTATTAACATGCGCCCAGGCAGTATTTATTCAGCTTTTGGCTCGAAAGAAGGTCTATACACTGAATCCTTAAAGGATTACACAATACAAATGGAAGACCAGATAGAAAGCTTTTTATATAATTCCGATTGTATCTTAGATGGCTTACATGCATTTGTAGTCAATACAATAATTGAAACGAAAGAGTGCAGGCCAAGTGCTATTTGCATGTTAGTCAAAGCAAACAGTGAATTTACAGATAAAGACAGTAACTTATATGATTTGAGTCTCGCTTTAGCAGCTAAATTTGAGAACTACCTTACGGTTCTTTTTGAGCAAGCTATAGCGCATAATGAAATCAGCAACACACTGACGGCAATAGAATACGCACGTTTTTTTCAAGTTCACTTAACCGGTTTACGTGGCTATTTTAACCGCCCTGGTGTTGAACAGTTAGCCCAGCAAATGATCAATCAAATGTTTATTCTTATCAAAAATTTATAAACTGATTTTCTTAATGAAAATAGCAGCTAAACACTCCTGTTTTATATTGTAGTGCTCAGTTATTTCTGACAATGATTTAGGCCAATTTTATCTTTTCACAAGCTTAAATATTTTGGACTCTAGTGAAGATAGCTTAATTAGTCTGTAGCGATTAAAGACATTGAAAAGCAAACCAAGTTGAGCTTTTTCCCTAAAAAATAACGTAAGACAACCTGTAGTAGCTTTCCAGCTAACTCAGCCGGCTCACCCTGGTAATTACGTGATATAGATCCACTGCTAATCGAGTTATATTCTGTCGATAAAAAAGAGGTCTAAGGACACGGTATGTGTAACTAACTGTTACCGCGTAGCTCTTTTTATTATTAACATTGTCTTTCATTTTGTTAGGATCAATCACTGGAGTTTTTTCAACTATCCAGATCATTTGATATTTCTGCCAAGGTTAAATACCCGCTAAATAAGGCATTATCAAACCAATTTTCCTCTTCAATATGTACAAAAAAAGTTCACTAATTATATTGGCTATCATCAAAATAGAATGGTGCCCTATCATCATAAAAGCTTAGATAAAATTAACTGTTTTATCTTTTTTTCCATTCACTTCCTATCTGCACACCCACTCGAACATCATTTCTTATAATTAGAGCGGTGGTCGTGAATAAGTTATTTTCAGATAGCAGTATGACCGCAGTGAAGATCTTGAATTATTATAAGGTGAAGGAAAGGTACTCAGTAGAACTCACTTTATTGAGCTAGGTAAAGAGTAACGGCAGAATATTTACGGGGTAGCAACCTAACAGCAATAAGCCAAAGCGAAAATTGAATCCCTGGATTGAAGCTCATCCGATCTAGTTAACTAGATTAGGGCTGCTAATTCAATGTTAATGGAGTAGGCTCAATGGGGTGTTTCGCACATCGTAGAATACGCAAATAACGTATCGACTTTTAGGGTGAATGACACAAGAAAAAAAAGAGAAAGAAATACTAAAAACTCTGTAAGCCTAGAATTTTATTGGTCGGAACAGCAAGATTCGAACTTGCGACCCCTTGTCCCCCAGACAAGTGCGCTACCAGACTGCGCCATGCCCCGACTGTAATAAAATTTATGATTGTCCTTAACAACAATTAAACTAGCTTATTTCGACAATAAATGCCGCCATAATCAAAAGTATAATTATGCTAGTAAAGTGTGAATTTCTTCAAGCTCAGTCAATAATTGATGAATGTTCTGCTTTTGGTTGCTATCACCAACTTCTGGTTTGTCTTGACTTTCTAATCGTTGGCGAGCGCCACCGATTGTAAAACCTTGTTCGTAGAGTAGTTCACGAATTTCACGAATTAATACCACATCATGTCGTTGATAATAACGTCTGTTACCACGGCGCTTAACGGGTTTAAGTTGTGAGAATTCTTGTTCCCAATAGCGTAAAACATGTGGCTTAACACCACATAACTCACTTACCTCACCAATAGCAAAGTAGCGCTTACCTGGAATAACGGGTAATTCGTTATTGTTACTCGCTTCTAACATAATTATCCACCCTAGCTTTTAATTTTTGCCCTGGACGAAAAGTAACTACACGACGTGCTGAAATTGGAATTTCTTCACCTGTTTTAGGATTTCTGCCTGGTCGTTCACTTTTGTCTCTTAACTCAAAGTTACCGAATCCCGATAACTTGACATGTTCGCCAGATTCTAAAGCACCACGAATTTCTTCAAAAAACATTTCCACTAATTCTTTAGCTTCGCGTTTATTAAAACCCAACTCGTCGTATAATTGTTCTGTCATATCAGCTTTTGTCAGTGCCATTATTATCCTTTAATCTCTCTTTTTTTCTATCCAGCTTACGATCTAATCGTTGCACCGACGTATTGTTCCAAAGTTTGTATCACGCTACTCATCAAGCTCTCAACGTCTTCGTCTGTCAATGTGCGCTCAGCATGTTGAAGTTGAAATGCGATAGCAATACTCTTCTTACCTTGCTCGACACCCGCTCCACTATAAACGTCAAACAGTTGAATTGACTTAAGAATATCAGATTTTATACTATTGAGGCAATGTTCAATTTCACTAGCGGTTATCTTATCGTCTACAACTAATGCTAAGTCTCGACGAAGAGCAGGAAAACGTGATAGCGGTGAAAAAGAAGGCACTTTAGCGGCAAGTACTGCCGACAAGGCCAATTCAAACACATAAACTCTACAATTGATATCTAGAGGCTTGTTGAGACGTGGATGTAATGCGCCAATCCATCCAATCGCTTTTTTATTCTTATAGATGCGCGCTGATTGTCCTGGATGAAGTGCAGGATGCGACTCTACAACAAAGTTAATATTATCTTCATTACCTAAATCTAGTAATGCTTCAACATCGGCTTTTGCGTCAAAAAAATCAACCGGTCGCTGCTTTTCTGACCATTGCTCAGCATAACGACTGCCACACATGACACCACCAATTTGACGATGTTGTTCTACATTGTCACTGGTACCTGAAAATATGCGACCGACTTCAAACAAACGTACTCGTTCATGCTGTCTATTCAGATTATAGACCATAGCTTGTATAAGCCCTGGCCACAATGATGTTCTCATTACTGATAAATCAGCTGATATTGGATTAGCTAGGGCAATAGCTTGTTCACCCTCTATCGCTAAATGTTGTTGAATTGCTGGATCAATAAAACTATATGTGATCGCTTCTTGGTATCCACGGTCGACTAATAATGATTGTAGTCGGTGTGTTGCTAATGTTGATTCAGATATATCAGCACTTAAAACAGTGCCTTGCGGCCGTGTTTTGGGTAATTTATCATAACCGTATAAACGACCTAATTCTTCAATTAAATCGACTTCAAGGGTAATATCAAACCGGAAACTAGGCACGGTTACGTGCCAACTATTATTGTCAGCTGCTGTTACCGTTAATCCTAAACGAGTCAGTTGGTCTTCGACTTGTTCAGATGCAATCGCGATACCTAATACTCGCTTAATACGAGCAGCACGCAAAATAATAGATTCTGTTTTTGGTAAATCTGCTTTTGAAACTTGTTCGGTGATTGGGCCTGCATCACCACCAACAATGTCTAATAATAAAGTTGTCGCTCTCTCAATCGCTGCACGAGGTAACTCTGGATCGACCCCTCGTTCAAAACGATGCGACGAGTCAGTATGTAAACCATAGCCTCGTGCACGACCGGCAATCACTAGGGGATTAAAGTGAGCCGCTTCTATAAACAAATGTTGAGTGTTATTAGTCACTGATGACATTTCTCCCCCCATAATGCCTGCTAAGGCTAGGGGTGCGGCATCATCGGCAATGACTAATGTATTTTCCAATATGGTCACTTGCTGGCCATCTAACAAGGTTAGTTTTTCGTCTTTTCTAGCACTGCGAACGGTAATATTGCCCGATAGCTTTTCGAGATCAAAGGCATGCATTGGCTGACCTAATTCCAACATAACGTAATTAGTTACATCAACAACAGGACCAAGGCTTCGCACACCACTACGACGTAATCTTTCTTGCATCCATAAAGGTGTTTCAGCGTTAACATTGATACTTTCAATGACACGACCAATATAACGTGGACAATCTGCAGTCGCTTCAACATTCACGTCTATTGTTTTTGTTGATTTTTCAATATTAGTTTCTGCTGGCCACACGGTTAAATCACAACCTGTCAACACACCCACTTCACGTGCAATGCCAGCAATACCTAAACAATCACTGCGATTAGGAGTTAAATCTACATCAATAGACACATCATCTAGATCTAAATATTCTCTAAAATCTTGCCCGACTGGAGCATCACTGGCTAATTCCATTAAGCCTTTAACATTATCAACTAAGCCGATTTCGCTGGCACCGCACAACATTCCGAAGGATTCAACACCACGTAACTTGGCTTTTTTGATCTTAAAATTACCCGGTAAAACGGAGCCAACAACTGCTACGGGGATCTTTAGACCTTCGCGTACATTAGATGCACCACATACGATTGATAGGTTTTCATCGCCTGCAATATCAACTTTACAGCAGCGTAATTTATCAGCATCAGGATGAGGTTCAACTGACACAACTTGGCCAACTACGATCCCTTTAAAATCACCAGCAACCGGTTCGATAGCATCAACTTCTAAACCAGCGAGCGTTAACTGGGCAACTAATGTTGCCGTATCCACATTAGGATTTACCCACTCTCGTAACCATTTTTCACTAAATTTCATTGTGTTATCTCAAAACTAATTGAACTGGCGCAAGAATCGCAGATCATTTTCAAAGAATAAACGAAGATCATTGACGCCATAACGTAACATTGCTAATCGTTCAACCCCCATACCAAAAGCAATACCTAGATATTTTTCACTATCGATATCGACGTGTTCAAACACGCTTGGATGTACCATTCCGCAGCCTAACACTTCTAACCAACCGGTATGGCTACAGACACGACAGCCCTCACCATTACACATTACACACTCAATATCGGCTTCAGCTGACGGTTCAGTAAATGGAAAGTATGAAGGTCTAAAACGAACATTTAAATCTCTTTCAAAAAAGGCCTGTAAAAAGTCAGACAAGATGCCTTTTAAGTCAGTAAAACTAACATTTTCATCAACCATTAATCCTTCGACTTGATGAAACATAGGGGTATGTGTCAGATCAGAATCACAGCGGTATACTCGACCTGGTGCAATGATCCGTAATGGTGGCTCTTCATTTTCCATCACACGCACTTGTACCGGTGAAGTATGAGTACGTAGTAAGGTTTCGGCATTAAAATAAAACGTATCATGCATTGCACGAGCCGGATGATGCTCTGGAATATTAAGTGCAGTGAAATTGTGCGTGCTATCTTCAATTTCTGGGCCTTCTGCAACTTGAAACCCTATCTGCTGAAAATATTGTTCAATACGTTGCAATGTACGGGTAACCGGGTGTAGCCCCCCTGTTTGTTCACCACGCCCTGCTAAGGTAACATCTATTTTTTCAGCTTCTAGTGCTGCATTCATGGCAACTTCAGCTAATAATTTTCCACGTACTTCAATTAAGGCAACCACTTCTTGTTTAGCTAGATTGACCGACTTTCCTATAATAGGACGTTGTTCAACGCTAACATTACCTAATTGTTTTAAGTAAGCAGTGATCTTGCCTTTCTTACCTAAATATTCAACACGAACGACTTCTAGCTCAGCATTTTTATCTGCATGGGCAATTGCCTCTTTTGCAATGGCAACAATGTCATTTAATGCCTGTAATTGCGAGTCAAGCTCAGCCATACTATTCTCACTTGAAATTTGATTAATACAAATAAAAAAGGGCCGTCGTAACGGCCCTCTCTCTATCAATACACGTCTAAATTACTTGATAATAAGTAAGGTAGTATTACTCAGCTAAAGCCGCTTTCGCTTTTTCAGCGATAACAGCAAATGCTGCTGAGTCGTGCATTGCGATATCAGCAAGTACTTTACGATCGATGATGATATTCGCTTTTTTCAAGCCATTAATCATACGACTGTAAGAGATACCACATTCACGTGCACCGGCATTAATACGGGCTATCCATAATGTACGGAAAGTACGTTTTTTCTGACGACGATCGCGATATGCGTACTGTCCTGCTTTGGTAATAGCTTGAACAGCTACACGATATACATTTTTACGACGACCTTGATAGCCTTTGGCCTGATCGATAACTTTCTTATGTCGCGCATGAGCGACTACACCACGTTTAACTCTTGGCATGAGATA
The DNA here is from genome assembly GCA_034110895.1 of Gammaproteobacteria bacterium. Lineage (GTDB taxonomy): Bacteria > Pseudomonadota > Gammaproteobacteria > Nitrosococcales > Methylophagaceae. The sequence continues at coordinate 5,019 of JAWUYH010000029.1, read as the reverse complement.
ACTCCTTAATAATTATAGATTCGGCAACATTTTACGAACTGAACGATGATCGGCTTTACAAACCATCAAGGTTGAACGCAACTGGCGTTTCCGCTTTGTGCTCTTCTTAGTAAGGATGTGGCTGGTAAACGCTTGTGCGCGTTTAAACTTACCGCTACCAGTAAGTCTGAAGCGCTTTGCAGCACCTCTATGTGTTTTTAATTTTGGCATTATGTCGAACTCCGCATTCGTGTTTTATTAAATTAATTTATTTTTTACTGGGTGCTAAAACCATAATCATTTGACGTCCTTCTTTCTTTGGGCGCTGCTCGACAACAGACAGTTCTTCAAGATCTTTAGCTACTCGTTCAAGTAACTTTAATCCTAAGTCCTGATGTGCCATTTCGCGTCCACGGAATCTAAGACTGACTTTAGTTTTATTACCTTCTTCCAAGAAACGTATCAGGTTGCGTAGTTTTACCCGATAATCCCCATCTTCTGTGCCCGGTCTAAACTTAATCTCCTTAACCTGTATTTGTTTTTGCTTCTTTTTAGCAATGGCTTTCTGCTTATTAGTCTCAAAAACAAACTTACCGTAATCCATAATACGGCAAACTGGTGGCGTTGCTTGCGCAGAAATCTCCACCAAATCCAACTCTGCTTCTTCAGCGAGTGTTCTAGCTTGCGCCAGTGGCACTACACCTAATTGTTCACCATCTGCGCCTGTTAGGCGAACTTCTCTGGCCGTTATCTCACCATTCAGTTTTTTGTCATCAGTAGCGATTGTGTTAATCCTCTAAAATAATTCGGCCGCGGCCAGCAATATCAGCTCTTAAGGTACTGACAAAATCTTCGAGTATCATAACACCCAAATCGTCACCCTTACGAGTTCGTACTGCCACGGAATTTTCTTGTGCTTCACGATCCCCAAGTATAATCAGATATGGAACGCGACGCAATGTATGTTCACGTATTTTAAAGCCTATCTTCTCATTTCTCAAGTCTATATCAGCCCTGAAGCCTTTATTTTGTAATTCTTTACATATTTGTTTGGCATATTCTGACTGGTTTTGACTAATTCCCATCACAACGACTTGACGTGGTGCTAACCATGTAGGGAAGGAGCCAGCGTATTCTTCAATCAAAATACCAATAAATCTTTCTAAAGATCCAAGGATTGCACGATGCAACATAACCGGGACTTGCTTACTACCATCGTCTGCAACATAGCTAGCATCAAGGCGACCTGGCATTGAGAAATCAACCTGTATAGTACCGCACTGCCACACTCGACCCAGACAATCTTTGAGTGAAAACTCAATTTTAGGACCATAAAAAGCACCCTCACCAGGCTGCAAATCCCATGCTAAACCTTTGTCATTTAAGGCACGTTCAAGTGCATGTTCTGCTTTATCCCATTCCTTATCAGTACCCACTCGATTTTCTGGTCGTGTCGATAATTTCACAATGATTTCATTAAAACCAAAGTCTGCATAAACATTTTTTAATATATCCATAAATGTCGATACTTCTGACTGGATTTGATCTTCAGTACAGAAAATATGCGCATCATCTTGGGTAAAACTACGTAAACGCATCAAACCATGTAATGTGCCTGATGGCTCATTACGGTGGCATGATCCAAATTCTGCCATACGCAGTGGAAGATCACGATAGCTTTTCAAACCTTGGTTAAATATTTGCACATGACAAGGACAGTTCATTGGTTTAATCGCATAGTCGCGATTATCCGAATGGGTGGTAAATATCATCTCACCAAACTTATCCCAGTGACCTGATTTTTCCCACAAACTACGATCCACTACTTGTGGTGTACGTACTTCTTGATAATTATTATTTTGCAATACATTACGAATATAGTTTTCTACTTCGCGATATATGCGCCAACCATTGTCATGCCAGAACACCATACCTGATGCTTCTTCTTGAAGGTGGAATAAGTTTAGATTTTTAGCAATTTTACGATGGTCACGCTTTTCAGCTTCTTCTAAACGGAACAAGTATTGTTTTAAGGCTTTTTTATCTGTCCATGCTGTACCGTAGATACGCTGAAGCATTTCATTATCAGAATTACCGCGCCAATAAGCACCCGCAAGTTTCATTAATTTAAATGCTTTTAATTTGCCAGTGCTGGGTACGTGAGGCCCACGGCATAGATCGACAAAGTCGCCTTGTCCGTATAAGGACAAGGTTTGTCCCTTTGGAATATCTTCTAAAATCTCAGCTTTATAGGCTTCGCCCATATTGCGGAATTTTTCAATACCTGCTTCACGTGAAATTTCTTCACGAATAATAGGAAGATCCTGTTTAACCAGTTCAGCCATACGTTTTTCAATGCTGGTTAAATCTTCAGGTGTAAAACCTTTGGCATACGAAAAATCATAATAAAAACCATTTTCAATTACAGGCCCAATGGTCACCTGAGCTTCTGGGAATAATTGTTTCACTGCTTGCGCCATTAAATGCGAAGTTGAATGACGAATAATATCGAGGCCCTCTTCATCTCTTTCTGTAATAATCGCAATATTGGCATCTTGGTCAATGATATGAGAAGTATCAACCAATTGACCATTAAACTTGCCTGCTAAAGCAGCTCGCGCTAAACCAGCACCGATATCATTGGCAATATCAAAAATAGAAACGGGGTGATCAAACGTACGTTGACCGCCATCAGGAAGTGTGACTGTAATCATAATAAACTCTAATCCGGTTGTGACCGATACAAAGGGCCATAAAAACCAAAAAAGCACCCGTAGGTACTTTTCAAAAATAATTGATTGCTTAGGTGAAATAGTATATCTGTCTGTACATAAGCTTTAACTAACAGATTATATAGGTATTTACCCTCTTATTAAAGATAGAACTCAGTTAAAAGAGCAATAGGACCTATAAATACAAATAAGGCACCCGAAGGTGCCTTATTTGTTTACATTACAGCTTTATCAACTAAGGTTTAGTTAATACTATTACTATCAATGATAGCACCATTCAATAGTAGGTCACTCAGGACACTATTCGCATTACCACCTGTTGCTACGCCTAACAATTCAATTTCTTGAATAACGTTACCACTGTTATCTTTGATATTGATTTGCAAGTGCTCTGAACCAGGACTACCTGCTTCAATACCAACTATAGTATTAGTGCTACTACTTCCCAATAAATCTGCCAAGTCTAGTTTATCGCCGTCTGACACACTAAAATCAGTAACTGTATCATGAGCTGGGGAGCCTGATGTACTAAGATTACCTTGGTTCCAAACAAAGATATCATCGCCAGAACCGCCCGTTAGAATATCATTTCCATACCCACCGATAAGCATCTCAGTAGAAACTGTACCTTCAATCAATAAATCAGCAGCTTCACCTGTTGCATCTAAGCCATCAAACTCAACTTTAGCGGTGACGGTGGTGGTTGCTATATCTCCATTACTGCTTTCTTTTGAGGTAACAGAACCGGTAATTGCATTGATTTGAGCTTCAGTCAACGGGGTGGCTGATGTTAATGCTGATCCGTTATAAATAACACCCGTTGGTAATGAAGAAATTTCAACTCCACTCAAGGCTTCACTACCATCACCATCAGTAAGAGCAGCATTTGCACTCACTTCATATGAATAAGAGGTCGCTTTATAAAAGCTAATTGAATTAACCAGATAATCATCTACCTCATTTAATGGTGCTGAGAAAACAACACTATCAAAATCTGAATCAGGGCTTAATGAAAATTCACCATCAACCTTATTAGATAAGAAAGAAATTGTATTAGTACCTACCTCAACACCATCTAAATAGAAGGTATATTCCGCTGTTTCAATACCACTCAACCAGGCAAAGTTTACATTGATAGAGCTTACTACATTACCAAATTGGACTCTTAGCTTTTCTGTAGCACTGTCAGTTGAACCTATCTCAGAACTCGCGCCTGAGGCAGTTCCAGTAACACCAAAACCATCATGGTTCGTACCGCTTACCGTACTAATACCTGCCTCATCACCATAGATATCAAATGCGGTGACAACAAAACCATTATCAGTCGTTACTACATTCATAATATCAATTGTTTGCAATTCAGTAGCCGCTATTTGTTCTTCACCAACACTGACAATTAAGTTAGGTGCATCAGCAACTGCGGTGACATTAATGGTCACAGTGGCCGTTGAAGTATCACCATCACCATCCGTCAATGTGTAGGTAAATTTTTCCTGACCATGCAAATTATCGGCAGGTGTAAAAGTGAAGCTCATACCATCGTCACTCAATTCCAATAGACCATTACTTGGTTGTGTGAATGCTGAAATGACAGCCCCATCTGCACCTAAAGCATCATTACCAAGAACATTGAAAGTTAAGGTAGTATCTTCAACTGCTTCAATCGTTTCAGCATTTGCAGTGGGCTCATCATCAGTAATCAATAGCTTAAGATTACTCGTTACAGTATCACCATCACCATCCGTTACTGCAAAACCAATGTTAAATGCAGCTGAACTCTGACCGTTACCATCTGTATGTAATAGGTTATCAGTCTGTTCATAGTTGTATTGACTGGTATTTTCATTCAACGTCATTGTTGCAATTTCAACTGGTGCTCCAGCTTGGTCTTGAGTGATGGTGAGTGTTCCTGCTTCATTAACACTAAAGCTTATACTCTGTACATCTACGCCAGTTTCAACTTTAATATTAGCTAAATCCCAAGCAACTGTTCCACCATCTGCACCAAAGTCGAATGGTAGTGTCTTGCTCATATTGTACTGACCACTAACTCCATTACCATTCAATCCATCTACCTGACCCTCATCAGCGATGATTCGCATTGTATTAGTTTCGTAGTCTCTAACTGTCGGCGGGTCATCAGCTTCATTAACAGTTAAGCTACCAATTGCAGTATCACCATCCGCATCTGTTGCAGAATAGTTTACTGTGAACTCTAAATTGTTTTCAGTATCATCACCTAGTTCACCATCAAGAGTAGGATGAATCATCGGTGCATTTTGAGTAACAGTATATGCACCTGTTGTTG
>JAWUYH010000028.1:0-18290 GCA_034110895.1 Gammaproteobacteria bacterium | reverse complement strand
AACACCAGATAAAGCAGCAACCATTCCAGCCATTGTCGGAATAGTAGCCATAGAAATCCCTGCGGCCATTAGACGAGGGTTACTTGTACCCTGAGTCGCCATGGTCTCGAACACACCGATCATTCCGGTGACTGTTCCCAGCAGACCAATTAGAGGGCACATAGCTACAAGTGTTTTTATTAACAACATTCTTGTACCTAAACCGTCTGAAGCTTGTGAAATCCATGTATCACGGATTCTATGTGCATACCATGAGGTAGTATCTTCTCGTGCATCCCAGTTAGATATAATCTCATCTCTCAACTTTGGATAAACCGAAGCTAAATACCAAAAACGCTCTATCATAAATGTCCACATAAGAAAGAGCGCTAGAGCGACAACGTAAAGTACGCTACCGCCAGCAGCAATAAAATCCCTGACAGACTCCCATTGTTCTATCAGAAATAACATACTAGGCTTTCTCCGTCTCAGCATGCGTGGCTATGATGCCCGCAGTCTGTTCATCGAGAACATGCACAATAGATTTACTACGCCCAGCAACGATGCTATGAGTAAGTAATAGTGGCAACGCCGCAATAATACCCAAGGCTGTTGTCACCAACGCCATTGAAATACTACCAGCCATTAATTTAGGGTCGCCTGTTCCGAACAAAGTAATTTGTTGGAATGTGTCAATCATACCAATAACAGTTCCTAACAAACCTAACAAAGGAGCAATAGCAGCAAATATCTTAATGATATTAATACCACTTTCAATTCTAGGTAGCTCTTTCAAAATAGCTTCGTCTAACTTCAATTCTAAGCTTTCAGCGTCAGCCGTTTTGTTTGCAGTGTAAACTTGCAAAATACGACCAAGAGGATTGCCACTAGAAGGATTAGATATATTCTTAAGTTGTGCTTTCATTTTCCCACCAACTAACGTGAGAGTAACAACTTTATACAAACCTACGATTAAACCGATAAACAACATTACAGTGATAGTGTAACCTACTGGCCCACCAGCATGATAACGATCCGTCATAGTTGCTTTTTCTTTCAATAGGCCAAGAATTGCGCCACTTGAAGGATCCGCGTAGAAAGGTATAAGACCTGAAGTAGCCCCATGAAGCGCCTGTGCAGTGTTCGTTTGAAAGCTATCAGGTTGACGACCTAAAGGTTGCACCATTTCATTTTGGTCATCGTAAACTAAATAACCTTGCTCACCAACTAAGTTAAACGTACCAATACGCACTATTTCTTGTTGAGTAGAACCACCGTCCAGACTTATTACTTCAGTCGTGAAACGGGAAACTTGCCCTGACTCAGTCATTTCTGTTTGTAAAGCAAACCAAAGATCTTCTAATTCTTTAATATTTGGTAGGCCTTTAGACTCTTCAGACATACGCTTTAAAAACGCACCACGTCCTGGAAATTCAGCACTTACAATTGAAGTCGAGATTTGACCATAAGCTTCCTGTGATGCTTGACGAACCACACCAAACATCTCGCCTAAGTTACCCGTAGCGGCAATTAACTCAACTTCTTTCTCGGCTAACCTGACTTCGTTGTCAGCAAATGCTTTTGCTAATCTGACACCACGAGACTTTTCAGATTTAAGGGTAGCTTGTGCCTTTCTTAACAAAGCTTGTTTGTCAGCGCGAGCCGATTGAAACTCTGCTTCACGTTGTTTATTAATACGCGCTTCAGATACACGACTCTTTTTAACTTCAGCAAGAAGCTCTTCTAAAGAAGTAGCTGCTTGTGCAGAAGACGCCATTAATGTAATCGACGCAGCAGCTAATATGGATTTAAATAAAGTTTTCATCAATATCACTCCGCAGCTTTGATTGGTAATTTAAGAAGATTAGGTGTCAACAACTTTTTCGCAGTACGTACAGCATCAACAACTGGCTTAGTATATTCATCACCTAATTCATTCCAAGCTCTAGCTCCATTATCCCAAATCCAGGCACTATTGCCATCTAGAGATAAAGCTAAGAGCACTGTTCTACCTAGGTTAACAAAATCTACTGTAATTTCAGTTCCTTGGTAATCTAACGTACCTTGATAAGCCTGAATGGTACGACCATACTGGTTTTCAACCTGATACGACTCAATAACCTGACGGAATCGTTCAGAAACGGTGACATCTGAATTAGCCATAACGTCACGTAAGCGTTCTACACGCGCTTTACGCTCTTCCAATTTAATTGGTACGTCTAGATCAATAAATTGTTCTAGGCTATCAATCATTCTAAACATTAGCGGAACTATGCCACGCTCTATCCCACCAATACCATCGATCTGAGTTTGCAGTGAATCAATACCACGTTGCTGATCAGTAACAAGGGTAGAAACATAATCGTGATAAACTTTCAGATTTTCTGTTTCGTCAACAACTCCACGATATTCAACAAACAATTCCTGTGACTGTTCATACAGGTTGTTTATTTTCTCTTGGGATTTTGCTGCAGCCGCGTGAATTTTAGCTCCTTCTTTATGAAGCTCGTTTAACGGGTCTGCAGAGACAACGGCGCTGCTACCGAGTGCAAAAGCACCGACGACGGCAGAAGCAATAAGGTTTCTCTTGCTCATTTTGGACATAATTCCCAACCAATTATTTTTAGTTTTAAATCCTCGTCGAGCCATATATTTTGGCGTCAAGGGGCTTTTAAGCTCTGTTCTTAAGGGGCTTAGAATTTATAAATCTAAATACTAAGACCTAGGAATATTCACACGTATGTTAGTAAATTGTCAAGAAACTACACCGCATAAATTTATTATTTATTATAAATAGCTATTCAACGTCTATAAACTAATCATTCCTGCTTTAAAATTATCACTGAATACATAAACCTGCCTTCCAACCTGAACTTTTTGGTGATTAACTTGGCAGTTAATAAAGTGAGTGGGCAACTGATTTTTATAAAAAAATCATCTAATCTTTTTTTACTGTGAGTAATTATTCCATGATTGTTTTAATCTTTATTTTATTTAGAACTGCCCCTAAAAGTTAGGTTTTACAGCGCCTCTGAGTGACGCTCTACTTAGTGGCTAGCTGAAATCTTATCTTTAATTATTATTTAAGTGCATTGATTTAACTTTGATGTACTTTCCAACCGACTGATTTGTATATATTTCCATCATTAACAAACATATAATCTGTAAGTCATTAATGTTTCAATTTTTAGACACTGTATTGCAGCTTTATTGTTGGGGCCAACATGATTTATTAGAAAAGCAACAGACTATGCCATAGCGTTTTATTTAAAATTGATAAAAAATTTATATTTAATAGATACATGTTAGAAGTTTCAATTTGTCTCAATTCATCAATAACAAAAAAATCCTAATGAATTTTGATTAATAATTTAACTATAAATATAAATTAAATAATTAGTCCGTATTTATGCCAGCCTGATTAAGCATGCTTTTTAACGATTGTAGTTCATCGGTAAAGTATTTCCACTTATTCACGGAGCGAGTGTGGATCTTTTCACGCACTTGTAAAGTACTTGCTGTCGCACTAGATGCAGTATTCTTTTCAAATTCTAAACATGCAGTTTCAAATTTCAATCCTAATTTATTTAGTAATTCTTTAGTTTGGACTTCTTGCATAGTCACAAGCGTTTCGTAATCAACTTCAATCAAACGGTCTCCAAGAATAGATTGCCAATGCTTACGTAGCTTATCTTGAGCAACATAATATCGTCCTAAGTCATCGAGAGAATAAGCAAACTTAAAAAATGACTGCTTAAACATAGCAAAACATGCGTCCATTGGATTACGCTTAAGATAAATGATTCTTGCCTCGGGGAATGCTTTAGCAATAAAGCCAAGATAAAGGAAATTATAGGGATACTTGTCTATGAACATAGACTCTGCCGACAAACGATATTCAACTGAAGCCATATAATGCTTTGCTAAGAGTTCTATGTCTTTTTCTGCAGCATTTTTGATAATTGTTTCGTCGATCTCATTTATTCCGCCAGCTCCACTGACATGCCGAATAGCCATTTGCATAAAGAATGTTTCATCTGCGCTTTCAACCTCAGAATGGCTTGATAAAATACGCTCTACCAGTGTGGTACCTGTACGTGGTAGACCCACTATAAAAACCGGAATTTTAGAAGACGTTTTTGAAGGTTTAGAACGTGTGTCACTTGATAACCATTCAAGGTTACATGTCTTGATGATACTGTCAATTACACGAATTTCATCAGCAACGTCATAATTAGCGACACTTAATACAGCTTGCCCAGCCTTTTTATAATAGTCAAAAGACTCCTTCCAACGCCCTAGGTCTTCTAATTCTTTTCCTAAAGCATAATACATGTAAATATTTTTGTCCGCAGACAATCCCCCGATCTCAAGTAGTCGTTTCATCAGGTTGACATGGTCTGCATTTTTTGCTGGTTCTAATTTTGAAAGTTCATAATGATTTTTTTGATGGTGGGGATACTTGATACAGAGGCTTTCATAAATAACTTTTGCTTCTCTTACTTTACCCAATAAAACGCCACAAGCAGCAAGATTGCCTTTAAACACATCGATATTAGGCTGAAGTAAATTAGCCTTTTCATATAATGACCAAGCTCTTGTATGTAATCCAAGACCTGAGAAGGTGTTCCCCGCCATATCCAGATAAAGGGGGCTATTGACCAATTTTCGCTCATAATCATTAAGTAAATCGTACGCTTCGCCATGTCTTAAAAGTAATAAATAAAGCTGAGCCAGTTCTATCGCTGCATCATACCTTTGAGGTGCAAGGTTAAGTGCTCGAGTAAATGCGGTAATTGCTAGATTAACCCTCCCGGCAGCTTTTTCTGCTAAGCCACCTAAAAAATAGCCCTCTGGCTCATTTTTATTAATTGCAATGATTTCTTGGGCCAATGCGTATACCTTAGCCCAGTCTCTTCGTTGTACATAAAACCTAGCTTGCTGGCTGAGTTTTGTCAGATTAGCATCCATTTCATTCTATCCTTTTAACCAAGTATACTGAACATAATCGACTTTATTATTTGACATCAATACCAGCATTTTCTAAATACTCTTTCAATGGATTAAGTTCGTCACTAAAACGCTGCCATTTGTTAATCGAACGACTATGAGCTTTCTCCCGTATTTGTACTGAACTCGCGGTAGCGCTTGGTGTTTTGTTTTTATCAAAATCAAGACAGGATTGTTCGAAATTCAGACCCAATTTGTCTAACAATAAGCGTGTTTGATTTTCAGTATCGGTTACTAGTGACTCATATTCAACTTCAATTAGACGGTTTTGTAACACTTCACGCCAGTGGTTACGCAAGCGATCGTAAGCGACATAATATTGTCCTAATCCATCAAGGGAATAAGAAAATTTATATGCCCAAGTAAATATCTGTTTGTACATTGAGAAACATGCATCCATGGGATTGCGACCAAGGTGAACTATTCGTGCGTCCGGCCAAGCTTTAGCAATAAACCCTAGAAACAAAAAATTAAAAGGGAGTTTATCTATAAAGAAAGGTTCTTTTGAGAGTCTATAATTAACACTATCAATATAGCCTTTGGCAATCACTTCAGGATCTTTATCGACTAACGCTTCTATCATCTCTGAATTCATATTTTCGATGCTTTGAACACCGCTTTCTCGACGTAGGACCATTTGCATAAATTGAGTTTCACCCACACTCTCTACTAAGGAGTGACTTGAAATGATTCGTTCAGTTAATGTTGTTCCAGTTCGAGGCAAACCAACAATAAAAATAGGTGTTTTTTTAGTGATGGATTTATTAGGTTTTGCAGACCCTTTTATCAACCAATCCTCACTGCACGTTTTTATAATTTTATCGATTAAGGCGACGTCATTGGCTATCTCATATTTGGCAACACTGCAAACCGCATCACCTCCTTTTTTATAATAGCGATATGACTCTTGCCAACGTTCTAGATCTTCAAGTTCCTTACCAAGTGCATAATACATAAATATATTTTTATCATCAGTAGTCGCATTGTCTTTTAGTATTGACTGCATCTGCTCTACATGAAGAGTATCTTTAGCTTTACCGAGACGTGCAAATTGGTAATGGTTTCTTTGGTGATGCGGATAACGTTTAAGTAGTGACTGATATATTTTTTTAGATTCATCTATTTTACCCAAAAATACACCGCAAGCAGCTAAATTTGCTTGGAAAAGATCAACGCCCGGTTGTAATTCATTTGCTTTTTTATATAGAGGCCATGCTTTTTGTGGCATTCCAATATCGGTATAAACCGTTCCAGCCAAATCAAGATACATAGAACTATTTCCCAAATGATCTTCATATGTTGCGAGCAGTTTAGCGACATCGGCATTTCGTCTCGCAATAGAATATTGGTTGGCCAGTTCAATTGCGGCATCATAACGCCTTTCATCTAGCTTGAGCGCTCTTTCAAAAGCTTTTGCAGCCTTTACTGGTCTGTTTGATACCCTTTCAACTAATCCGTATAAAAAATATCCTTCTGGATTATTTATATCCTGTTTAAGGATTAAATTAGCACATGCTGAAACGTTCCCCCAGTCCTGATTACGTACTGCGTTTCTAGCCTGTTCACTTAACTGTGAGGGATTTATAGTCATTTTCATGTTCATTAATTACGTCATATTTCTAAATATTATTACAGCAATTATCCCTAAAAGCTTTAACTTTGTGGGGAATACGTTTAAGAAAAAATTCCTTGATTACGTTTACAATGCCAGTGTTATTAAATAAATGTGGTTGTTATACTAACGTTTTGACAAAGCAGTTCGAACAACATGAATAACACTACACCTAATACATCTCAGACAAGTGATAGCTGGGATACATACTGGCAAGGAACGGGCAATATTGGTGCTTTTACCAGCGGCGGTGTCAGTCACCCGGCAATAAGAGCGTTCTGGAGCGAGTTATTTAACGATTCAAAGTTGCGTTATAAAAACCCCAAAATTCTTGATATTGCTAGTGGTAATGGAGCAGTTATAGAGTGTGTATTGGAAACATTTGACAAAATTCCAAACGAAATCACTTCTTTGGATATTTCAGAAGCGGCAATTAAGAACATTAATAGTCGTTTCCCCAAGGTCATAGGTATTGTTTCAGATGCCTCCTCTATTCCAAAGGAGACGGGCAGTTTTGACATAATCACCAGTCAATATGGTGTTGAATATGCGGGCCACGATGCCATTTTTGAAGCGGCAAGATTGCTTGCAGACAATGGTTTATTAGCACTTCTTATGCACTGTGACTCAGGTAGTATTCATCTAGAATGTCAGCAAAGTTTGGACGCAATTGTACGCACCCAAAAGTCATGTTTCATCCAATTAGCAACAGCAATGTTTGATGCAGGATTTAAGTCTGTAAGAGGCGCAGATCGTGAAATTTATGACCAAGCCGCAAAAAAGCTAGCACCCGCCATCAATGAATTGGAAATAATTATGAGGCAATATGGGGCAAACGTGGCCGGCGATACAATTTCTCGGCTATATAATGATGTTGGACAGATTCACCAAAGAATCCAACATTATGAACCTAAAGATGTCTTAACTTGGCTTAATAAAATGAACGAAGAACTGGATGCCTATTCACAACGAATGTCATCCATGATCGAATCAGCCATCAATGGTTTAAAATTCAAGCAGATTACAGATCATTTAGAATCCAGAGGATTTTCTATCGAGACAGCAGACAAACTATTTGTCCCGGGTAATGAGTTACCAATGGCCTGGGTTCTCATAGCTAAAAAACAAGCCTAAATTATTGTGTTCAAAAAAGAGCACAATATATATCAAACATAAATTAGTCACTCTATACAAATTATAATCAGTTGGAGAAACAATGATAAATCCTAATCTAGATATTGAAACTTTAGCTCAGGAGTTTAAAACCGACAAACGGCTCATGGTCAATAATTTTATGCAGCCAAACATTTCTGAACGAATGCGCAACGGCTGCATTAATTCAGTTCCATTTAGCACCCACTATGTCATTGACGATAAGTACCAAAGTAAAACACCACAAGAAATGGCTAACTTAAATCAGCAAGATGCTAACGTTATTAATAATAAAGTATCAATGGCAGCCAGCCAAGGGATCGGTTTTCTTTATCAGGGTTATCTTAAAAGCAGGATAGATACGGGGCCAAATGCTCAACCTAATGTTGAATTGCAATTTTTACATAGTATTTTTGACTATTTGGGCAGTGAAGAGGTTTTAGATACAATAAAAAAAATTACAGGAGATCAAGATATTACTGGGGCAGAGACACAATACACACGCTTTAGTCCTGGGCATTTTCTAACTCGTCATCTTGATGCAATCCCTGGTCGAGGTAGACGTTATGCCTTTGTACTTGGTCTGACCAAGAGCTGGCATCCAGACTGGGGTGGATTACTCCAGTTCTATGAAAAGGATGGAACGCCACGTGATGCTTGGATGCCTCAATTTAATGTTTTATCCATTTTTGACATTAGTCACATTCATTCTGTCACTTATATCACACCTTATGCTACTGAACCTCGCCTTTCACTAACAGGATGGTTTGTCACTAAAGATTGATTTTTCATTAATATCAAAAATAATTTAGTCGATTTAAATTTTATAAAACCTTCTTGCCCGCCCTCCTGTGTATTTCCAACAAATATTTTATATCATTCATAAAAAAGGGCCGCTAATAGCGGCCCTCATTAATTATTATAGTTATTACTAACTATTTATTCGAAAGTCCATTTAAGACGCAAGTAATAACCTTGGCCAAACAAGCGGAAAGTAGATGGATCCGTGTTTGCGTTAAAACCTCTGTCAATATAAGGAGGAGCTTCATCAGTGATGTTAGTAAGACCAGCTGTCACTGTAATGCTGTCATCGTAAGTGTAACTAGCTACGATATCAGAGTAGAACTGTGAAGCAATAACCTGTACGTAATCATCACCGTTTGCATCAACTAAACCAAATCCAGTTGAACCGTCTAATCCGCTGATGAACTCACCCAAGTAACTAACAGACCAATCGCCTTTAGTCCACTGTAGAGTAATATTAGCTTTATCTTCAGCAAATGAAGCTCCAGCATAACGACCAATGAAATCATCTACTGGGTTGCCTTCAAACTGGATTTGTTCACGTTCTAAAAGATGTGTCCATAAAACAGTTGCTCTTAAATCACCAACTTCGCTAGGGTAATTCCAACGGAATTCAGTATCAATACCGGCAGCAGACTCTTCAGCAACGTTCAAACTACCATCGATAATCTGGTTAATTGAATAATCAGGGTTACGTGTAATCAAATCACATGCTGCTTGATTCTGTGCGACATAACAATCGTCAAGGGTAAATTGTACGCCTAATCTACTGATACCTTTTTCTAGTTGAATAGACCAGTAATCAGCAATAAATGTAAAGTTATGATCACCTACTTCAGGATTCCAAACAAGACCAACAGTCAATGTGTCGCCTTCTTCTGGAATAAGGTTAGGGTTACCACCCACTTTAGCTAGTACTTGAGTATCGAGTTGAATACCTACCTGAGCACAACCCGGTGCAATTGGGTCTCCAGCAACTAGAGGCACACATGGATCATTATATCCAGGGAAAGAATCGACTTGACCACCGAATAAATTGCCGATACCAGGCGCTCTAAACACAGTACCGTAAGTACTTCTCAATTTAAGATCAGCAAGGGCTGTAAATTCTATACCAAGCTGATAAGTGCTATTACCGCCAAATTGATCCCAGTCATCATATCGAACTCCACCTTTTATGGCTAAGTTCTGTTCACCGTTATCAAATACTGGTGCGTAAAACTCACCAAACAATGCATTATTAATCAAAGTACCAGTAGTGCTTGCACCAACGTTACCCGTTACAGCACCAATAGTTTTAGCTGAATCAAGTATTATAGCAAGATCTTGCTTCCAGTAACTGTAACCAACAGACCAACCTAAGTCTCCACCAGGTAACTCCATTGCTATACCAGTGATGTTAGCGCCAGCAGTACGTTGATCTAAATTGTTCGCGTCCACGGTATCTAGAGACACATAGTCAAGCATTTCTTGAGTCAATGTTGTTACCGTTGGGTTACCACCTGCATCAACAACACCACCACCAAATAAGTTAAGTGGTACACAACCCACAATCTCTGTGCCTGGATTAGTTACATCAGCATAACACTCAGGTGCCCCATCGCCGTTCAAATCAGCTGACGGACCTAAAGCATTAAACAAACGCGAGCCTGCGAATTGCCCAAAATCTTGGTTCGATACGCTACGATGCCCCTCATTAACAAAGACATCCCAACTTAAATCGTCATTAATTTCACCTTCAAGCGCCATACTCCATTGATACTGAGTAACGGTTTGTTCGAAACGTCTATTAGTTTCAATCATTCTTCGACGAGGATTAACAACAGGTTCATAAACCAAAGCAGTACCGTTTGCAGTATTGTATGTATCAACTGCGCGCTGAAGGTAGTAGTTGTCCTGAGAAACACCTGTGAAAGCTACAGTATTGCCTGTGGCTGGATCGTCGTAGAAACCGTTATACATTGGGTCGCCACCAGTAAATGGCAATGGAGCCAATTGCTGTGCTGAAGTACGCTGATTACCACGAAACTCTGCATTAAATCGGATACTATCAGTCAGTTCGAAATCTGCTTGAGCAAAAATATTTGTTCTTTCATAAGGAGTTTGGAGGTA
This sequence comes from Gammaproteobacteria bacterium, assembly GCA_034110895.1. Taxonomy (GTDB): domain Bacteria; phylum Pseudomonadota; class Gammaproteobacteria; order Nitrosococcales; family Methylophagaceae. Next base: position 7,621 of record JAWUYH010000028.1, on the reverse strand, counting down.
GTTCACTGGAGCGTAGTTATAGGTACGCCCATCGTGAGGAACCAACAAGCCAACTTCATTTGGTGTTGTAGCTGGGTCGCCAACCAAGAATGTACCTTGGCTATAAAAAGGTAGACGACTAGCAGGAATACGTGACGAACCAATGGGGTAGCAACCACCCTCTGTTGTGCCATCATATGGTGCAGCAACTTGAGCTTCACAACCGCCTGGATAAATGTAGAACGAGTTTTGCATGAAATCCCAAGGCGTATCACGTTGGAATGCTTCTTTTTGTTCTACTCTTTCAGCTCCAAATACAAAATTACCGTCATCAAACTGTTTACCGGCAATAATAGAGAAGGAATCTTGTCCAGCGCCATTAGTGTTGTTCCAGTCAGATGTTTGAGCACTTAATTCGATACCATTAAAATCACGACGAGTCACGATGTTTACAACACCTGCAACCGCATCTGCACCATATACAGCTGATGCACCATCTTTCAGGATTTCAACTTGCTCGATCATCGCTGCTGGAATGGCTTGGAAATCACCACCATCTACAACACGTTTGCCGTTAACTAACGTCAATGTACGAGCGCTACCTAACCCACGAAGGTCGATTAGTACCGAACCATTACCACCATTATTAGTAGTTGTACCAATAGGTGAGCCTGACATTGAAGGGATGCTCTGAAGGAAGTCACCGATGTCTGTTAGACCAGAAATTTCCAAGTCAGCTCGCCCAATAATAGTAACTGGGCTTGCACTCTCAACGTCAATACGTTTAATACGAGAACCTGTGACAGATATCTTCTCGACAGATTTTTCGTCTGCACTTGGAGTCTCCTGTGCAAAAATTGCATTTGATGTAAGCATCGCCGTTGATGCTACACCAAAAGCCATAGCCAGACGAATTGACTTCGCCAATTTTGAATTTGTAAACATGTATGTCTCCCTGGACCACAATTTTTATTTTTCAGTGTGTTTTATCGTTTAAACGACTTTTGATTTAAAGGTAGTGAACCTCAAGTCTGATGATATACGGAAGATGGGTATTAGGTCAACTTGAGGAATGCACTAGATTATAAGATATAAGTAAAGTTTCAATAAATATTAGAATTTAGTAAAAATTTGTTTACAAATTAATTTCTATTTTATACATTTCATTTGATATTGGATAATTGGTGTTCTCGTTATCAAATCTCTTTATTAAAGTATTGTGCTAAATAAACGAATCATGTACATAGTAGATGTTAAGAATTGAATTGAATTGAATAATTATAGGCAAGAGGCAAGAGGCAAATTATATGAAACTAGATGATGACATCCATAATTTTTATGAACACTTAGTATTAGACAGAATTGAAACCTTGGGTTTAAACAAGTCTAAGGATGAAGATTATTTGGCTGATTTGAGTTGCCTTGCATTAAATCAAATTCCCCCGCGCTATATAAGATTCGAAGTAGACATGTCGTTTTTCTTACCTCAAAGTGAACGACAACAGATGGAAATGAATGTAGTTAATGCAATTAATCAGGCGATAAATTTTTTAGATCAACATAGATCATAGGTAAATTAAAAATATAAGGTTAAAGATTGACAGTGATCTTCAAATCTCACTTTTGAATCATTTAAATGATCGCTAGAATAATACAACACTAATAAGAATGAACGTTCTGGAGATTAAATAAGCCTAAATCGGTGCAAATAAATCATCCAATACGATTCAGTTCCAGCCAGTAATAACAACACTCCCCAAAAAACATAAACTTATGAGGCAAGTTATAGTGTATTCATTACACAATTCTCCCCCTGAGTGCGGTCCCATAATCCTTTCGAACAACTGGGCTGATGGCAGCACTGAAAACTCGCGCAAATAGTATGGTTTTAGAGAATTGTCCATTTTTCACCTGAACATCAAAAGCCATTTTTGACAGGGTTTCTTTAGTATTTTTGAGGACAGAGAGGTATTGCGGTATACCTTTTTCTTCATAACCAAAAATTGAAAAGATCATACGCCAGTCTTTACAAAACCTGAGCATTTGTTTTGCCAATGCTTCTACTTTTATCGCATCGTTACCTTGGGTTTCACGCATCTCAAAGATGATATCTTCAATGAGGCCTTCAACTTCCCCAGGAGAAAGCACTGGAGTAATATTATATTTTTCGAGCAAAATTGAAGTTTGTTTGCCTGGCTTATATGCCAATCGTTGTGGTGAGGGATAATCGCCGTTTTTATCCAGGTGAGCGAGTGTGTTATCTACAGCATCCCAGAACCGGCTTGAGCCTGCAGTGTCCAGCACAAGATGGATACGGGTCTCATCACTGTGATTTATAACCTTGTGGTTGCGCCAAGAATCAAATAGCCAGCATTCACCAGCTTTCATATTGACCTCTTGACCTCCGCAATGAAAAATCACCTGGTCATTAGTAATAATGGGGATATGAATACGAACATGTCGGTGCCAATGATAGATAGCATCGACATGAATCGGAACTTGACTGCCTCCAGTTAGACGCATTAAACGTGACCGACCTAACACCTCGCCGAAGTTACAGGATATCTGTCTGATGTATTCACATTTTTGAAGATGTGGTGTTTCCTCCATCCTGCCGCTGAAATCATCATTATTTTTACCACCGTAAGAAATAAGTGGCAAGGCTGCATTACCAAGATGTTTACCCGGGTGTGGTTGCCAAACATTTTCCTCAAATTGACTTATTTCTTGGACCATTCGTTCAACGTCGAATTCAAGAGGCAGTTTGACAAATTCACTGTCCATTTTCATAAGTATTTTCCTATCAGGCCAGTTGTCCGTGACATATTTTATATTTGCGTCCAGATCCGCAATGGCAAGGATCATTGCGGCCTATTTTAACTTGATTATTTGCGCCCTGTTTTTCAATGACTGATGATATACTTGTATCCAGTTGCCAAGTATCTGTAGCTGATCTGTTGATCCGGTTAATAGTGGACCTTAATGATGGAAAAACTTCTTCTATCACTTGCTGATGCTGTATCCACTTTCCTTTCGCTGGTGCTGTTTGAGTATATCTGGATTGAGGCAGCGGGGATGAACAATAGGATTCCAATACTGAATCTGAGTCCAACTCACAAAATTTTTGTAAACGACTAATCGTACCCTTGGGGTCCTTAAGAAACTCATCGAACGCACAGATGGTCCAACGGTTTGTTTCTATAGCGTCTAAATCGTCAAGGATAATATCCTGGCAAGTTTTCCATTGAAAAGCTGCAATTTCGTTAAGTGGCCGGTTAATCATCTCCTGCCAAGCTGGCGGTCGAAGAAAACACCATCGACCATGTACCATCCTGACATCGCCATAAGTCACAAAACGTTGATGACGCCATCCTTCAATAATACTACTGATACTTTCTTTGGGATCTCGGTACAAATAGATGTAACGAGCATCCGGATAAATGGTGTCAATAAATGGAATTCGGAGACAGTTCTTAGGCGTTTTTTCTAGCAAACGTATCGCGCCAGCATCCGAATTAACTCGGTCACCCTGGGCACTAATCATGCCTTGTAACATATCCTTTTTTAGCTGTTCTACCAAACCATCACTTAAATCGGCGCCTGTGAGTCGGTTGGATGCAACACCACCTCGCACCGGCCGTAAGTTGGGGTGCTTTTCAATCCAAGCATGACCCTCATCGCCAAATGACCACAATTGCTGATGACGCATAAGTGTCTCAAAAAGGAGTGTGCTGCCAGATCTTGGCGCAGCTATAATAAAGATTGGTTTTTCAGCGTACATCTTACAAATATTAACGAAATTTCCACAGCCAGTCAATCGAGTTTTCATCCCAAACAAAAACATGCTAAAGGATATTTACTGTTGCCACTTCATATGTCTTTGTGACCATTAGGACATAATACACCTATCCCCAAAGCCAGCATTTAGTCGACAAAATCTATGTTATAATCTGTAATACTGTTAAAATACCGGGGGTAACCGGCACTGAAATGATTCTCTTACTACTTGCATTAACAATGTGATGGACGTTAAGATATTTTGGCGTTTTTGAATTTCAAAGGATCACCCTTGCTAGCATATCAAGCGCAGAAAAATTTACAAAAAGCCTCCCAACTGTTGCAAAGCGGCAGACTTGACGATGCGAAGAAACTTGCAGGCCAAGTCCTGGCTGTAAATCCAAATAGCGATGATGCTGCACATCTTCTTGCCCTTTGTTGCAAGGCTAAGTTTGACACAAGTGGTGCTGAACATCATTTCCGTAAAGCGATCAAACTGAACAAACTAAACTTCCATATACTATGTAATTACGCGAACTTCCACAGCGGTATCGGTCGATTAGATGAAGCAATTGAAAAATATCAAAAGACAGTCAAACTGAACCCCTCTTTTCTCTCTGGCTGGAGTGGTATGGGCGCAGCTGCGATTAAGGCTAATAAGCCACTTATCGCTGAAAAAGCGTATTGTGAAATCATTAAACTTCAGCCAAATAACACCCTTGGTTGGCACGGACTCGGTAGCTCACTCCGAGCTCAAGACCGGCTTTTCGCAGCAGCCGACGCCTTTGAAAATGCAGTCAAATATAACCCAGTGAATGCTGCAGCTTGGATTAACCTTGGTGTTGTCAAGCGGCTACTCGGTGATCTAGAAGCTTCACTAATCTGTTTCGATAAGGCTGAAAAGGCGGGTTTTAATGGTCCCGAATTATTGGATGGACGGGCCTCTATTTTACTCGATCAGGGCAAACCGAACCAAAGTATTACGGTATACCGCCAGATATGCAGTAAGTTTCCTCGTTACACTGAAGGTTATGATGCATTGGCGCGAATTCTTTATGAAAATGATCCATTTGTCGATGCAGCCGATATATTGCGTAATGCCGTTGCGGGTCAAAAAGAAAATGTTGCACTGCATTTTAAGTTGATCAATTTATTGTATGATATGGAGCGATACGACGAAGCCTTGGAGGCGCTAAATGGTGTCAGTAAGATAGCTGATGTACAGTTAGTGTTAGTTGCATCGGAAGCCAAAATCCGTGAAGGCATGGGTGAATTTAAGCAGGCCGGAGAGTTGTTTGATAGAGCGATAAGATTGCAGCCGAATGATGTGAATTTGATACTCTCTTATGTTCGACACCTTATAAAAGTCGGAGATATAGGCCGAGCAAATAAGCAAATTGGCAAGGCAGTACAACTTGACCCGAACCATCAAACTGCTTGGGGCTACCAAGGCACTATTTGGCGGGTGTTGGGTGATACCCGAGAAGATTGGCTCCATGGCTATGATAAATATATTCAGTCGTGCAACATCAACATACCCGATGCATTTTCTTCGGTAGATGATTTTTGTCAGGCCCTCGAAAAGATGTTACGGCCACTGCATGTTGCAAAAAAAGAACCGTTGAATCAATCTCTGAGACAAGGAAGTCAAAGCAGCGGTAATCTTTTTGGGTTGAAAGATCCAATGGTCGTCGAAATTATAAAAGCACTAAGAAGCTCTTTACTCACTCAAATCAAACAATTACCCGACGATCCGAGCCATCCTTTTTTGCGTAAAAAAAGTGATATAATCCGATTTGCAGGCGCTTGGTCGGTTCTGCTAAAAGAATCTGGTCATCACATCAATCATTTACACTCACAAGGCTGGCTAAGTTCAGCTTTTTATATCGCTTTGCCTGCCAGTGTTGATATGGATACACCGAACCACGAAGGCTGGATCCAATTTGGTCAGCCACCACTAGACCTAGGATTAAATTTAGAACCTAGGAGTTATATCAAACCCCAGGTTGGCAGTTTTGCACTATTCCCATCCTATACCTGGCATGGAACTGTGCCTTTTAGTGAAGGCACAGAACGCATGACAATCGGCTATGATGTGCTGCCCGGATAAAATAAAATGAGTAACTTTCAGAATTGTCCAACAGATATTTTATGTTTAACAACACAAAATTTAACTTAAAATGAATTATTTATTCAATGTGCAATAACTGCGTTATTCTCATTCTGATTACTTAACACTAAATAATTATCATTATTTAATCACACACCAATGTCACTTTTGATCAGCACATTATAAACTGAACGTTAACAATAGTTAGCTTAGCATTGGGATAAGCTGATATTACTCTAACCTGATATTACTCTAACCTGAATCCTGTTTAAAAAATTGAACTAAATACCTGTTCCAAGAACCGATCTTCTGACAAAGAAAGTAGGCTCTGAAAAGTACAGGCAGGCATAAATTAGTTGAGTTATTTTACGATCCTGATGATTTTTGCGAAGTATTTGTACCCATTTACAAAAATAATTGCTCGAAAACGGGAGTCAAAAACGTCAACGTACCGGTCGAATGACGACTAGCGAAATCATGATCATTGTTGTTAGTTTTCATATGTCGCATTACAGAAATTCCAAAAACTATTACCTTATCTGTGTATCTCACGTTTACAAAAAAGACTTCGTTACGCCCGATTTACTGAAGTCATGCCCAGAGTCATTGCCCCTCTTTGCCCCTCTGCGCGCCTACTTCACCTCATTAAAGGGAAAGCCAACGGGTATTGAATTCATTGACTCTACTAGTATCAAGTTGTGTTACAACATCCGTACTCCAAGATACATAACTTTCGATGGTATCGCTAAACGAGGTAAAGGGACTATGGGCTGGTTTTATTGGTTTAAGCTCCATTTAGTCGTCAATCATAATGGCGAAATTGTGGCTGCGGCGAAAATAATGACAGAGCATGTGCATGACACTCAACCGTTCGCAAAAAAATGAAGGCCAAAGCGATATATTATTGAAACGATTAACGACCAATTAAAGAACATTTCGTATCTAGAACCCCCAAGACATCGCAGTATTAATGGTTTCATGTTGAAGTTATTGGTCGGATTAGTGGCTTCTTGCCTAAAATCTGATAAGCCAAGCCTTAATTCAAATGATGTGGAGCGTAATTCCATGCTTGTCGTTTAAAAAGATGTGGGATTACTCAAAACTTGCTTATGCTGAATAATGTGGAAGGTGACATATACTATTTAGATATTATTGAAACGTAATAATGTTTGATACTCTTCCTGAGTAGATACTAATGACTTTCTTATAAATCCTTTTATAGGTGTTGAAAGAGGATTGGTGGTGCCCTTCCAGCCACACCTCGGCACATGAGTCGTTTGCTGCGGCTGCTCCCTTCCAGGTCTGACCGGGTTAACAAAGTATCATTGCGAGGGGACCGAAAGGTCACCATTGAAAGACCTTAACTAAATTTATACAACTTGTTAAGACGGGCGCATTATGAACAAAGCTTATGTCAGATGCAACCCACTTTTTACGACAATGTATACAAATTTATAGAAATCATAGAAATCATAGAAATCATAGAAATTATAGATATCAACCAAAACGTTCTTCAGCAATTTGATTGGCAACAATATTGGTAGCTATTTTTTTTGACTCAGCGCGACGGTAAATTTCTAATAATGTATCGCTGATTTTTTCAATATGATCCCTTAATCCTTTATCTGAGCTAAAGATTGATTGATGGTATATGTCAATGATACCACCTGCGTTAATCACATAATCTGGGGCATACAGTATTCCTTTATCGGCTAACAACTGACCAGACTCTTCTGTGGCTAATTGATTGTTTGC
>JAWUYH010000027.1:0-34094 GCA_034110895.1 Gammaproteobacteria bacterium | reverse complement strand
ATAGTTCGATTAAGCGCCCGTAGCTCAGCTGGATAGAGTACCTGGCTACGAACCAGGCGGTCACACGTTCGAATCGTGTCGGGCGCACCATATACCTGGTATATAAATAAAAGAGTTAGCTGAGTATTCAGTTCACTCTTTTTTTTTGCCTGAAATTCATGTGTCCTAAATACATGCTAATTTTATTTCCGCTGTTTCTTTCATCATTATATTTTTTGCATATTACGCCTGGCATTAAGTTATACATGATTTTGTATTTTTTAACCTATATATCAATAGGTTATAAAGTTTACGGGTAAATTCACAAAACTTATATTTAAATGGGCTAGCTGTCGTAAATTTAGCGGGGAAACTATCATTTCTGGCCGAGTATCCTATAGATCTGACCTTCTCGAAAAGCTCTTCACTATTAGCCTTTCATGTATCCAGGTTTGGATCATCCAAGAGAGTTTGTGCCCCAGTACTAAAACTATTAAGGCCAGATGCAGCGTAATGGTCATTAAAACGATTGGTTCCGGACATTTTTAGATTGAACCCCTGCCGCATACGTTTATGCAACTTAGTGCCTAAATCTAAGCACATCGGTGATGTGGCTTTATACATCACCGACATTCAACATCTGTAGTTACTGTGATAACAGTAACGGATTAAGTTAGAGCAATCATTCTGCTGGTGAGGCTTTGCTCACTACGAGCATTCATCTTCTATTAGTTTCTGTGAGCCACGATCAGTAACGATGTAAATCGTGATCAAGTATTGGTGGGTGCTTAAGATAGTCACGATTATGTTCAAGGGTGCTGATTCAACCGTGAACGAACTGATTGATCGCTTTTTTCTCTGGGGCCCTGTAGCCAAGTATTTTGTTCAAAGGATCTAAGCTAATCAGTAACATGGAAACTAAGGTGCGAAGGAACTGAAACCCCTAAGACGAATACGCGTAAAATTTTATCATTACAACCCAGCCTACTTAAATGCGTAATAAAACACATTCTTAATTTGTATTAGTTCTCTAGCTTGAACAACCTTTTTTAGCAAGGCTTTGATAAAGCCTTGCCGTCCATTAGGTACCAGAAGCGGATATTCTGTTTAACCGGCAGTTCTATATTTTTTAAATACATTTCAACATATGGGTGCTTACTAGTAAAAGATCTTAAACGTTGGATAACACAGAAAAAATATTCATTGTCATTTTAATGGTCCCCTGCTACTAAAATAGTGCTACACGTTATCTGCGATAAATAACTTCACTATTATTGTACCATTACACATAAAAATGGTATAAAATTATTAAATTAAATTCATTATGTTAGAGTGCAGCGCTGCCACTAGTATAACCTTGCTTAATTTTAAGTGTACCCGTCCTCAGATGAAAAAGCTGTAATGACAATTATGAAATGGTTTAACTCTTATATAGCATTAGTACTTCCAAGTTTAATACTATTGATTACTCTGTTTTTAACCTATCTGGCGTTCGCTGCCACCCTCAACAAACTCGAACAGAATACGCAGATTTATTTTGATTTCCGAGTACGAGAGGCGACCCAAAACATTTATTCTCGCATAGAGAAATACAGGCAAGTGTTGTACAGCGTACGAGGTTTGTTCAAGGGATCAGAAACTGTTGGTCGAGATGAATTCAACCAATATGTTTCATCGCTAGCCTTAGATTTAAACTACATTGGTATACAAGGTGTGGGATTATCCTTAATTGTACCATCAGCTAAAAAGATTCAGCATATCGCCTCCATTCGTAGCGAGGGCTTCCCTGACTACACTATTTGGCCTGAGGGCCAGCACGACATTTACAGCTCAATTATCTATATAGAGCCATTCACTCATCCTAACCTGTTTGCATTTGGCTATGACATGTTCAATGACCCTGTACGTCATACCGCTATGCAAAATTCCATTGATTCTGGAAGCTCTCAGCTGTCCGGAAAAGTAAAGCTAATACAGAATGCTGGTAAGCAGGACCAAGTAGGGCTTTTGATGTATTTACCGCTCTATCGTAACGGCACTAACAACGACACCCAAGCAGAGCGTCGAGCACATATCATTGGCTGGCTATATTCACCTTATCGGATGACTACTTTTATGGATGGGATCTTTGGTGAATATGCTGGCGATTTGAATATCCAAATATTTGATGGTGAAATCATGTCGAATGAAACGCAAATATATGATTCTACTCCTCTTGGACCGTTGTCTACTACCAAACATAAAGCTACTCAGAGATTGCAGGTTTCAGGTCAAACATGGACTGTTGTGATCCGTTCTTTATCTTCAATGGAGCCACGCATTAACGCTATTTCTCCAACTTTAATTGCCAGTATTGGGATAATCATAAGCGCCCTTCTCTCATTATTGACTTGGTTTCTAATATCTGGTCGCCAACGTGCTCAATATACTGCAAACGAAATGAATAAAGTGTTGCTCGCCGAGCGACAAAGATTAAATGACATCATTGATGGAACGGGTGCCGGCACTTGGGAGTGGAATATTCAAGGAGGTCAATTCAAAATTGATGAACAATGGGCCCTGATCCTTGGTTATAAATTGAACGAGCTTCAACCCACTACTATTGAAACATGGATGAGGTTAGTCCATTGGGACGATTTAATACTTTCGAAAGCACTTTTAGCAAAGCACTACTCAGGCGAGTTAGCTTATTACGAAACCGAATCACGCTTGCGTCATAAAGATGGCCACTGGATATGGGTGATAGATCGGGGAAAGGTAAAAACATGGACTGCAGATGGCAAGCCGTTAGTGATGTATGGGACGCATCAGGACATCACAGAAAGAAAAGTAGCTACACAACAGCTTCAGGATGGCGTCGCTCGCATCAGCGCTATCCTGAACACTGCAGTGGATGGCATCATCACCACTAATGAAGAGGGTATTATAGAAAGTATCAATCCTGCAACCAAGCGCATTTTTGGTTATAGCGCTGCAAAACTGATTGGACAGAGTATGAAGATGCTAATGCCCAAAGAGTATCATAGCCAACATGACGATTATCTTAAGCATTACAAAACGACTGATGAATCGAGAGTCATTGGTACTGAGCGGTTCGCCGAGGGACTACGAGAGGATGGCACTGTCTTTCCGCTAGAGCTGGCGATAAGTACAATGCAATTGGGCAAAAAACAACTTTTCACTATCATTGCACGTGATGTCACCGACCAGAAGCAGGCTGAGCAGTCGGTAATTGCTATGATGACGGTGGCAATCGCGGCGAATGAGGCCAAGTCGGAATTTCTTGCCATCATGAGCCACGAAATCCGAACCCCAATGAACGGCGTAATTGGTATGGTTGATGTACTCCAGCAAACCAGCCTCAGGGGTGTTCAACTGGACATGGTTAATACCATCCGTGATTCCGCGTACTCATTGCTCACCATCATCGAAGATATTCTTGATATCTCCAAAATTGAAGCCGGCAAACTGGAAATTGAGCATGAACCCATATCCATAGCCAAAGTGGTTGAGAAGGTCTGCATTATGCTAGACCAAGTGGCTGAGCAGAAAGGGGTAGAACTAACACTGTTCACTGACCCCGCGATTCCTGAAATCACTCTAGGTGATGCCAGTCGTCTGCGCCAGGTAGTACTTAATCTGGTCAATAATGCTATCAAGTTCTCCAGCGAGTCGGGTCGCTTCAGTCGCGTTTATGTAAAGGCCGTGATGACAGACTTTTCCATGCTGGAAATCCGCGTAGTCGATAACGGCATCGGCATAGATGAGTCCAAGATAGCAAGACTATTCACGCCATTTGAACAAGCCGATATCACGACGACGCGACGCTTTGGCGGCACAGGGTTGGGGTTAACCATCGCCGGCAATCTGGTGCAATTGATGGGCGGTGAAATAACCGTGCAGAGTACACTAAATAAAGGCTCTACTTTCAGCGTTCGCCTGCCACTAAAGGTTCCATCCCGTGAAGCTCTTGAACAATTACAAGCTAAAGCACGGACAGAGATAAATACTGACTTACTCACTGGGATTTCCTGCGTATTGATAGGTGATGCAGGAGAGCGTGTCGATGATCTGGCGATCTATCTTACAGCTGCTGGCGTCATAGTCGAGCAGCGAGACAGCTTGGCGGAAGCACAGCAGCACGTCGTTACCCCTAGAGGTGAATTGTCAATATGGATGATTGATGCCTCCAACAGTGTCCTACTACTGGACGAACTACGCGACATTGCCAGTGCTCAGCCAGAACGAGCTATTCATTTTGTCATCATCGGGCGAGGTAGACGTCGACGACCGCGTTGGCTAGAGGTCGATTCTATTGTTGGCGTGGATGGTAATATCCTAACTCAACAGACTGTGCTGCAATCATTAGAAATTGCTGCCGGGCTGTCGCATCCAAGGGACGAAAGGCTATATAGAGGTGAAAGTGAACATGTATTCGCGGTACCTTTGCGTTCCGATGCTTTGGCACAAGACCGGTTGATTCTGATAGCAGAAGACAATGAAACCAATCAGAAGGTGATTTTGCAGCAGCTTGGCTTATTGGGCTTTGCCGCAGATATCACGAGTAATGGCATTGAAGCTTTTCAACGTTGGCAAAGCGGCAACTATGCTCTGCTGTTAACCGATTTGCACATGCCGAAGATGGATGGCTATCAACTGACCGCCGCTATTCGTGACAAAGAAAATAACCGTAGTCATATCCCGATCATCGCCCTCACTGCTAATGCGCTTAAGAGTGAAGCGAAAAAATGTCTCGATGGGGGTATGGATGACTACCTTACAAAGCCAACACCAATTACAAACCTGATTTTAATTTTAGAAAAATGGTTACCGGTTGCTGCAGAAAAATCAGTGGATATAAGTGTACTTGCGGCACTGGTAGGCGATTATCCTGACATTATCAGGGACTTTCTACAGGATTTCAATCATAGCGCATCGCAAATTTCCTTAGAGTTGATAACAGCCTGTCACAGCGGACAGGTAGAGCAAGCCAGTGCGGCGGCGCACAAGCTAAAATCATCCGCCGCTTCTGTAGGGGCGCTAGTTCTGAGCGAGTTATGTGAAGAAGTAGAACAGGCGGCTAAAAGTGGGCAGCTTAAGGCACTAGCAGTTTTGCTGCCTCATTTTGAGGCGGAAATGGCTGCCGTGAGAAAATATCTAGATAACTTTTTTGAGGCTGATATTCCGAACAAAGTAATAACAAGGACAAATCATGACTAATAAACCGACACCCAAAATTTTGATACTCGATGATGATCCTTTTATGATCAAACTGCTCGAACATATGCTGACTAGCTTGGGTTTTAATCAGCTGATAAGCTATGATAACGGGAAAAAGGCCTTAGCATCATTAGATAGTCCAAGTAGTCAACCAGATGTAATTATACTCGATCTAAATATGCCAGAAATGGACGGAATAGAGGTTGTACGACACTTGGTTGGAAAATCTTATTCTGGCAGTATTATTCTGGTGAGTGGCGAAGATGCTCGTATGTTGCAAACCTCAGAAAGATTGGTAAATGCACACAAAATATTGCTGCTTGGCTCCTTGCAAAAACCTATTAACCCACAAAATCTATCCGTGTTACTCGATGGCTGGGAGCCACCCGGTCATGTATATAAACAGGATGCGAAGAAAATTTATGGTGCCGGCCACCTGCGTGCCGCCATCGTCAATCACGAATTTGTGAATTATTATCAGCCCAAAGTAGAGGTGGTCAGCGGCAAGGTAGTGGGTGTCGAGTCGCTGGTGCGATGGGATCACCCGCAAGATGGAATAGTGTTTCCAGATCAATTTATTGGTGTGGCCGAGGATAATGGGCTAATTAACGTCTTGACGCGAGAGATTATCAGTAAAGCTTTTTATCAAACTAGAATATGGCGTGATGCGGGCTTGTATCTGCGTGTAGCAATTAATCTTTCCATGGAAAGTCTAGATGCACTGGAGTTTGTAGATTACGTGACGATGGCAGCCGCCACGGCGGGTATCGTACCGGACGATATTGTATTCGAAGTAACTGAAAGCCGGTTAATGAGGAATTTAACTACATCACTGGAAGTTCTCACCCGTTTGCGCCTAAAACGTTTTCACTTGTCCATTGACGATTTTGGCACCGGCCATTCATCGCTGAGTCAGTTGCGCGACTTGCCCTTCAATGAGCTTAAAGTGGATCAGGGCTTTGTTCATGGTGCCACCAGCAACCACACATTACGCAGTATTTACAACGCCAGCCTGAGCTTAGCTCATCAATTAGGCATGAAAGCGGTGGCGGAAGGTGTGGAAAATCAAGCTGACTGGGATTTAATAAGCAGCTCAGGCTGTGATATCGCCCAAGGCTACTTCATCGCGAAACCTATGCCAGCAGATGAAATTCACGATTGGGTCATAAGATGGGAAGCAAACACAGAAAATCTCATTACGCCACCTGATGAGTAATGAAATCTGGAGTTGTTAATATGCCCACAATACTGATTGCAACCGATAATACGGAAGATGCCAAAGAAATAAAAGCCATACTCGCTGAGGATTATCAGAATATTTTTGTCTCGAACAACCCTGAGACGTCGATACAGGATTTTGAATCTCATTCCCCCGATATTCTGGTGCTAGGATTTAAAACACTGGAAAAAGCGGAACGCTACTATCTCGGGCTCTACCGACTTGGTAGCTTAGTGCATATGAATCTGCATCGAACGCTAATTCTATGTAATAAGACTGAAGTAGATAGTGTATATAAGCTGTGCAAGAAAGGTTATTTTGATGACTATATTCAATACTGGCCGATAATGTATGATGCTTCACGATTGGCAATGGCAGTAAGTCATGCCTTGCGTGATTTGGCTAACATCAAATCTAGTTTTTCTGCTACAGAACTTGCCACCGAAGCAGTTCGACTTTCAGAATTAGAATCTCTGCTGGGGTGGAATGCTACCCAGGGTAATCAGCTTATAGAGGCTGCGAGCCACTCCGTGACAGATGCAGAGCAGGAAATACAGACCTCGCTAGGTAGGTTCTCACAACGCCTTACACAAGGAGACTTTGCAAACCTTGTAGAAATCAAGAATGCTCAAGGTTTACAGGAAAAAATCAGCAAGCTTCAACAAGAAGATATTCACGGTCGTTTTGAAACTGTCAACGATTCTATCAAATCATTAAAAAGGCTTGCTGAAGAATTTCAACAAAAATGTGAACCTTATCTTGAGTCTGCCCGTGCCTTAAAAATCATGATAGAAAAAATACCTGTTACTGTCTTGGTGGTAGATGACGATGAGATGGTACACAAATTATTTAAAATAATCCTTGAGCAAGAAGGTTATAAACTTATGCTCGCCACAAGCGGTGTTGAGGCCCTTAGTTTGTTACGTACACAGCGTCCCAACCTGATTTTGATGGATATGATGATGCCTGATATGGATGGGTTGGAGACAACATCTCGAATTAAAGCTGCCAAACAATTTTCTGCCACCCCTATAATCATGGTCACGAGTAATAGTGAGAGGAGTGTAATCACTAGCTGTTTAAAAGCTGGAGCTATAGATTTTTTGGTGAAACCTTTCAGTCGTGAAATTCTACTTGAAAAGATAAGCCAGTCACTTCATTAGATATCTATTGGGGTTTGTACTAGTCCAGTGTTAATAGAAACCACTTTATGCTGAGGATTCCCTTTTGCCTTTATTGCAGAGAAGGAATGTAAAAAAGCAACAAATATAATCATATTATTTTTTATCTGACTTCAGCTGACATTCCAAATTTACGGGGATCGCTGGATATGCTGTGCCATTTTGTACCGTGAACAACTATATTAGATGAGTTTGAGGCAGTTTTTCATAATTAGCGAACGCTATAAGTGACTGTTATTTATAGGAAGACTGTTTTATTTGTCTGACTTTAGCTTTGAAGGATTAGCTGAGCCTGATATTAGATCAATTAATATACCACAAGAGATATTAATTTTTTGATGAACTGCAATACTTTAAATGACCGCTGTGGGTCGAAAGCTGACCTTAAGGTTATATCTATATGAAAAGCGCTATAGTCAAATATGTGCACGACTTTTATAACTGAGACTAAACAAGACTAAAGTGTAGTAATTATAAATTATTGGGTGGAGTAGCAAGTAATTGATTTAATTTGATTATTACTTTATTTTGAGTCAAGCTACGACCCAGGCGGTCACACGTTCGAATCGTGTCGGGCGCACCATATACCTGGTATATACATCAAGCAGTTAGTCACTTAGTGGCTAACTGCTTTTTTGTATCTAAATATCTCGTGTGCGGGACTTATTTTCTCCTTAATTTCATTCATTACAATGTTGTCTGTATTCTAACAAATACATCGGAGCTAGATGAGCATACTACTTCAGCATTCTTAACTCTTGATTGTTAGTTCAGGCCATCATCCATGCTGCTGTATGGCATACAGTGGTATTTCTGATTGAATATGCCAACTTGTCCGAAAAATAAATGATATTTGCTCCCGCTCTATTTCCACTAAACTTGATATAGTTAAACATTAAGTGGCTCGCTCTCCAACATTGTATTGATTGATAAGCTTGTTGCCACTTTCTGACTTAAGTACTTAAACTTCTATCTTTAAAGGTGCTATGTGGAAGCAGGGAGCATTCGTTTAATCTTGATGATTAAAAAAAGAAGTGTTTTAGCGTTTAAATAAAATACTAGCGTGCAGCACTAGACAGCAAACAAATGCCATAAAAAAGCCGTAATGAACTTATATCATTACGGCTTTTGCCATTAAACAGTTTAGAAAAGAAGCGACAGTTTTAGGTTATTAAAATGACTATTATGGTAACAATACTGAATCAATCACATGAATAACGCCATTAGTTGCTTCAATATCAGTTGCAGTGACCATAGCATCATTGACCATTACGCCATTGTTGGTAGTAATTTTAAGCGATTTACCATTAACAGTAGGTGCATCACCTGCTTTTACATTTTTTGCCATTACCTTGCCAGGCACAACGTGGTAAGTTAAAACAGCGGCTAGTTTTTCTTTATCTTTTAATAAAGCATCTAAATCTGCTTTTGGCACTTTAGCAAAAGCTTCGTCAGTGGGTGCAAAAACTGTGTAGGGACCTTTGCCTTTCAATGCATCTACTAAACCTGCAGCTTCAATAGCTGTGACTAGAGTGGTGAAGTTACCAGCTGAAACTGCCGTATCAATGATATCTTTTCCTGCAATTGCTAAAGATGATGATATTGCCAATACCGATCCCACAACGAGAGATAATAATTTACGATTCATTTGAAACCCTTAAAGTGATTAAAAAAATATACTTTATTTTTTAATTTGCATAAACATAAAGCATACATAATAGTCACTTAAGATAGCGTTTAGTTCTGTTCAATTTAAAATAAAAAATAATGACGTGAATTGTCAATTTTATGTATGCTTTGGCTTAAAATCAGCCTTTATACTAGTATTTTTTTTGTGGGTTAAGTTAAGCAAGACTGCTATTTTCAGTGTTTCTAAAGCAACAAATTTTAATTTACACTAAAATGAAATGAGTTGAATTAAACAATCAAAATATACAGAAGGAAAGTACTCAAAAAAACCCAATAACGAGGGAACAATAATCCGTTTACTTGGCCAATTAAAATTACATTAAATGAGATCTTCAATGAAAAAGTTAATAATAGTAATTGCTGCGGCAACTTTAGCAAGCACTCCTGCATATGCACAATGGTCTTATGGTGTTCTTGGTATAGGCTTCTCGATGCCTTATAAAGGTGAGAATTCCGACCCCATTATTGTGCCTGCTGCAATGTATGAAGGTGAACGAATTATCTGGTGTGGACCGTCACTTCAATATAAATTGACGGGGTTTGAGCAAGATGAACCTAGTTTACGTGTAAGTCTCGAATTGGCACCCAATGAATTGGAAGTCGAAAGCAGTGAATTATCGGGTATTGAAGATAGAGACTTCTCTTTACTCGCTGGTTTTCGTTATATTTACCCCACTCAATTTGGAAGGTTCTCGGCGGTTTTTCAAACTGACGCGACCAATAAACATAATGGCCAACGTGGTGCTATCAACTTTCAACGTGTGTTATTTCAAGATGATAATCGTCAATGGGTTATTACCGCAGGTGCTCAGGTAGAATACTTGAGTGGCAATTACGCCGACTATTATTTTGGTGTATCGGCAACTGAAGCGGCAGCGTCAAATTTTACAGAATATCAAGTAGATGATATCTGGCAGGGCGGTTTAACCCTAGGTGGTTATTATCAGTTTAATAAAAACTGGCGGGCAATAATACAAACTCGATATTTAAAGTTAGCAGATGAAGTGACCGATAGCCCAATAATTGATGATAATCACACTGTAAATGGAATAGTTGGCATTACCTATCAATTTTAATGACTACTTTATTTCGAGTAACAAGACTTATTTAATGATAGGGCAATAGCTTTAGATGATTTTCCTAGGGATAGTTCCTCATACCTTGTCGTTCTAGGCCGTTTACCAAATTAATGAACTTAAAACAGATAAAGTATTTGTTGATAATGTGTTTAATTGCCCTTTGAAGCTAAACCTATAAGAAACACCATTAACCTAGGACAGCATATTAATATTTTTGTCTAATTACCAACTTCACAGTGGCTCGTTGTTACCGTGTCGGCCACAACATGCTTAGTTTAGACATCAAACTGTTAATCATGAAGTGGTTAGTTACTTTTTTGCGTCCGGTCTTCCTCAGTTAGCTATTAGCTATATTTTAAAGTCTATGCCATTATTCGTGCTTATTTAAGATTAATAGTTTTACAGTCTGTCGTTGTTTGATAAGTAATTATTTTAACCCACCTCATTTGTAAAATAAGGCTTCATATATACCTTGTAAGTCTGTCTTTAGCTAAAATAAAGTCGCGTTGATATTTAAGATAAATATTATTATATTTAAATTATCTATACCTTGGGGACTGGAAGCCAGATTGCAAAAGCTAATATAGCTTGCTCATTGTCAGATACGTGTTTTTTGTGTAAAACAACAGTTCAAGTCATACAAACGTTTTTGGAGAGCTGTTCAGATGAGGTGTAATATAAACTACGCCATACTATAGTCGCTAGTATGGTTAAATTTTATTCACACTCTGACATTATCGGATATCACGAATAATATGAATTTAGAACAACAACTCCTAGAACTAAAGCAGGCACTGGATACTACTTCAATTGTAGCGATGACAGATGCTAAAGGTTCGATTACTTATGTGAATGATAAGTTTTGTGAGATCAGCCAATATCCACGAGATGAATTAATGGGAAAGAATCACAGTTTATTAAATTCAGGCACGCATCCTAAGACTATGTGGACAGAAATGTATCGAACAGTGTCTGAGGGAAAACCATGGCATGAGCAAGTCTGTAACCGGGCAAAAAGTGGTTCTTTATATTGGGTTGACACCACGATTATTGCCTATCGAGACGAGCTAGGGAAAATTAACCGTTATGTTGGGATCCGAACCGATATAACCAAGCAGAAGTTATTAGAACAAGAACTAATAGAACAAAATAGAGCACTTGATACAACCTCAATTGTAGCAATGACGGATGCTAGGGGTACGATTACTTATGTGAATGATAAATTTTGTCAGATCAGCCAATATTCTCGAGATGAATTATTGGGTCAGAATCATAGTTTATTAAATTCAGGTACCCATCCTAAATCTATGTGGACGCAAATGTATCGTACTGTCTCGCAAGGAAAGTCATGGCATGAACAGGTCTGTAACCGGACTAAAGCTGGCACTTTATATTGGGTCGATACCACGATTGTTGCCTATAGAGACGAGCAGGGAAAAATTAATCGTTATGTTGGGATCCGAACGGATATAACCAAGCAAAAGTTATTAGAGCAAGCATTGCGAGAAGCAAAAGAGTTAGCTGAAAAGACACAAATACAGGCAGAAACTGCTAATCAGGCAAAATCAGATTTTTTAGCCAATATGTCGCATGAGCTGCGTACGCCAATGCATGGTATTTTAAGTTTTTCAGCTTTCGGAATTAAGAAAATAGATACCGCCAAGAGGACTAAACTAGGTCAGTACTTCACTAATATTCACTTAAGTGGCGAGCGATTGTTAGCATTAATCAATGATCTACTAGATTTATCGAAGATTGAAGCTGGAAAAATGGTACTAAATCTAAAAGAAACTAACGTGATGACAGTGCTCAACAATTGTCAGCTTGAACAGGCTCAAAGAATGCACGATTTAGGTTTGACTATGGAGATAGATGCTCCTGATACTGCTATTATCGCCCGATTTGATGCTATTGGAATTGGCCAAGTTATTACCAATATTCTTTCTAATGCGATTAAATTTAGCCCTGAAAATAGTGTTATTAGAGTGACGATCAAACAGAATGCTCAGCAAGCGCTTTGTTTTAGTATGAAAGACTCTGGCCTCGGGATCCCTGAAAATGAAATAGAGAATGTATTTGATGCCTTTATTCAAAGTAGTAAGACAAAAACCGGTGCCGGTGGAACGGGTTTAGGTTTAGCAATAAGTAAAAAGATAATTCAAGCTCATAGTGGTAGAATTTGGGCTGAAAATAATAAAGATAAAGGAGCAATATTTAGCTTTATTATTCCGAATATGACAGGTTGACAAGGAATACAAATGGATCAATTACCGCATATCTTGATTGTTGATGACGAACCCTTCAATATTGAAATAGTGACTGAGATTTTGAAAGAACACGGTGGGTACCGAATAAGTACTGCTGAAGATGGCGATGTCGCTTTAAAAATGATGGAAGCCACACCTGAAGACTTTGACATAGTCTTGCTCGACAGAATGATGCCTAAAATGAGTGGTATGGAAGTGTTGTTAACAATGAAGCAGCATGATGTTTTACGCCATTGCCCTGTTATTTTCCAAACTGCTAAAACGAGTACTAAAGATATTACGGTAGGTCTTGAAGCTGGTGCGCATTATTACTTAAGTAAACCCTTTGATGAAAAGTTACTGCTGTCGGTTGTTAAAACAGTTGTGTATGACTATTTTCGATATAAGTTTATGCGAGAAAGCCTTGATACCAATAAAGGATTAATGAAGTTATTAAAAGAGGTAGATTTTGAGTTTAGAACCATCGAAGAAGCACAGTCATTAGCCGCATTATTATCTAACGCCTGCCCTGATCCTCAAAAGGTTGTTATGGGCTTATCAGAACTGATGATCAATGCCATTGAACATGGAAATCTTGGTATTACTTATCAGGAAAAGACTATATTTAATAATTTGGGTGTTTGGGTAGAAGAAGTTGAAAAACGTCTTAATCTGCCAGAGTATTCTGAACGATATGCATCAATTAATTTCAAAGTAAATCGCGATGACATCACCATAAAAATCAAAGATCAAGGCAATGGATTTGATTGGCAGGTCTATATGGACTTTGATGCAAATCGAGTAGTAGATAACCATGGTCGCGGAATCGCTATTGCAAATAAAATCAGTTTTAGTTCGGTTGTATACCGTGGCAACGGTAATGAAGTTACTGCTAGCCTACTATTAGCATAAGTTTTCACTTGCCTTTGTTAAATCTAGTTTAATATCCAGCTATCATCAGGTGTTATCTGTTGTAAGTAATGATGCCGACTAAGTCTCACCAACTACAGTATCTTGCTAAAAGAAGACTAAGACTTATTATTGACTTGCCTAAAATGTAGTTAAGCTGTTGTATTCAAGAGTATTTGACGACTATTTAGTGAAATATGTAGGATGAAACTTTTAACTTTATATGAAATTACTTAATACTTATGGAAGCTGAGTAAAAAAAGTTATCATAAATAACATTGTCTTACAGGGGATTATTCTAAATTCGTTAGCTAGTACAGTTTGATTCAGTGAGCGTTTTCCAAGCTTAACTAAGTGTAACGGTGAAGCAGAAATTAACCTGGGTGCACTTGATATTGAACTATTATGTTGTCGATAGAAATCAACAAAAATTTAATCAAGCAATAGTCTATACAACGTCTCAAATTCTGACTTAGAGACCCAAAAACTCGAGGTGGCCTAAGTCTAACAATTCATTAAGGAAAGTTTAGGTCTGACCATCACATTAGGATGCTAAAGACAGTATAGTAGCTAATCAGCAATAGAACCCTCAATGCACTATATAATGATTCTGTTGCAACTGTCTGGCTATATACTTAATCTAACTAACTTTATCATCGTCTGATAAGTTTTTTTACTAAATAGATCTAAATTTTAGCTAAATACGGTGATTGCGTTTAATAGAGCAACTAATATGCACCATTTTACTTTTATCAGCTTGACTAGAGCCCTGTATTGGTGCAAAAATTGATTCATCTAGTCGTTATCGCTCGCTCTAGCTAAGATGGCTTGTATATTGCGTTATATGTTGATTCGGAATTTTATTCTATATAAAGAGCATGAATTTTAGTGATGCCAAAAATACGTATTGATCAGTTTCTTCAAAAACATCGATTGCCTGCTGAGTATGCCTTCACCATAAATGAGTGGTTTTTACCGTTGGCAGAAAAACTGGTATTAGAACAAAAAATACAGTCAAAACCTTTAATTATTGGCATTAATGGTGCTCAAGGAACAGGTAAAAGTACCTTAGCAGATCTACTGAAAACTGTATTTGAGCAAGATGAGCAATTAACAGTGGCTAGCTTATCTCTAGATGATTTTTATCTAACACATCAACAAAGGACAGATTTAGCTCATACTGTTCACCCATTAATGGCAACACGGGGTGTGCCTGGAACGCATGATATTGCTTTGGCAATTGATACAATTAGACATCTATTTCAGCTTGACAGTGAAACATTTATTCCTCGTTTTGATAAAACAAATGATGATAGACATAAGCAAAGTCAATGGACATCAGTGGTGGGTGCTGTTGATATTATTATTCTAGAAGGTTGGTGTATGGGCGCTGAAGCACAATCAATTGAGCAACTCTCTACTCCAGTGAATGATCTTGAAGAAAACGAAGATGCTGATCGTGGTTGGCGATATTATATTAACCAGCAATTACACTATTCTTATCCCTCTTTATTTAGCTTGGTAGACCAATGGATCATGTTGAAAGCGCCTTCCTTTGACTGTGTTTCTAATTGGCGCTTAGAGCAGGAGCATAAACTACGTTCATCGATAGCTGACCCCAAAAAAACCATGGATGATAACGAGATTGAGCGGTTCATAAAATTCTATCAGCGAATCACAGAGCATCTATTACAGACATTGCCAGGGAAAGTAGATTACCTGTTTGAGTTGAATTCTGAACGTAAAATCAACCGGTTAATTAAAAAATAAAATGACACATACTATGCGACATAATGGTGACTTGCTTATTTTTACTGATATGGATGGCAGTCTTCTTTGTCATGATAGTTACAGCCATGAGGCGGCAAATGCTACATTGCTAAAGTTACAAGAAATGGGTATTGCCGTTATTCCCACAACAAGCAAAACCAAAGCAGAATTACTTCATCTACGAGCCGCACTTAATAATGCTCACCCTTTCATTGCTGAAAATGGTGCTGCAGTATTCATACCTGTAGATTATTTTGAACAACAACCATTAGATACTGAGCATATGGGTGATTTCTGGGTAAAAAAGTTTGTTGATGAACGACATTATTGGCAATCTTTAATAAGCCGTATTTCAAGTGTAGATGCAGATAAATTTACGATATTCGCGAAGTTAACCACGGTACAAATAAGCGAATTAACTGGTTTGAATGAAGATGATGCATTAAGAGCTTCCTATCGACATTACAGTGAGCCCATCGTTTGGAAAGGTAACGATGATGAAAAAGAACTTTTTATCAGTGAATTAAAAATAATGGGTGCCAATGTACTTCAGGGTGGTCGCTTTCTTCACGTTTCTGGGCAATGTGATAAAGGACTGGCCTTGACATGGCTAAGCTCTGTATATGAAATTCAGCAAGATCAATGTAAGTTTAAAACAGTGGCAATTGGCGATAGTCATAATGATATTGCGATGCTGGAAACGGCAGATATAGCCTTGTTAGTTCGTTCTCCTGCACATAAACTTCCCGATGTTCATCGTGAAGCGAATACATACATTTCACCGGGGTTTGCACCTAAAGGTTGGGCTGAAGGTGTAGAGACAATATTGCAAAAACATCATTCATATTTATGAATATTAATTTAACAAATAGGAATAATCATGGCTGATTTTCATCAAAATGGCATTATTACAACATTACATAATCTAACAGATCGACATTTGGCTGACTTAGAAAGTGATTTATTAGAATTTAGTAAACAAAGACCCCTAGGTTTATTATTGCCATCCTTATTTTCTGAGCTTGAGGGCGATGCACTGCCCAATATTGTGCAACACTTAAAAACGGTACCTTATTTATCTGAAATTGTGATTGGTCTCGACCGAGCAGATGTTGAACAATATAAACACGCCCTTAACTTCTTCTCTGAATTACCACAACATCATCGTATTTTATGGAATGATGGCCCGCGCTTAAAGGCACTTGATGCTGAATTACAAACACTGGGTCTAGCACCTAAGGAAATGGGCAAGGGACGCAATGTTTGGTATTGCATGGGTTATATTTTGGCATCAGGTAAATCAGAATCTATTGCATTACATGATTGCGACATTGTCACCTATACCAGTGAGTTACTGGCTCGATTAATCTACCCAGTAGCCCATCCAATGTTTAATTACGAGTTTTGTAAGGGTTACTATTCTCGGGTATCTGATGGCAAGCTAAATGGTCGTGTTAACCGTTTATTGGTTACGCCATTATTACGCGCCCTCAAAAGTGTGGTGGGTAATAATGAATACCTCAATTATATGGATAGTTTTCGCTATGCACTTGCTGGTGAATTCTCTTTCCGACGAGATGTATTAAATGATATTCGCATCCCTAGTGACTGGGGATTAGAAATCGGCGTGTTATCAGAAATGCACCGAAATTATGCCAATAATCGTTTATGTCAGGTTGATGTTGCACAAATCTATGATCATAAACATCAGCAATTATCTTTAGATGATCCACAAGTGGGCTTGTCTAAAATGTCTGTGGATATTGCAAAGGCTTTATTTCGTAAATTGGCCACCAAGGGTGAAGTCTTCACCCCAGAAACCTTTAGAACAATCAAGGCAACATACTATCGAATCGCATTGGATTTTGTAGAAACCTATCGAAATGATGCCATTATGAATGGCTTAGAGATGGATATTCATCAAGAAGAAGCATCGGTAGAAATGTTTGCAAAGAATATTATGGATGCTGGTCAAGCCTTTTTAGATAATCCAATGGAAACCCCCTTTATTCCGAGTTGGAATCGTGTACAAAGTGCTATTCCGGATATTTTTGAACGTCTTTACCAAGCTGTTGAAGATGATAATAATGAATTTTCAGCGCAATAATAAAGAGTCTAACAATGAAGCCAAGTACAGAACAGCTGAGTGAGTTAAAGCAGAAGATTTCTCATCATTTAGATGTTGTTTATGAATCGGTACCTGATCAAGACCTTATGATTGATATTGCACAAGACTTGTTATCGATTATGAGATTAGATAATGAGTATGAGCCACCCACGCCGATACAAAACAGGTGGGATCAGACTGATATTACGCTAATTACTTATGGTGATAGTGTTACAAAAACTGGTGAAAGGCCCTTAAAAACACTTAAACATTTTTTCGATAACTATATAAAAGATACCATTAATAACGTTCATATTTTACCTTTTTTCCCTTATTGCAGTGATGATGGTTTTGCCGTGATTGATTTTTATCAAGTCGATAAAAAATTAGGTGACTGGGCTGATATTCAATTGATTTCTAAACAATATCGATTAATGGCCGATTTGGTTATCAATCATGGTTCTAGCAGTAGTGAATGGTTTAAAAATTTCATCAAGGGAGATGAGTATGGCCATGATTATTTTTATACCACTCAACATGATGCACCCTTATCACAAGTCGTTCGGCCGCGAACATCATCACTTTTAAGAGAAACTGAAACGAGTGAGGGTTTGCAATATGTGTGGTGCACATTTAGTCATACACAAGTAGACTTTGACTTTCGTAATATAAATGTTCTCAAAGAATTCGTAAAAATTATTCGTTATTATTTAGATCAAGGTGTGCGTGTTTTTCGTTTAGATGCTGTCGCTTTTTTATGGAAAAAATTGGGTACAAATTGTTTGAATCTGCCAGAAACACACGAAGTGGTCAGGTTGATGAGGACATTAATAGAATACAGTCAACCTGATGCCATTATCATCACTGAAACTAACATTCCAAATAGAGAAAACCTGAGTTATTTTGGTAATGCTAATGAAGCTCATTGTATTTATAATTTTTCTTTACCACCTCTTCTAGTCAATACCTTAGTTACTGGTAATTGTCGTTATTTGAAACAGTGGTTGATGAGCATGCCTCCAGCTCAAAATGGGACTGCTTATTTCAATTTCATAGCTTCTCATGATGGTATCGGTTTGCGACCAGCTGAGGGGCTATTAAGTGAGTCAGAAATTGCTTCGTTAGTCAGTACAATGCAACGTTTTGGTGGTGAGATGTCATGGCGTACCGGAGATAATGGAGTTAAAAAACCGTATGAAGTAAATATTGCCTTATTTGATGCCTTGCAAGGGACTACGTCTGGTAAAGATGAATGGGGAATACAACGTTTTATTTGTGCTCACGCCATTATGCTTGCTTTAGAAGGGATCCCCGCTATTTATATTCATAGTCTATTGGCCACCAGTAATGACTATGAAAAACGAGAGCTTACCCAGCAAAATAGAGCGATTAATCGTCATCAGTGGGACTATGATAAGCTCAAAGAAAAGCTGTTAGATGGAGATAGTCAACATAGCCAAGTCTATCAGCAGTTAACGGATATTATAAAGATCCGTCAGCATCAAACAGCTTTTCATCCAAATGCAACTCAATTTACATTGCATATGAATGAGCAATTATTTGGATTTTGGCGGCAAAGTATTGATAGAAAACAGAGTGTTTTTTGTATTTACAATATTAGTAATGAAATACAAGATCTTGTGATGTCAGATTTAAACTTAATCGTCACTGATCACTGGCGCGATCTAATAAGTGGACAAGTATTTAAAGAAAATACCGATGTATTGTCATTACAGCCTTATCAAACTTTGTGGATCACCAATACTTAATCAAGCAACAAATAAGCAAAAAAAAGGTAGTGATGAAATCCATCACTACCCAAACATTGGAGAGAGAACTAGAGTTTTAAGCATGATAAAAGTCTAGTTACAGCAGTAAGAGCATTAGACATACCAAAAAGTTCAATCAGTATGGAAATAAATTTAAAATGTCTATTTGACTAGCTTTTGTGGCTTGCAATTTGACAATTAATCTACCGATTAACCCGTGCAAACGCACTGTGATCGTGCTTTATCATTTTTTGCGATATTGTAATGTCTTTAGTTGGTCGGGCTTAATAAAAAGATAGTAGTGATAATTGCCCCTTGTTGAGAGACAACCAGCTCATTGTGTAAGCTGATACGTCAACATAACTCTTGTTTGTTTATAGTGGCTAATAATTAGTTTAAAAGTCGATATAAACCCTGTTTTCTTACCTTGCGATCAGCATCAAGGATTAACTGCTGAAATGGAGGACTCTCTATAAGAGAGTTCAGCTGCCGCCGTACTTGTTTAATATTCATACCCGTTGTTATAGATGAATGGTACAAGGCTTTAATTAAGACAAGATCAAGACCAGATAAATAATCATCTTTTGATCTATCATTAAATATAGAGGGAAATACTTTGTCCGAATCATTGGGTAAACCTAATACTTGTGTTAGCTCTTCTACGATACAAGAAAGTAGCTTGGCATGGGCTCGTGCACGATCAACAGGAATAATAACGATAGCTTTTATTATATTACTGCCTGATCCAATAGAAAAATTAGCTAAACAAACCCCCGTTTGAGCTAAAGACTCAATTTGTTGTTTATTGTTGATTAAAAAATCAGCTTGCAGTTCGTGTCGTAAGTTTTTTTCAGACGAAAAAATGATCTTAAGATTAGCGGAATTTTTTTTCGATGCAGGCACTATGTTTAGCCCGGTAATACTTGCTAAATGAGCAAGGTGTGTTTGTGTTAATTTCTGGTGTAGAGCTTGATCACCGGTACGATGTTCAATTTGATAATAGATAGGATTTATCCACTTCCTGACTTTACTGGTGTTAGTGCTATATTCATTATTTAAAGCAATATCTACAAAACTATCAATAATAAACGCTGTTGACTGCCAAGGCATTTTATCTGCTGCTAAGCTTGAGTTGATCGATAACACCGCGATGAATAACCATCGCCTAGTTTGATAGAAGTTGAGTTTTGTTAATTTCATGGCAACATTAAGAGACTCGTTAGTGAACTGTTTGAGGGCCGTCTATTTTAGCTTCCTTGATGCGGCGGTTTACTTTTTACATTCTCTAGAAGTAAAATTTCTATCCTGTCTAATCTTTGTTCCATAAGCGATGTATGTTCTTTTATCCAATGGACTTCGCCTGCTTCACCTTGGCCTGTTTCACAATAATAGGCTTCATGTTCACGTTGCATTACATCTAGTATTACACCGATCATCATATTAAGGAAAACAAAGGCGGTAAGGAAAATAAAGCTAAGATAAAAAATCCAGCTTAGTGGGTATTCTGGCATAGTTTCATACATGATGTCAGTCCAGTCTTCAAATGTTGCAATACGAAATAAAGTAAGCATGGCGATGGAAATATTTCCCCATAATGCGGTGTTGATATGCTCAAACATAAAACTACCGATCGCAGCATAGATATAGAAAATAATAAACATTAATAGTACGATATAACCCATTCTGGGCAATGCTTTAACCAAAGCGCTTATTAAAATACGTAATTCAGGAATAACAGAAACCAGCCGAAGTACTCTGAAAATACGTAATAATCTAGCTAACAAAACAGTGTCATTACCTTCGATAGGCAATAGACTTGCGGTAACAATTAAAAAATCAAATACATTCCAGCCTTTTTTAAAAAAATCAAAAAAGTGTGGTTCCGATGCTATCTTGATAAGAACTTCAATCAAAAAAAATACCGTAATAAACAGATCAAGCCACAACACAATATGAGTTGTTGTAGGATCAATGTTGTAGGTTTTAGCCCCAGTTATTAAGGCTGAAAAGACAATAATGCTAATCACCATTAACTCAAATAGTTTGTTTCGATGGAGCTTAGATAATTGAAGTTTTAACTGTGCAACCGGCATGGATGTATACTCACAAGGACAATGGAAAAAAGAAGATAGCAGAGACGGACATAATATGAAATTACGATTATATTTAATCACCCCTTTAATAGAGATAGATGGATTTAATTAGTCAAGTACATCCAGTCTGTGTCGGGTTTAGCGGCAAATAGAACGATAATATTTATTAGTGAAGCGCCGGCTATGATAATGGCCATGGCCTGATTTTTTATAAATGTAATTAGTTACACTATCGAAATAAACAGTTTGATACTTAACATCATCAATAACACAACAAAGACTTTTTGTGTGTTGGTGTATTTAATTTATGGGCTAACTTAGTACCAAGGGAGCTGTAAAAAAGCTAGTAGCGGACATAAGAACTACTGCAGGTAAATAAACATACCCAAAGGTATAACTGTCTACGGAATAACTTGACCAAGCACTAATGACATAAGCGAGTGTGCCTGCAAGTGAAATGGGCAGTCCAACTACAGGAGACGTCCCAATGGCCTTTTTGATATTAATATTCTGTCTGAGGACTAGGGCAGCGTTAATGTGCTACCGCCAATCGAGAGCATTGTAAAAAAGCCTTTAATTGTACTTTATGTAACTAGTCATTTAGCCTGACTAGCCTTTTTATTGTTTGGTGGTGGCTTTTTATATGAAAATAATTGAAGGGCAATATAAGCCATAAAGATTGAAAAGAATAAGGCAAGGTAAAGTAAAGGGCACTCATTTGTGAAACTAATAGGGTCGCTAGAAAAGTACCAATAATTATACCAGGTGCCATGTGTTTAACTATTTTCCAAATGATAGCCTGTTGCGGATGATGTGCACGTAGGCTCGAAATGGAGAGAATAATGATGGCCGCCATCGAAGTGCCATATGCACAACTTTTTCGACGGGCACGCCTTGTAATAGAAACAATAATGTTAATACGGGCATCATTATTCCATCGCCACCAATGCCGAGCAATTCAGCTATAAACCGGACAAAACAGCCTAATAATAAAAAGACTAGAACCCATTCAGTGCTGTTCATTTAAATCTCGCCTTACTAACGATAGACTTTACATCATCGACAATGCATAACTAAGCATTACAGCATCCATAATAAAAAGGTCCCAAATATGATGCGATAGATGCCAAATATAACAAAAGTGAATTTATCTAAAAAGCGTATAAACAAATTAATCGTCAGATAAGCAACAATAAAAGAGGTGATAAAGCCTACTAATAACGGCAGAAGGTTACCGTTATCAAAGTCTTTATAGTGTTTCAGCATATCAAATCCAGCGGCCGCAGAAAGCACTGGTAAGGCTAATAAAAATGAGAATTCAGCACTGGCTTTTCGGCTCAAACCAAGTAATAAGCCACCGACTATTGAAGCACCAGCACGACTTGTACCTGGTATTAGTGCAAATACTTGCGCGATGCCAACCCAAAAAGCTTGTTTGTATGATATGGCCTCGACGTGCTCAACTTTTACGTGGTGATCTTGGTGGAAGTATTCTAGAACTAAAAAGACGACGCCACCGACAATAAACATCGTGCCCACAACAGGTATAGTAAAAAATGCCTTAATTTGTTGGTGGAATAATAAGCCTACAAAACCAATAGGGACAAAAGCTAAGCTGACTTTTAACCATAACTGGTGATGTTTAAAAGTAAATTTGTCTTTATAGTTAGCAATCACAGCAAGGATCGCTGAAAATTGAATAATGACTTCAAATGCTTTGTTAGTATCCGTTTGCACAATTGACAGCCAATGGCTGGCTACAATTAAATGTCCTGTTGATGAAATGGGTAAAAATTCAGTGATCCCTTCAATAAAACCTAAGATTATTGCTTGTAAAATGTCCATAAATAATTTGTCTCCGGGGAGCTTTCCTAGGCGATCGAGGAAAATGTCCCAAATTTAGTAATAAAGCGCTTTTTTTTAGTTTGATTTGTATTAATATGCTTGCAGGATCTACGTATCATGGCTAACGTAATAAGTAATGTAACATCCACTTGATATTTTACCGTAATTACTCACGTAAAGTTTGATTGTCAATTATTGTTAACGCCGACTGTCCCTTCACTTAGGGCAACGTACTTTAGCAAAATATTAATAGGGATTATTGATAGTGGAAGACATTGTTAAAATAAGTTTTGTCTGCATTTTTCCGGTGCTTTGCTGCAATGGCTTCTAATAACAATTGCCCAGAGCCGATGACTCCCATACCTGAAGTAAATGGTCTTAATGCTGACAAAGTCGCATTAGGCGCACGCTTATTTCATTATCCCGGTTTGTTATCTGATAGAACAGTATCTTCTGCCAGTTCCCATAGTTCAAATAATGCTGGTGTCGACAGCCAAATATTATCTTCAGGTGTCAAAGGTCAGTTAGGCACTCGAAATACACCTACCGTATTAAATAGTAAATTATCCTTTCGACAACCTCACGATGGTCGTACTGCCACGTTTGAGCAGCAAGCAGTGATTGTTTTAACCAGCCCGACCGAAATGAACAATGATTGTGATGTTATCCTCGACTATTTAACGTCTAGTAATAATTATCCTGCAGCTCGTTTTTCCAAGGCATCTATTCTGGCTTCTATTGGCGGATGTGAAGAAAACAATGCCATAATTCCACCTTTGTCATTAATACCAAAAGCGGCCATTTGCTCAGGTAAAGCAGCGGGTTCAACCTGACCAAGCCGTTTAAGGGCATTGATCATGTTTTGATGGCCAGCTAAGTCTGCGCCACCAGTGTCGGCTATAAACTCACGTTTTCTTGAAAAATACATCACAATAGTTGAAGCAAGTATTGATAAGACAACCTGACTAACCATGACGGTAACAAAGTAACCTATGCCATGACCTTGATTATTTTTTAATATAACGCGGTCGACAATGTGACCAACGATACGTGATAAAAAGACTACAAAGGTATTAACAACTCCTTGAATCAAAGCCAAAGTTACCATGTCTCCATTGGCTATATGGCTCATTTCATGACCAACGACAGCTTCAATTTCGCCCAGTGTCATTGTATCTAATAAACCTTGAGACACCGCCATCAATGCCTTATTTTTTGTGGCACCTGTTGCAAATGCATTCATTTGAGCTGAAGGGAAGATGGCCACTTCTGGCATTTTTATGCCAACAATTTTTGCCTGAGTTTCAACCGTGCTTATTAGCCATTT
Organism: Gammaproteobacteria bacterium; assembly: GCA_034110895.1. GTDB lineage: Bacteria > Pseudomonadota > Gammaproteobacteria > Nitrosococcales > Methylophagaceae. Next base: position 9,661 of record JAWUYH010000027.1, on the reverse strand, counting down.
CTCAATCTTGGTAGTTGGATTAATGATGACCACTGCAGAGGTCATTCGTTTTGCCATCCATTTTGAAATCAATAATGAAATAAATGAGCCACCAAAACCAATAACACCTGACAATATAACCAGCGCCCTTATATTAAGATCGGAGCCATTTTCAGCTAATATACTATCAACACCAAGTAATCTCAACGTAATGCTCAGCACCATCATAATAGCGATATTGGTCATAATAAATAACATTATTCGTTTCATTTTATTTCCTATTAAACGTTAAGCAAAATGGAACTAGCTTATTAATTAAACCTCGCTAGCTGATTATATATTCTATAGTAAAGAGGGGACAGTACAACAAAAATCCTCTGTTTTACGACTGAGCTAGTTTAATTTTGACACCGGGATTTATAGCGTTAACTGCTATTGAGTTACTTTGTTGCTAACATTAAATAATCTAACGATCCGTTTTATAGCTAACGAGAAGGTAGACGAGTGTTTTTATCATAAATAAAGCTTGAATAGTGGGTATTATATTTTGCTAACAAGTGATTGCTTAAAAGTTTTTTTAAATCTGTGTGCCAGCGTTGAATAAATCTAGCTTCAATTATACTTTCCACTCAGCATTACGGCTAAATGCCATCATGCCAGAGTTCTTATTGTTCAACGAAGCATAAATCCGTCTTGTAGTTATAACTGCTTTAAAAAATATTATTAGTCCCAACAAGGTTGTTTGGAGAAAGCTGAACTCTCCAGTCATTCAGTATCTTCTCGATATCTGATAATGCAATAAAACCAAGAACTTGCATTATAGTTGGGAGACAATACTTTGCTCCGTTTGAAAGTTGTATTCCCGAATGCCATCATCAGAGCCGACCAACAGAATTTCTAGCCTTCCTCATCAAGTTTTGATATGTCGATAGTTTGTGTGGTCATCTTTGTTAGCTGCCCTAAAATAATCGAGTACTCTACGATTTATTTATTTTAGTAATCAATTTATGTATCAGCAGGAATACCAATAATGTTTATAAAAAAGCTTAAAAATAAAGTAGGTTTGTTTGGCGCTATTTTGTTAGTAAGTACTGAAAATGTGCCAACAAGTACCTAAATAAAATAATCAAAAATAAACAGTGCCAGAGACTTTATCAGTGCGTTTCTTCAGCATAATTTTTTAGATTAACTCACTTTAAAACATTTCACCAGCACATTTAGGCCTGAAGCAAGGCCAGCTAAATCATGACTTGACTGTGATGTTTGAGCGTCGGCATCAGATGTTTGTTCTGATGCTAAATTAATGCTTTCAACATTTCTACTGACTTCTATTGCGACGGCACCTTGCTCTTCAGCGGCGGTGGCAATCTGAATGCTCATATCATTAATACGATGAATGACGTCGGCAATTGAATTTAATGAGATTCCTGTTTCATGGGCCTGTGAGACAGAGTTACCGACTTGCACTTGACTCTCTTTCATCGAGCTAACGGCTAATTTAGCTTCTTTTTGCAATAATTCAATAATGCCTGTTATTTCTTCAGTCGATTGCTGAGTACGACTTGCTAACGTTCTTACCTCATCTGCAACCACAGCAAATCCTCGACCATATTCTCCCGCTCGTGCCGCTTTAATGGCCGCATTAAGCGCCAATAAGTTTGTTTGTTCAGCCACGGCACTGATCACATCGAGTACACTTGAAATATCAACAGTACGCTGTTCTAGTTCTATAATAGCAAGCTCTGTCTTTTCAATGACAGAGGCTAAATGACCAACGGTGGAAATGGTGTTCTGCATGCCTTTTAATCCTGCTCCAACAAGACTAGTCGCTTAATTTGAGGCGATTGAAGTAAAGGCCGTGTTTTTAGCAATGTCATTAACTGTTGTCGACATTTCATTCATGGCTAGGGCTAATTGAGTCGTTTCATTTTGTTGTTGCCTTGCTGCGGCGCTTGTTTGCTCAGTAATAACCGATGTTTCTTCTGATGCTGATGCAATTTGATAGCTGGCATCTGTTACATTATTCAAGGTATCTTGGAATGTTTTCATCATCTCATTAAAAGCATTGGCTATATCAGTCACTTCATCGCTTCCGTTACTGCTTGACCGTATAGTTAAATCACTGTTTTGCTGTGATTTGAATATAGCCGTCTTTAATGTAGCAGCAGGGCTAACAATACTGTTGGTGACAAATTTTGAGACTAAGATACCGAATACTAGACCAACTAATAATTGAACCTACGAAATAGTAGTTGCTTTTTCAGCCTTGTCAGTTATGGCAAGTGAATCTTCAGCTAATAATAAAGCTTGATTATCAGCCATATCTTTCAAAATAACTTTGATTTGAGAACCCAAGGGGGCTGCCTTAGTAGCTAACCAATAATTAGCTAGGTTCCAGTTATCTTGATTACGCAGTTCAAGCATTCTCGGAGCCAGGGAAGCAAAGATTACTCTTGCTTCTTTTAGCCGTTTAAATGCCTGACTTTGCTTATAATTTAATTGTGTTGAGTTGTTTGTTAAATCACTAAATCGTGTTTCATTCTTTTCCCACAGCTGTTCATAATTTTGTTTGAAATCAGCATTGCCTGTTAATAGATAACCTCGAATATTAGCCAATGACAAACCTAGGGTGCCTCGTACATCGGCCGTCATTCCTAATAAGTATTTTCGCCCAGGTGTAGCTTCTAACTGAGCTTCTATATCAATCATTTTGGTAATTTGGTCCAGCATAATGGTTGCCTGAGGAATCGCTTGCTCTACTAGCATCTGAAGTCCAGGTGTATTCTGAGGAGTTTGAGCTATAGCTTCAATTTTTTGTTGCTCGAATTTAAGCTGTTTAAGCAATATTTTTAATTCACTAAGGCGTTTCTTGTTTTCGGGGTTAGTTCAATTAATTGACATCTTATTTAAGGTCACTAAAGCAGTATTAACTTCGGTATCCCACGCTATTTTACCCTCGCCTTTAAATCTATCGTTACCCAAAATAATCCAGCCACGAAGAGCGGGCAGTGCATGATTGACACCATTAAGGATGCTGGCACTGGCTTGTGCTGTTGGTAATCTTAAAGAAATGACTTTTTGCGCTTGTTGATTAATGCCATTTATCTGCCAGATAGCGCTAATAGATGAAACTGCAATAAGTGTAATTAAGACGGCAAAGCCAAACATTAAGCGTTTTCCAATTTTTAAATTCCTCATTTTTACGCCTTTATCCCCAAAAATATCTGGTATTGTTTAATAAACAGTAATAACATCCATATTTTGCGGTTAGGTTAAGCAATTATATAAGTTAAATCTAAGTCACAAATCTATCACAGCTAGCTTAATTAAGCTGAGCTAAACACACTAATAGAATTATGTTTTCATCGTTAAAATTCACGGCAATAACCAGTCCATATTTTATACGGCAACCCATATAAATTAGGTTTATAGCTGGGTTTCAATATTAAAATATAAGCAGATTAATAGATTATGGACTTATTATTAAGTCAAGTAGATAACCGTGGTAAAACAAACAAAAGCTTAAGTCTGATAGGCCATCGGGCTGGACTTTTCAATATTCTGACGCTTAAACAAGCTCTAATAAAGCAACTAGTAACTAATGAGTAATTATGAAACACTGCTGATATGTGGCAAGGTATGCATTTATGAACATTATTTTTCTTTATATGAAATCATTATATTTTACATTTTCAATACTGGTTTTATCGCTAATAACCCTAGGCGTCAACGCAGAAGTCTTAACGGGGAAAGTTATTCATATCAGCGATGGCGATACATTAACGATTCTGACAAGGGCTAACCAGCAAGTTAAAATAAAGTTGGCAAAAATAGATGCGCCAGAGCAAAAACAAGTTTTCGGCATGCAAGCCAAAAAAGCCTTAGCGGCACTAACATTTCGTAAACAAGTAAGGGTCAATGTTGAGATTAAATATGGTGGCAGCAGTGTCGGCCGAGTCACTGTAAAGGGGCTAGACGTGAGCGCTGAACTTGTTCGGCAAGGGCTGGCATGGGTTACAGCTAAAAATAATGACTTGTCTGCAGTTGAAGTGCAAGCCAAGCAGCAAAAACGTGGGTTGTGGACATCGAAACATGCCGTGTCTCCTTGGGTATGGCGTAAAGGTTTACGGACTGTTGAGCATCATCCAACCGTTATAAGGGGCATGATTATAGGCAATAGAAGTAGCCGTATTTATTATCGAGCTGACTGTCCAGGTTATAAAAGGGTTGCTGCGTCAAAAAAGGTGTTGTTCAAAAGTGAAGCCCTAGCTAAAGCGAATGGTTATCTAAAAGCGGGTAATTGTCGATAGGCTTATGTTGCTAACTACAATTCAAAAGCTATAGACACAAAAAAGCCCCTCTCTCTTACGAGAGATGGGCCTTTGTTTAGCCTTTTGTAGGTTTAAATCTTAACGATTACAAACGTACATTGTTACTTCAAAGCCGAAACGCATATCTGAATATTCTGGTTTAGTCCACATAATGATCACCTTTTTGGTTGATTTAAATTAATTAAGTTACGATTCACATATTACGTAGTGGCTGCAAATTATACTATGGGATTTTACTTGATATCACTAGGGATTTTCCTGAGGCAGCACAGTTCTATTCAAAGCAGAATACAATAATTAAACCTGGCTGGTGATTCTAAATTGCTTCCTTAGATAATATGGTGATAGTGTAATCCTATCACTAATAAGTCTATAATTTGAATAGCTAACTGAGATAATGAATGACTGAAAAAGACAAATTAGATGCACATTTTTATTGCAGCTGATTATCTAGGAATGCTTTTTTTTCAGAGTCATTAATTTGATGTGCAATGTACATCAGATAGAAATAGGGAGATCAAACAAAACATGAAAAGAAAAAAAGAAATTATAAGCACTATTATCTTGGCAATAGGGATTTTTGTGGCAAGTTCACTGCCCGTCAATGCAGGAACTAAAGTCATGCATATTAATGATGACACTTTAAAAGTGATTATCATGAATGCTAAGCCACCACACAAACGTTTCATGGTCAAAAAAAGCATCGATGCTTCACTTTATGAGCGTTATTGCCAACGACTCGTTGAATGTACTTCATCTAAATTGATAATGACACCCAGCCATAAATAAGGTCCTCGAACATCAGGACATTACTCAAGGTAAATGCTAGATATTATTACTCGCTAAGAAAGTCCACAACTGCGATTAATTGTCTTAATGTGAGTATCGGTCCCCTAAAATTAGAATGACTTTAACTAGCATTATCTCATTCTACAAGCGACTGATAACTTATTCATCATGTCATTAAAGCTATAAAACATACTGAATTAGGATGCCTTATCTTGAAAGATCGTGAAAAACCAACCTTTAAACAATTAGAATATTTCATCAGTATTGCTGAACATGCCAGTTTCCGTAAGGCTGGTGAATGGCTCAATGTCAGTCAACCTACACTGACAGTCCAGATCAGTTTATTAGAAGAGAGAATTGGTTTACCGTTATTTGAACGTCGCCGCTCCGGTTCTAATTTAACCTCAGTGGGTCAGCGATTACTACCTGCTGCAAAACAGATCATTGAACAGGTCAATCAATTAGCCGATGTAGTCAGCTTTGAAGACCTAGGGCCTAGTGGAAGTTATAGGCTTGGACTACCCCCGACATTGGGCCCATATCTGTTACCACATTTTTTACCGGATCTACGTCGACAATACAACAAACTTCAACTGCAAATACGTGAAGCGGCACCGAGCAACCTTAAGGAAGGACTTATAAACGGTGAGTATGATTTTATACTAACGCCACTTCCGATAGAAGATCGCAAACTCACTGTGATGCCACTATTTCGTGAACCCTTGAATTTAGTGATCCGCGGCGATCATCCCCAAATCAGACAGGAGTCAGTTGCCAGTCATATGTTGGTTGGGACTGAAATACTGACCATGGGACAAAAAAGCGATTACCACCGACAAGTAAGAGTAATTTGCGAAAAATTAGGCATGCGAATGAAAGGAAACTATGAAGGCAGCAGTCTTGATGGCTTAAGGCAAATGGTCGAGATGGGTATGGGAAGTGCATTTCTACCTTCTTTATATATCGCGTCGGAAATAAATGACCAAAGTGAACTGCAACAAATCGATATAGAAGGTGAAACTATTACTCGTACACATGCATTGGCTTGGCGAGCCAGTTCACCTTCGAATCACTTTTTTGGTCTGTTAGCGCTTGAGATAAAAAAGTTGATCCATAAAGGGGCTGGCGATCTGATACATAGCTGTTAGATAACAACTATTTATGGGCTGCTACCTATCTATTAGGGCAATTATCAGTATGCAAATTAGGAACAGCTAAATAGACTAATACGGCCGCGTTTAACAAAGTAATGACAACAACATAGAGTGAATATATGACTCAAATAAAAGATGAGGGACACGCTTTTTTAATGCGCTTATTTGGCTGAAAGTAAACTCAATGAATGGTAAGAGGTGTGATGACACATTACTGAATGTTTAAACCTCCAGCCATACAAGCTAAGAGACAAGATTAAGTGACAAATCTTATACAGGCTTATTATCAGTAAATCACCTAACTGGGCCCTATAACGATATAGGGTGTGCACTTCATGGTAAGCTCACCATCAAAGTATCTTTGCTAAAACGAGCATTTTCACGACATCTATTTGATGTCCGCACCCCCTGTTACTGCTGGCTTGCAGAAGAACTGAATAAGATGAGTAACAGTATAAATATTGCTGCTTTGACTAGATTGAACAAATCATTTCACAGTGAAAGAGTGCCGACGCACGCTCAAGTACACAATACTTTACCAGCACTCAGCTCAGTCGCGATCTAAGTCAATGGAGTGGAAACATACTGGCCGATGATCGCTTCATTGAATCATTCTTTGCATCGTTACTGTAATACAATAGCGGTGAATGTATTTTTAGTTGTGTAGTTTGTCATGACAGGTAAAACCATTGACTTAGATAATTCTTATTTTAGAACTCGCCCATTAAACTTAAATAAGAACTATTCGTATTAAGTGTTGACTTTTAAGTTATAAGCGTTAATAACTCTCATTAGCGTTTAGTTTGAAAGTCTAATAATATAAACTTGGATGGATTAATGGAAACTAAAAATAAACAACAGCTTGTGTCGGAAGAGAATAAAGGCAAAGAGCACAATCAACTTTTGATAAAAAACACAGAACTTACGATTATTCATAAGGAAGAAGAATATGAATTAAGCCTCTCCAAATCTGAGATTACTTCGATTACTCAATTTATCCATGAGGTTTATAGACGAGCCGTTTTAGATTCGTCAGTAAGACAAATAACTAGTTATTAATAATGAATATTGTTCTGTTGTAATTATTAGTTTTTCAATTTTGATTAAAGAACTAATGGATAACAAGGAGTATTAAATCTCAACTTTCACATTACAGGCAGTAATAATTCTCATTAAGATTGGTGAGTTAAAAAATACAACATGGATCGATCGGCTATTGAATTAACTTAACATGAACAGAGGTTTTGACTTTTTATGATCTCACTGTTCAAGCAATAAATCAGGATTAACGACAGCGGACTAAATATATTCTGCCCTCTAATTACCCGTTTTTTAGTGCATTGAGTTAAAATTTGCTTAGATACATTTTAAGGCAGGATGATTTATGGAGTATGAATTTCAACGCAATTCCTCAACGGGTACCTTACTTGCTGAGTTTAGTATGGGCCAAGAAATATTAGGATTTTGGTTTGTTGAGGAGCTAGGGCAGTGTTCAGAAAAATATGAAGCGCTTTGCCAGGTGATCGCTAAACTGCAAAATAATCAGCTGAAACACTGGTCTATGGTAGGCAAGGCCTTATCAATTGAACTAGAGGGTGAGCAAGTTAGAGTTTTTGCCAATGAACTTGAAAGTGGTGAAGAAATTGAACTTGAAGATGCTATGTCGCTCTATGATGGTGAATCAGAAGCTTTCTGTGGCTTAGAGGATTTCCACCGAGCACTCAAAAATTGGCGTCTTTTCATAGATGATTATTAAAGTAACTGAATATACACAAGTCAATTCAAAAGGCCAGAAACGGCATGTTAAGAGATGACCAAACTACCATCAAGTGCGTCGCCAATAGTCAATATCATCGAATCATAACACCTAAATCAGTGATTTATGTCAGACATTTTGAACGCATCAAAATAGCGTGCGTCTTATCGTCAATATCGACCTGTATTAATATTGAGATTACTTAACTGTATCAAAACAAGCTTTAGATAATGTCTGATAAATGGCTTAAGGGCTCAATTGTATCGACCGTATGACCCAACAACCAACAACAGCCATTGCACTTAAATATAAATATTAACAACCAAAAAACCTTTTACAGTAAGTTCCCGTTTCTAAGTAAATGTTGTGGTTATTCATTGGCTTGCATTACACTAAATGCTCAAGAAATACTTTACACCCTTCAGTTTAGCACGTAGTGTAAAAGAAACTAATACCGAAAATGGATTCTCGGGGAAATATTGCACAAGAGGTGTAGTCTAGGAATTTGAAGTGAAAGAGTCCTCTAATAAATCAATAAGTACCAAATTGCTTCGTGACAGAGCCATTCAGAAACTGCTGACAAGTACTGTTGGTGACGGTGATGACAGTGAGTGCCTAAGACTGCTGCATGAATTGCAAATCCATCAAATTGAACTGGAAGCGCAAAACGAATCCTTGAGAACAGCAGATATTGAAATGAATGCTGCGTTACAAAGCTATATGGAACTCTACAACTTTTCGCCTACACCCTATTTGATGATTGGACAGGATAGCAGGATTCAGCATGCCAATTATGCAGCAGTCAAATTATTTGGCAGAGTGTCTTTTGAGCTCTATAAATTGCGATTTGGTGCTTTTGTCAATTATTCTGACCTTCCTCTGTTTAATGCGTTTTTGGATGAGGCCTATGCCACTAGCATAAATCAAAGTTGCGAAATCAAATTGCTGATTAATGACACCTTGTTATCTGTATTACTTCGTACAAGTATTAATCAGCAAGGTACTAGTTTGTTGCTAGAGGTATTAGATATCACCGAACGTCAACAAGTCGCAGAAAATTTACGAAAAAGTGAGTTTTTATTCCGCTCTCAGTTTGATTTGGGCAATATTGGCATTGCGATTACATCACCTGACAAAGTATGGTTACGTGTTAATCGTCACCTTAGCGACATGCTGGGTTATTCAGAAGCAAAACTTCAGAGCCTGAGTTGGGCTGAGCTAACTCACCCTGAAGATCTAGACAAAAATGTCGCCCAATTTAACAAAATGGTAGCGGGTGAGATCAACAGCTACGAGCTTGGTAAGCGATTCATTCATAGCGATGGCTCAATCATTCATACCCATCTCACCGTTTCTTGTTATCGAGGTGTAAGTGAAATCGAGTTTATTATTGCCTCAGTGTTAGATGTTACTAAGCGTAATAAAGCTGAAGAGGAGCTTCGACAAAGTAAAGAACGTTACGAGCTTGCTATGAAAGGCACCACAGATGGCCTTTGGGATTTCAACCTAGTAACCGGTGAAATTCGCTATTCCCAGCACTGGAAAAGCATGCTTGGTTATTCAGATGAAGAGATTGGAAATGATGTCGCGGAATGGGAGCAAAGATTACATCCAGATGATAAGGACAGGGCGCTGTTATATATTGCTGAATT
>JAWUYH010000026.1:0-87380 GCA_034110895.1 Gammaproteobacteria bacterium | reverse complement strand
ATTATTATCCTGCAATTTTTACTACTTATGTATCTCAACAGCATGTTCAGTTTCTACTTCTAGTCTACTTCTACTAAATCTACTACTTCTACTACTTCTACTACTTCTACTACTTCTACTTCTACTTCTACTTCTACTGCTTCTACTGCTTCTACTTCTACTGCTTCTGCTTCTACTTCTGCTTCTTCTTTTCCTACTTCTACTAATTCTGCTTCTCTTACTTTCACAACTTCTGCAGATTCAGTTATTGCTGCTTTAGCAATGTCAACCGTTTCAGGTTTTACCCTAGGTTGTCTATCGCCTTGGCGAGCATAATAACCTAAACCTTTTAAAACGATATCAGGGTAATGCGCAATAAATGATGGTAACAACGGCATAACAAGTTCAGCATCACCACCGGTGATAATGAAACGAATGCGATTGTTAAATTGTTCATTTAAGTCATCAACAATACGTTCCAAACTGGCTGTGACCATGTACATGGTGCCCGCTTGAATTGCACTTTGTGTATTAACGGCTAGTGTTTTAAATTCACTTTCTTCAGCCACATCGGTAAGATTACTAGTTTGACTTGTCAACGCACCACGCATCAAAGTTATGCCCGGTAAAATCATACCGCCTTGATGTGCACCGTATTTAGTAACAACATCAATGGTAATGGCAGTGCCACAATCGATAATACAGGTAGCTTGTCTTGCATGCTGTCTTGCAGCAATTAAGGATAACCAGCGATCAACACCCAGTTGATCGGCTTGTTGGTAGGCATTTGTAACACCAAATCGTTTTTGTTCGCTACTGATAAATTTAGCAGTAAGCTGCCATTTTTTTTGTACCCACTCGGTGAGTTGTTCAGCTATTTTGTCACCGGCAACATTAGATACAAAAACCGAATCGATATCTGCAAGTTCTTTCCACTCTTTAGTAAATGTTGTTTTAAGACCTGTTTTTTTACGATCAAAGCTAAAAGATTGTGTGAACCGACCGGCATCTAGCGTGGTCCATTTAATACGGCTATTACCAATATCAATTAATAATTTCATGAGGAAAACCTGATGCTTACGTGACTGTTAGATAAAGTATGAACTGTATTTTCATACTCATAGCATAGTTCACCTTGTTCATTAATACCCCGTGCAATAACGTGCAGGGGATCTTGATCGCTAATTAAAGTAACAGAATGATTAGCAAGTGCATCATACTGTGACCATTGTGGAATAAAATCGATTAAACCGCGCTGTTGAAACTGTTCTAGTGTTTTGATCATATTTTTAATTATTTTTCCTGCCAGTCTATTTCTACAGGGCATCTCAGTACAAAGCTGTTGAAGACTGGTGGTAGGTTGATGAATTTTATTTTGGGTGGCAGTTGGAAGCTTAAAGTTAAGGCCAATGCCAATCACGGTACTTTTATTTTTACCAAACCGTGATTCTACTAGAATTCCAGCTAACTTTTGTCTTTTATATAATATATCGTTAGGCCATTTTATCTGTAAGTCATTGATTCCTTCAGTTTTGAGGGTTTCAACCAAGCTAATCCCCACCGCAATACTAAGCCCTTTACTTTCTATTTCTGCGGGAAATGGCCAGAAAATGGATAGATACAAATTACCCGCTGAGGGTGAGTGCCAATGATCACCTCGTCTGCCTCGACCAGCTGTTTGAGTTTCACTCAGACAAATTGCAGGCGAGCTCTGTCCTTCAGAGTATCGCTGCCAAAGCATATCATTAGTTGATGACACTGACTGATGAATGGCAATATCGGCAATTTTAGTGAGAGTAGTTGAGTCAATAACAGCTTTAATAGCAGTCAAAGATAAAGGCTGAAAGTCACGCATTGTCAGACATAAAATACTTTATTAATAAAAAATTCAGAATTAGTTTAACAATTACACCTACATTTTGTATAAATAATCTGCTTATTTATTTGCTAAAGATCCTCAGATTAGCCCGAGACAAAGCCTTTGTTTCCAATACACACAAAATAATACAATCAAAACTATAGGCATATCAGCAATCCTTCTGAAGTCGACAAGCGTAATGTTGAATATAGTATGATCCAGCTGCAATGATGCAAGTCAAAAGATAGTTAAGCCAGATTTTATTAATGATAAACTAAGTATTAAACTGACGTAGCTGCTCGCCAATGTGAGGACAGGTAATGACGCATGAAAAATAGCCAGATCCATCATCAGCAGGTCATCAGCAGAGTCCGTCCGACGGTTAACGTCTGTCATCTTTTTATTATAAAAACATAATATTACTATTTTATGATGCATCTTATTGACAGTCATTGTCACCTTGATTTTCAACTGTTTGATTTTGATCGGGTTGCCATATTGTCACGTTGCCAGAAATTAGGCATCAAGGACATCATTGTGCCTGGTGTTACTGCTGATCGCTGGCAAAACTTAATTGATATCTGCAGTGGTTCTGAGAGTTTACATCCCGCACTGGGTTTGCATCCTTTATTTATGGCTGACCATAAAGCTGAACATTTAGAACAATTAAAAAACCTTATTGACTCCAGCCAACCCGTTGCCATTGGTGAAATCGGCTTGGACTTTTATCTGCCAAATCATGATAAACAAGCACAAATAGACTTGTTTATTGAACAATTAAAACTTGCACAATCTGCTCAACTACCGGTTTTACTTCATGTCCGAAAAGCGCATGATAAAACGATAAGTTTACTCAGAAAATATCCGCTAATAAGTGGGATTGTGCATGCTTTTAATGGCAGTCTGCAACAAGCCGAACAGTATCAAAAGCTTGGTTTTTTATTGGGCGTTGGTGGCGCAATCACACACCTCAAAGCAACACGTCTAAGACATTTATTCAGCCAATTGCCCTTATCTGCTATTGTATTAGAAACCGATGCGCCTGACATGCCACTGGCTGAGATGAAACAACACTCAAACACACCCGAAAATATTCCCTTTATACTGTCTTCGCTGGCCAGTCTTCGCCCTGAAAGTTGTCAAAATATTGCTACTATAACTACAAATAACTTAAAAAAAATCCTGAAAATAAGATGAGTCAATTAAAATACCTATCTGGTTACCCAGAAGATATAAAGTCGCAAGTGCAGGGGCTGATAACAAACCAAAAATTAGGTGAGTTCTTATTAGATAAATATCCTGTGACTCATGATATTAAATCCAATAAAGCCCTGTATTCTTATGTTATCGACTTAAAAAACCAATTTATTCGTCAATCCAGCCCACTAAGTAAAGTTATTTACGATGATAAACTTGATGTACTTCATCACGCACTAGGATTACATAGCTTTGTCTCTAGGGTTCAGGGGGGTAAATTAAAGGCCAAAAATGAAATGCGTATTGGTTCGGTATTTAAACAGGCTCCTAGTCAGTTTTTAAACATGATCGTAGTGCATGAGCTCGCTCACCTAAAAGAGAAAGATCACAATAAAGCATTTTATAAATTATGCATACACATGGAACCGGACTATCATCAGTTAGAATTTGATATGCGTCTTTATTTGACATACTTAGATCGTGTGGGCAAATTGTATTCACAATAATCCGATACATCATCCATTTTCTCAGCAAGGAAACAATGAAAAAACATCAAGTTAATCTCGGTTTAGTCAACCCTAAAAGCCCTGATAATGTCGGCTCTGTTTTACGTGCTGCAGCCAATTATGGTGTTGATAAAGTGTTCTATACTGGCGACCGTTACCCACGAGCGATTGCGCGTAAATCAAGAACCGTCGATATGAGTCGTAAAATTAGTAAAGACGTACTGATAACACAACAGGATTGCCTGATAGATGTTATCACTGGCAACATGCAAATTGTATGTGTTGAATTTGCTCTAAATGCAATTCCCTTACCTGAGTATGAACACCCTGAAAATGCACTTTATATATTCGGGCCTGAAGATGGCTCTATTGATCAAAATATTATCGATCAGGCAGATGATGTGGTTTATGTGCCAACGATAGGTTGTATGAACTTATCAGCTTCGGTCAATGTATTGCTTTATGACCGACTGCTGAAAGCGGGAAATTATAAGGCAAGTAATACATTAATTCGTCAAAACAGAGATACCAATAATCGTTTAAAAGTACTGTAAAACCAACCTTCATAATAAAATAAAGTCCAATATTAAAGTAACCTGATTAATATAGATAACATTATCTATAAACAAAATATAAATGTCGATCTGAGCCTACTTTATGACCTGACATAGATTTAAATGTACTAACTAATAACGGCTGTTGCAACGTAACATACTGAAATTAAATAGTGACTTGTAAGGAAAAAACATGACCCATCAAAACCCATTATTTGAGCGCACCCACATCCTCATCGGTGATAAAGGCATCGAGCTACTTCAAAAAAGCCATGTTTTCCTCGCAGGAATGGGTGGTGTAGGCTCATATACTGCAGAAGCATTGGCACGAATGGGGGTAGGTGAAATGACATTAGTTGATCATGATTATGTATCAGCATCGAATATCAATCGTCAATTGATCGCCTTAAACTCCACCGTTGATCAGCTTAAAGTCGACGTCATGGCACAACGGATAAACGATATAAATCCTGCATGTAAAATAAACGTTATTAGCCAATTTCTATCCCCGACTAATATCCCTGAGGTACTGACGCCTGACTATGATATCGTTATAGATGCAATTGATAGCATGAGTAGTAAAACACAATTAATGGCGACAGCATGGCGTAAAAACATGCCTATTTTTGCCAGTATGGGTGCCGGTGGTAAACTGGACCCAACACTTATCCGCACCGCTGACATTATGGATACCTCCATGTGTAAATTGGCCAAACAGTTACGAGGTCATTTGCGACGGAATGGCGTCGGTAGAGGGATTCAAACCGTTTATTCGATTGAGTCACCCCAAGCAGCATTACCCCCAGAAGCAGTAGCACATGGCAGACCTCGTGCTGTTAATGGCACAATGAGTTATATGCCTTCTATTTTTGGTTTAACGCTCGCCGGCATGGTCACAAATCATATTATTGGTGATGCTCGTCGTGTCTAATTCATATTCAGCGACTAAGAGTGATCCTATTAATGTTTTGAATTGCGACCAATATGGTCAGCAGCAGGTCGCTGAGCTACTTAAACCTTATGGCATTGAAATTGTGCACATTGCAGATAATGACACCATTGAAGGCAGTTTTTTTGGTGAGCGCGAAGCCGGCTTAATTGGCAATAAGCTTTATCTTCGTCACGATACTCCCATTCATTCAGCATTACATGAGGCCGGTCACTTCATTTGCATGGATCCCATTCGACGAGCCACACTCGATACTGATGCTGAAGGTAATTTTGATGAAGAAAATGCAGTGTGTTACCTACAAATTTTATTAGCAGATTATTTAGCTCATGTTGGTAGTGAGCGAATGATGACTGACATGGATAGTTGGGGTTATAGTTTTAGACTAGGTTCAGCTAAAGTCTGGTTTACACAAGATGCAGAAGATGCAAAAAAATGGCTGATAAAACACAAGCTAATTGATCACGATCAGGTTCCCTGTTGGCAATGTAGACAATAATAGTGAGCGTTTTCAGCCCTGTGAGTTTTAATCAGCAAAGCAGAATAGATATAAAAAAATTGGCATAGTACCAAGGCTTTTTAACTTTGAACTGTCAATCAAGCTTAGTGCACTGTTTTAAGTGTCTTGATTAATCACTATTACTTTACGATGTAGGAATGGGATTTCGATGGTGTTTTCATCCAATGCTTTTTTAATAAGCTCTGGTACTGAATACAAAATATCAAAATAATATTCACCTTTGCAAAAGGGTCTAACAAGAAGAACTGCTGAACTGTCATTCAATGTTTCCACTTCAACAAATGGTGCAGGCGTTTTAAGAATATATGGATGAGTAGACAATACGGCATCAATCATAACGTGAGCTGCATCGCTACTTTCATCATAAGTCACACCAAAATGCATATCTACACCACGGACTTCATAATGTGAATGGTTATTCTTAATCTTCAATAATCTCACCTACGCGCAATTTATAATCACCACTTTTACCTTTATCTTTAAACGCGTTAATATTGAGATTTTAAAGTCTTATCTTACTAGTGACAACATGATTGAGTTAAATCAAAATTCAGATGAAATACCAAACTACAAGGCCTTTGTGATGGCCGGTAGTGATATGTCCCCCACCATTAATGAAGGCGATTACCTTGTAGTCGATTTGGATCAACGTTTAATCCGTAGTGGTCATATTTACGTGGTTGAGCATAAAAAAGCGATTATCGTAGCTAGATTGTTATTGGATATAGACAAGGTCAAGCTTATCTTTGATGGTGGCACTCACCAACTTGATGCATTAGTTGGTTTTATCACTATAATCGGTCGGGTTATTGAAATTAAAAATATAAGCGATTGAAATAACAAAGGATTAATCGTTAATAGAGCAACTAAATTTGTTTAAGTCTCTTTGTGACATAAACAATATAAAAAATAATCCATACTCTTGAAAATCCCGATAGTGTAATGACTGAAAGCGTATTGGTGTTCAGGGAGTTTATTCATTATTGAATAAGTTGGTTCATAAAACCTTGCTGACCAAGTCACTCTGCTAAGGCTTTATTTGGGTTTTTCAAATATTACCTCAGTGAAATAGTTTCCATACGTCCTTTCATTACAATATTTAATTTATTTTCACTTGCTAACCAACCAATCGCTCGCTGCACAACTTTAGCATCCAGTGCCGTCTCTTTGGTGATTTTTGTAACGCTGGCTGCGCCATTTTTATCTAGATATTTCCACACCATACCTGCTGCTGAACCGATTGAATCTGACATTACCTGCTCCCGTTTAACTTAAAAACTGTATTGACTTTAATACTCAAATTATGATTATTTATTATATCAATCATAAAGATACAGTCTACCGCACTATATTCATATCAAAATAGGGAGTATTTTCCCTATTTTCAACTGAATCCACCATACAAGTTATTAAACACACAAATTTGGTGAAAAACTAATAGCAAACACCCTATACTAATGCTGCTTTGATATTCTCCAGTGCCTGCATAATAACGACTCGAGGTGCAGCAATATTTATACGCATAAAACCACTGCCCTGTTCGCCAAAACTAATCCCAGTATTGAGGCCCACTTTAGCCTTATCGGTGAAAAATGATTTGAGTTGTTCATCATCTAAACCCAACTGTCGACAATCTAACCATATTAAATAGGTACCTTCTGAGCGTATCACCTCTATATTTAAGTTATTGCTACCTATAAAGTTGCTCATTTGGCGACGAGTCTCATCAAGATAGATCATCAATTCATCTAGCCACTGTTCACCGCCACGGTAGGCAGCTTCAAATGCGGTGATGCTGAACGGATTACAGGCACTGATATGTAAGCTTTCAAATACAGTGTTAATAGCTTTACGATGCTGCAAGTCATTGACAATGAGACAGGACAATCCTAAACCTGGAATATTAAATGTTTTACTGGGTGATACTGCCGTCAAAATCGTTACATCATCAGCCAAGCTTGCTAGAGGGATATGTTGATATTGCGGATAAATCAAATCGGCATGGATCTCATCTGAAATAATGGTCAACTGATAGCGGCGGGCAATATCTAACACGCTTTCTAACTCTTGTTGTTGCCATACTCTACCAACCGGATTATGTGGTGAACATAATAGTAATAATTTAGCACCAGATGCAGCACATTGCTCCAGGTGTGCTAAATCAATACCGTAATTTAGCCCCACTAATTTCAGTGGATTGAGCAATAGTTCACGCCCTGTTTCTGTTACTGCAGTATAAAAAGGTGGATAAACAGGCGGCTGAACAATGACTTTGTCTCCAGGTTTAGACAAAGCCAAAATGGCTGCATGCATGGAAGGAACAACACCCGTGCACATCAGGATAGTTTCAGATTGAATAGCCCAATTATGCCGTCTTAAAAACCAGCCTTGCATTGCAGTAAACATCATTTGTGAATGTAAGCTATAACCATAGATGGGATGTTGTGCACGTAGCGTTAAGGCATCACTCACCACTTTAGGGGCAGCAAAATCCATATCTGCCACCCACAAAGGAATAACATCTTCAGTACCAAATACAGCCTTTCTGGCATCTAATTTAACACTAGCAGAGCCTGTCCTGTCGATGATTTTGTCAAAATTAGAGGTCAATTTTCTATCTTTTCACCCACAGTGTGACATCGGATAAAGTGTGTTGGAATTTACGACTGGTCTCTCTAATCACAAACGGTACTTGTTGAGGTGCTTCCATCAAGTCAAAATGTTCACCTAATGCACTCTTTAAACCATCTAAGGTACTGACGTTCTCGCCATCCCTTTTGATACCACCTACCCAGTTTTCTTTTTTAGTGTGTTCTTCTAGCCAAGTGTATGGCGAAGCGATTAATAACACACCACCAACATTCATTCGCTGATGAATTGATGATAAAAACAAAGCCGGATCATATAATCTGTCAATTAGATTAGCTGCTAGCACCACATCATAACCGGTAAAATGTGGCATTAAATTACAGGCATCACCTTGCAGAAATTCAACTTTATTAGCCACTGAGGCTAGACCAAGTTCATCTAAACGACGCTCATAATGATGCATCAGCTCACCTTCATCGGCGATACTATATCTAATAACGCCTTGCGTAGCTAACTGCACTCCCAGATTAATCAGACGTGCTGAAAAGTCAATACCCGTTACATGATCGAAATGTTTAGCTAATTCAAAGCTCGAACGGCCAACAGCACACCCAATATCTAAAGCTTTTACAGCAGGCTTATCACCTAAAGCCTTAATCGCTATATTGGCTAATGCTTCAGGGAAGTTAGCTACATCATAATAACTATCACCATAATGAAATTCGGCATATTCAGATAACATTTTATCGTTTTCATAATTTGACACAAGTTGTTCCTCTAGTTCTTCTGCTACAACATAACGAAAACCCGCATGCTGAAAAAAGTGTTTACGAAATGCGTAACGTGCCGCCTTTCGAGCTTCATTACCGCTTGATATCCATGATCCACCTTTAAATAGATTATGTCGGCCATCAAATGTTGGCATGGTAAAATCATCATAAAGGGGATGTACCTCAAAACCATCAAGCGGGTAAATGGGTGTTTCTGTCCATTGCCATACATTGCCAACCACATCATATAGCTCACCATGAGCAAAGTGATTGACGGGACATGAAGAAGCGGCATGATCGCAATGAATATTGGCAGGGGCTTGATCTGCAGTCAATTCTTCCACACCAGAAAAATCATAAACCCGTAACCATTCATCTTCTGTTGGTAAACGTACTGATAGGCCTGTTTGTTCAGCCTTCCAATTACAGAAAGCTTTTGCTTCATGATAATTTGCATCTACAGGCCAATCCCAAGGCATAACGACTATCTCAGTCATTAATCGCAGTTGCCAACCTTGTTCGGATTGATGCCAAAAAGTGGGATGTGTCGCTTTAGAAAACGTTTTCCATTGTAGACCTTCAGCTAGCCAATATTTGTCATTTTCATAAGCACCAGCCTCTACAAAAGCCAGAAACTCTTGATTACTGACTAGGAACTTACTGGCTTGAAATGATTTTATTGCAGCTTGATGAGAGCCGTATTCATTATCCCAACCATAGATGGGATCATCGGTAGGCTTACCTAAACTGACGATGCCTGATGTAATTGAGACTAACTCATTCTGTGGTGCAGCAGCCGTTTTAGTCCATGGCTGCCAAGCATCGTGGTTTTGTACTAGTGCCAAATCTTGCTGACGAATGAGCACAGAGGACGTTTCAATGTGAATGTGTTCATGCTCAATCCCCATGATGATGGTCCACCAAGGATTTTGCCAATTGATAGGCAGTATTAATGAGGCAGTGGCAATGAGCTGACTAACAACTGCCTTTAATTTTTGTCGATAGGCTGCGACCTCTGCAACCGTTGGCCAATCATAATGTGCATCATTAAGATCGTCCCAACTCATTTCATCAACACCGATAGCAAACATCGACTCAAACTTAGGATCTATCCGTTTATCAATCAAACCTGCTAACAATAGTTTGTTAACAAAAAAGGTGGCCGTATGTCCGTAATAAAAAATCAAAGGATGACGAAGTGGGATCGATTTTTGGTAATAAGCCTGATCATCAGCCAATGTTTCAAACAATGATTCATAACGCTCAAACGTAGCATTAAAATAGGCAGCGATTTCCACCCTTTTAGAATCAACATTATCACCCGTGAGTAAAGGTGTTCGTAAATAATGTTCGGCCGACATGTAATACCCTTGTATTGTGTGCAAAATGATTGGACTATATTAGTAGTATAAACGTTGCATATAATATGGGGCTAATTTAACTACTTTAATTTCGCAGATAATACCGAGGCCATTCAACTTCTTTACACCTTTAGGATCCTAAGACTCGATTCAATAATACTTATTGAGCGAGAACCTAAATTAGGAAAAGTGAAAAGCAGGAGAAAGTTAGTAACAGGAATTTGCCACTTAATGGCCATTTAAAAAAAAGCCGCAATACAATATGTAGTGCGGATTTTCAAATTTGGAGCGGAAAACGAGATTCGAACTCGCGACCCCGACCTTGGCAAGGTCGTGCTCTACCAGCTGAGCTATTCCCGCTAGGGATCTTAACAACATGTATGGAGGCGGCGGTCGGAATCGAACCGGCGTAAACGGAGTTGCAGTCCGGTGCATGACCACTCTGCCACGCAGCCCTTTTGAACTAGACTAAAAATCCGTATTATCTATTACGAATCTTTTGAATTTGGAGCGGAAAACGAGATTCGAACTCGCGACCCCGCCCTTGGCAAGGTCGTGCTCTACCAGCTGAGCTATTCCCGCTAAGAAAGACGTGCATTATAGGCACTTTATTTTTTGTGTCAAGCCTTTGTCAGTAACATTGGAAGTGCAGCCTTGAGATAGCTATACATAGAACTGAGTGTTAATGCTGATGCTACGTAAAGCAATACTAAACCTATCTCAAATATTGGCAATCCAAATAATGGCTTAAAGTAAATCAGGCATCCAATTGATAACATTTGAAAAGCCGTTTTCAGTTTACCCACGGATGAAACTTTAACAGCATTGCTTTGACCTAATTCGGCCATCCATTCGCGTAATGCGGAAATAGTTATTTCACGACTAATAATAACGACTACCGGAATCAACACAAACCATTCTGGTGTTTTATATAACACTAATACTAGAGCAACAGCGACAAGTAATTTATCTGCCACCGGATCAAGAAAGGCGCCAAAGGGTGATGTTTGATCCCATTTTCTTGCCAAGTAGCCATCTAACCAATCTGTCAGCGATGCAATGACGAATACAATAGTCGCCCACAAGGCTGCTGATTGATAAGGTAACAAAAAAATACCGATTAACACGGGAATAAGGGCAATTCGAAGCAAGCTCAAAATATTAGGTAAATTCATTAGAGATTTCGTTATTAGTAGGTAATTGAGATGAATAATAGCATTTTGTGTTTAATTGTCACTATGAAAGACATCGTATATTTTTTGTGCTAGTGCTTTACTGATGCCCTCTACTCGTGTCAAATCCTCTACGCCCGCTCGTTTAACTTCTTGTAGGCCACCAAACTGCTGCAACAATTTTTGACGACGTTTTGGACCCATTCCTGCTATGCCTTCTAGTGGCGATGTATTACGCGCTTTGGCACGGCGTTGTCGGTGGCCAGTTATTGCAAAACGATGCGCTTCATCACGCACTTGTTGTAATAAGTGTAATGCAGGTGAATCGGGCCGTAGATTAACTTCCCCTGCTTGGCCCACTAAAAACAATGTTTCTTCGCCCGGTTTTCGTCCAGGTCCTTTTGCAATGCCCAAGATATCGATATCAAGTTGCAAATCAGCCATCACTGCTTTGGCTTCTGATATTTGGCCTTTACCACCGTCAATCAATAACAAATCAGGTCGTTTACCTTCCCCTTTTTGTAAACGGGTAAAACGTCGAGTTAGGGCTTGATTCATTGCAGCGTAATCATCACCCGGAGTGATGCCATCGATATTAAATTTACGATAATCACACTTTATTGCCCCTTCTAAACCAAACACAACGCAGGAAGCAACCGTTCTTTCTCCACTACTATGGCTAATATCAAAACATTCCAAGCGCTGTGGCATTTCTTCTAAACCGAGTGCTTCTTGTAATAATTCAAAACGTTGCAAAAGATTTGCACGGCTACTCAAACGTTGGCTGAGACTTATATCAGCATTAGTCGTTGCCATCGTCATCCAGCGTACGCTAGGGCCTCGCTGTGGACAGCGTAACTGGACTCGGTGTTTTGACTCTGTTCGTAATACTGCTTCTAACAGTGCCATATCTTCAGGTATGTGACTGACGAGAATTTCGGTCGGCACATCTTTTCCCAAATAATATTGAGGAATAAACGCAGACAATAATTCTTTTGGTGTACTTTCTGAAGAACCTTTTGGGAAATAACTTTTATTACCCAAACTACGCCCACCTCTAATAAAACATACTTCAACAATAGCGATTCCATCTCGAACAATAGCGGCCAGCACATCCAAATCACCTTGTTCAGAACTAACATATTGACGTTCTTGCACTCGACGTAGGCTGATGATTTTATCTCTAATCGAAGCCGCTAATTCAAAATCAAGTTGGGATGATGCTTTTTCCATTTGCTGCGATAATTCATCCATAACTTGCTGGTTTTTACCTTGCAAAAACAAAATCGTATGTTGCACATCCTTTTGATAATCATCTTCAGATATCAAACCTACACAAGGTGCTGTACAGCGTTTAATTTGATGCTGAAGACAGGGTCTAGAACGGTTGTGATAATAGGTCTCATCACACTGACGTACCGGAAAAATCTTCTGTAATAAATTAAGACTTTCTCTGACTGCACCTGCACTGGGATAAGGACCAAAATAACTACCACTGTTACGTTTAACACCACGGTGCATACTAAGCCGAGGAAACTTATGCCCTGAAATTAACAAATAAGGATAAGTCTTATCATCACGCAACAAAATATTGTAACGAGGCATCAAATCCTTGATTAAATTATTTTCAAGAATAAGTGCTTCATTTTCAGTATGGGTAACGGTAATTTCTATTGAAGCTATTTGCCCGACCATCACACGTGTTTTCGATGTTAAACCAGTGCTACGGAAATAACTTGATACTCTTTTTTTTAGATTTTTTGCCTTACCAACATATATCACTGTAGCGTCACTATCTATCATTCGATAGACACCAGGCCGAGCTGTTAATATTTTTAAAAAAGCAGCTGCATCAAATGGCATATTGACAGTTTCTGCTTGCTCATTTTCTGTTGACATTGCTTAATTATTTCTCGGACGTATTAGCTTATTTTTTAGGCGTATATTGATGCAAATAACATTTATGAGCTTGCAAAAAACTATTGGCCGATAAACCCAATAAGATGACAGCCCCGATTAAGGCAGGAATATTATGGCTAAAAAACCAAAACATGGCTAAGGCAGCCAGTAATTCAAAACTACCAATTACTTTTAATAATACGATATTTTCAATTCGTTTCATTACTTAGTCTCTCAATTTAATATCGACCCGATAGCTTATTATCTCATATTTAATCCGAGACAATACAAGTTACGTCTATCCTAATATTTTGAATATAACCTCTATTTATATTATAAATTTATTTCAAAATAGTCATCGATATAACAGCTTACTATCTGCCAGCAGGCGATTGGCTGTGTTTTCAATCATGATTTGTGTAAAAATAGCATGCCGACACTCAATATATTCAACAAACATGGCCTCATTAGCACTATCAAACCCGCTAGTTCCACAATTACCCCATCGTTCATCCGAGCTTTTTAATGCAGGACAATTGTATGGTAGCTCACCGGGCTTATTGTTAGCCAGAGCAGCACAACAGCACGCTGGTCCCATTTTAGTATTGACCGATGATACTGCGACAGCCCACCGCTTAGAGTCGGAAGCCAGGTTTTATTTTGGCGATAACCCCCTGCCAATTTTACATTTTCCCGATTGGGAGACCTTACCCTACGATACTTTTTCGCCGCATCAAGATATTATTTCGGAACGTTTAGAAGCATTACATAAACTACCCAACTTTAAGCGAGGTATTTTATTAGTCCCTATCGCTACCTTGATGCATCGCATTGCGCCACGAGATTTTTTAGCGGCCAATACCTTAATGGTATCTACAGGCGATCAATTTGATATTGAAGTGTGGCGGCTAAAGTTAGAGAAAGCAGGATATCGTTATGTCTCGCAAGTAATGGAACATGGGGAATTTGCTGTTCGTGGTGCCATTATCGATCTGTTCCCTATGGGTAGTAAACACCCCTATCGCATCGATTTATTTGATGATGAGATCGATACTTTAAGAACTTTCGATCCAGAAACACAGCGTTCTATTAATACCATTGACACTATTCAATTATTACCGGCACGAGAATTTCCAGTTAGCGATGACAGCATTCAACTTTTTCGCCAACAGTTTCGCCGGCACTTTGAGGGCGACCCTCAACGTAGTTTCATCTATCGAGAGGTGACTGAGGGTAATATGCCGGGGGGTATCGAATATTATTTGCCGCTATTTTTTGAAAAAACGCAGGGATTAATCGACTATTTACCTAGTGATACCTTACTTTTTAATATCAATGAACCCCATCACGCCGCGGCCTCTTTTTGGCAAGAAATCAATCAACGTTATCAACAACACCAGGTAGATAAGGAGCGCCCCTTATTAGCTCCTAGTGATATATTTTTTCCAGTTGAAGATTTATTTTCTCGCTTGAAAGGTTATCAACGCCTTAATATTCAAACCTTTGAGTTAGAAACTAAACAAGGTACTTACAATTACAACACCGCGATACCTCCACAACTGACATTAAACGCACGCCATGATCATCCCTGTGATGCCTTAATACAGTTTATTAATAACTTTGATGGTCGGATTTTATTTGCCGCTGAAACAGCAGGCCGCCGTGAAACCTTATTGTCCTTATTACACGAAAATGCGATCCAGCCACATATTTATGACAACTGGGATGATTTTCTTAGGGGGGATTCACCTCTAGGGATCACGGTGGCACCACTCGAACACGGTTTGATTTTACTTCATAATAATATTGCACTGATTGCAGAACCCCAGTTATTTGGTCAACAGGTTATGCAGCGGAGGCGGCGAAGCCGTAAAAAGCGTGATGCAGATGCTGTTATTAAAAACCTGGCCGAGCTTAATGTTGGTGATGCAGTGGTCCACGAAGATCATGGTGTCGGCCGATACCTCGGTCTACAAACATTGGATATTGGTGATATTAATACTGAATATGTCACCCTAGAATATGCCAAAGGCGATAAACTCTATGTACCTGTTGCTGCATTAGATTTAATCAGTCGTTATTCTGGTGCGGCACCGGAGCTTGCCCCTCTCCATCGCCTAGGCTCAGGTCAATGGGAAAAAGCCAAACGTAAAGCCTCTGAAAAAGTACGTGATGTGGCAGCAGAATTACTCGACATTTATGCTCAACGTGCCGCCCATAAAAAACCACCTATGGATGAGCCCGATGAACAATATTCAGCTTTTACGGCCGCCTTCCCTTTTGAAACGACACCTGATCAACAAGATGCCATTGATGATGTAATCAAAGATATGACCTCAGATAAACCTATGGATCGTTTGATTTGTGGTGATGTTGGTTTTGGCAAAACAGAAGTAGCAATGCGTGCCGCATTTATTGCAACTCAATCTGGCAAGCAAGTTATGGTATTAGTACCAACAACATTGTTAGCCCAACAACATTACGAAAATTTCAAAGATCGGTTTGCAGATTGGCCTATTCATATTGAAGTCATGTCACGTTTTCGTTCTAAGAAACAACTCGACATTGTTAAATCAGCGATGAGTGATGGTACCGCAGATATTATTATCGGCACCCATAAACTGTTACAACAAGATATAGATCCTAAACGCCTCGGCCTATTTGTTTTGGATGAAGAACATCGCTTTGGTGTCACTCAAAAAGAACAAATTAAGAAATACCGCAGTGAGATTGATATTCTCACATTAACGGCTACCCCGATCCCGCGCACCTTAAACATGTCGATCTCAGGTATTCGTGATTTATCAATTATTGCCACACCACCCGCACGTCGTCTCGCAATTAAAACCTTTGTACAAGAGTGGAAGCCCGATAATGTTCGTGAAGGTATATTGCGTGAAATCAAACGTGGTGGCCAAGTCTATTTCTTACACAATAAAGTAGACGATATTGATCGTGTAGCACGTGATATTGAATTACTGGTGCCAGAGGCAAAAGTCACTGTTGCTCACGGCCAAATGCGTGAACGTGAGTTAGAACAAGTCATGCTAGATTTTTACCATCAACGTTTTAATGTTTTAGTCTGCACGACGATTATTGAAACAGGTATCGATATTCCATCAGCCAATACCATCTTTATAGATCGTGCAGACAAACTTGGGTTAGCACAGCTTTATCAAATTCGTGGCCGAGTTGGCCGTTCACATCATCGCGCCTATGCTTATTTGATTGTGCCCCCACAAAACGTAATGACCAAAGATGCTATTAAACGACTGGAAGCAATCGAATCCATTGAAGATCTAGGAGCTGGCTTTACCTTAGCAACCCATGATATGGAAATTCGTGGTGCTGGCGAATTACTAGGCGATGATCAAAGTGGTCAAATGCAAGAAATAGGTTTTGGTTTATATAACGAGCTACTAGAACGTGCTGTTAAGGCATTAAAATCCGGTAAAGATCCAAGTTTAAACCTCACCGATCGGCACTTTATAGAAATTGACTTGCATGTACCAGCATTGATTCCAAGTGACTACCTGCCAGATGTGCATTCGAGATTAGTCCTATATAAACGGATCTCAGCAGCAGAAAATAATGAGGCCTTACGCGAGTTACAAGTCGAAATGATCGATCGTTTTGGCCTACTACCTGAACAAGTGCAGACCTTATTTGCCATTCATGAATTACGTTTCAAAGCCAAAACTATAGGTATTCGTAAGATCGATGTGTATGACCAAGGTGGCCGTATCATCTTTGACAAGGAACCAAATATAGAACCTATTGTCATAATTCAGTTAATTCAAAAACAAGCTGCAAAATATAAATTGGATGGCCAAGATAAATTGCGTTTCATAGAAAATATGCCTGATGCAGATAGTCGACTCATTGCTTTAAATACACTACTCGACTTACTTTATCCTGCTCAGGTATAAGCTATGATAAAACGGTACTTTTACAGTACAATACACCATAATTAGACAGAAAATGAGCACATTCAACATGAGCACTACTGGCAAAGTCATTATCCAAGGTATTACGCAAAGTGGTGGCACCTTCCGTCCCAGTGATTGGGCTGAACGCCTGTGTGGTGCAGTGGCCAGTTATGGGCCTGGACGACGCATTATCTTTCATCCCAATGTTGAATTAGCGGCAATGGAAGGTATCAAATGCGTGGTCATTGACGCTTCACTTGAACAAGATAATGAAATGTTGTTTGAATTTCTGACTGATTTTGCCGAAGAGAATAAATTACAAATTATGCGTTCCGATCACTTTCCACTGAGTTAACTCTGCCTAGCAAGTTTACAAGAAAGAGCAAAGATTCAATGTCAGTTACAAGCCAATAAATCCAATAACAGCATCATTACATAGCGCGCTCTAGATAAGCTTTTCTTTTTGATAACGTTGAAAGTCTTCAAAAGTATCATCATCCCATTGCATGGTGGTTTCAATAGAATTTAAGTTATATCGTTTGATTTTCTGTTGTGTTGCTTCAAATACTTCAGCATAGCCCCATGTCATATCGACAAATAATTCAGAATAAGCTTGTTTCATTCCAATCATCACATAACGGCCATCTTGTGCTGGTGAAATAACGATATCACTCCTCTGTTGTAAGGCATTGAACGTAAAAGCTAATACCTGATATATCGTCTGTTTTGACATTAGTTCAGTGCGGTTAGGTCCGGCATTAATGTGACAATGTACACAACTTAAATTGCATAGATAACCCAAGTTGAGTTGAAGGCTACCTAATTTCTTGCGTGTGATAGCGGGAAGTCCTCTGCTCGAAATAAGGCCTGGTTTCATGCATTATTTTTAGCTCTCTACTTTTTTGCAGCGGCAGTTTTATTCGCACGCGCCTTGACTAATTGACTGCCCACTAAGGCGACAAGGCCAATCAATACAAAGGCCATAATGACTTCGGTGCTAAATAGCTGTTCCATAGAGTCGACGGTTGCTAATGATTGGCCTAAATTGACCAATACAAAGCTAATAGGGAACATACCAACATAGGAGCCAATCAAATAATGTTTAGTGCTAATGGGACTAAAGGCAAACGTCATATTAACAAACCAGAACGGGAACAGTGGTACAGCACGCATAAACAAAAGATAACTAAAGGCATCTTGGTTGAGCTTTTTCATTATTTTTTGAGTAGAAGCCATCTTTTCAAGTCGGGGTCGGGCCCAATCAGCAATCAAATAACGTGCAATCCAAAATACTAATACAGCACCAATAGTTGAAGCTACCGTCGCCAACAATACACCATACCAACGCCCGAAAATAAAACCGATCGCCAGCGACATGATAGCGGCACTAGGTAAATTTAAAACAGTCGAAAGTATGTATATACCACCCGTTATAAAAAAAGCTTGCCAAAAATTAGCATCGGCATAGGCTAGTAATTCAGACTTATGCTGCTTCAGACTGTCAAAATTCAAGTATTCTTGGCCACCATAGATAAAAAATAGGGCAACAAGGGTGGTTAATAAGGCGACCAGCAATAATTTCTTAATCATCAATGTACTCCATGCAAACCAAATAAGCGTTTGATCCAACGTTGTCGTCTAGGTGTTAATGCTTCTTTCATTTGTTACTCAGCCTCACGACGATTAATTTGTGCCAATGTTGGGTAAATATGAATAACACTACTTAAATACACATCAAAATTAGAAAAACATCTAAAAGCACGCCATCATCAACAGCAAAGAGGGTCTTTAGTTCCTGCAGAATAAAAACCCGTTCAAACTAAGAAACGGCCGTCACAAAACACCATAGTAAAAAACCTCACCTTTTCTAACATCTATGAATTAATAGCAAGTTCTGCTTTAACGCTGATGTTGGTGCTCTTTTTTTAACTAAACCTGTTTCGCATAAAGCGTTTGATACAAGCCTTGTTGACTAATCAAAGAATCATGGTCACCATCCATAATGATTTCACCGCCATCAAACACTACCACCCTATCAGCTTGTTTCACGGCGCTTAAACGATGTGCAATGATAATGGTAGTGCGGTTTTTCAAATAGGCTTCTAGTGCTGTATGTAATTGAAATTCGGTATCACTATCAAGTGCAGAGGTCGCTTCATCTAACACCACCACACTGGGGTTAATTAACACCATACGAGCAATGGCTAAACGTTGCCGTTGACCGCCTGATAATTTAACACCATCACGGCCAATAATAGTATCCAACTGTTCAGGTAGAGCTTGGATAACATCGTCTAATTGAGCAATTTGTATTGCTTGCCAGATAGCTTCATCATCATAATCACGGCCCATGGTGATATTGTGTCGAACACTGTCGTTAAATAGGGCAGGACTTTGTAAAACGGTGGCAACATGTTCGCGTACGTTAGCTAAGCCAATTTCACTTACCGGACTGCCATTAAAAAACACCATGCCTTGATCTGCTGGATATAAACCTAGTAAAACATTGACTAGGGTTGATTTTCCAGCACCACTTGCACCGACTAATGCAACTTTTTCACCTGCTTTGATATCTAGCGATACCCCATTTAGTACCTTAGTGTTTTCTCCATACTGAAAATGCAGGTCCTCAATACGAATACTGCTGGGTTTACCTACTTCAAATGGATTAACTTGGCTAGGATAATGCTGCTCTTGTTTCATCGAAAACAGCTTATTTAGACGAGTAACCGCAGCGCTGGCTGAGAAGAATGAATATTGGATATTAAGGATTTCTTGTACTGGGCCCATCATGAACCATAGATAGCCAAACACAGCAAACATTTGGCCAATAGTGAGATCTGAAAAAACCACCATTAACATGGCAATCGCTCTAAAAACATCAAAGCCAAACAAAAAAATCACAAACGATAGTCGATTTGCTGCATCGCTTTTCCATGCAAATTCAGCAGCATGATTTCTAACATGCCGCGCATTGTTAATAACCCGACTTAGGTAATATTGCTCACGATTTACTGCACGTATTTGTTGCACAGCATCTAAGGTTTCAGTCAGGCTTTGCTGAAAAATTTCAAAGGCCGAGTTTTCCTTTCTTTTAAGTTCTTTAACGCGCTTACCGATCACTGTTGTGAAGTAAATAACCAATGGATTTAAAAACAATATAAGCAAGGCTAGTTGCCAGTGTAAAAATAACAAAATGACTGCCGTGCCAATAATACTCAAGGTGGCAACAATAAGTCGACTAAGCGTATTGCCGATAAAATTATCGATAACTTCAATATCGGTAACAAAATGTGATGCGATACCGGCACTGCCACGGGTTTCATATTCACTGATAGCAATAGTGCCTAAACGTTTAATAAGACGTTTTCGGATTCGATAGGTAATATGCTTTGCAATCATCGTGAAATAACGTGATTGAACAACATTTAATAATACGGCTGAGGTGCGTAAAAATAAGGTCAACACTAAAACAGCCATCACAAATAAAACAGGCCCATGCCATGATTCAGGTGTGACAGATTGTATAAAATGAACGGTTGCGCCAGGCTGATCGAGTAATACTTCATCGACAATCAGCGGTAATAATAACGGCACTGGCACAGCACAAAGCACGGCTAATAACGCAATAAGATTAGCTTTAATCAAATGTTTCTTATAGCCGAAGGCTTGTTTGATAATGCCTTTTAATTGGTAGCTGTTTTCTAGTGACATTTTGACTCGTGTTTAATTATGGGATTGATATCTATAAAAAGCTAAATAATACCTGTAAATGTCAGAAAGAGTGACCCGCCCTAGCTACAGTTTTCTGCTGCTTGGTCTTACTGTATTTTAACAGTAAGATCCCCAGATAAATGAAATTTAAAAATATAGTATCGATTAAAAGTACGAGTATTGGCAGCCCCACTAGTAAAACCGTTACCTTACTTTTGAATAATTTCAAGCAGGTGCATAAATTATCACTCATATCTATATTTGTCACCAGTCTAAAATGAAATAATTATCGCTCTTGACTAGTGACAAAAGTAAGTTTACGTATTACTCTATATTCAGTAATATTAATATAGCAATTCAGAAAGTTCAGAAAGTTTCATCCTGAATATCTAAATCTATACTTGTTATCAGCCAGTTTAATCTATAAGGAAGTAGACAATGAGGCACAATTTTAAGACTGTTGTTGATTCACTTACGGTGCCTACTTTTGTCATCGACATCGAGCACAAAGTTATAGCATGGAACAAAGCATGTGAATTGTTAACAGGTATCACTGCCCGTGAAATAATTGGTACTAGAGATGCGTGGAAAGGCTTTTATAGTTCTGCTCGCCCTTGCCTAGCTAATATTATTCTTAATAATAAAGAGCAAGCTAAAGACCATTACCTTGTCAGTGGACAATCAAAATTCAGCCAAGGTTTACATGCTGAAAACTGGTTTGAGAAGATGAATGGTAAAAGACGCTATCTTACCTTCGATGCAGAGCCTATATATGACGAAGTTGATAATACTTTAATTGGTGCTTTAGAAAACCTGCAAGATATCACTGACATTAAGCAAGTAGAACTTCGCCAGTGTACTCAGAACCAAGTCATGACGCAGTTAATGAATGGCAACCCTTTAAATGATATCTTCGAGTCCCTGATAAAAAGAATTGAGCTAGAAGACCCTTTTTCTCGCTGTAGTATTTTACTCTTAGACCGTTCTGAGCAATACTTAGTGACTGCATCAGCGCCCAGCTTACCAAAATCTTATACAGCTTCTATTGATAAGCTCCAAATCCAGAGTAATGAGCCTCAAGCAATATTCTCAGAGATCCGTAATATCGCTGTGGATATAACCACTGATTCAAAGTGGCTAAAATACAAGGAAATAGCTTCATTTGCAAAGATTGGTTCTTGCTGGTCCGAACCGTTATTTGGAAGAGATAATAAATTCTTAGGCCTATTTATTATCTACCATGCCGAAGCTCAAATACCCACGGATGAAGATATTCAGTCCCTTGAATTTTCTGCTAAATTAACCTCCCTCATTATTGAACAAAACCTGCTTCGTGAGCAACATCAGTTATCAACGCGGGTTTTTAGCAGTACATTAGAAGGTATCACCATTACTAATGCAAAAGGCGTGGTTGTTGATGCTAATCCTGCTTTTACAACTATTACTGGCTACGATCCTGAAGACGTAATGGGTGATACTTATAGTGCACTAAGTGCAAGTAGACACACACCAGAGGTTTATAAAAAAATGTGGGGCTCGCTTCACCAGAAGGGATATTGGCAAGGTGAGCTCTGGAACAGAAAAAAAACGGGAGAAACTTATGCCGAATTCCTATCAATTACCTCATTAAAAAATGCACACAATGACATAATAAACTATGTGGGTATCTTTGCCGATATAACTGAGACCAAACAGCAACAAGAAAAACTCAACCTAATGGCACATTATGATGAACTGACGGGCCTACCTAACAGAGTTCTTTTTAATGACCGTTTTAAGCAGGCAATATCTCACAGTAAACGAACAGGTACTCAATTAGCCATTATATTCTTGGATCTAGATAAATTTAAACCCGTCAATGATAGTTTTGGTCACAATATAGGTGACAAATTATTAGTAGAAGTGGCTAAGCGCATCAAAGCAACAATACGTGATGAAGATACCGTTTCTCGACAGGGCGGCGATGAATTTGCACTTTTATTAGGCGATATCAACAGTACTGCTGAATGTCATAGCCTAGCCAAACGTATACATACAAATTTATCAACCCCGTTTCATATAGAAAATCATACTATTGAAATCAGTGCTTCAAGTGGAATTACCTTATACCCGGCTGAAGATGTCGGTATTGATACCTTAATGAGGTATGCTGACCAAGCGATGTATCAGGCAAAATTAGCAGGTAGAAACCGCTATATTATAGCGAACCACAGTAGTGACCAACAAAATAACCTTAAACACAATAAACAACAAGAAATTGTTCAAGCACTCGTTAATAATGAGTTTGCGCTTTATTACCAACCTAAAGTAGATATGACAACGGGCACTGTCTATGGTGTTGAGGCATTAATTCGTTGGATTCATCCTCAAAGAGGCTTAATTCCGCCACTCCAATTTTTACCCCTAATCGATAGTAACGATTTAGACATAAGAATAGGGAACTGGGTTATCAATGAAGCATTACAGCAGCTTGAAAAGTGGACTCAACAAGGTATAGAACTTGAAGTGAGTATCAACATCTCATCACATCACATCTTATCGGACTCTTTTTACCAAAAGCTTGATGCAACACTTGCTTTATACCCCACTATAAATTCTCAAAAGGTACAGTTAGAAATCCTTGAGAGTAGCGCTCTAAGTGACATTAATACCATCAGCCGTATTATTGAAAGCTGTCAAGATAACCTCGGCATTAAAGTCGCTTTAGATGATTTTGGTACCGGTTATTCATCACTAACTCACCTTAAAAATTTATCTGCTGATACGATTAAAATAGATCGAAGCTTTGTCAGAAATATTTTAGGTGATCCTGGTAATTCCGCGATAATAGATGGCATTATTGGTCTTGCTAATGCCTTTAATCGTCAGGTTATTGCTGAAGGTGTTGAGTCAACAGAGCATGGCATAGCGCTTATCTTAATGGGCTGTATAAGTGCTCAGGGTTATGGTATAGCTAAACCCATGCCAGCTAAGGATATTTATGATTGGCTGAACGCATATCAATCAAACGAGCAATGGATCTTGTGTGGTCAGCGTCATCAAACAGAAAAAGACAAAAAAATTAAATTATTTCAGTTAGTGACAAACCATTGGAAAGACCAGTTTGTAATAAATATTAACGTAGGTCTAAATAATGCACTTGATTGGCCAATATCTAATCAAAAACACTGTCACTGTGGAATATGGATAAAGAGGGCTCTTCAAGATATGCAATTTGATGAACATATTCTTAACAAATTGGTGCAAGCTCATGAGTCAACTCATAAATTGGCAAGTGATATCCGGATCAGTTACCAATCAGGCAATAGTGCACCTGCACATACACTATTGCCTGAATTAATAACCGCTTTTGACGATATGAATACCATATTAACTTGCTAAGCCTAGTTACTTTATACGCATTCCAAAAATTTAAACGAGTGGATTATTTATAACTGATTATAAATAACAGGCATTTTACCTTGCCATTTATCCCATAGGGTTTGGTTAACAGCTAGTTCGGACATGAAATCAGCTACATTAATTCGACTGGTTGAGCCTGCATTAAATATTACGTTTCTAATGGGGGAAGTGTTTATATCGTATGGGCTAACTTGCTGTTCGTTTACAAGCCCATCAGGGCGCACTGTTACCCATTCAATCTTATCGTTTTTTTGTCCAACTTGAACACGAAGATAATCGGCCGCATCTTCATTATCCACATGAGGAGGCAGCAATAAGCGCAACAGCGAAATAACAATTCTCTGAGAATAAGGCGGTTTTTCTGGAATGTCTCGATTACTATTGCCTGTCGTATTCATTAGAATAAATTTAATTTTGTGATGGTTATTGATAGATTTAACGGTTTGTGCCACTTTTTCAATCGCATCTTTCACTAATCTTCTAGGATGACCAAACATACCTTTAAAGGTTAAATTATGACCTAGACAAGAAAATACTAGCTCACATTCTTTCAGGTAATAAGCTAAGTCATTTTCAGATAGTTCGGCGATATTAGCTTCAACAATTTGTAAGTTTGGTAGATCACTGCCGTTTCTGTTGGCGAGTGAATGGGCATCTCGAACAATAGCGATAACCTCAATACCTTTGTGAAGTAAGCTGGTTACAAGTAACTGACCAGTAGCGCCACTTGCACCTAAAACCAATGCTTTTATCATGTTATCCCTTGTCATTTATAGGCGTGAGTACTGCACTTATAATAGTTGGCAGTATAAGCTTAAACATACATTTTTTATTGCTCACTCTTGTTCAGTGCAAAAACTTACCGTGTGTAATTGATATCAATTGGGCACAGTGGCGTTCAAGATGTGTCCAGTCCACATTCATTTCAATATGAACCAGTGTTGCTGGCAACATTCGAAGATCATTCTTCTGCTCTTTACTTATGGCTTCTGGCAGTAAAAATTCAATCAAGTATTCTAATAACGGATTGTGGCCAATCAGCAATATTTTATGATTGTTAGGAGAACAGCTTGCCAACACTTTAAATAAACCATCAAGATCAGCCTCATAAACATCGCTATTTACATGAGTATTTTGTGAGGCAATATTTAACATTTTACTGACAATATCAGCTGTCATTAAAGCCCGCTTAGCCGGTGACGTTATTAGCCAGTCAGGTTTAAGAGCCTGGGCCATCATCCATTTTCCTATCTGTTCCGCCTGCTCTATCCCTTTCTGGCTAAGTAGGCGATCAAAATCTTGGCATGCTTGATCGGTAGATGCTTTGCCATGCCTCAATATCAATAACTGGTAACCATTATCATTAAATATAGTCATTAAAACACCTTATTACTAGAGCTCAGTTTTCTACTATAATTCCACCTCATTATACTGAATATAATGACAATATAAAATTGTTATACCGATTAGCCAAATAGGCTGATCACGCGTAAAATCTATCTTTTTAATTCATTGAGATGCATTAATGGCTCAGTACGTTTACAGCATGAATCGCGTTGGCAAAATTGTCCCGCCAAAACGTGAAATTCTTAAAGACATTTCCTTGTCATTTTTCACTGGTGCAAAAATTGGTATGCTGGGCTTAAATGGCTCGGGTAAATCTACCTTACTTCGAATCATGGCCGGTGTTGATAAGGACTATATAGGTGAAGCCATACCCATGCCTAATATCAAGGTCGGTTATCTGCCACAAGAACCCGAACTTGATGACACAAAAACGGTTAGACAAATTGTTGAAGAATCTGTTTCTGATGTCAAAAAAGCCATGGAGGACTTAGAAGCTATCTATGTTGCTTATGCCGAACCCGATGCTGATTTTGATGCTTTGGCAGCAAAACAAGCTAAGTTAGAAGACTTAATTCAAGCCAAAGATGGCCATAATTTAGACAACGCCTTGGAACGTGCTGCTGATGCTTTGCGTTTGCCCGCATGGGATGCCAGTGTGGCAGTACTATCAGGAGGTGAGCGTCGTCGTGTCGCACTATGTCGTTTATTGCTCGATAATCCAGATATGTTATTACTGGATGAGCCCACCAACCATCTTGATGCTGAATCAATTGCTTGGATTGAACGTTTTCTACAAGATTTCCCCGGTACAGTAGTTGCTATTACACATGACCGTTATTTCTTAGACAATGCTGCAGGGTGGATTTTAGAATTAGATCGTGGTCGCGGGATCCCCTATGAAGGTAATTATTCAGCTTGGTTAGAGCAAAAAGATGCACGTCTACAACAAGAAGCAAAAGCAGAAGCATCACATAATAAAGCCATAAAAGCTGAATTAGAATGGGTACGACAAGGCGCTAAAGGCCGCCAGTCCAAATCAAAATCACGCTTAAAGTCATTTGAAGAAATGAACTCACGTGAATTCCAAAAGCGCAATGAAACCCAAGAAATCTACATTCCACCTGGCCCACGGTTAGGTGACAAAGTTATCGAAATAAACAATGTCACTAAGTCTTATGGTGACAAATTATTGCTTGAAAATCTGACATTATCCATTCCTGCTGGTGCAATTGTTGGCATTATCGGCCCAAATGGAGCCGGTAAATCTACCCTGTTCCGTATGATTGCAGGTCAGGAGCAGCCTGATTCAGGTTCGATAGAATTAGGCAGTACAGTCCAATTAGCTTATGTAGATCAATCGCGCGATCTTAATGGCAAAAATACTGTATTTGAAGAAATTTCAGAAGGTAACGAGACTATTACAGTCGGTACCTATCAAACCCCTTCACGTGCCTATTGTGGTCGTTTTAACTTTAAAGGCTCTGACCAACAAAAATTTGTAAAAGATCTCTCAGGTGGTGAACGCAATCGCTTGCATATGGCCAAGTTGTTAAAAGAAGGTGGTAATGTATTGCTACTGGATGAGCCAACTAATGATCTTGATATTGAAACCTTGCGCGCACTTGAAGAGGCGATTTTAGCCTTCCCGGGTTCAGCCGTTGTTATATCGCATGATCGCTGGTTTTTAGATCGTGTCTGTACCCATATGATCGCCTATGAAGGGCAATCTAACGTAGTGTTCTTTGAAGGTAACTATACCGAATACGCTGAAGATTACCGAAAGCGTTTTGGCAAAGATCATCAGCCAGAGCGTATTAAGTATCGAAAAATGACTTCATAGTTAATAGCAAAACTACCAAAACAAGGCAATCTGGTCATCATGGCCAGCTTGCTTTTTTTCATTGCTAGCTCAATAGCGAATTTATAGTGTTATCAAGCGAATAATAGGTCGGAACAACTAATTCTATTAGTCCAGGCTTAACAACAATTCATTGAATGCTACAAATCATTTAATCTCTATATTAAAATCGTGCCCGAGATTACAAGGCTGCTGTTCCTATAAGCATGTTGGTAGCTAGCGTATTAGATCAATTCCCTGCCTACTAGGCTTGATTAAATCAACTAATTATTGTCTAAGCAATAGATTTGTTTTCGATTTTTATTGGCTTATCAGATCCTAGTATTTCAATCATCACTCATATTTAAATGTCTTTTATTAGACGTCATTTTAAGAAAGGATTTCTATTTTCATGAAAAAAATACTATCTGCTATCATCTGTTTTTGGATGATATCTACTCCTGCCTATGCAATTGATCACATAGAAACATTGGATGGCGGCATATTAACTGGAAAAATAACGTCTATTTCCGAAACAAGTATTACACTATCAACAGCCTATGCTGGTGATTTAACGATT
The DNA here is from genome assembly GCA_034110895.1 of Gammaproteobacteria bacterium. GTDB lineage: Bacteria > Pseudomonadota > Gammaproteobacteria > Nitrosococcales > Methylophagaceae. The sequence goes on along the minus strand of JAWUYH010000026.1, from coordinate 59,217 downwards.
CAGCGAGATAAAATAAAAGGATTTGATACCGAAAAAGCAGTCTTTGTTCGTCTAAAAAGTGGCACCACAGTAAAAGGTCAAGTTCATCATACTGGTGATGGCCAATTAGTTATTACTGGCCAAGATCTCACAATGACCACTAGAGCGCTATCAATTGCTGAAAGTTGGCAACCACAAGATAGTGATCCACAACAGATACGATCTGAGAAAGAACGTGAAGCCTTAAAACGGAAATGGTCTTATCAGGCCGGTCTTGATATTGTCGGTAGACAAGGTAACTCCGACCAGTTTGGTGCTAGTGTGACCTTAGGGGCAACACTCAAAAGTACAGTCGACACCTTGAAATTTTACGCTTCTTTAGATAAGGAAAGTCAAGCTGGAATTGATACGGCAAACGAAATTATATTTGGTTCAGAATACACTGCTTATTTTACCGATCCTTGGGGCTGGTATGTCCGTGGTGAAGTTGAGCGTGATGACTTTGAAAATATTGAACTGCGTACTTTAGTGGGCGCAGGTTTAAATTATCGTGTTTTTAAAGAAGAAACACATTCACTTGAGTTACGTACAGGTTTAGGTTATCGCTACGAAAGTTTTACTGATGGCAGCACGCAAGACTCACCAACACTAGACTTTGGTTTAGCGCATGCTTGGCAATTTGTTGATTGGGCTGACATGACCAATAACTTAACCTACACACCCGCTATTAATGATTTTGGTGACTACCTATTGACCCATGATTCAGGCATCAACATTCCGCTGGGCTTATCACAATACTGGAATTTACGATTTGGACTACGTAATGACTATAAAAGCCTGCCAGCAATCGGGCGAAAAAGCTTAGATACAAGCTATTATTCTCGCTTTCAGTTGAAGTGGTAATCATCTAAAACTGGCTCATATTAATTTAAATTGTAGTCATAAAGTTAAAACATAAATAGTACTGAAGCGTGAATTACCTAATCAAAATATGGGTCATTCACGCTTTTTTTTGATCTGCTTACATCGCTTTAATGACCCACTGTTTTAGATATTATATGAGTAATTTTACGCACCATTTTGCGTTCAACACAGTTAAAACATGATCCTTAAAAAGCTTCATAAAAAACAGGGACTTATACTTCTTTATTAGACAGTGAAAAGCTAACACATTGATAAATAAATATTTTTTTGTTATACTATGTTGTAATTGTTTAGGTCTATAAAGGTTTGTTTTATCTTTTTTTTAGTATTTTTTGTATTATCAATCCCCCTTAATTCCCTGCGATCTTTTTGGTTGAATCTAATCCACAGGATCACTGCTGAGGAATCACTCGTATGACTACACTCAGCCACCTAGTAAGGGTGATTAGGTGTAGATTGTTGCTCGCCATAATTCACTGCTCTCATTTTCAGTTATATCCTGCTGTTACTGGCTAAGATTGGTTTAATTTTTAACCATCACTTATATAAAGAATTGCATCTTAAATTATGGAACACCTAATCCAAAACTCGCCTAGCGATCTCACTTTTCGCAAACCCAAACTCAGCGATGGTCATGCTATTTATCAGCTGATCAAGTCCTGCCCACCATTAGATTTAAATTCGAGCTATCTGTATTTTTTACAAGCTTCGCATTTTTCAGATACCTGCATCGTTGTTGAGCAGGAGAACATCACCATTGGCTTTTTATCTGCTTATTATCAACCAGACAAACCTCAATCTCTTTTTGTATGGCAGGTTGCTATTGCTAAAAGTGCGCGAGGTCGTGGTCTAGCTAAAGCAATGCTACTTGCTCTACTTAAAAACCAATCTAGTGACTCTGTAATGACAGAGCTCACCTGTACTATCAGCCCATCCAATAAAGCATCACAAGGTTTGTTTAGTTCATTTGCTAAAACGCATGGACTGATATTGCAAACCTTGCCCTTTATTAACGAAAGCCATTTTGGTGATGAGAATCACGAGGCAGAAGACCTCTATATTCTTAACGTTGCCAGCAATACAAAACTAATTCCTTATCTTTTTAGCGGTATATAACATGTCATTATCAATATTTAACCAATACGAATCTGAAGTACGGGGTTATATCCGTTCATTTCCAACTACTTTCGAAAAAGCTAAAATGGCTGAAATTTGGGACGAATCAGGCAAACGTTATATTGACTTTTTTGCTGGCGCAGGTGCCTTAAACTACGGTCACAACAATCCCAAAATAAATGAAGCTATCATCAACTATATGAATAATGATGGCATCGGCCATGCTTTGGATATGGGTACAGTGGCTAAACGCAAATTTATGGAAAGTTTTATTTACACCATTCTTAAACCTCGCGATCTTGACTACAAGCTGCAGTTTGTAGGCCCTACAGGCACAAATGCCATTGAAACAGCGCTGAAGATTTCTCGTAAGGTCAAAGGCCGTAAGCAAATCATGTCATTTACCAACGGCTTTCATGGTATGTCATTAGGCTCTTTAAGTATCACCGGTAACAGTTATTACCACGATGAAAGTTATGGTGTACCAGCTTATACAACTCAAATACCTTTCTATAATTATTTAGGTGATAAAGTAGACACCATCGCTTATATAAGAAAAATTTTAAGTGATGACTCCAGTGGTACTGAACTGCCTGCAGCTATCGTACTTGAAACAATTCAAGCCGAAGGCGGCATAAATGTAGCTGCTGAGCAGTGGTTGAAAGATTTACGTCAAATTTGTGATGACTTTGAAATTTTAATGGTTGTTGATGATATTCAAGTAGGTAATGGCCGTTCAGGTAACTTCTTTAGTTTTGAAAGAGCAGGTATCAAACCTGATATCGTCACCCTTTCAAAATCAATCGGTGGTGGCCTTCCTATGGCAATGGTGCTGCTCAAGCCAGAACTTGATAAGTGGAGTCCAGGTGAGCATTCAGGTACCTTCCGTGGCTATAACCTTGCCTTTGTAGCTGCCACAGTTGCTATTGATACTTATTGGTCGGATGATGCCTTCTCAAAAGAAATTAAAGGTAAAGCGAAACTAGTTGAGCAGCGTATGCAGAATTTGGCATTACGTTTTGCAGAACACGTACGTGAGATCCGTGGTCACGGCATGATTTGGGGAGCTGAATTCAAAGATCCTGGCGTAACTTCAGCTATCTGTACACAAGCATTTACTGACGGTCTTATCATTGAAACGGCTGGCGCTGCTGGCGATGTTATTAAATTCTTAGGAGCCCTGATCATTACTAAAGAATTGATCAACGAAGGTTTTGATATTTTAGAAAATGCGATTGTCAAAGTATTGCAAGATTCAGCTAACAAAACTGAGGATCTTGCCTAATGATTGTTAAAAATCTCTATGATGATGTCATTGGCACTGCTGCAGATGTAGATGCTGCACAATGGAATAGCCGTCGTTTATTACTGGCCAGTGATGGTATGGGGTTTTCAATGCACGATACGCTGATCAAAGCAGGTGAAGATCTGCAACTCTGGTATAAAAACCACCTTGAAGCGGTATATTGCATTGAAGGTCAAGGCGAAATCATTGAAAAGAAAAATGGTAAGGTTCACCCTATCCGCGAAGGTACTGTGTATGCGTTGAATAATAATGACCAACATACACTACGTGCTAATAAAGGCGTTGGTATGCGTATGGTTTGTGTCTTTAACCCACCCGTTACTGGCCGTGAAACACATGATAAAGATGGCTCCTATGAGTTAGCAGAAACAGACTAAACACCTTCTGATATCGATTAATTGTGTTTAAGACGGGCCGAGATTGCCCATGTTTAAATACCAAACTAGGGATAAATACTGCAACAGCATGTCAAATATTCAAAATAGAAAGTTAAGTATAGAAAAAATCGGCGGTACCTCAATGAGTAACTACCCCGCCGTTAGAGATAATATTGTTCTCTATTTAAAGAATCCTTATCAGCGCATACTAGTAGTTTCTGCCTATAGCGGTATTACTGATGATCTGTTGGAAAAGAAAAAAAACGGACAGCCAGGCGTATATGGACTGTTTGCACACAATGACAGTAAAAATGATTGGTTACTCGCTTTTCAAGATCTTGGCCTAAAACTAACTCAAATCAACCAAGCACTATTTAGTGAGCCGCAGCAACTGGTGTTAGCAAATAACTTTATCAATGACCGCATCGCCAAGACCAAACAACTGTTAAATCATCTTCAAACATTATGTAGTCATGGTCATTTTTCACTAGATGATCATTTATTGACGGTACGTGAACTATTGGCGAGCATTGGTGAGGCACACAGTGCTTGGAATTTAAGTCAATTACTCAAAAATGAAGGCATTAATAGTTGTTTTATTGACTTAACGGGTTGGGGTAGTGAAGAAAAACAGCCCTTAGATGAGGTCATTATTCAGCATCTCAATGGCATTGACTTTGATAAAGTATTACCTATAGTGACAGGTTATGCTCACTGCCGTGAAAATCTGATGGATACCTTTGATCGCGGCTACAGTGAGATGACCTTTAGCCGCATTGCAGTCCTTTTGACTGCGACTGAAGCGGTCATCCATAAAGAATATCATCTTAGTAGCGCAGATCCTCGACTTGTCGGCGAGGAGCAGGCTATTCCTATTGGCAAAACCAATTACGACATTGCCGATCAGTTAGCAAATCTAGGTATGGAAGCCATTCATCCACATGCGGCAAAAGGTCTACGTCAGGCTAAAATTGCACTGCGGATTAAAAATGCTTTTGAACCAGAACATCACGGTACACTGATTACTGATGACTATGTTAGCGAGTCACCTCAAGTAGAAATCATCGCCGGTATGAAAAATTTAATTGCACTTGAAGTGTTTGACCAAGAAATGATGGGCCAGCAAGGTACTTATGAAAAAGTGATTATTGATATGTCGGCTCGTTTAAAGTGTCAGGTCATTACCAAAGATTTTAATGCTAATACCATCACTGTTTTCTTGAATACATCGCTTAAAAAAGCTAAACGGCTAGCAGAACAATTAAAGCAGCAACTGCCGACTGCCATCCTTAATACAAGTAAAGTGTCACTCGCTTCGGTGATGGGCAGTGATATGCGGATCAAAGGTTTATTAGCAAAGTCAGTAGAGACCATGTTTAGCCAAAGCATCAATATTGAAGCCATCCATCAAAATATTCGTCAGGTGGAAATGCAGTTTTTTGTCAATCCTGGTGATTATGAAAAAGCCATTAGAGCTTTACATTCAAGTTTGATCGAAATACATGATCACGGCAAAGCTATCGTCGAACATTGATCTTTGTTAGACAACGAACCCATCAGTTGGATAATGCTAGGGTATAAAAATCCCTAATATCGGTTGGTGTTAGGGTTTAATGAGAGCATTATTGACTTAGCTTCACCATCACTTCAAAGCATTCTTTATCATTTTTTCTGATTGATATTGCTATCAATATTTAGATCTAACTATCTAAGCTTGTTTCAGTATCAGGAAATAGAATAGTCATACTTCTTTCATCACCGACTAATAATGCCAAATCAAGGTCAACAAACTCATTGCTACAGGGACTCGCGCCAAATCGCATCGCTAAACTGGCTGCTTTTGGCGAAAAATACAAGGTCCACATAGTGAGCTCTGTATTATGGCTAGAAAATATAGCCATATCTAATGGCCGGCCTGATCCGACATACTTGGGCATAAATGCATCCATAACACCTTGCATTGTTGTTTTCGCTGTATGACCATCGGCCATTTCTAGTGAATACCACGTTTCCATTATTTACTCCTTAATTATCATCGTACAATCGTAGCAACATTCATTAAATAATCAAGCCTATTAAGGTTGATGTAGCTGAATAATGACAGAGCTGCATCAGTCAAACATAATCGCTTTTTAAAACAGTCATCAATAGCTTCTGATTATTAGACTTTTTTCACCGGCCTGAATAACTCTTGGCCAGCGATTATGTATATGGGCATCTTCTATTTCAGGCTCAATAGTCACCACATATAGCCGTTGTTCATTATTATCTCTGGCCAGTAGGCCTTGTAGGAACTGCCCTTTATTTAAGTCATACCAATGACTATTACCCTCAAAGTCTTTTTCCATAAAGCTGAGCACAGGTATTTTAAGCGGTTGAGGGAAATATTTATCCCAACGGCCACTATAAATAGAATCTAGTCGTGCCCATCCCCCCATCGGTAGGTTTCCGATCTGACTTTGCCGCCTTCCCCACGACATTAATATCAAACTACCGTCTTTTTTTTTCACAGGTAGCACCGCTTTTGGATTAGGAAAATACTGTCTTAGGATATTGCCCTGATGTTCAAAATACACACCACCACACATTAGATAGTTTTCCTATGCCCAGATGGTTTCCAAGAAGGAGCAATTACGTTAGGCATGGCACTACGACCGATTAATCTGCTCGGTGCCACGGTAAATTCACCATAACGTTGATTAATCTCATCTATGGCCTGATTAAGATTTCCACGTTGTTGATGATGATCTGTTTCTGCAAATAAATCACCTTGTTGTTCATTCTCAGGATTAAGTGCGGTCACTTGCACTTGCCATACACCCTGGCCTTGCCAATTATTGATAGTGAACTGCCGGCATTGAGTAAATAAGGTTTGTCCATCATCAGTCGCCAGACTTAACTTGGTCTTTGTTTGTAACCAGCCCTGCTCTGTTTTAAGTCCAATATAAAAATGACTGGCTTTAAATTTATGTTTTCTAAGTCTGGCGGCGACTTTCTCACTCATATGCTGAAAATAAGTCAGGATAGTTGTTAAATCGTTTGTTTGTGGCGGCATTACTTTACCGTGGCCTATTGTTTTTGGTGGTTTGACATTAACTTGCACACGATCAGGATCTCTACCTTGTGCCATTAACCATAATCGTCGGCCTAAGTTACCAAAACGTTGAGCAGGAATGCTAATCGGAATATGTTTCATATCACCACAGTGTGTCACACCATATCCAGCTAAAAATCGTGCAGTACCAGTACTGATCCCACTCAGCTCAGTCACCACTAATGGGGCTAAGGTTTCTTCGGCAAGCCAAGGTTCAATTACCGTAAGTCCATCTGGTTTATGAAGCTTGGCTGCATATTTGGCAGTAGTTTTGTCACCACTAACACCTACACTGCAGGTTAAGCCTGAAACCTCGCTTACTGTCTGTTTAACTAATTTCCCTATCTCTGAGGGTGTGCCTAATAGACTTTGGCAATGAGTGACATCCAGAAAGGCTTCATCAACTGAATAAACCTCTAAATCAGGCGTAATACTTTGTAATGCAGCCATAATATCGGTCGATATTTCTGCATAACGATAGGGCCGTGAGGCTGCTTGAATAAGCTCAGGACAGAGTTGCCGTGCTTCCTTGAGACGCATGCCTGTTTTGATGCCATAACTTCTCGCTTCATAACTAGAAGTAATAATGGTAGTGCCTTGCATGCCATTTGTAACGGCAACAGGTCGATTACGCCAGAAGGGATTATCTTGTTGTTCTATTTGTGCAAAAAAACAATTCATATCGATAAGGATAATACATCTTTGCCATGGTCGTATTTCTCCTACCACTGGAGTTAATCCTTTTTCCACTTACATTAAGACGCGTGAAAAGACGTTAGGAATAGGTACGGAGTTGTCCAACTACCACGCCTTGAATCATCACTCGTTCAGCAGGTAATGTGACCGGCTCATACTCAACATTAGCCGGCTGCAAGGTCACCGTGCCATCATTATTAATAAGTAATGTTTTTAAGGTTGCATCATGAAAATCAACCAATGCCAACACAATATCACCATTATTTGCTGTACGCTGCTCTTGTAGCACCACATAATCACCTGACATAATTGCTTTATCGATCATCGAGTCACCATTTACTTTCAATACAAAACGACCACTACCACTAAACATCTCACCTAAATCTATTTCAGATTCATCAGGCACAGCTTCGATTAATCGGCCCGCCGCGACACGACCTAATAAAGGTAAGATTACAGAAAGCCTTTCTGGTTCACTATGTTGTTGCACTAATCGTAAGCCCCGAGATTTACCAACGATACGTTCAATCAGGCCTTCATTAACCAGTGCTTGAATATAGTTATGAACCGAGCCTTGAGAAGATAAACCAATGCCATGGGCTACTTCAGATAACAAAGGCGCACGTTGATTTTCTTCAAAATAATTAACAATAAAATTGTAAGTGTCTTGTTGACGATCGGTTAACATTTTCTTTCCTCGCACATTGATAAGAACATATTAAGAAGAAAATATAGAGAATATTTATTGTTTGGTCAATACGTTTTTATCTAATTATAAATTTCAGCCTTTGTTTATCAGCAAATCATGTTTATTTTCGTGATAGACTTGACAGAAAAATGCGGAAGTTTTTGATAATTAAACTCGCTGATTTTGTTTAATAAAGAATGATCACAACCAACAGCCATCAAATACTTATTATAATTATAAAGCGAATAAGTCACGATAAGGCTAGCAAATTATTCCAGGTAATAATTACTAGTGCCCGTTGATTATTGCCGTTCATAACACCTTAGAAAGCAGCACTCAAATGAAAGAATTACCCAATCATGTGCTGCCATATAAAAAAACCCAGAATTCACCGAAACAACGATACCTGCTAATCTGCAGAAAAATCATCAAACTAAGCAAGGGGTTTGGGCTAAAATTGTTATCATTGAAGCTCGCTTGGAACACACTCTCCTTGAGTCAGAACGAAAAGTAGTCACACTCAGTAAGGTACGTCACGGTGTAGGAGAGCCGTTAGCCCTTCATCATGTTGCAGCACTTGGCCATCTTAGATTTTATGTTGAATTTAATCACTAACGTTTTATATTAAGAGGCTTCCGTTGGTTTCACTTTTTTCTACAGAATATAAGCTAGTTTGATCTTACAAAAATTCCACACCTATTGTCCCTTGTACAGCGACAAAATGATCGCCAAAATACAAATAATTGGCAAGAGAGCTTTTCAACTATTCAAGTACTCGAACCTGATATTGTACTTTGTAGTACCTTTGTCGAAGGAAAGTGAGTTATCAAAATAGCTAAGGCTAAGTGGCATGATGCTATTGATCATGATGTTGATAAACTAGACCGAACATAATAATTGCTTACATAACAACAATGCACCGCTTTTTTGCGTAAAATGGGCCTGAGTAAAAGTAAAGCAAATAACGAGGAAGTTCATGAAATCAATTTCAGCAGCTCAAACTAGTCAGCAAGCCGGGGTCACCCTGATTGAGTTGGTTTTAGTTATCCTGATTATGGGCATTTTAGCTGCCCTTACCTTACCAAGATTTGCAAATATTTCTAGTTCGGCTCGTGTGGCCACGCTTAAAGGTATTGAAGGTGCTATGCGATCAACAATCAGTATTATTCGAAGCCAAGCATACGTAAATGGCTTATCTATTTCTTCTGCCAACCCGCCAAGTCAGGTGCACTATATTGTTGAAACTGAGGCTGGAACATTCGAGGTTGATTGGCGTAATTTATGTCCCGAAAGCAGGGGAGAATTAGGCGATGCTTTAAACATGTTAGATCATATTGATTTAAGTGAATCTGGAGGGCTAACCACAGTAATCGACAATCGATACACTAGAGTTGGTTATGATATCCAAGGAAGGGGTCCGCCTACTAGCAATGGCTGTTACATCACATATGATTCATTTGGTGATCCAAACTGCACGGTGTCTGTCATTACAACAGATTGTTAATCATGCTTAAACTCACACTGTAAGGCGACTAATTTATAGATATTGCGAGTCACCTAGCAATTTTTTAAGATATGACACCATTATTTTCTTAGATAAATTCAGCCCGGAAACAAACAAAGATAAAGATGTATACTGTCTTCTCATTCAGAGTTTAGTGAACTGTACCTTTAAATACACACAGATAATAACCTAGCATCTGAACAACAGATAATAACCTAGCATCTGAACAACAAATAATATCCGAGCGGTGTTTTACAAAAGTACTATTGAACACTAGAATCGGATAGTTTTTGCCCTTATTTAACGTTAACTGAGAACACCTTAGAATAGGCCGTAATAGATAGTTATGTTTTCGAATAAAACAGAAAAATAAAATCATTCTGCTCTGCCTACCAACCTGTTAGTCGTTTAGTGCTGTTAGCTAGAATGTTATGTCTAACAAGTGAGCATTTTAGTTCACCAACTTAAAGGAATTATGATGCGTAAACGAATTATCAATCCCGTTCAGCAAGATCTATCATACCCCGAACGAAACTGGTTAAATATCGAATCAATAGCAATAGTTGAGGTAAGCTCAGAAGATGCTGAACATCCTATTGAAGCAGCACTACTAGCGGATAGACTTTCTGGCTGGCGCGCATTGGATTCAGGCAAACAAATAATCCGTTTAATCTTTGATCAGCCTCAGTCACTTGAATGGATAAAATTGAGTTTTGAAGAAAGGGCTGTTGAACGTACACAAGAATACGTTTTACGTTGGTCGCCTGATAAGGATCATTCGTGCCAAGAAATCGTGCGACAACAATGGAATTTCAGCCCCGATGGTTCTATCAGCCAAATCGAGGAATACCACGTGCAACTGAGATCAGTGACAACGATTGAACTCATTATTACGCCTGATATTAGTGAAAGATATTGTGTGGCATCATTAAAACAATTACGTTTTGCCTAGAAATGTCTAGACCATTAGTCATTACCTGTTTGATACTACTAACGCTTATCGCATGTAAATAAAGTCATGTTCTTAAAGCCTTTAGCAGTGATGGTTGCTCGCTATTTCCTGAAGGTTTACAAATGACACAATACGATTGGTGTGATTATTGTTTTAAACATAATATTGTCTACTGGCGAGGCGTTACGCCTAAACAATAAGCCTTAGCAGATCAAGAATTAAAAGAGTGTGTATTTAATAAAACACAAAATGCTGTATTAGCAGAGCTTATGTTGAAAGGCGTTCGTGTAGGTGGCAGCCTCTATTTTACACTAACGATCGCTAGGCTTATGGCTGGAGCTATGATAGAAAGTATCAGCTTTTAACTGCCAAGGAGAAGACTTTAGCTGATCAACTATTAGCTAGCTATTTTTCATCGGCAGGAAAATTAATAGGCGTGATATAAATACCGCATTTTTACACTTAAATATTCTTGGCCCTTTAATCTAAAAAATCAGCCAATAAGTTAATATTATTATATCAGCACTTATAATGATTAATGTTTATACTCTTATTATTATCGATGCCATTTAATTTGATATGAATGAAAATTAACGACTTTAAAGGACACTATTTTATAAGTGAGTTTAAAAGCCTTATTATGAAATAATAATGTCGTTTTCAACACTTTTTAACTAAGAAAGTTTACTCGTAATAATGATAGGTTTTCTTAAAAAAACGCTGATTTATAGCAATAATTAACCATATGACTAAGGAAAGAATAATGACAAAATTATCTGAAATTGAAAGTATCGGCAAGACATATGCAGAAAAACTAACGGCTGCTGGTATTACCTCTATTGAGAGTTTATTAGAAACTTGCTGTGAAAAAAAAGGCCGTAAAGAAATAGCTGAAAAAACAGGTATCAGCGAAAAGCTGGTACTTAACTGGGTTAATCGTGCTGATTTAGCAAGAGTCAAGGGTGTTAGCACCCAATATGCTGATCTACTTGAATGTGCAGGCGTAGATACAGTACCTGAGTTGGCTCAACGTAATGCTGAAAACCTTCAGGCGAAGATGGCTGAAGTGAATGAAGAAAAAAACCTTGTTCGTCAGCTACCATCAGCTTCACAAGTAAATGACTGGGTAGCACAAGCAAAAGAATTACCCCGCATTATTAATCACTAAAACTATATTAAACAAGTAGCAACTAAAAAATCTCGTTCTGATATTGTCAGAGCGAGCTTTTTATTTGTCTGTATATAATGGTAGATAAGCCTTTATATTGTTCACTCTCATCTGATGACTCGGCCCCTAAAACGACTTGTTTAGCTACGCATGAAACTTTTAGTGCTAGCCATATCAGCAACATCCCTTGCCACTATTTTACTCGCTTGGATGATAGCCTGCGTCGCTCCTTGTGCCTTTTTTTCAAAGATCACCTTTTTTCTAAATTGCTTAGCCGCTAACAGTCTTTTGTCATTAGGATTAATTAGATAAAATATTATTGATACTGCCACGGTTGAACTTGGCCCCTTAGTGACAAGATCGTAGCTAAAATCGATAAATGTCACTTCTAATAATAGATCGTGATGCGCTCTAGAGCTACTAGGAATAATCGCTAGAACATACTGCCTTTTGGCCAAAGACTGTTGAATATAATGTTCTAATAATTTACTTGGACTATCACTTAACCGACTATAAGCGTAACTATTAAAGTCATCATTCCTATAAATAGTACTCGTCGTCAACAAACCTTGACGATGATTAATGGAATATAAGGCTAATATTATTATAGATGGTTTGATTGCAATATTATTCAAAAATCGGGACTAGTTTACCAATACAATCAACAGAGAAATCATTTCTAAAGATTAATGTAATACCACTTTCAGCATTGAGTATTTTTTGTGGTGATCTTTATTTAGCTTGTTTTTATTCACTAATAAGCGAAAAAATGAAAATACACATACTCTGATCTGTTTGTTGTGAGCTTATCTAAACATAGACAGCGGAGCTGCCTAAGTTCACCTAAATATGAGGAGGACGCAGCCTATTCTCTGTGCCCCCCTACCGTTCAAATTTTTTCCTATCTAGCAACAAGTTATAACAATAAAATATGCTTTATAGTTATTGATATTAACTGATATCAGTTTATTATAAACCTGATGGATAATATCCTAATTAAGTTTATTATTAGATTGACCACCACCATAAGAATGAAATTCTAATGGTTTACCTCCTGGCGTAACTTTCACCGCACAATATTTAAATTCAGGGATCTTAGCATCAGGATCTAACGCTGCATTTGATAATTTATTAACGGCAGCCTCGTAATAACAAAATGCCATAAATACAGCACCTGTCGGCACTGATTCATCAGAGCGAGCAATCATTGAAATTTCACCACGCCGCGTTGATAAGGTAATCATTTCACCTGGTTTTACCCCCATTTCATCTAAACTGATTGGGTTAATAGTCGCCACCGCTTCAGGTTCCAATGCATCCAGTACATTTGAACGACGTGTCATTGAACCAGTATGCCAATGCTCTAACATCCGTCCGGTGATTAAAACAAAAGGATACTCTTCATCAGGTCGCTCTGCTGGCGGTACAATGTCTGCGGGTACAAATTTACCCAGGCCATTGTCTCTTTCAAATGTCTCAGTGAAAATGACTGCTTCACCAGGATCACCCTCTTTAAGACATGGATAAACAATAGCGCCTTCAGCTTCAAGACGAGCCCAAGTCATTCCTGCCATTGTAGGTACAGCTTTACGTACTTCTTCAAATACTTCGGCAGAATCTTGGTAATTCCAATCGAGATCAAGACGTTTAGCTATTTCTTGGATGATCCATAGATCCTGTTTTGCTTCGCCAGGTGGCTCAATGGCTTTACGACCTAATTGCACTAATCTGTCGGTATTAGTAAAAGTGCCTGTTTTTTCAGAAAATGAAGACGCGGGCAATATCACGTCGGCCAAATAAGCGGTCTCAGTCAAAAAGATATCTTGCACTACTAAATGTTCAAGTTCGGCTAAAGAACGACGTGCATGATTAGCATCAGGATCAGACATCGCAGGATTTTCACCCTGTACATATAACCCCGTTAAGTCACCATCATGAATAGCATTCATAATTTCTACAACGGTTAAACCTGGACGTTTGTCTAACTCGCAGCCCCAAAGTTCTTCAAAGTAAGCATGTGCTTTTTCATCATTAACAGGTTGATAATCAGGGAATACCATCGGTATCAATCCCATATCAGATGCACCTTGCACATTATTTTGACCACGAAGTGGGTGTAAACCTGTACCTGGACGACCAATTTGTCCGGTCATTAATGCCAATGAAATTAAACAACGTGCATTATCTGTTCCATGGACATGTTGAGAAACACCCATACCCCAAAAGATAATCGATCCTTTCGATAGTGCATATAATCGTGCAGCTTGTCTTAATTGCTCGGCAGAAATACCACAAATAGGTTCCATCAATTCAGGCGTATAAGATTTCAAATGAACTTTCATCGCCTCGAAACCTTCGGTACGTTCAGCAATAAACTCAGGTGCAGTCAAACCTTCTTCAATGATGGTATGCATCATGGCATTTAACATCGGTACATCGCTGCCCGGTTTAAAGGCTAGATGATGTGTCGCTTGGCGTGATAATTCTGTTGAACGTGGATCCATCAAAATCAATTTAGTGCCCTTACGCATGGCATTTTTCATCCAGGTTGCACCAACCGGATGATTAACTGTTGGATTAGCACCAATGATCACTATAACTTCAGCTTTATCAACATCAGACACTGGGTTTGAAACAGCACCAGAACCTAAACATTCTAATAAAGCGACCACCGAAGAAGCATGGCAAAGTCGAGTACAGTGATCAACATTATTGGTTTTGAAACCTGTTCTAATTAATTTCTGGAATAAATAAGCTTCTTCATTACTCCCCTTAGCACTACCAAAACCTGCTAAGGCATTTGGGCCTTTTCCGTCACGAATAGATCTAAAGCCACCGGCAGCAAGTGCCAAGGCTTCATCCCACGTTGCTTCACGGAATATTTTATCAACATCTGTTGGATCCATCGAAAACTCTGCAGATTTTGGTGCATTGTCACGACGAATTAACGGTTTTGTTAGGCGATGTGGGTGATGGACATAATCAAAGCCATAACGACCTTTCACACATAAACGACCATGATTAGCAGGGCCATCGCGGCCCTCCACATAAATAATTTTTTCATCTTTAATGTTGTAGGTCAACTGGCAACCAACACCGCAGTATGGACAAACTGAATCAACTTTACGATCAGGTTCTAGTAGGCCGATCTCATTAGCCGGCATTAATGCACCAGTCGGACAGGCTGCAACACATTCACCACAAGCAACACAGGTGCTTTCACCCATCGGATCATCAAGATCAAACACAATTTGTGTATGAGTACCACGCATTGCCAAACCGATTACATCATGATTTTGCTCTTCACGACAAGCACGTACACAACGAGTACATTGGATACAAGCATCCATATTGACGGTAATAGCCGCATGAGATGTATCTGTTTGGGGCTGACGTCGTGCCTCAAATCTCGGCAAACCTACTTCTAGCTTGCTTGCCCAGTAATCGAGCTCTGAATTTAAAGTATGAGGCTTTTCTGATACATCGGATTTGAGTAATTCCAATATCATTTTTTGTGATTTAACGGCACGCTGGCTATTTGACTGAACATTCATCCCTTCAGCAGGTTGGCGACAACATGATGGTGCTAATACACGTTCACCATCAACTTCGACCACACAAGCACGACAGTTACCATCTGAGCCTTCGCGCTCTGAATAACATAAGTGTGGAATTTCGATGCCCTGTTGTTTAGCAACATCAAGTAATGTTTGTCCCTGTTCAGCAGCAACCGCTTCGCCATTCAAAGTGAAATTAATAGTCATTATCTCGACGCCCCTGTTTCTAACTCTTCGGCAAAGTATTTGATGACACTACGCACTGGATTAGGTGCTGCTTGCCCCAAACCACAAATAGAAGAATCAACCATAACCTCAGAAAGTTCTTCTAGTAATGAGGTATCCCACGTATCTTGTTTCATTAAGGTGACTGCTTTAGCAGTACCAACACGACATGGAGTGCATTGTCCACACGATTCATCTTCAAAAAACTTCATCGCATTAACGGCTAGTTTACGTGCACTATCTTGATTAGAAAATACAATAACAGCCGCACTACCAATAAAACAATCATATTCTTGCAAAGTATCAAAATCAAGTGGCACATCACCTAATGATGCCGGTAGAATGCCTCCAGATGCCCCCCCGGGGAAATAACCGTAAAATTCATGCCCATCCAACATGCCGTCACAATATTCGTCAATAAGTTCCCGCATAGTGATCCCTGCAGGTGCCACATGAACACCTGGTTTATTAACACGACCACTGACAGAAAATGAACGTAAACCAACACGACCATGCCGACCATGATCGGTTAAACAAGACGGACCTTTTT
This sequence comes from Gammaproteobacteria bacterium, assembly GCA_034110895.1. Lineage (GTDB taxonomy): Bacteria > Pseudomonadota > Gammaproteobacteria > Nitrosococcales > Methylophagaceae. Next base: position 43,081 of record JAWUYH010000026.1, on the reverse strand, counting down.
CTAGAATATCTCTCACCCAATATAATGATTCCATATTGTGTTCTAAGGTAGGTCGGCCAAATAAACCAACTTGTGCCACATAAGGGGGTCGCAGCCTTGGCATTCCGCGCTTGCCTTCTATTGATTCGATCATAGCTGATTCTTCACCACAAATATAAGCACCCGCACCACGACGAAGATGTATGGTGGGCATATTTTCTACAGGCGGATTTGCAATTAACTTGGCCAATTCTATTTCGAGTAACTGTCTAATAGCAGCATATTCATCACGCAAGTAAATATAAATCTCATGAATATCGGTTGCCCAAGCAGCAATCAACATACCCTCTAAAAAGCAATGGGGATCACGATCTAAATAATATTTATCTTTGAATGTACCTGGTTCACCTTCATCAATATTGATTGCCATTAATTTTGGAGCAGGCTGATCGCGCACAATTCGCCACTTGCGGCCAGCAGGAAAACCCGCACCACCTAGACCACGTAGACCAGAATCCTCCATGGCATCTAAGACTTTATCTATATTATAAGTATCATTAATGCATAGCTGATAAGTCGAATAGCCACCTTGTTTAATATAGGTTTCATAATCAATTGCTTCTAGTAACTTTTCGGGCTCGATTGCCTTGTTATTGACAGCCTCAGTAACCGTGGCTAAATCAGCATGTTCAATCGGATTCATACCCACCACGGCAACTGGCGCTTTATCACAGCGACCAATACAGGGAACTGGCTGGACACGTACCCCCCCGCTTAAGCCTGCCTCTAAAGAATCAATAAGCTCATGTGCACCCGACATCTCACAGGTAAGTGATTCGCAGACCCTAACAGTTAATGCTGGAGGGGCTACTTCATCGTCTTTGATGATATCAAAATGATGGTAGAAAGTAGCCACTTCATATACTTCAGCTTTAGACAATTTCATTTCTCGAGCTAATGCCACCAAATGTTTAGCCGAAATATGCTGGTATTTATCCTGAATTTTGTGGAGATGTTCAATTAATAAGTCTTTCTGGCGAGACTCATCAGCTAATAAGGCCTGTACTTCAACCAGTGCTTCAGAATCAACTTGTCGGCCTTTACCTACAGATCTCGGCAATTTCAGCCTACGCCCATCCTTCAAAGCACTGACTTCTTGCTTACTCATTTATACGCCTCTCACACTTCAGTTAATGATCCCGTTAGGGTTTTTATTTATAGTTATCCCTACGAAAATAACACGCGCAGACATTATTGTGAAGTATGAATTGTTTATTTAGGAAAGTATATTAGTAACTTCAACAGCAGACAAAAAAAAACCCATGTAATACAGTATATTTCATAGGTTTATGTCTATTCTTAATGTAGAAAATTAGTACTTATACACTTTTATTTGCTGCTAATCTTAATTATCTAATGACGCTCATCTTTTAATTGAAGACGTTCCTTACCTAATGCATTTACATAGCCATCACTACTTGGCTGTTCACCACTTTCGATACAATAAAGTTTTTTTTCAATTGTTTCGTAACGCTTCAATAAACGATTAAAAGGATTATTACTCGCTTTTAGATTATGAATTTTCTCTTTATATTCTGGAAATTTTTTCGCTAGTAGATGATGTGTTAATGGCATGTTTAATACCTTAATTTGAAAATTCAAACACAATATTGAATGATTTAGGCATAGTCTCTATTCCTCAAACTTTTGCTCTGAATCATTGCCATTATGCCTAAGCAATTTTCGCTGCTTATTATCTTTTAGATCTATATTTTATACTGCACATATTGCTATTGATCAGCCATAGCATGATCCCTTGAGCACATCACAGATTGCATTGCTGCCAATGCAACAAAATCTCATTAAAAATAATAAGGTAATAACACACTAAAACTAATGTGTTATTACCTAGCTTATCTGATATTTATAGCAAGCTTACAATAAACAAACGGTGTTAGTTTGCTAAATCTTGCCATGTAGAAACGACAGTATCTGGATTCAAAGAAATACTGGTAATACCTCTATCTAATAACCATTTTGCCAACTCAGGATGATCAGATGGACCTTGTCCACAAATACCAACATATTTACCGGCATCTTGACACGCCGTAATGGCCATATCCAACATGGCTAAAACAGCAGGGTTACGCTCATCAAACGAATCAGCCACTAAGGATGAATCACGATCCAAGCCTAAAGTTAATTGAGTCATATCATTGGAGCCGATAGAGAAACCATCAAAATACTCTAAGAAATCAGCGGCCAATATGGCATTAGACGGTAATTCACACATCATAATAATACGCAGTCCATTTTTACCACGTTCAAGACCATTTTCTTTCATGATCTGAATAACCGCGGCGGCTTCTGCTGTCGTGCGGACAAAAGGAATCATTAATTCTATGTTGGTAAAACCCATGTCATCTCGAACGCGTTTCATTGCTTTACATTCAAGATCAAAACATTCTCTAAAGTCATCTGAGATATAACGAGATGCCCCTCTAAAACCAATCATTGGATTTTCTTCATGTGGTTCAAATTGAGGACCACCGACTAAATTTGCATACTCATTTGATTTAAAGTCAGATAACCGAACAATCACTTTTTTAGGACTAAATGAAGCTGCAATTGTTGAAACACCTTCTACGATGCGGCTTATATAATATTCAACTGGATCACCATAAGCAGTGGTTTTTTCATAAATTATTTTTTGTACTTCATCACTCATCTTGTCAGCATTGATTAATGCTTTAGGATGAATACCTACCATGTTATTAATTATAAATTCTAAACGGGCTAGACCAACACCATCATTAGGTAACTGAGCAAAGGTAAATGCGCGATCTGGATTACCCACATTCATCATTATTTTTACAGGGATCTCTGGCATTTCGTTCAACTCTCGAACGTTATAGTCGAAGTCTAATAAACCTGCATATACTTGACCTTCATCACCTTCTGAACATGAGACAGTAACTTCTGAGCCATCAGCAACCAATTCTGTTGCATCGCCACAGCCAACAACCGCCGGTACACCAAGTTCACGCGCAATGATTGCTGCATGACAAGTACGACCACCACGATTAGTAATTATAGCTGAAGATTTTTTCATGATCGGTTCCCAATCAGGATCGGTCATATCTGTTAATAAAACATCGCCATCTTCAAATTGGTCCATTTGGTCAAGACTATTAAATAATCTAACACGACCTTTACCAATTTTTTTACCAATTGAACGCCCAACGGCTAATATTTTACTGCGTTCTTTCAACACATATTCTTCAATTACATTTTCTTGTTGGCTTTGTACTGTCTCAGGCCGAGCTTGTACGATGTAAATTTTGCTATCGATTCCATCTTTTGCCCACTCTACGTCCATTGGACGTTGATAGTGCTCTTCAATAGTGACTACCATTTTTGCCAAGGTTTCTACTTCATCATCTGTCAAACAAAATAATACACTTTGTTCAGGCTTAACATTAACCGTTTTAACCGGATCACCAGCTTCACCAGAATAGATCATCTGGATTGCTTTTTGGCCTAAGGTACGACGTAATACTGATGGACGACCTGCAGCTAGGGTTTGTTTATGTACATAAAACTCATCTGGGTTAACAGCGCCTTGAACAACCATTTCACCTAAACCATAACTACCGGTGATAAAAACAACATCACGAAAGCCACTCTCAGTATCAAGACTAAAAGCAACACCAGCGGTAGCAATATCAGAACGTACCATTTTTTGGATGCCTGCAGATAATGCCACATCATCATGCTCAAAACCTTGATGTTCACGATATGAAATCGCACGATCATTGAATAATGAAGCAAAAACTTCTCTAATAGATTGTTTGATGTTGACTAAACCGGATACATTCAAGAATGTTTCCTGCTGTCCCGCAAATGAAGCATCGGGTAAGTCTTCGGCTGTGGCTGACGAACGTACTGCCCATGTTGCCTCTAAGCCGTATTCTTTTTCTAATTGTGCATACGCCTGATCAATCGCCTTTTCCATGCCAACAGGGAATGGAACTTCGTTGATCCAACGGCGAATGTCACTGCCTGTAGCCTGCAATGAGGGGATGTCTGTAATATCTAATTCTTCTAAACGTTGAGCAATTCTATCTTTCAATCCATCTTGAAGAAGAAACTCGCGATATGCGTCAGCAGTTGTTGCAAAACCTCCAGGAACTGATACACCTAAAGGTGCTAGATTTTGTAACATCTCACCGAGTGAAGCATTTTTACCACCTACCCTGCCAACATCTTCCATATTTAATTGATCTAATTCAACTACATACTCAACCATTATCAAAATCCTCTCTCATATCACGTTATTATTATATTAATTTATAATTCTAATCTAACTAGATCACTTTATCATCTTGGCCAAAATTCAAAGCCCGAATAACATCACTTGCAATTTCTTCTATAGAAGTATCAGTCGTTTCAAACACAGGGATTTTTGCATGTTCAAACATTATTTCTGAAATTCTAACTTCACGTTCGCAGACTGCTAGTGACGAATAAGCACTATTAGGTCGACGAGCCCTACGTATTTTACTTAACGGTACAACTTTTATCGTCAGTGCAACAAGCTTTTTTTTATGTTTAAGTAGGTAATCAGGCAATTTATTTTTATCTAAGTCCTCTTCCGTCAATGGATAATTACTTACTTTGAGTGAAAAGTTCATTGCTAAATAGAGACTGGTAGGTGTTTTCCCACTCCGAGAAACCCCGACTAGAATTACGTCAGCCTCATCATATTGATCATAACGCACACCGTCATCATGAGATAAGGAATAATCAATAGCATCAAGCCGCTTCTGGTAATTAGCATTACCAGAAATCCCCTTACTTCCTTGATACTTTCCTTGAAGATGAGATGAATCTTCCCCAAAAGCCTGTTCTAGTGGCCCTAAAAATGCATTAAATAGATTTATAATACAAGCATCCGTGCTTTTGATAATCCGTTGTGCATCCTCTTCCACTAATGTACTAAAAACAATAGGTTGCTTTCCTGAAATTCTATATGCGTTTTTTATTGTTTTGCTAGCAATAGATGCTTTGTCCCTATTATCAACAAAAGGTATGGTGATCGATTGATAATCTTGCTGAGGAAATTGAGCTAACAAAGTTTTGCCATAATGTTCTGACGACAGGCCTGTACGATCGGATATATAGAAAACCGTTCGTGATACTCCTTGTTCATTTACATCTGAATCCATGGTATCCACACCTAATTTTATCAGTGGAACAACTCACTATTATAAGTTGTCTCAACTAATCGTTGATAAATAATCCCTTCATCATACCTAGCCAGAGACGCGGAGGCTATAGTTATCTTACTAAGTCTGCCTTGGCACTACCCAGACTCATTTCACTGGGCAATATTACAATATGTTTTATCTTTGGAAAATCATTGCTTAAACCACCGCTCGATTCATTTATGGGCAATAAAAGTCTTTCCGTAGGCGGATAACACATTCGCTGTTGTACAGACATTATTGTAGAACACTGGATAAACAACGGTTAAATTTTTATTTTTTAATCACTTAAGCCATTGTTAATCTATTGCCACATCATCATCGAGTACCTGACGGCCCTGTTTTCAATAATGAGACAATACGCTTTTTTAAAGCACATCTCACTGCTATAGATTATGACGATGATATTACTAGCTATCCTAGGATTGATCGATAAGATGTATGGGCTTAAGAACACAGCCTATCAATAACTTATTTAATCTGGATCAGCATCTTTTTTTATAACTGAGTTAGCCCACAAGTCGTGATGCTGTTCAGCCCAAGCGGTATCGACTTGACCTGTCACCATACCCTCTAAAGCCCCTTCGGTACCAAGCGTACCAATATAAATATGACCAAAAGAAAAAGCAATTAATACTAAGGCCGTTAACACGTGGATTAGATGTGAGATCTGAATAATTTCACGCTCTTGATTAAAATTAGGAAAATCTAATACTAGGCCACTTAAACATAGCGCCATGCCAACGGTGGCAAGCGTCCAAAACCACATTTTTTCACCACCATTAAGCTTTTCAGCTGAAGGATGTTTATCACCGACCATACCGCCATAGGCTTTAAACCACTCGACATCAACTTTATTAAATAAGTTGAGTTTAAACCAAGTGACCACCATGGATGTTAATCCCACCACAAATAGTGGACCTAATACATTATGTACCCATTTGGCTATCTCGGCATAGGTAGAAAAACCTTGATGACCAAAAATAGGGATCAAAACCATACGGCCATAGAGAAGGCTACTACCGGTAATAGCGAGAATGATAAACAGTCCAGCAGTCATCCAATGCATTCGACGTTCTTTTACAGTCCAACGTTCAATCGTTTGGCCCGTTCGTGGATGTGTCAGCTCAACCTCGCCACGCCATAGGTAAAATACTGCTAATATGGCTACTGTAAAGCCGATTAACCAACTGCCATAAGTGGCAATCGGTCCGTTGCGTAATTGTCGCCAAACTTGACCTGAACCTTGGATGAATTCGTTACTTTCAAGCCCCTTTACCGCTGAGTAGCCTTTGCTATTATCGCGAACCATACGCCAATAATCTGAGCGTGGATTACCTTGTTGACCTGTTACTTGTTCACCCCTATCTACAGAGGGTGTAAAGCCCGTCGAGATGTAACCCGTCATAGGCAATAATAGTATTGCTACCAGCATGAAAAGACCCGACCAAGCCATCATTTTTTTTCGTCTGCTTAATGAATGGGTAGTCGACATATCAGCGATCCGTTTGAACCTGACCAAAACGTTTTGCCAGTAAGGCTTGGCGCTGCTCAGGTGTTTGTGTATGTCGATCAATTTTACCTTTGTAAACACCGGATTGATGTAAAATCACATCGGTATCTTCATAGCAGGCAGTCAAAGTAAATAAAGTGATAAATAACAAACAAACTTTCATATTAATCTTTGTAAGCTGTTGCCCAGCCCCACGTATTTGCTTCACCTTCACGACGTATAACTCGGTTACGGAATAAATCCGATACCATATCGCCATCACCAGCTAATAATGACTTAGTCGAACACATCTCAGCACACAAAGGTAATTTACCTTCAGCTAGACGATTTCGACCGTATTTTTCCAACTCTTCATGAGAATGATCTTCTTCAGGGCCACCTGCACAGAAAGTACATTTATCCATTTTACCGCGAGCGCCAAAAGCACCTTCTTGTGGATATTGCGGTGCACCAAACGGACAAGCATAGAGACAATAACCGCAGCCAATACACATATCCTTATCATGTAAAACAACGCCATCATTCGTTGTGTAGAAACAATCTACTGGGCATACGGCCTGGCATGGTGCATCACTACAATGCATACATGCTACCGAAATAGACTTTTCTCCGGGTTCACCATCATCCATAGTCACTACACGACGACGATTAACACCCCATGGTACTTCATGCTCATTTTTACAAGCAGTGACACATGCGTTACATTCAATACAGCGTTCTTCATCACACAAAAATTTCATACGAGCCATTTACATAAACCCCTTATACGGCGCGGAGACGACAAAGAGACACTTTGGTCTCTTGCATTTGAGTTACCGAGTCATACCCATAGGTAAACACGGTGTTGCAAGACTCACCTAGAACATATGGTACTGTTCCTTTAGGATATTTGTCTGTTAAATCTTTACCTTGATAATGACCACCAAAATGAAAGGGCATAAAGACGACACCGCGTTCAACACGACGTGTAACAAATGCCATTACTTTGATTGAACCACCTTCTGGTCCATCAACCCAGATTTGATCGCCATGTTGAACACCAACATCATTGGCATCACCTGGATGAACCTCAACAAACATATCTTGCTGTAACTCAGCAAGCCATGGGTTAGAGCGTGTTTCTTCACCGCCCCCTTCATATTCTACTAATCGACCACTGGTCATAATAAGTGGATAATCTTTGCTGAAGTCTTGTGCTTGAATCGAACCATAACGTGTAGGCAGGCGATAGAAACTACGGCGATCTTCATAGGTTGGATATTTTTCAACTAAATCACGACGGTTGGTATATAAAGCTTCACGATGAATGGGAACTGGATCTGGAAACTCCCAAACGACAGCACGCGCCTTAGCATTACCAAATGGAGCACAACCATGTTTAATAGCGACACGTTGAATACCCCCTGATAAATCTGTTTTCCAATTTTTATCTTCTGCTGCCACTTTTTCATCAGTGGTCAGATCATCCCACCAACCTAGCTTTTTGAGCATATTAGCGGTAAATTCAGGATAACCATCTTTAATTTCAGAACCTGCAGAGAATGATCCTTCAGCCAACAAATTATCACCATCGTGTTCCACCCCAAATCGAGCTCGGAAGGTTAAGCCGCCTTCAGCGACTGATTTACTGGTGTCATACAACAGTGGAGTACCGGGATGTTTCATCTCTGCAGTGCCCCAACAAGGCCAAGGTAGACCATAATATTCACCGTCGCAAGGTCCTCCTTCAGCTTTCAAGGTCGTTTTATCAAACGTATGTAGATTTTCAGACTGCAGTTTCATTCGTTCTGGTGTTTGGCCAGTATAGCCAATTGACCACATACCCTTGTTAAACTCACGCGTGATATCTTCGATTAAGGGTTCTTCGCCATTCACTTTAATGTGTTTAAATAATTGTTCTGCAAAACCTAATTTAGTGGCAAATTTATGCATAATCACATGATCAGGTTTTGATTCAAACAAGGGATCAATAATCTTATGGCGCCACTGCATCGAGCGATTTGATGAACTCAATGAACCGTAAGTTTCAAATTGAGTCGACGCTGGTAATAAATAAAGCCCATCTTGGCGTTCACTCATAACGGCTGAAACCGTAGGATAGGGATCAACGACAACCATTAAGTCCAGTTTTTCCATCGCTGTTTTCATTTCTGGGCCACGTGTTTGGCTATTAGGCGCATGCCCCCATAGAACCATGGCTCGAACATTATCCTTTTGTGCGATATTTTCTTTGTCTTCTAACACACCATCGATCCAACGAGACATCGGAATACCTTTGGTATGCATAGTACTAACGGGTTTACCACCCTCTTGTTCGTAACTTGACTGATCGAAACGACTTTTAACCCATTCGTGATCAAGATCCCATACTTTGGACCAATGTTTCCAAGCACCTTCAGATAGGCCATAATAACCAGGCAAAGTATGTGACAATACACCTAGATCTGTGGCGCCTTGTACATTATCATGACCTCGGAAGATATTAGTACCTCCCCCCGAAACCCCCATATTACCAAGTACTAACTGGAATATGCAGTAAGCACGTGTATTGTTATTTCCTGTTGTGTGTTGAGTCCCACCCATACACCAAATAAAGGTGCCAGGTCGATGATCAGCCATTGTTTTAGCTGCTTGTAAAACATCCGCTTGTTTAGCACCGGTCACACGTTCTACTTCATCTGGTGCCCATTTGGCCACTTCTTTACGGATCTCATCAAGGCCATAAACACGCTGATTGATAAATTCTTGGTCTTCCCAGCCATTTTGGAAAATATGCCATAACATTCCCCATACAAATGCAACGTCACTACCTGGACGGATACTAATAAATTGATCAGCATGGGCCGCTGTACGTGTGAAGCGAGGATCCACCACAATAATCGGTGCACCTTTTTCTTTGGCACGAAAAATATGTTGCAAAGAAACAGGGTGAGCTTCAGCCGGGTTTGCACCAATGATAAATATTGCTTTTGCATTATGAATATCATTGTAAGAGTTGGTCATTGCGCCATAACCCCAGGTATTGGCTACACCTGCTACGGTTGTTGAATGACAGATCCTTGCTTGATGATCAACATTATTAGTTCCCCATAAAGACGCAAACTTACGGAACAAGTAAGCTTGTTCATTACTGTGTTTGGCTGAGCCTAACCAATAAACGGAGTCGGGGCCTGATTGCTCGCGAATTGACAACATCTTATCGCCGATCTCTTCAATCGCTTGCTCCCATGAAACGCGTTGCCATTTACCCGCTACTTTTTTCATCGGGTATTTTAGTCGCTTATCACCATGGCCATGCTCACGCAATGAAGCACCCTTAGCACAATGCGAGCCTAAGTTAAACGGATGTTCAAAACTAGGTTCTTGGCCAATCCATACACCATTTTGTACTTCAGCAACAACACCACAACCGACACTACAATGGCTACAAACGCTGCGTACCTTAGTGATTTCACCATCGTCATAGGCATGACGTTTGCCTTCTGATGCTTCTGCTTTTTGAATCATAGCCGTAGGTAATAGACTCAAAAATGCAGCACCGCCAGCAGCAATACCTGAACCTTTTAAGAAAACACGACGGTTAACGCCTGCTTGTTGTCCCTGTTTAGAGGGCTCACGTTTAGTTAGTTTCATAGCTATTTCTTAAAAATCGGCAAGTTGGTAATAGGTATCAACATGTTTAGTACGTTGGTAACCTTTTGCTTTTGGAATAACGACGATTTCAGTGGGTTTATCATCAAGGATGGGAGAAGCTTGCGCTAAGGAAGAAGCAACAGCAAGTGTTGCCGTTCCACTAACAACCGAAGTTAGTTTAGTTAAAAATTCTCGTCGGGCTAATACAGTCTGTTCAGTCACACTGTTCTCCTAAGTTCACTTAGATAATAACCATCTGTTTTATAATGGTTTTATAATGCAATTCGTGCCCAAATTATGTCGTATATTGTGCTTTTGAGCAAGCAAAATTAACTATATATTGCTGACTCCAGTTTGATAAACCCCGCAGAAAATTGTCCAACACTTTGATAAAAATCTGCCTGTTCTGCTTTAAGCATATCTTCAGAAAAACGGGCCATCCACGGATCTAAATGATGTTTGAAAAAATCCTCCGCAGTAACAATCGGTGTACCTTCTGCCATTAAAAGTAAACGCATGACATCACACTGGGCGGCGGCATGATCTTCAGGTTCGGCAGTACCCTGTTGTTTTTCCAAACCTAACTTAGCTAAGTCTGCCCGTAATTCCGCCAAAGGCTCTTCCATTAAAAAACCTGTTTGATAGTAGGATCCATACGGGATCAATTCACCATGTGTTACGCCTATAAATAAGTTTTGGTATTCATCGTGAACCACCGATATATCGACATTTTTTGCTGCCGTAATTAACTTAAGCCATTGTTTCCCCATTGGACTTTCTGGTTCAACAACATCAATAGAAACCAAATTATCGAGCAGTTCTTTATCTGGGGCTGCAGCTAGAAGTCTGGCTAATAAGGCATAAGTTTGAGCGCGCCAAAGTATATTTTCATCGTCCATTAAACGACGCTCCTTTCATCTTCATACATTGCTTTTACACGACAATCTTCACACATTTTCAAGCGCTCTAATGCCGGACCTTGAAACATGTGATGACCTTTTAATTTTTCCGTCATCGTATCAATCATTTTTTTGGTAGCAAAACCTTTATTACATCTGATGCAATTAAATATTGGCTCCTCATGTAATAGTCTAACCTTACGAGCCTGTTCACGATTAAATAGATATTGCGGGATAAGTGTAATGGCATCTTCAGGACAAGCCGTTTCACAGAGACCACATTGCACACAAAGATCTTCAATAAAGTTTAGTTGTGGTTTATCGTTACCATCCAATACTGCGCCGACAGGACAGACCGAGACACATGAATGGCATAAGGTGCAAGCCTTGGTATCAATTTTCAATTCACCAAATGCAGCATTATTTTCTAAGGCTAAAACCTCAACTGCTTGGGGAGCCTGTTTATGTAAATAATCTAAGGCCAGACTGATCATCCGACGTTTATCATCAACGCCAGCAAACTTAGCTCGCTCAATTACAGGCATCTTGTTTGCTGATAATAATTGTGTTTTTAAGGATTTAAAATTATAGTCACCACACCAATTTATGACATCATCTTGATAGCCTATTCCGACTAACATTTGATTGGTTTTGATAATTTCTTGCTGTAATTCCAACCAATCATGGTCGCTATGACTTCCTGCATCCCAAACGGTTATTCCACCAGCCCCTAAGGCCAATGCACTTAACCAAAAAGGCATACCTAAACCACCAATCTCTTCAATTGAAAAGGCAATAATATGGGCAGGTAACTGTTCTGCCATCGCATCAATTTGAATCACGGCATTACTAAGATCATGAATTAAAATCTGCGGTAAATCTGACGAGGCATCAGTCTCTAACCCAAAATAAGTTTGCAGCATAACTCTTAAACGATTAATACTCAGATCAAGTGTTGGCAGAGCATAAGTCATTGCACCAGATGGACAGACCGTCGTACAACTTCCACAACCGTGACATAACGATGGATTAACCGAAACAGTGTCGCCGGTACTGATGATTGCAACAGCAGGACAGGCATCAATACATTGAGAACACCCTGAGAGTTGACGCCTTGAATGGGCACAAATAGATGATTTATAGTTAAAATAACGTGGCTTATCAAATGTACCGATCAATTCAGGTAATTGTTGTAACGCTTCGGCTAAAGCTTGACGATCATTAGCCGGCGCAAAATAGCCCAAAGGTAGCACCTTGGTGGTTAATATCGGTTGTTCATACAAATCTAATACTAAATCTACCGAGATAGTCTTTGCATCTACTTCTACAGTAAACTTGCCTAACCAGCCTTCAATTTTAGTCGGTATTTCATTACTGGTAATTAAATCTAAATCCGTCAGATTAAGGTGTTCTGAAATAGTTGAAACTTGTTGCTCTGTTCCCACCACCAATAGTCGTCCTGTGGAATTAAATTCCACCAAATCGACAGGCATAATATCCATATCACCTGCAAGTTGCACAGAATTATGCAATATTATTCTCCTCGTTATTATTATCTTGTGGCTTCACCTGATTCGTCTGCTCATCCAAAGATACAGTTTCAGGGTCAGCGATATTATCCAAATCTAGTGTTGCAGTCTGTTCAACGGATCTCGTTTTTTGTTCAGCTAGTTTAAACATGTGTTTCATTTGGCTAGTGACAATATTGCCCAAGCTGGCAAACTGAGTGAAGTCCTCATCATACTCATTCATTCTATCAACAATATTGAACTCAGGTTGATGAAATAAGTCCGATAATGCCGCTTTTTTAAGATCAGGATCGGCGTCATCTTGTAACCAAATAGCTGGAGGCGGCTCTTCTTCAACTTCGGCTTCAACTTCGGCTTCAACTTCAATCGCAGATGAGTTTTCGACCTTGATTGAGACTTCCTCAGGCTGATTGTTGGCTTGTTTATCTAATTTACGTCGAGACCAACGCGAAAATAGGTTCTCCTCATTTTCAAGCTTTTGTGTCATAGTTTAGCGATCCCATCATGCCATTTTTTACGACGACGTTTTTTAGGCTCTTGTGGTTGATAATGGGTTAAAACAAAACGTTCTAACCACAGACACAATTCTGCTGGCAGATTGGCACTGAATACTAACTCTGAGGTCTCCATGTAGGAGGCTGCTTCATCATAATCTACCGTCATTAATAATGGTTTAGGCACAGTAGAATCATTTTCATTATGATTACACACTAGATATATTTTAGGTTGTTCTGACATTAAATTGTGGTAATAAGAGTCGCCATGTAAAACAAATAATGTCAGCGTTAGATCGGGCCATAAATGGACCTCGCCTTGAGCTTCCAGTTGTGATAGCTCAGTCGGTGATAAACCTGGCACCACCCCTGCTAAGGTCCAAATATCTTCTCCCCAAGGATGACTGCTTGTTTGTTTTAACATCACAGCAGCAACGGAGTGATGATCTGATACTTTTTCCTGCATAAGGATATATTGCCTAGTTTATTTAGCTAATTCCGCATCAGTCACTTTTTGCAAACCACGTGGTAATTTACTGCCACGCTTACCACGCTCACCACTATAATGCTTTAAATCTGTGGGTTTTAATGTCAAATGACGTTTGCCAGCATGCAAGGTTAAACTACGTCCTTTAGGAATGGCGGTAACGGAGTACATATATTCTTGTTTAGCAGTAAATCTTGCTTGTGGAATATTAATTAAACGTACACCTTTTCCTTTGCTCATTAAAGGCATTTCACTGGCTGCAAACACCAATAAACGACCATCGCCAGTAGTAACGGCAAGACTGTCAGTATCGACATTATCCACCCACAGTACAGGCAATACTTCTGCACCTTCAGGCAAGTTAAATAAAGCCTTACCCGCCTTATTTTTAGCTAATAAATTATCTACGGTTGTTACAAAACCATAACCAGCGGTATTAGACAATAATATCGTGGCATCTGATTTGCCAGCTAACACGGTGACAAATCGCGCTTCAGCGGGAGTTTGGAATCGGCCACTTAAGGGCTCACCTTGGCCACGTGCAGAAGGTAATGCATGGGCGAGAACCGAATAACTGCGCCCTGTCGAATCCAAAAATATTATTTGTTGATTACTACGCACTTTGACCGACGACATATAACGGTCACCAGTACGGAAATTAAGTGTTTCAGGATCAACATCATGGCCTTTTGCAGCTCGTACCCAGCCACTTTCAGATAATACGATAGTTAAAGGCTCTGTTGGCATTAATTCTGTTTCACTCAGTGCTTTGGCAAGACTGCGTTGTACAATTTGAGAACGTCGATTATCACCATACTTATCAGCGTCAGCCGTCAATTCTTTACGAATTAAGTTTTTTAATTTGGTTTCTGAACCTAACAATACCTCTAATGAGGTCTGTTCTTTGCTAAGTGCCTCTATCTCACCGCGGATTTTCATTTCTTCTAACTTAGCTAAATGGCGTAATTTTAATTCCAAAATAGCTTCTGCTTGGCGATCACTGATGGCAAAACGTTCCATCAACACCGGCTTTGGCTCATCTTCGCCACGAATAATGGCAATCACTTCATCAATGTTCAGATAGGCCGTTAATAAACCTTCTAAAACATGTAAACGATCAATGATTTTATCTAAACGATATTGCAGACGACGACGTACTGTTTCGGTTCGATAGGTGAGCCACTCCAGCAGCATATCAAGTAAATTTTTAACTTGTGGCCGCCCATCTAAACCAATCATGTTCATATTGACACGATGGCTACGCTCAAGATCCGTAGTGGCAAATAAGTGTAACATCAGACCTTCAACATCGACACGATTTGAGCGTGGCACAATCATTAGTCTGACTGGGTTTTCATGATCAGATTCATCGCGTAAATCAGCCACCATCGGTAGCTTTTTATTATTCATCTGAGCTGCAATTTGCTCAATCAATTTAGCACCTGATACCTGATAAGGTAGGGCATTAATAATAATATTACCGTCTTCTTTCACATAACAGCCACGTTGTCTAACACTACCTCGACCCGTGGCATATATTTTCATTAACTCTTCAGGTGATGAAATAATCTCGCCACCGGTGGGGAAATCAGGACCTTGAATATCTTCTAATAATTCCTCGAGTTTTGCCTTGGGTTTTTTCAATAACCTCAAACAAGCATTAACAACTTCTCGCAAATTATGCGGTGGAATATCGGTTGCCATTCCCACGGCAATTCCACTACCACCATTCATTAAAATATTAGGCAGACGTGCTGGCAATAATGTCGGTTCATTCATTGTGCCATCAAAATTAGGCTGCCATTCGACTGTACCTTGTCCTAATTCACTTAATAAAGTCTGGGCATAAGCCGTCAGTTTTGACTCGGTATAACGCATTGCAGCAAACGATTTGGGATCATCCATCGATCCCCAATTCCCTTGCCCATCAACTAAGGGATGGCGATAAGAGAATGGTTGAGCCATTAATACCATCGCTTCATAACATGCCGAGTCACCATGGGGATGATATTTACCCAAAACATCACCCACTGTACGTGCTGATTTTTTATGTTTCGACGTGGAGCTTAAGCCTAGTTCTGACATTGCATAAATAATGCGACGTTGAACAGGTTTCAATCCATCACCTACATGTGGTAAAGCACGATCCAATATAACGTACATGGAATAATCTAGGTATGCCTTTTCGGTAAAATCACGTACCGGAAGTTGTTCTAAATCATCGATTAATGATGTCATGATAAAGGTCTCTTTTTCATATTCATACGGTCGCTAAGTCACCTTGTTGTTCCAACCAAATTTTTCGATCGGGCGCACGTTTTTTGGCTAACAATTTATCCATTAGCTGCATGGTGTCATCACCATCTTCAATAGTCAGTCTTATTAATCTTCTGGTATCAGCGGCCATAGTTGTTTCACGCAATTGTAATGGGTTCATCTCGCCTAACCCCTTGAAACGCTGAATACTCACTTTACCTTTTATCTTTTCTTTTTCAATCTTATTTAGAATAATTTGTTGTTCTTCATTATCTAAGGCATAAAACACCTGTTTACCGACATCAATTCGGTAAAGCGGCGGCATGGCCACACAAATATGACCTGCTTCCACTAAGGGACGGAAATGCTGGACAAATAAGGCACATAATAAGGTGGCTATGTGGGCACCATCAGAGTCAGCATCCGCTAAAATACATACTTTGCCATAACGTAATCCTGATAGATCTTCTGAGCCGGGATCAACACCAACTGCTACCGCAATATCATGTACTTCTTGCGAGGCTAAAACTTGCCCTGATTCAACCTCCCATGTATTTAAGATTTTACCTCGTAATGGCATGATAGCTTGAAATTCACGCTCACGGCCTTGCTTTGCACTCCCGCCTGCTGAGTCACCTTCTACTAAAAATAATTCTGTCCGCGTGACATCTTGTGATGAACAATCAGATAATTTACCCGGTAATGTTGGCCCTGCTTGTACACGCTTACGAATCACTTTTTTAGCTTGTTTCAAACGTGACTGAGCACTACTTATTGCTAACTCGGCAATTTTCTCACCATCATCTGTATGATGATTTAACCATAGGCTAAAGGCATCTTTTACAGCGCCAGAAACAAAGCCAGCACATTGTCGTGATGACAGTCGTTCTTTAGTTTGACCTGAAAACTGCGGATCTTGCATTTTGACTGATAACACATAACAACATTGTCCCCAGACATCTTCAGGAGAAAGTTTGACTCCTCGTGGCAATAAACTACGAAACTCACAAAACTCACGCAACGCTTCTAATAAACCTGTTCGTAAGCCATTGACATGGGTTCCCCCTTGCGCTGTTGGAATCAGGTTAACGTAGCTTTCAGCCAGCTCATCGCCTTGTTCTTGCTGCCACATTAGCGCCCAATCAACTTCTTCTTCTTCACCGACAATATGGCCAACAAAAGGGTTTGCAGGTACGCAGGGCTGATCCGTCATCATCGTCGATAGATAACTATTTAAGCCATCTTCATAACACCAGCGGTCTTCTTTTTTCTCTTCGCCAGATAAGTCGGTAAACATAACCACTAAACCTGGACATAACACGGCTTTGGCTCGCAAAACATGGCGTAAACGAGAGACTAAAAAATTAGGGAAATCAAAATAAGAGACATCCGGCCAAAAACGTACTGTTGTGCCAGTATTGCGTTTACCAACCGTAGCGATTTCAGCTAAATCTTCAACTTTAAGTCCATGTTCAAAAGCAATGGCATATTCAGTCCCATCACGACGAATTTTTACTTCAAGCCGAGATGACAAGGCATTAACAACTGAAATACCGACACCATGTAAGCCACCGGAAAATTGGTAGTTTTTATTGGAAAACTTTCCACCAGCATGTAAACGCGTCAGAATAACTTCAACACCGGGAACACCTTCTTCAGGATGAATATCTACTGGCATGCCACGGCCATCATCAATCACTTCTAAAGAATTGTCTCCATGTAAGATAATTTGCACCTGACGCGCATGACCTGCGACAGCCTCATCGATACTATTATCAATAACTTCTTGTGCTAAATGGCTAGGCCGCGTGGTGTCGGTATACATGCCCGGTCGTTTTTGAACAGGCTCTAAGCCGGTTAAAACCTCAATCGCCGCAGCATTATATTCATTTGTCATGATGGCAACTTCTTAATTATTTTGTAAAGAAGAGTAGCAGGATAAAAGGCATTGATACAAGGATGATATCGAGAAGTTTTTATCAATAACGATAAAGCTAATTATTGACAGGCGCTATTTAGCCAGTAACAGCAGCTACATTAGAATCCACTAACTTAATGTGGCCACAATGGATATTGAACGCCTTGTCTACCCAAAAACACCCTTAACTAAAGGCGATAATGAGCAAATATTTTTAAGTTATGCAAAAGGATTATAAAAGAATGTCAAACTGAGAGATTATTTATTTAGACTTTGTAGCTACGTAATACGATGACAAATTTAAATATAATCTAATCCAGCCTGATCGACTTAACTCAACATAGCAGACAAATGCTGCCAATCGAAAAAGGGGCCAGGGTCTGTTTTTCTATCAGGCGCAATATGCTGATGACCGATAATCGTTTTAGGGCTTAGTTTTGGATAAGTCCGACTTAAACATTGAATAACTTCAACTAAAGCCAAATATTGATGTTGCTCAAAGTTTTGTTGGTCACAGCCTTCGAGCTCAACGCCAATCGTATAATCATTACAAGACTCTCTCCCTTCCCAACAAGACACGCCAGCATGCCAAGCGCGATGATGAAAAGGTACATATTGAATAATTTCGCCATCACGCCTAATTAACAAATGCGCAGAAACCCGTAGATCGGCAATTTTTTTAAAGTAAGGATGAGCTGATGGATTTAATCTATTTAGAAACAAATCATCAATCCAGCCACCACCAAACTCACCCGGTGGCAGGCTAATATTGTGAATTACAATACTGCTAATATCATCACTGCTTGGGCGGAGATCTTGATTAGGTGACGACCGATATGGGATCCCTGTAAGCAAGCCATTATATGAGCTTAGTTGTGAATTACTTTCTAATACCATGTAATACCATTCTCGTTAAGCTGACTACGCCAATCAATTTACCATTTTCGATGACGGGTGCTCTAGATAATTTCAATCGTTCTAATAAACGAGCACAATAGCGAATATTCATCGCCGCATTAACCGATATAATTGGTTTCGTCATAATTTCATACAGATTGACCCGATCAGGTGATTTATTTTGTGACAATACATGTTGAGCGATATCTGAAATCAACACAACACCATATTCATCATCATCATGTCGTTTATCTACTATCAGCATCTTGTTTTTAAGATGTTTCATCTGTGACAGCGCATCTGTAATAGTTGTCATTCCGCTGATAATATCGATGTTATGACGCATCACATCCCGGACGCGTACAATTTCTTTTGGAGCCATTTTAAATCGTCTCCTCTACCATTTTTTGTAATGTCTGGATCTGGTGTGATACACCAACCGCATCTTCCACATCTATCTGAATCGCGATACCGGTTCCTGGCTTATTATCAAACTCACCAGATCGCTCTATCGTTTCTAATATCTGCCGACTTAGGTGCTCTTCGACTAAAAATAAAATGACATCACGCTGGGTTTCAAGACTTAAACCAAAAAATGTTTTATTTTGTTTAAGCCCTTCACCGCGTGCGTTATTAATAATAGTCGAACCTGTTGCGCCCGCATCTCGGGCTGCTTCCATCACCGCATCAGTTTTATTACCTTCAACAAAACATATAATTAATTTGAAATGCATTAGTCGTGCTCCTTAGTGACTTTTTGTTTTTGTCCTTTTTCACGCCACTCTGATAGTTGTGCGTAAGCCATTACACTTATAATTGGAAATAGGCTGGCAAATGCAATCAAGCCAAAACCATCTAGTAATGGACTTCGCCCAGGTATAGTTGATGCCAATCCCAGGCCAAGAGCCGCCACTAATGGCACGGTAACAGTAGACGTTGTCACACCACCAGAATCATAGGCCAGGGCGATAATCAATTTAGGCGCATAAAATGTTTGAATAATAACAACAACATATCCAGCCATAATATAATAATGTAGGGGTGTACCGGTAATAATACGAAAAGTGCCAAGAGAAATCCCTATCGCTACCCCAATCGCCACTGCAATACGTAAGCCCCAAACAGAAATAGCTCCCCCCGATACTTCTTCCGCTTTAATAGCCACCGCATAAAGTGAAGGCTCGGCGATGGTAGTTGAAAAACCTATGGCTGCGGCAAAAATATAGACCCACATATAATCTTGCCATCTTATAACGTCTGGAATGGCCGCTAAGCCTTTATAAATGAAAGCCGGATCCGTGAGCTGCGCTGCCATTAATTTACCCAGTGGAAACAAGGCTTGCTCTAAACCTTGCAAAAATAACACTAAGCCAATCAACACATACAAAAAGCCAAATAATACTTTTTTAAGATGAGGAATAGATTTTCTAATCACCAATAATTGGAAACCAAAAATAACGATGGCAATCGGCAATACATCTTTCAATGTGGCCACAAAACCATAAGCAAGTGCGACTAAAAATTCCATTAAAACGTCATGCCATAAGCCATCACAAAAATCATCGGCGTTAAGGAGGCAAAAGCAATCAAGCCAAAGCCATCCACCATAGGATTACGCCCTTTGATACTTGAGGCCAAGCCCACACCTAATGCCGTTACTAAGGGCACAGTAATTGTTGAAGTAGTGACACCGCCGGAGTCATAGGCGATACCGATAATTTCCTCAGGTGCAATAGTGGTCATTAACACCACTGCTATATAACCGCTAACAATCAAATAGTGTATGGGCCAACCTTTTAAAATACGCAAGACACCCACTAAAATGGCAAAACCTACCGAAATAGCCACGGTATAACGTAATCCATTAGCATAACTATTCATCGCCGCATCGGTTTGGGCAATAACACCGCCTACTGCAGCAACACTTGCTGCTTCTTGAGCAACAGCAATTAATGCAGGTTCTGCAACAGTAGTACCAAAGCCCAAACAAAAGGCAAATAATAGCAACCAAAATACACTGCCTTTACGCGCAAAAGCGTACGCCATCGTTTCGCCAATAGGAAATAGGCCCATTTCTAAACCTCGAATGAAAAAGGTCAGGCCCAACATCACTAATAAAACACCGCCCAAAATCTCACCTGCGTTAGGGATAGGTTGCTGTAAAACAATTAATTGGAAGAAGGTGATGACTGCAATAATAGAAGCTAAATCACGTGCACTATTTAGAAAATAGCCTAAAAAGATAGAAAATTGTGCCCTCACCCGTTACCCTTATGACCATTGATATTTATTTGAAGAATGCTTGCCTATGACAATCGAAAACAATATACCTGATGAACTTATCGCTGCTCAAGTCAAGTTAGCATTGCTAGAGGATGTAGGTCAACAGGATTTAACGGCTGACTTGATCTCGATCAATATATTAGCTGAAGCAACCATCATTACCCGTGAAAATGCCACCTTATGCGGTCAATCATGGCTGGAACAAGTATTCCATCAAGTCGATCCTAACATTATCATTAACTGGTATTTTCAAGATGGTGACCAAATGCAAAAAAATGATATTATTTGCAGCTTGCAAGGCCCAGCCAAAACCTTGCTGTCAGGTGAACGTACGGCAATGAATTTCATACAGACTCTTTCCGCTAGCGCCACCTTAGCGAGGCAATATGCAGATCAGGTAATCGGCATAGATGTTCAGATATTAGATACACGTAAAACAATTCCCGGTTTACGATTAGCTCAAAAATATGCTGTTCGCTGCGGCGGTGCATATAATCACCGCATCGGTTTATACGATGGTATTCTAATCAAAGAAAACCATATCAATGCAGCCGGTACAATTATCGCTGCAATTGATCAAGCCCGTCATTTACATCCCGGTATTGCCATTGAAGTTGAAGTCGAAAATTTTGCTGAACTAGAGCAGGCTTTAGCCGGACAAGCTGATATTATTCTGCTGGATAACTTTGCTATTCCGGCGTTAACAAAAGCAGTACAGCTAAACATGGGCAGAGCACTACTCGAAGCTTCAGGCGGTATTCTGCTGGACAATGTTAGAGCGATTGCCCTGACAGGTGTTGACCGTATCTCTATTGGTGCACTAACCAAAGATATTCGAGCTATTGATTTGTCGATGCGCTTTGTTTAGCACCTTTCAATTAGTAACACTGCCTTGTTATCGAACTGTCTAAGCATGATATTCAGCTCAAAAAAAACCGTGATGCTATTGCTAGCGTCACGGTTAATAAGCCTATGAAAACCTTATTATTTATTCTAAACCAATTTGCCAAAGTTCACGGTTAGCTTCAACAATTTCACCCGATGCAGCATCTACTTCCACTTTCATTTGTTGACCATCAATCATGGTATCAATATCAAATTCATAAGTAGCTGCACCATTAGATTCGATTTCATATTCAACTTCAGTGACTTCACCTGGGTAAATGGCTAATGCGGTATTACGTGCATCTGCTTCGCTGACTTTGGCTTTCGCTTTAAACAAGGGATGGTTCACATTATCCACTTCTTGTTCGACTTCAGATACTAAACCACGATGTGCATTACATTCTACATCCCAATCTGAACCGTCAGTGCCACGAATATCAAACTCATACATATGAGCGCCTTGTTCATTTTTAAACTCTACTTTAATAATGTCACCAGGACGTTCATCTAAAGAAGCAGCCATACATTTTTCAAATTGATGCGGATCAGCTTCTGCCAACGCCACACTCGTTACCGCCATTAACAAGACAGAAAGAATTATTCTTTTTTTCATTTTTACTACTCCTAAGAAAATATAAATACCGCCTACACTATATCCCACTCTATCCAGGCATAGTAGACATAAAGTGCCAGTTCATGGCATAACGCTATGAACTGGCATGATTTTCAGAATTTAATAATTACAGTGAAATATTGATGCCAATCCAGCCAGCACGAGGAGCACCAACACCCACAAAACGTTCATTACTTAGCGTATCTAGGCCAGGTGCTTCATCAGGTTCGCCATAAAGTCCGAAACTCTCAAATTCATTGTCAAACAAATTATCAACTTTAGCAAAGAACTCGACATGTTTATTGACTCTGTAACGACTGTGTAGATTGACCACACCATAACCACTCAATTTATCATCAACATTAGCTTCATCACCTCGTAAATACTGGCTAGAGTGATAAGAAGCTGTTGCACCAAGGGAAAACTTCTTGTTGAAGGCATAATCAGACCCTATTTTCACATTATGTTCAGGTACACTAGGTAGACTATTTCCCTTATTCACATTTAAGGTATCACCACCTCGTGAATAAGCAAAAGAGTCTTCATAAGTAGCTCTTACATAACCATAATTTGCAAACCATTGCAGTTTATCTTGCTGGCCATTTAAGCCAAGTTCAATACCAGCTCGTGCTGTTTTATCAATATTGTCAAAGTTACCTAGCACAAACCGTGGATCTGGATTACCTGTAGCATCTTCATCTTCTTGAAAGAAAAACAAATCATCTTCTAATTCTGTGTAATACACACCAGCATTCCAGTTGAAATTAGCTTGCTGACCTCGTAAACCTGCTTCAACTGTTTTAGCTACAACATCATCCAATGGTGGATCAGCTAAAAATGCATTTGGATAAGCACAGGGGGATGTTGGTTCAGAACATGTTAATTCAGAGGCTGTTGGTGCACGATTTGACTCACTATAGCTACCATAAACGCTTAAATTGTCTTCAATAGCATAGGTTAAACCGACTGAAGGATTAAAGCGTTGAAATACATGTGTTTCAGCCGCCTCATTTAGATCTTGAGTTCCACCTTTACTGCTACCTGCGATACCAACTGCAATGCGGTTATAGCGACCACCTAAGGTAAGAGCGAGATCATCTGTCAACGAAATTGTATCGGTAAAAAACAGACTCACTGTTTTAGTATTAACATTACCATCAACAATAGTTTCAGGAATTAGCGCACCTGTTCCAATTGTACCTCGGCTTGCTGTAAATTGAGCAACTTCAGCCTGAGAAGTATGTTTGACATTAGAACTATCGAATGTTGCTCCAACTATCAACTGATTTTGTTTACCAAATAAATCCTGCAAGAAAGTCGATTGCAAACCAAAACCATAACTTTCTTGCTCAGTTTCACTGGTATTATTCAAAGCAACAAAGTCGCCATCAGCAAAACCCAATCCTGCTGCACTTGGAAGATCAGCAACAGGGTCGTCATCTTCATCAACAAACCCACCAGCATTAACACCCAACTCTGAACCATCGCCGTTAAAAGTAGTACGATCACTACTGCGGTAGTATGTGTTTGCAGATAACATCACATCATCGTTAAGCCAATGTGAACCATTAAGAGTGAACATACGCAGTTCGTTTTGTGTATTATCAGGATGAGTGAATACCGCACTTCGGTCTATATCAACCAATTCTACCGGTGAGGCACCATTTCCATTTAGGTCACTATCAACAAGCGTTATCCCAAAATCTAATGACGAATTTTCATTTCTATAGCTTAAATTAGTGAAGAATTGCTCTACGGTAGACGGCGAAAAATCACGCCAGCCATCTTCTTTGGTCGTTGAGCCAGTAGCGAAATAACCAAAATTACCCTCGTTACCCCCCGTTGAAAGCGTCATAGAATCTCGACCAAAAGAACCCGTATATGCTTCTAAATTATGACCTTCATGTGTAAAACCATTTTTAGTTTGAATCGATAAAGCACCGCCCAATGTGTTTAAACCAAACAGCGGATTAGAACCAGGCATTAAATTCATGCTAGCGATGGCTGATTCAGGAATCAGTTCAAAGTTAACTGCATCACCAAACGGCTCGTTAACACGAACACCATCGACATACACCGAGATCCCCTGAGAATTACCTACCAGAGGTGAAGCAGTGAAACCACGGAATCTTATATCAGGCTGAAAGGGGTTATTTTGAGCTGAATTAATACTGACACTACCCAGTGTTTTATTCATAAAGTCAGATAAATCAAGTGCCTGAACCCGTTCTACATCTTCGGATGTCGCTGATTGCACATTACCAGCAATCATATCCGCAGGTAAACCCACACCATGTAATGGTGTAATGCTAATAACTTGCATATCACTTAATTCAACACTGTCTTCAGAAGCAAAAGCGGCGCCTGTCATCATCGCTGATGCAAGCATCACAGATAAGACGTTGCGTTTAGATGGTCTGTACATAATTTACATTACTCTCTTTATCTTTTTATAGAAACTACTTATTAGCAGGTTTGATGCCAAAAATACTTAGCTTTATGTTTCAGTTACTTACATCAAATACCTTACAGTAAAAAACGAAAAATTGGTTGTAGAGAACCGCCATAACGGGTTCTATACAACCATTAAAACCAGGCTAGACTTTTATGTAAGGTCACAACATGACCAATAATGACAAGCGTTGGTGCGGTAGGCTGTTCTCGCTCAGCAACCGCAGGTAAATCTGTAATATTACTAATCCACACTTTTTGATTATCTGTTGTACCCTGCTGTATTAGAGCCGCAGGGGTATCTGCAGGCATACCATGTTGCAATAGCTGTTGACTCAAAGTGGCTAAGCCTGCCAAGCCCATGTACACCACAACAGTTTGGCTTGGTTGCACTAAAGCAGTCCAATTCAAATCTAATTCACCCTGTTTCAATTGCCCTGTTACAAAAGTGCAACTTTGTGAATAATCACGATGAGTGAGCGGTATACCGGCATATGATGCACAACCAGACGCAGCCGTAATGCCCGGGACCACTTGAAAAGGAATATTCTCTGCGGCAAGGGTGGCAATTTCTTCACCACCTCGGCCAAAGATAAAGGGATCACCACCTTTCAAGCGAAGTACACGTTTACCTTGTTTTGCATGTTTTAATAATAAATCATTAATGGCATCTTGGCGAACAGCATGCCATGCACGCCGTTTACCCACATAAATCTGTTCAGCCTCACGCCGAACTAAATCTAATACTTCCTTACTCACTAGCCGATCGTAAAATACTACATCAGCTTGTTGCATTAGACGTAAAGCTTTAAAAGTGAGTAATTCAGGATCGCCGGGGCCGGCACCTACTAGATAGACTTCACCTAACTGTAAGTCAATATTACGGGTATTTTCAAGCAGCTCATTTAATGTCTGCTCGCCCAGTTGCTCTCGTCCCGCTAATACATGAGCCGCCACCTTTCCTTGTAATACTGTTTCCCAAAAACGGCGTCGCATTGCTAATGTGGATAGTTTATTTTTAACCGTATCACGGTATCGCCCTACAAGTGTTGCTAATCGACTATAACTAGGTGGAATTAAGGTTTCTAATCGCGCGCGTAATTGTCGAGCCAAAATAGGCGATTGGCCGCCACTCGATATAGCAACAACGAGAGGAGAACGATCAAGAATAGACGGCAAGATAAAATCACATAGTTCAGGACAATCAGCCACATTAACTAGAATTTTTTTGGCTTTTGCATGATGATAAACCTCTCGATTTACCGCTTCCTTATCCGTTGCAGCAATAACCAATAACTGATCTGATAACAGTTCAGCATTAAATACTGTGTTTAGCCAAGTCACTTCACCTGCATCAATTAATGTTTGGGTCGATGCTGATATTTGAGGAGCAACAATAGAGACCGCTGCGTTGCCTTTTCTTAAAAATCTTGCTTTACGTGCGGCAATTTCCCCCCCGCCAATAACAATACATTTTCGATCCTTGAGATCGACAAATAACGGTAAATATTCCATCTTTATTTTTATACTTTTATTTATTCTTTATCAGATAACGGTAGTGATAAACCTTGTAAAACAAAACCATCGTTTAGATTTTGTACTAGTGCCACTATTTTAAGTTTATTTTGGTTCCACTGTTCATTTATTATAATTTCTGTCGACATATTCGTCTCCCCCTTACTATCCAATTCAAAGGGGCCTAACCACTGTCTGACAAGGTGCTGATGATGAAAGGTTGCACCTGCATTATCACCACCGGTCACTTTACTGATGATGTCATCTTCGGTTACAGCAAAATATAAGACTGAATATTGACGGTTTTCATTACCCTCCACTTTTATTGCAGTGTCTACAAGCAGTTGATCAGCCTCTTTTATAACATTTAAACTAATCGATGCTTCGGGTGCAAAACCATTGACCGCTTTAACAATCTCTTTGGTATACTTTTTCCAGTTATGAATAACTTCGCCACTGATCACAAATTCAGGTGTATAAATCGATTGAAATAGGTTAAGTCGAGCCAATTGACGTTGTCTATCTGAGAATATAGGGCTAGCAAAACGATCAACCCAGCCTTTTATATCATTCAAATAATCAATGTGAAAACCCAAAATAATCAGCTGTTCATCTGTTACTCCTTGCTGTGGCAGTGTTGCCACCCATCGGTCAGCTGCAGGACATAAACCACAACCTTCAGAAGTAAATAATTCCAGTACTGATAATTGTGTATTTGTACTTTGTGCCTGCCATGTCTGGGCAAATAATAGGCTAGGCAATAAACACAATAAACATAACAACTGTTTAAATATCAACATGATAAATAACCTTATAATAATGTAGGTGTATTATGTGGGATTGTTTCATTAACGTCAAAGTTCTGATGTTGTGCATCGCTAATCACTGCTAACTCACGCATTACCGCCGTAGCATAACATCCAGCAGGTAGAAAAAACTCTAATTCTAAATCATTCTCAGCCCCAAACTGCCAACTAAAATCAGCTGGATATAAACGCAAAGCTCGTCGCTCTTGGCTCATACCCGCTTTTTCCAAGCCTTGCTGCCAATTTTCCCAGTCTGACAACACTGCTTGCTCCAAAGCTAAACTATCTGCATGCACTAGCGGATGACCTCGTCCCCATAGAGGGCCTGTCGGATGAATATCCATAGTGGCCAACCGTGTTTGCAGAGCGTGATCAATATCATCAGCAACAAATAAACTGGCTTTAGTACCTGCCAGCAACATCACATCACCTAACAGTGCTTGTTGCCATTGACCCAAATTAATTCGTTCTGCTAATACCAGATTAAATAACCATGAGCGAGCGGCAGATAAATAAATACTTTTTTGAATACGTTTCCGTGGTGCTTTACCGCTAGTGAACCAATCATCAACACGATATAGATTGCCAGCTTGATGGCCAAAACGTTGTTCGGCAAAATAATTTGGCACACCTTGTTGTTGGATTGATTTAAGCGATGATTCCCACTGCGCTTTATCACCTCGCAGATCGGTTAATCGTAATTTGAAAGTGTTACCCGTGAGCACACCCCGTTTTAATTTTTTACCATGGCGAGTTTTTTCAAGGATCTGAATATCTTCAGTTTCAAATTGAGGCCACTCTGGTTCTTCAAAACCTTCTAAATTAATGCTGAACCACTGTCTGGTAACAGCATGGCGATCTTTAAGACCTGCAAAACCAATAGCCACTGGGTGTACACCAGCAAATTTTGCAAGTTCACCCGCTAGCCAATCAGTATTAATGCCACGCTTTTGAATTTTTAACCAAACATGACCGCCACTTCCATCAGGCTTAAAGGGCAATTTTTCATCCACTTGGAAAAATTCACGCTGGCGACGAATCACTGCTGAACACAAAATTGCAGTCGGATTAATATGTGGTAAAACACTGAAGTCGAAGTTTTTCACATGCCAACTTTTTTAGTGATCAGAACAACAGCATGAGCAGCAATGCCCTCTTGTCTGCCAGCAAAGCCCAGTTTTTCAGTGGTGGTTGCTTTAACATTTACCGCATCAGGCTCTATGGCTAAATCTATTGCTAAAGTATTTCGCATCGCTGGGATAAATGGCGCTAATTTAGGCGCTTGGGCCACAACGGTACTATCTATATTACTCACTTGCCAACCACGCTCAGCTAAGTCAACGACCACTTGCCGTAATAGTTCACGGCTATCAATGTTTTTAAAACGGGCCTCTGTATCAGGAAAGTGGTGACCAATATCCCATAAACCAGCAGCACCTAATAAGGCATCACAAATAGCATGAATCAAAACATCGCCATCGGAGTGAGCTTCTAAGCCATGACTATGAGGAATAGTTTCACCGCCGATAATTAACGGCCTATTTTCTGCAAATTTATGAACATCGTATCCATGGCCGATTCTCATAGGGCTTCTCTATGTTGAAGTTGTATAAATAAATTCGCTAAAGCTAAATCTTGTGGCACAGTGATTTTAATATTGTCAGAGTGACCTTCAACCATCATCGGTTTCAAACCAGCTAGTTCGATAGCACTAGCTTCATCAGTGACCTTTAATTGTTGTCGTTTTGCATTTTGTAATGCTGATTTTAATCCTTGTAAACGAAACATTTGCGGTGTAGATGCCCGCCATAAGCCTTGTCGACAGACTGTTGCTGTTATTTCATACTCAGTATTCACTTGTTTAACTGTATCATTCACTGACACTCCTAAGATCCCACCAACATCATGATCTATTAACGCTGCCAACATTTTATCTACATCCTTATGGCGTAGACAAGGACGAGCAGCATCATGTACCAATACCCAAGGATTTTTGTGACTAAGTGTGGATAATTTCTGCAAGGCATTAAAAACCGAATCAGCGCGCTCAGTTCCTCCTGTAACGGGGTAAATAGGACAGTCGAGTGGCAGTGATAAATGCGGCCAGTAAGGATCATCTTCAGCAATAGCAACAATAATGCCCATCACTTTAGGATGGGATGCTAAGCGCTGTAAGGTATGTTCAATCACTGTTTTATCATCGAGATGTAAATATTGCTTAGGTCGCTCGGCCAACATCCTTGAGCCGATGCCTGCTGCTGGCACAATGGCCCACACCTGCTCACTATTCACTGGCAGGTTCTTCAATAATTTGGAAAAATGTCTCACCAAATTTAATCATACCCAAGTCATTTCGAGCACGTTCTTCCAAAGCATCCAAACCACTTTTTAAATCATAAACATCAGCTGCTAACATATTATTTCGTTGTTCCAGCACCGTATTATTTTGTCGCTGAATTTCAACTTGACGATGTTGATATAAAACAGCGGGTAAACCATCATGACTCAACCACAGGCGGTATTGTAATAATAGTAATACCGTTATTAACAATATCATCACCGCTTTCATAGGTGAAATATTAGTTGAATGCCTTCATACCTGGGTACGTTGCAGTAGCGGCTAATTCAGCTTCAATGCGAATCAATTGATTATATTTAGCCACCCGATCAGAGCGTGACAAAGAACCTGTTTTGATTTGGCCAACATTGGTCGCAACAGCAAGATCTGCAATCGTGGTATCTTCAGTTTCACCACTACGATGAGACATCACTGCGGTGTAACCAGCACCCTTAGCCATATCAATCGCCGCTAACGTTTCGCTCAAGGTGCCAATCTGATTCACTTTAATCAAAATCGAGTTGGCCACACCTTTGGTGATACCTTGTTCTAAAATAGTCGTATTGGTTACAAATAAATCATCACCCACCAATTGAACCCTTTCACCAATGCGATCAGTCAATAACTTCCAACCATCCCAGTCATTTTCATCCATGCCATCTTCAATACTGATAATGGGATATTTATTGACCCATGATTCAAACATATCTACTAATTCAGCCGAACTTAAGCTGCGATTCTCAGAGGCTAAAACATACTCGCCATCATGATAAAACTCAGAACTGGCAGCATCAATGCCCAGCATAATATCTTTGCCTGCTTCATAACCGGCATTAGCAATCGCTTCAAGAATAACTTCTATCGCAGCTTCATTAGAGCTTAAGTCAGGAGCAAAACCACCTTCATCGCCAACAGCAGTATTTAAACCACGTTCAGTTAATACATCTTTCAATGCATGAAATATTTCAGCGCCATAACGTATCGCTTCTGTAATATTGGCCGCGCCAACAGGTAAAATCATAAACTCTTGTAGATCCACACTATTATCAGCATGTGACCCCCCATTGATAATATTCATCATTGGCACTGGCATAGTAGTCGCTGTATCACCACCAAGATAACGGTATAAAGGTAAACCAGCATCATTAGCGGCAGCTCGAGCACAAGCCATTGAGATAGCAAGTAAGGCATTCGCACCTAGGCGCGCTTTATTTGGCGTACCATCAGTAGCGATTAACTTGTCATCTATCGCTTTTTGGTCAGTGGCATCCATACCAATGATTGCATCACGCAATTCACCATTGACAGCAGCAACCGCGTTTAACACGCCTTTGCCTAGATAACGGGCTTTGTCGCCATCACGTAATTCGACGGCTTCACGTTGACCTGTTGATGCACCAGATGGCACGGCCGCTCGGCCGATAACACCATTTTCTAGGATCACATCAGCCTCAACGGTTGGATTGCCACGTGAATCTAAAATCTCACGGCTACGTATATCAATAATTTTACTCAATGTATTCTCCAAGGAATAGCTTAAGGCCATTCACATTAACCACTTAATCTTGCGGTGTAATAGCACTAGCTTTAGCCACTAACCAATTAATGAATCTTCAATGAAATCGTTTTTTTTAACCGTACTATCAATCGCCAGTAAGGTTTCAAGCAAAGCTTCCATCTTCTCTAATGGCCATGAATTAGCACCATCACTTAAAGCTTTTTCTGGTTCAGGGTGAGTCTCCATAAATACGCCAGCTACACCTACAGCAACAGCTGCACGTGCTAGTACAGGAACAAACTCACGTTGACCGCCTGATGAACCTCCCATTCCACCTGGTTGCTGCACAGAATGTGTCGCATCAAACACAACAGGACAATCCATGGCACGCATCAGCGGCAAACCACGCATATCTGAAATCAGCGTGTTATAACCAAATGAGGTGCCGCGATCACAAAGCATAATTTGATTATTGCCTGTTGATTTTGCTTTTTCTGCAACATGCTGCATATCCCAAGGTGCCAGAAACTGGCCTTTTTTGATATTAACAGGTAAACCTTGGCTACACACGTCTAAAATAAAGCTGGTTTGACGACATAAAAAAGCCGGTGTTTGTAGGATATCAACCACACTAGCCACTTCAGCTAATGGTGAATATTCGTGCACATCTGTTAACACAGGGATCCCGTATTCTTTTTTCACTTTTTCTAAAATAGCTAAGCCTTTTTCAATACCAGGCCCACGGTAACTATTAACAGACGTTCGATTGGCTTTATCAAATGATGATTTGTAGATAAAATGAATGCCCAGACCATCACTTATTTCTTTTAATCGACCCGCTACGTCCATTGTCATCTGTTCACTTTCAATGACACATGTGCCTGCAATTAAAAATATAGGCTGTTGACCACCTACTTGCTTGCCACATAAATCCATTATTTTTGTCCACCTTTATTGTGGCCAGCTTTATTATTTTTAGCGGCATTGATAAAACCATCAAACAAAGGATGACCATGACGTGGTGTTGAGGTGAACTCTGGATGAGACTGACAGGCGATAAACCAAGGATGATCAGGGATTTCAATCATTTCCACTAAATTTTTATCTTTAGACATACCTGAAAAACGTAAACCCGCCTCTTCTAAGATTTGTTTATAGTTATTATTAAATTCATAACGATGGCGATGACGTTCACTCACTTCATTGCCGCCATAGATCGCTTGTGCCAAACTACCCTCTTCTAACAAACAAGGATAGGCACCTAAACGCATCGTACCGCCTAAATCAGAATCATGATCACGTTGTTCTACACTGCCATCCTCTTTTTGCCACTCAGTAATCAAACCTATTACTGGGTGAGGTGTATTAAGGTCAAACTCAGTACTAAATGCACCTTTTAATCCTGCTTTGTTTCGGGCATAGTCAATGACGGCTACTTGCATGCCGAGGCAAATACCTAAGTATGGAATATTATTTTCACGCGCATATCGTGCTGTCAAAATCATGCCTTCAACACCACGCTCACCAAAACCACCAGGCACTAAGATTGCATCTACATTTGCAATGGCACCAGGGCCTTCTTTTTCAATCTTATCTGAATCAACATAATGGACGCTTACTTTAGTCCGCGTGTGAATGCCTGCATGAATTAATGATTCTGATAAAGACTTATAAGCCTCGGTCAAATCCATATATTTTCCTACCATAGCGATATTAACTTCACCCTCAGGATTATTAATATTGTCAGCCACTTGCTGCCACTGACTTAAATCAACCGGCTTAGCATCTAACTGTAATTGTTTAACAACAATGTCATCCAAGTGTTGCGCATGTAATTCTAACGGGATCTTATAAATGCTATCCATATCTACAGCAGAAATAACGGCGCTTTCTGGCACATTGGTAAACATAGAAATTTTGCGGCGTTCTGATTCTGGCAAAGGTCTATCCATACGACAGACTAATACATCCGGTTGAATACCAATGGTCCTTAACTCTTTAACAGAATGTTGAGTTGGTTTAGTTTTAATTTCACCCGCTGATGGAATGTACGGCACTAAGGTCAAATGCAGAAACAAAGCATTTTCACGGCCTAGTTTGGTGCCCATCTGCCGAATAGCTTCAAGGAAAGGCAATGATTCTATATCACCTACCGTGCCACCGATTTCAATTAATGCAACATCCGCATCGCGTGCACCTTCATAAATACAGCGTTGAATTTCATCGGTAATGTGAGGGATAACTTGTACCGTATTACCTAAATATTCACCACGACGTTCTTTTCGAATAACATTTTCGTAAATTTGGCCGGTTGTGTGATTGTTAGCCTTGGTCATTTTGGCATCAATAAAGCGCTCATAATGACCCAAATCTAAGTCAGTTTCTGCACCATCATTGGTTACAAATACCTCGCCATGCTGCAATGGGCTCATCGTGCCAGGATCAACATTGATATAAGGATCAAGTTTAACCAGAGTTACTTTTAAACCACGCGCTTCAAGAATAGCAGCCAATGACGCAGCAGCAATGCCTTTGCCTAGAGACGATACAACACCACCGGTAACGAAGATAAATTTAGTCATATTTTGGAGAGTTCTAATAGTGGCGCGACCAGAATAGTTACACGCAAATCTAACGATAAATTTTAACAGGGTTCAATCTTTCTCTCAATGAAAATTATAGTTTAGCTGATTCTAAATTAGACAGTATTTGCATATAATAATCCGCTAGGCTGATAAAAAATGGCAATCTCTCTCCATCTTTAACCTACTTAAGGATCTAGCGCCGATAACTACTTAAACAGTAGTTCAGCGCCTTAATCCACAATATTTGCACAGATTTTAGATTAAAATACAGTGATAAAAGATATGGGCAGGCGTATGCATTTGTTCACTTTAAATAGACTTAGTGCCATCATCAAGTATCAATATTGTTAGCATCAGTTCAGCTATATTAGTTCAATTGTATATTAAAGCAGTCAATCCTCATCTGTTTCAAGATGGCTAGTTCATTGATATAAAGCAAGCCACCATCGAGCAAAATAAAATTATATCAATGTGTTTTTTGAAGGAATTTCCAAGCTTTTTGGCCATCATCGATATTGAATAAATTATCAATTTTTATATCGATATACATATCGACTGACAACATTTTCTCTGTATCAGATTCAGTTTCCAATCCATAAGCAAAGTCATGATTAATAGCCTCTTCAATGACCTGCTCTTTGAAAATCGCCTTGATTATATCTTGTTGTTGACCACTAAAATTATGCTCGGAAAATGATTTTGTCGGATGAAAACTCTTTAATTCAATGTAAGCATATGCAGGTGCTACTACCACCGTCATTGAAGAAATATTTTTATTAGAATCGACTGCATCACTATCAAGATCTACTTCGATACGGTTAATCGAGAAACTCAGCTTTCCGCTGCTTTCATTCATTGTAAAACAGTTCACTACAGCGTCACTATTACTCAATAAAGAGGTCTCCAGATCATCGTAAGTAACATCAACTTCGCTTTCAGCAATCCATTTATCGCCCCTCTATTCAGCTTAGTGCTCTTTTATAGATAGATATAGCGATGACTTCCATTAGCAATACAGCGAGTCTGACTACAGCTATCTTATGTTTATGTTCAGAAAAATAATTGTTTTTCATTATAGAGAATTACTTTAAATGTTATTAATTTCAAGCTCATACAACATTTAATAAATCACTATAGACCAGTGATTAAGGCCATCAAAAAAGGGTTATAAAACACTAAAGCACCTTAATTTATAGCCCGGCGGCAGACTTTATTTATTTAATGGTGTTTGATAATGATCAAATAAACAGGAGTCTATTTAGCTTGGCTTTTAAAACCCTCTATTTTTAGGCTTTGTCAAAAAGAATTGCTTGATGAGATAAGGCTGTTAGGCTTACCTTAGTCCCAATTTCCCATGTTTGTTCACCGCTATCATTTACTCTGAATATTTTATCGTCTAAAGCAATAAAGTAGATCTTCATTTCACCATTAAATACCTGATTCACTATTTGTGCTGATGCATGTGGATCAGCTGATATTTTGATTTGATTGGGTCTTATAAACTGACAAGCTTCGCTTAATACAGATCGAGAATGTGCTACGGTTGATGAAATACGACCTAAATGAATTGAGTGTGTTGTCACACTATCAATCATGGTCACATCAAGCCAATTTCCCTCACCCATTGATTCTGCTAATGAAGGTGTAGTTGGTTGAAAATAAAGCGACTCAGCGGTGCCTTCCTGCACAATTTTACCTGCTTCCATAAAAGACAATCTATCGGCAAAAGTAAAAGCTTCTTCCCTGCTATGTGTTACAAAAATAGCCGGTATGGTTTGACGTTTTAACACATCTCGAATATCAAACATCAACTGCTCTCTTAAATGATGGTCAACATTAGAAAAAGGTTCATCCAGCAATAATATTTTAGGATCTGAGCCTAGAGCTCTGGCAATGGCTACACGTTGTTGCTGGCCACCTGATAATTCATTAGGGTAAGATTGTGCAAACTCAGTCATTTTGACTAATTCTAATAAATCATCACCTATTTGTTGTTTATTTTTTTTCAGCCTTTGAATTCCAAAACACACATTTTCAAACACGGTTAAATGTGGAAACAAGGCAAAATCTTGAAAAATAATACCAACGCCACGTTGCTCGGGCAAAAGAGTTTTTTGTTGAGAAGATAGCGTTTCCCCCGCCAAACTAATCTGACCTGCATTCACTTGAATTAAGCCAGCTATCGATTTAAGCACAGTCGTTTTTCCAGAACCACTTTGACCTAATAAACATAAAATTTCGTTTTGGCTAACAGTGAGTGAAAGTTTATCTAATACTTGTCTATGCTGATATGAAACTGAAATCCGATCAATGATCAAGGCTGTATTATCTGGGGAAGTCATTAATGCACGCCATTAGTTCTAGTCAATCTAATCACAGGATATAAACCTGCTAATACAATTAATATGGCAGCTAAAGCAGCCTGTTCTAATTGCTCATCAGATACATATTGATAAAGATACGTTGCTAAGGTATCAAAATTAAACGGCCTTAATAATAAGGCAGCGGGTAACTCTTTCATGCACTCGATAAATACCAATAACATCGCCGTGAACAGACTTTTTTTTATTAATGGAATATGCACACCAAACAGTAGTTTTGTATCACTTTTGCCTAAACTTTTGGTGGCCATATCTAACGATGGGCTAACGGTAAGAAAGCTAGTTTCAATGGTGCCATTGGCTACAGCCTGAAATCGAACAACAAATGCAAAAACCAATGCTGTAAGCGTACCAGATAAAAATAGACCAGGGGCATCATAACCAAATGCTATTAACATGTCATTTATTTTAGTTTCAAACAAAGTCATCGTTATTAATACCGCAATAGCTAATACGGTACTTGGCATCATATAACTCATGCCACTTATTTTTAATGGCCAGCTCACTGCTTTTTGTGATGATACACGTGTTGTAAATGCAAATAAAATACCCAGAAAAGTAGTAATAACCGCGACTAACAAAGCCAACCAAACCGTTTGCAACAACACTTTTCCCAGTTGACCATCCGTTGCAAACGAGGCATAGTCGATGGCATATCCTGCTAAAATGATCAGCGGTAAGATGAATCCAGCAATCACTAAGCTAGCACAATACATAAAAGCAGCTTTTGCCCTCCAACCTTGTAGCTTGAATAATACTGATTGTCCGGTATATTTATGATGAAAACGTTGCCGGCCACGCTGCCAACGCTCAATAGCCAAAATAGCAAATACGCTGACCAGCATTAAAATAGATATCTTAGCAGCAGCAGATAACGAACCATGTCCAAGCCAGCTATCATAAACCGCAGTTGTTAGTGTATTAACTGAAAAATAGTGCACTGTTGCGAAGTCACCTAAGGCTTCAGCGCCAATAAACATCAAACCAACTACTATTGCTGGCCGGCATAAAGGCAGGGCAATACGTCTAAAACTTTGCCAAGGTGTTTGACCTAAACCTCGGCTCACTTGAAATAAATGCGCCCCTTGTTCTAAAAAGGCAGTACGTGCAATTAAATACAAGTAGGGGAATAAGACTAGCGACAACATGAGGGATGCGCCGAATACATTACGGATATCAAAAAACCACAGCTGTCCGACTGGCACATCTGATTGAAATATTGCCCTTAAAGTACGCTGTATTGGGCCTGAAAAATCAAAGAGATCGGTATAAATGTAGGCAATAACATAGGCAGGCATTGCCAGTGGTAGCATTAATAACCATTGTAAATAGCTCCTTGCTGGAAAGTCACACATGGCCACTAGCCAAGCAGTTGGCAAAGCAAAAACAGCTGAAAATAATAAGACTAACCCTACTAGCTGTATTGTATTAACAATGTAATCAGTGAGTACTGTCGCCCACAAATGTTCAAACAGAACCGTATCTGGGGTGAGACTTTGCAACAACAAAAAAGCCGTTGGTAGAACCAAGGCTATTGAAGCGGCCCAGGCCCAAATTAGCCACTTGTTATTGTTCACATCTGTCCTACCTGTTTATATTACGCTCTAGTGTTAGAGATCAAATTTTACTTCGTCTAATAACTTATAGGCTGTTTGACGATGCTTAACTATTTCAGTTAGCGCTATATCATCAGCCTTAAATTCCCCCCACGACTTTACCAGTTCTGAGGGCTCAACATTGGAATTTACTGGGTATTCCATATTTATGTCGGCATATAGAGACTGCGCTTTTTCACTACTGAGATAAGCCATTAACTGTTGTGCATTTTTTTTGTGCGGTGCATATTTAGTCATCGCCATGCCAGAAATATTAATGTGCGAACCTCTATCTTGTTGATTTGGGAAAACTAGTTTGACAGCATCAGCCCATGGTTTTTGTTTTTCATCCATTAGCATTTTACCAAAATAGTAGCTATTGCCTAAAGAAAGGTCACATAAACCCTCCTTGATAGCTTTAGCCTGCCCTCTATCATTGCCTTGTGGTTTACGAGCTAAATTATTTTTAAGACCAAGCAACCAATCTTTTGTAGCGTCTTTGCCATGGTGGGCAATCATTGAGGCAACAAGTGATACATTGTATGGGTGTTTACCACTTCGAGTACAAATACGTCCCTTATATTGAGCAGAACTTAGATTTTCATAGCTAATATCCGCAGTATTAGACACTCTGGATTTAGAAGCATAAACGGCTCTGACACGTTTTGTTAGGGCAAACCAATGTCCCTCGCTATCTTTATACTGGTCAGGTATAACATCACTGTCTTGCATCTGTTGATTAGCCTGAGTTAAGCCCTTATCGGTAATTTCTAATAGACGATTAAAATCAGAGGTGAGCACAATATCTGCTGGACTATATTTTCCCTCACGCTCTAAACGCTTCGCAATACCATCTTTGACATATAAGATATTAACCGCAATACCTGTTTCCTCAGTGAAGACCTCAGTAATCGGCTCAATCAAAAAGGGCTGTCGGTAAGAATATATATTGACTTCTTCATCATTTGCAAAAGCTTCAGTACTGAGGATAGCACTGGCAAGTAATAGAGCAGTTAATCTCTTCATTTTTTAAACCTTCAAATAAAAATAAGCTGAATTTAAAACTTTAATCGCAGAATTCATATGCTGAGATAGTTTTAATACTTAGCTAGAGTACATAGTTAAGTGGCCTAGTATAAAGACTAAACAACTGAATGCAAATGCTTCTCATTTGATTTGGAGAAGTTACTCGAAATCATATTTGGTTTCAGCATGGCAAAAGAGTCGCCTAATAATCATTACTCGAATGTGGCGGCTCCATTTAGGCTCTGCTTAACAGTGATGAAAATAAGACTATCAATCTCAAATAAGAATAGTTATCATTAATACTATCATATATTTCTTTTAAAAGATGATCATCACCATGTTTAATAAACAATTTAGCTTACTCATTGTTACACTCTTTTTATCCGCATCAGCAACTGTATTGGCCAGTGGCATCATGTCTGAACAAGATGTCGATGCTGTCTCGCGGGTGAATATTACCGATGAAGATAAAATTTCTAAGGTGGCAGGCTTACTTGCTCAATATGAAATTGAAGCCCATAAATTAATAGCCAGTTTATCAAAGCCAGATCTAACAGCAAACCAACTTAATCAACAAGCGCAGCAGCTATTATCATTATCCGAATCGCTTATTAAAAGTGCACGTTTTAGACTACCACAGTGTGCCAATTATCTTGATGAAACCCTAAAACTTAAAGCGAATTTAGCGACCATTTCGAATGAAAAATTAGAATCAGATTATCATCATGATGCTGCGCTTCCCACAGCGCCTGTTGAGTGTTACCACACTAAAGATCTATTTGTTCATCCCGCAACAGTAATTGTACTTGGTCGTGAGGATCCTTCGTTGATGCAAAAAACTAAAACCGCGATTGAAGCAGAAATTGCCGAAGTCTTAGGTCATACAGATATCGTAAGACAAGTTGTTATTTATTAAATAAAATCACTCATGGTTTATGGCTCATCAACAAATACTAAATTTAACAAGGCAAACAGTTGTGTCTAGCCCGCTGACAATACGATGTGTTCGTTTATTTTCAGCCTCAATTTTTTTATTAATACAAAAAAATCCCCTACGCAAACACTATTCGCGGTAGAATCTTAATAACGTACTGAAAAGAAGGATCTAGAGCTATGTTTCAAACATTTACTATTAAAAATAAATTAAAAAAAGCATTTTCAGACTGTTTTGATCCTTTAAAAAGTGATCTAGATAATGTGCCACTTCCTATGCAAAAAGACCGTTTTATTACGGCCACGATTCTAGGCACTTGCCGTGGTTATACTGACGCCCTCAAAACTGATGAAAAAACATTTCTCACTGTTGTCGATGCTGTTTTTGAAGAAGTGTTTCGTCAAGACTCTCTCACCGTGCAAACCTTAACTGAGTCTTGGTTAAACAGTGCTGATGAGGTGTTTATGGCTGCTTATTATAATGCAAAATCTAAAGCATCCGAACAGCTCGATCTTAGCTGGCTTCAGGAATATGCCCAAGTACATTTTGAAGTAGCTTTTCAGGTTAATCACTCAACATAAATTATTGGTAAAGTGAATTATAACTGTTGTGGCCAGAATAAAAAATTTAAGACCCAAAAAAGTCCTAATAAGCCTGATTATAAGTAGTAGTAAATACTGTCTATTGTTGCTGACCACTTAACTAATAGA
Source organism: Gammaproteobacteria bacterium (assembly GCA_034110895.1). Taxonomy (GTDB): domain Bacteria; phylum Pseudomonadota; class Gammaproteobacteria; order Nitrosococcales; family Methylophagaceae. The sequence goes on along the minus strand of JAWUYH010000026.1, from coordinate 2,589 downwards.
CTTCTAGCCCTAAAATAAAATAGATAGCCTACCCTTTAATTTCATTAATTAGGCCTAATTTCAAAATATTGTTAATAATGATCATTATCTTCTTTATTAGTGTAGATAAGCTTACTGTCCATTTTTCATTTTAACAATAGTTAAGGGGTTTTGTATTATGCACAAAATCCTTAGTATAAAAATAGCCTGTTGTTAAATAACAGCCGTAACGTCCACTATTTTGACTTTTACTATTAATTTAAAGGAATTAAAGCCCTTAAAGGCTCAGCCAATCAGTAGTATCGATCCCGTCCTTTTTGACGAACTAATCTACTCAAGCTGTGCACCACTAGGACTATGTTAAGGTTTAAGACCTCATTGAATCTGGCGCGATTAATTATTTTTTATTACTAATTTCAGCCTCTTTATAAACACTCATTAAGTCATCAGCATTTGGCTTACACTCTCGCGTTATTTTGCCTTTATGAGCTTCTGACTAGTCACTCTAAATCGCTTATTGCTCAGTGCTGGCTAAGATATGATAGATTGATTAGTTTTTAGCTATTTTATGAACCTGCCTATATAAGCTTGTTCATAATATAATCACACGCCTGTGCTCTTTTACAAAAAAAGCTAGTGCCAACTAAGTTTATTAGCTCACTCACTACACAGTATTCTAGATGCAGCCCAGAGAATACTGCCTGGCACTATCGGCCTAAACTCGCTCTCATTATTATTATTCGACCAAATAATATCACCGCCACCGAAGCTTTCCGATGTCATTTTTAGATAAGTGGCTCTACTAACTTCGTTACGGCAATCAAACTGAGAATGTATCATCTTAGAGATGTACTGCTCCCCTCCCACTACTGTCTGGCTTGTATTGTAATCGTAAACCATCCAAACCTTTACCATGGCCTTTTCTCTTCTAATAGAATCATCTTTATAATAGGCTTTGAAACTGTCCGTAGTACCATATTCAACCCATTCTGCTATAACAGTTTGACTGCTTAACAATAACGCTGTTGCAATAAGTATTTTTTTCACTATTTACCTCTTCTATATTTATGTACTTATCTCGTGACAAGTGCTTGTTAATTAATACCTAGCTTTGTAATATCTGCCGCTTTCATCATTATTAATTCCCTGTGAAATTGACTTTTAGTATTTGCTCCAGTTCTTTTTCTGGCTTTTTTTGTCATGCCATTGCTGTCGCGCCCTTAGCGATGGCTTTAATATATGCGACTCGATAAATAAGTTTGCTTTTAGATTGTATTGCTACTGCTGCTGATAATTATCAAGCTGTTTTTGTTGTCACCACAACCTATTGCGGCTGATCCTCATCTTAATAGCTGATTTTCTTTATCTAGTTGCTTCTAATAAATCGACTGTTGAACATATTACTTGAGTGCTTGTGCCTAATGAAACAAAACACAGATCACTTATGGGCATAGCCGATTTTATTATTTCTGCCATTATTAACAAGAGAACAATGTTAATTAAATCATAGCTATCTTGTAGTTCAGTAAAATGGCCTATGACTTTAATATAGCTGCTTACAGTGACTATTGTTATGGCAACATTTCTATTAGCTAGCCATGACAAGTTGGTATTTGTGGTGAATGAATCAACTGAGGCAAATACTTTTAACGCTGCCATTTTAGTCTTTTACCATACATACCCGCCTATCTAAATATATAGTCACTCTGGATTGCTTCTTATTGCAGAAATAAAGTAAACCTTTGATTTTAAAAACCAAATACTCTTGGCATGGCCGAGTGTAAGTTTAGCTAAAGGAATACCCGGTCATTTTAAGACCTCTACTATTATAATGACCTCGCAAGATACTACAGACTCTCTAAAAAGCTATTCGTCAGCAGAAATATAAAATCAATCGACACTGGCTTCTGTGATTCCAAACTTTTAATCAGCTTAGCTTAATCGAATAAGGCTTGCGTTCAAAAGCTTAAAGGTTTGGCTTATTTGCTATCAATTTAAGTGTGGTCATTAAATCTGTTCAATCAAAAAGTATTGTCGTATTCCAGCTGGTTAATATTTCAATAATCAGTCTTGAAGTGTAACTCAACTTGTTATAAAAAGAAATAGTTAAAATTAACGAAATAGTCGAAAAAAAGATGGCAGTGCATTCGATGGCGCTGACACCCTTAGCATGACGCTTACTGCCTAGTTGACCACTGACATTAGCCGTTAATAGTGTCGTTTCATAATTAATGGGTATGTCCAGTCCATTTATAGGGTGGAACATAGACAAACTGATATAAAGCAACATATTTGAAGCCGGCCCCGCTAGGCCTGTTTTCCACCATCTTGCTCGCGTGGATGTGTTTAACAAGATGAACGCTAGTCACTGCCATTACTTAGCGCAATTAAAGGGAACGCTACCCTTTAATTTAATGCCAGCAATCAATAAGATCGCATAATTGACAGCAACCTCATTGATTACCGCTTTTTAATCAGCTTAAGCTTGCTTTAAAAGGTCCATAAATAACCAACGCTGACACCCTTACCATGACGCTTACTGCCCAGTTGACCACTGACATTAGCCGTTAATAGTGTCGTTTCAGATAAGTTATAAGATACGTTTACCCC
>JAWUYH010000025.1:0-70433 GCA_034110895.1 Gammaproteobacteria bacterium | reverse complement strand
TTTTCTTGCATCGTCAAGATTTCATCAGCTACTACTACACCCGTAGCGGCTAATGCCATCATTGCGATTGATAATGTTTTCAGCTTCATGATCTTTTCCTTAATATGTTGATTATTTAACTTAAAAAGTATGATGTCATCAAAGTGCGATCATCATATGGAGTAAACTCTATGCCGATTCAAGATAAGAATCATTAGGAGCCCTTCCTGAATTTACAATGAGTTTGTCCCAAGACTAAAAAACTCATTGAATTGAACGCTACTAATGTATTTTTATTACGTCATATTTAATTGCCAAACGTACAATATCGACTGGCGAATGGATATCCAATTTATGTTTAATATTGGTTTGATAGTTGGCAACAGTTTTGCTTGCAACATTGAGAATTTCAGAAATATCCTTGACAGAGCAGCCTTGAGCCAACAACCTAAACATCTCAAATTCTCTAGTACTTAATGTTTTTATTGGATTTTCCTGCTCCGATAATGACTCTATTGCAATTTTCTCTGCCATATTAGAACTTATATATACTTTTCCAATTGCTACTTCTCTGATTGCTTTAACTAATTCATTGGTATCGGTAAGTCCTGTAATAAACCCCTTCACACCTGAATTCAATGAAAATCCTGCAAAGGCCAAATCATCATGCAATGTATATACAATCACTTTAGCTTTTGGGTGTCGAAGTAATATTCGCCTTACCGCTTCAACCCCGCTCATTCCCCTAGAGTAAAGACAACCAATCAGCAATACATGAGGATTTAATTGATTAAACAAGTGATAAAGTTGTTCTCCTGTTGATGCCTCAGCCACCACATCAATATCGCCTTCATTAGCGATAATACGTTGAAGACCAGCACGCACGACTGCATGGTCATCTGCAACAATGACTTGAATTTCACTCATTAATATCCCCTAACTATCTACAGAGAATTCTGTACTAAAAACACATGGGCACTTAAAGTGCGCAATAATAACATTACTATTTGAAGTTACCAGCAGTTATCATGCCTGTAGTTAAGCTTATGTTTCATATATATTATTTTTAACTACTCTAATTTGAAATAATAGCAATCTGTAATTAAAAATTAACAGGTTTAATCTGTAAAATTCTGCAAAGCTTTGCTATACATGTTCAAAGCTATAATTGCTGACTGTTAACTAATTATTACACTATTGATCATGTTATTCAGCATTGTTAGTTTATTTACTTACGACAAACTTGGAAAAGCCAACATATAGATAATTAATAATTCTTCTGATTATTACTAAATCATAGGCTTTACCTTGCAAAATAATAACGCTAATCTAAAAATGGTAAAGATTGCTTAGTCCCAAAAACTAACTACGTTGATACAGAATTTTCAAACTGTGATCTTGCTTTTTATCAAGTCTCTTTTCGTTAACAAGTAACAGCTACACTAATGATAGACGGTAGTGAAAAATCCTGCAATTGTTGTTCTGTATAGCTAAGAATTGAACAAAATGTCGATTCTAATGATCAAATAACATCATTAGATATCACTTTACTTTACGGCTAATTACTAAATTTAGGCTGAATATTAAACGCTCATAAAATCAGATGCTTAGTATCACTACTTGGCAGCAATTAATTGGCCATCGTCATTGCTCTAACACCATTAAGACAATAATGATGCAATGATGCAATAATTCCATTAGTGCTAGCTAAGAAGCAGGCACATACCTATTTTTCCCTTCTGCATACCGAAATTAGTGCTGATATGACTAAAACAAGTATTATTAGTGCATCACTTTTAGTTGGAAGAACTGGATTTAGTTACTTGTATCTGGTTAGTAAACCATTGGCAGATAGATCTAATTGACAATACTGATTGAGAAGCTAAGCCATCAAGGCTACTCTGGCTCTGATGTTTGTAGCTATTAGTAGAACATTATTGTTCTCCTAAATACTTATCTAGTGATTCCGTTTATGAGAGTAATGATTACGATTCACTTGATAATCTCGCCGTTTTATCATCAGCAGATCCCGTCAATTTACTTGGGGTTAATCTATCGGCAATGCTTTCATGCACGGATAATAGTGCCGGAATCACCAACAAAACAAGAACAGTGGCAAACATCAAACCAAATGATATCGATACCGCCATTGGAATTAAAAACTGAGCTTGTAATGAAGTTTCAAATAATAAAGGTGTCAAGCCGGCAATGGTCGTCAGTGACGTCAATAATACGGCTCGTAAACGTTGGGTAGCCGCATTAATAATTGCTTGCGTTGTTTCAACACCTGCTTCACGTTGTTGTTTGAAAAAAGTAACCAAAATAATTGAATCATTGACCACTATTCCAGATAAACCAAATATCCCAAATAGTGACAAAATGGTTAAATCAATGCCCATCACCCAGTGGCCTAATAAAGCCCCTATCAAACCAAAAGGTATCGCCATCATCACCACTAAAGGCCAACCATATGAAGAAAATACCCAAGCCAAAATAATATAAATCAATACAAACGCAATAAGAAGACCATCCTTCATATCTCCCATAGTTTCAGCTTGTTCTTCAGCGCGGCCTTCAAAACCAACAGTGACACCGTAACGAGAGGTAATATCTGGTAGTAAGTTTTGCTGCAAATTAGCTAATATTTCATTACTATTATTAAGCGAAGCATCAACAGTGGCCGTTACGTGAATGGCCAATTGGCTATCGGTATGTCGTAATACATCAAACCCACGGCGAGCTTCAAACTTAACCACACTAGACAATGGTGTACTGCCACCTTGTGGTAAACGAACCATAAAATTTTCTAGTGTTGCTAGCGTACTACGTTCAGCGTCGGGTAACATGACACGTACTTCAACTTCATCATCACCATCTTGAAAGATCTGCACTAGTTGGCCATCAAAAGACACTCGAAGTTGGCGTCCCAGATTATTCACCGTCAAGCCTAGTGTTTCGCCTTGACCTTTAATGTGATAAACCAGCTGCTCTTGACCATACGGCATATCATCTTCAATTGCTGTGACACCGGTGAATTGTTTCAAGGCTTGGGCCAGCTCTTGGCCTGCCTCTTTTAATGTTTCAGCAGGAGCATTGCTCAAACGAATATCAATATCACTGCCTGGTGGACCAGTCCTTCGTTCAGACAAGGTGAAACTTTCAATCCCTGCTGGCAATATGATCTGTTTTTTCCATGCTTGGATAAAATCTTTATTACGAACTGTGCGATTATCAGGTGAGATTAATTCTAGCTGGATAGAACCAAATCGTTCACCCGTTTGAGCTGAAGAGCGTCCTGCAGTACTGGCACTACCTAGTCGCGTGACTGACATTTCTACTAATTCTGGACCAAGATTTTGTGTAGTGTTTTCCAATGTTTGATTTAAATGCTCTAAAAATGCTGAGACTTTATAGGATGGTGTGCCTGCAGTAAAGCGTGCATTTGCACTGACACTGGTGCCTTCAGGTGATGGGAAAAAAGTAAAATGTAGACGACCACCGGCTAGTAATCCTACACACACTATCAATAAACCTAGGGTTGCACTAATTGTTATTCCACGATGCTTAAGCACTGCTATCACCAATGGTTTAAACAATTCATCTCTTAAATAATTAAACTTGTTATCTAACCACTGCCGAATCGGAGGTGGCTCTGCATGGTGTATTTGATGAAAGGCATGACGCAGATGACCAGGTAGAATTAAAAAACTTTCAAACAATGAGGCAATAATGACACAGATAACCACAAAAGGTATATCAAACAAGATATTCCCCATGGTTCCACCAATCATCATCAAGGGCAGAAAAGATGAAATTGTGGTCAGTGATGACGAAATAACGGGCGCTAACATACGGCGTGCTCCACCTTCTGCTGCTATCAGGGAGTTCTCGCCACTTTGATAATGCGATAAGGCATCTTCGCCAACAACAATAGCATCATCGACAATGATTCCTAAGGCCATAATGAGACCAAATAGACTGATCATATTAATACTGCCGCCAAATAAATACATAATCAGCAAGGTAGCCATAAATGAAGTGGGAATACCAATTGCCACCCAAATAGCAACTCGTCCTTGGAGAAATAAAAATAAAATGCCGATAACCAGTATCAATCCGCCTAGCCCGTTATTAACTAACAAATCCATTCGTTCTTTAATTAATTCCCAACTCGCATCGTAGACTTTAACTCTGACACCTTTAGGCAATTGTGTTTTATTATCAGCTAACCATTCATCAAGTATTTTTGCTGCCTCTAATGAATCGGAATTTTCGGTTCGCTGTAGGGTGATTTCTACAGCAGGTTTTCCCTTATAAAAAACTTTAACTTGCTTGCTTATCGGCCTACGTTCAATTTCGGCCACATCATTTAATAATAATAAGCGGCCGTTAAAATCTGTTTGAATGGCTAACTGAGAAAAGCCCTGAGCATCACGACGTTGTTCTAAACTACGCAATTGTTTGGCCGTTTCATTATTACCAATCTCACCAGCCGGAAGATCTTGGCTTAATTCTGAGATGCGTTGACCAACCTCTTCTAAACTAAGTCCCATAGATTCCAATTGTTGGGTACTTACTTGGATAGCTATTTCTTCTTCTGGCAATCCTGAAATACTGATTCTAGAAATGCCACGATCCAGTAAATCATGTTCAATTTGATGTACTAAATATCGCAATTCGTGCAACTTACCATCAGTCGATACTAGAAGACTTGCCACTCTTTCATAGCGAGTAACTAGGCTAACTTTAGGAATTTCAGAATCACTGGGTAAATTTCGTAGTTGGTCAACTTGATCTTTTACCTGATCAAGTGCCTTGCCCATCTCGGTATCTTCTTTAAACTCAAGGGTTACAATAGACATACCGTAAGAGGATGTTGAGGTCATTTTATCAACATAATCAACTGTCCGTAGCTCTTGCTCTACTCGACTAGAAATTGAATCTTCGACATCTTCTGCACTTGCTCCACGCCATTCGATTCGAACGGTTACTACATCCAATGCAAAGGTGGGAAAGAACTGAGTATTCAACTTCGATAATGAAACTAGGCCGGCTATAATGACAATAATCATTAATAAATTAGCAGCCACCTTGTGCTGAGCAAATATCGCTATAAAATCACGCGGTTTATTATTCACTTACAGCCTCAACTCTTAGTCCTGTAATGGCATTTGGTAATTGAGTGCTGACAATCTGATCTTCTTGTTGAAGATCTTGGCTACGTAATAATAACTGCTTATTGCCCAAATCATTTGTAAACTCACCTACTCGCTCAATCATAATCGATTGTAAATAACCTCCTTTAAGTCTATAAACATGGTCAAGGCCATATAAGGCATTAAAAGGTAAAGCAATAACATTGCTTTGTTTGGCTAATTTGAGTTTGAGTTCGACAAAGGTACCTAAGGTAAGTGCATTGTTATGACCACTGATACTAAACAAGCCATCAATACCGCCACTGTCTACTTTTACCTCACCTGACAACCGCTCTAATTTAAATACAAGTTGATGTTGGGGAAACGACGCTTTTGCGAAAAGAGTTTCATTTTGCTGCAACATAGCATAAACCTGATTTATATAGCGACCTGGTAGCTGTGCTCTTACTTCTAGATTGTCAAGATCATACAAGAGTAATAAGCTATCGCCCGCTCGAACTCGCTCGCCAACAGACACATTAAGTTGCGCTATACGACCAGAAAACGGGGCGGTAATTTTACAACGCTCTAGATCAACTTCAGCTTGTTTTAATAAAGCCTGAGCTCGTTTATGTTTAGCTTGTAATTGCACCACTCTTGATGGATGTTCAGCAATCTCAAAATTGAGTTGTTTAAGGGTTAATAGCTGGCGTTGTTTATTAGCGAGTGCATCATCTAAACTTGCCATTGAAGCTAAACGCGATTGCTCTAATTTTTTAGATCTACTAACCGATTTATCAGCTAAATTCAATAGTTGAGTTTCCTGCTCTAATAGACCACGATCACGTTTAAAACGTTGATTTTCAGCAGCTATCAGTCCATCAATCTCTGCTAAGTCAGCTTGACGTTGTATCAGTAATAATTGCATATCGGTATCATCTAGCATCATCAATACTTGACCCGCTTCAACTAGTGACCCTTCCAATATTTCTATGGTCAATACGTCAGCAATCAACGCAGATTTTAATAATGATTTTCTAGGTGTTTCTACCCGTCCGTACACTGTTATTTCAGGAGAAATCTGATCAATATTGACTGCAACAGTGTTTACTTGCCAGATTTTTTCAGGTTTTTTAATAACCACTTTTTCAGGTTTACTTTGTTTCAAACCTGTAAAGCTAGTTATCGCGATGGCAATAATAATAAGTGGTAACACAATACGTTTTAGCAACTTCTTTCTCCTAGTAACTTGCTAGCAAAGTAATATTATTGTTTGTCTGGTTAGAGACATTTATTTAAACCTATCGTTCGACAATCACTGTTAATACAATGCAATTATTTGAAGATACACGATATCTTCCATTACTGTTAATCTATTCAACAATATGGTTTTAATAAAATGACTAGCACCTAAGTTTTAGAGAACAAGACAGCGTATTTTCAGTCGAAAAACTTTCCTTAACGGTGAGTTACAATCGCAACCCTTACTGCATCTAGACTAAGTTGTGCCGATTGTAAATATTCGACTAATAGTTTTTGTGATTGTTCGATGTAGGCAATTTCTGCCGGACGAATAGTCGAGTTAATGGATGCCAGAGCTGTCAGACGATCTTGTTCGGGTTGCAGTGACTGGTGCATAGCATTTATTGCTTGGTCAATTATCAGCTGTTGTTGCACCACTGCTAATTGTTGGGCTTGGCTAATCAGTTCAGAAATTTTAGGCCGTGCATGTCGAACAAGTTCTTGTGCTGTAACACGTGGAATACGGCCTGCAGCATCATTAAAGTCAGTTTCTGTTAAGTGTTGATTAAAATCATGACCTTGTTCATCAGCTACAATACGTAAATAGGAATGGTTGAGGTAACGCCCAACTTGTAAGGACCGTGGAGCAGGACATTTAATGGTAAATATGGCTTCTAACAATAATGTGCCTGCTGCTAAATCTTCATTTTCAAGCGTACAAAAGGCACTATTACCAAAATCACTATTAATGATCATGTCTAAGCTACCGATCACCATCGGGTGCTCCCAGCTTAAAAAGGCCATATCCTCACGAACGAGTGCACGATGGCGTTTATAGGTGGCGGTGAGACCATCTTCAGGCAAACCAGGAAATTGGTGTTCGACCATATGATTGCCGGGCTCAAGAATAATAGCGTCTGCACTATGCATTTGCTGTTCAACCCCATATTCATCGAAGATTTTATCCATGAATGAAGCCAGCTCAAAGGTTTCGCTAGCTTCATCTAAATCTGCTACCAACTCATTAGCAACAGGTAAATTGCAAGAATTAAGCTCTAATAATCGGTCGCGACCTTGTTGAAGAACCTCTAAGGTTTCAGCCGTAAGTTTCTGTGTTTGTTTAATAAGATCAGATATTCCCTTGTCATTATTAGCCTCAACTAGACAGTTCTCTAAAGAATCGTTAACAGCTTGTTTAATAGTACTGCCAGCAGAAAACACCTGCTCAAATGCATTCAAACCTTGGTGATACCATTGCAATAAAACTTCTTGTGCTGAACTTTCATAATAAGGAACATGAATTTGTACATTATGACGCTGGCCAATACGGTCTAAGCGGCCAATCCGTTGCTCTAATAAATCTGGGTTTAATGGCAAATCAAATAGTACTAACTGATGGGAAAATTGAAAGTTACGACCTTCACTGCCAATTTCAGAGCAAATCATTACCTGAGCGCCCTCTTCCTCATCGGCAAAATAAGCGGCAGCACGGTCACGATGAACCAGCGACAGACCTTCATGAAAGACCGAGCTTCGAACTCCTTTATTAACACGTAAATATAACTCTAAGGATTGAGCCGTTTCAGCTTGGCCACAAATCACTAATATTTTGTCTAATTTGTGTTCGCTTAACCAGCCACTTAACCACGCTACTCGGCTATCAGTGTTAAGCCAATCTTTACCTAACAGTCTTTCAGCTTGAATGCAGGCTGTGATATCGGCATCTACTAGCTCTGCGATATATTCAGAGGGTGCAATTAAAGGATAACGATGTAAATGCCGTTCAGGAAAGCCTTCAACCACATCACGCGTATTTCTAAATAAAATTCGGCCAGTACCGTGACGATCTAACAAATCACCGATGGCTTGAACTATTGCGGCCCCAAAATCATCAGCGTTCACTAAAGCTAAATAGCCTTTTTGGCCGAGGTACTGCTCAATTTTATCCTGTAATGTCATTAATAATTGTTGTGCATTATTAGCTAATAATTGACTCACTAATTCACTAACTGCTTGGTATTCGGTTTCTTGCTGACGAAACTTAGCCAAATCAAAATAACGATCTGGATCCAATAATCGTAAACGAGCAAAGTGACTTTCAATTCCTAATTGCTCTGGCGTAGCTGTCAACAATAATAAACCTGCGACTTCATTAGCTAGTCTTTCGATACACTGATATTCTTGACTAGCTTGCTGCTCATGCCATTCTAAATGATGCGCCTCATCAACAATCATCATATCCCAAGAGGCCTGTAGTGCTTGGTCCAACATCTCTTCATTTGAGGTTAAAGAGGATAAACTGCATAAAACTAATTGTGCACTTTCAAACGGATTACCTTCATCAGATTCACTAATAGCCGCGTAGCGTTGTTCATCAATAATCGTAAAGGATAAATTAAAACGGCGTAACATTTCAACTAACCACTGATGCACCAAGCTATCAGGCACAATAATTAAGGCCCGTTGTGTTCGACCCGTGAGCAATTGCTGATGCAAAATCAAGCCGGCTTCAATTGTTTTTCCTAAACCAACCTCATCAGCCAACAACACTCTAGGTGCATGGCGCTTTGACACCTGATAGGCAATATAAATCTGATGAGGCAAAAGTTGAACACGTGCTCCCATCAGACCAAAGATAGAAGTTTGTTGTCTTTTATGTTGCTGAGCTAAGCTTTCTATGCGTAATTCAAATTGACGATTTTTATCAATTTGACCTGCAAATAAACGGTCTTGTGGTTGACTGAATTGAACAAAACTATTCAAATCCATTTCATGAATGCTTATTTCATTACCAAGGTCATCATCACCTTGATAGATATAGCAATTATTTATGTCATGACGGGCAGTGATAATAAATCTCAGATCCTCATCCGTTTTAACTTGCTCGCCAACAGGATATATAACGCGACTTAAGGGTGCATTCTCACCTGCATAAGTACGTTGTTCACCTGCAGCAGGAAAACTCACTTCTATTTGTCTGCCGGTATTATTTTTAATAATCCCGAGGCCAAGTTCGGCTTCACCATTGCTGATCCAACGTTGTCCAATTGCATATTCTGTTACTGCCAAAATCTAAGCCTCTTCACTATCATTTATAAGTTATCTATTTCAATTGAATTGTATATATGCATTTTATTTTGTCGCTTAACTAAAAACATAACACCGTTGATAAATCAATCTTTATCGAACTTTACGAGCTCTTACTGCTCGGCCTTTGATTTTACCATCAGCCAAATAACTCAGTGCTTTTCGAGCTGCTTCACTTTCAACGGCAACATAACTCGACATGTCGAAAATATCAATTTTACCAATTTGCGAGCCACTCAAACCAGCATCGCCAGTCAAAGCCCCTAAAATATCACCGGGACGTATTTTGCTCTTACGACCACCATCCAGTTGAATGGTCACCATTGGTGGAACCAAGGTGAAACTAGGATCGCGATCGAGTGACTCTAATACATCAGAGACACAGGGTTTTTTCTGATATTTTTCTATCGCATTTAAACGCATAACATCTGACGAAGTATATATACTCAATGCCAAACCCGTTTCTCCTGCTCGTCCAGTGCGACCAATTCGATGTATAAAAATTTCAGGATCGCGAGGTAATTCATAATTGATAACCGCTTCTAAGGCTTTGATATCTAGGCCTCGTGCAGCTACATCGGTCGCCACTAGCACCGAACAACTATTATTGGAAAACCGTACTAATACTTTATCGCGTTCACGTTGATCAAGATCGCCATGAATAGCCAATGCTTCAATCCTATGTTCTCTCAACATACTGGCCACTTCGTCACATTGGATTTTAGTATGACAAAATACGATCGTTGTTTCAGGCTTGTAATGTTCAAATAAAGCTAATAAAGTAGTATTACGCTGATGTTTTTTTACTTCATAAAATAATTGTTCGATAACACTTTCTTGATGCTCTGATTCAACGGTAACCGTAACAGGATCACGTTGTATCGCTTTACTCATCTTTTTTATTGTGTCTGGATAGGTTGCTGAAAACAACATAGTTTGACGAGATTTTGGCATATAAGAAATAATATCTTCCATCACCTCAGCAAACCCCATATCTAGCATACGATCAGCTTCATCAAGTACAAGGGCTTTTAAACTGTCCAGTTTAAGCGTGCCTTTAGTCAGGTGGTCTTGCAAGCGACCTGGCGTTCCCACCACAATATGAGCGCCATGTTCAAGCGACCCAATTTGTGGTCCTAATGGTTTGCCACCACAGAGTGATACCAATTTTATATTGGGTACAGCGCGTGCAAGTCTACGAATTTCTTTGCCTACTTGATCAGCTAATTCACGAGTGGGACAAATCACTAAAGCTTGTATGCCAAAAAAACGGGGATTGATGTGATTTAATATACCAATACCAAAAGCAGCCGTTTTACCACTTCCGGTTTTAGCTTTAGCAATCAAGTCCTTCCCTTTGAGAATATGCGGTAAACTTTGTGCTTGGATCGGCGTCATTTTTTTATAACCAAGAGACTCTAAATTGGCTATCTGTTCAGGTGATATAGAAAGTGAAGAAAAACTGTCGCTAGCCATGAGTAAATACCGATGTAAAAACCACAGATCATACCAGAGCTGGTAACAAATCTAATAAGAGATTTTAGGGTTTCGACAAATTTTATTTAAAGGCAAAGAAACCTTTAAATTTCTGACAAAAAAAAGCACTACAGCCTGAATAGCTAGTAGCGCTTTTATTTACTTGATATTAGTTAATTGAACTAACTTTGTCCATCTGTAATGGGCTTTCAACTGTAATGGCTTCAGCTGGTGCTTCTAATTTCAAAGTCTCTAGAAGTTTTCCTGTTGTTTCTGTTAACCAGTAACAGGCATACAAACGATCATAGTGACCATTTATTAACTCTGAACGTGCAGTTAATACTTCATTTTCTGTATCCAGCAAGTCAAGAAGTGTACGTTGACCCAGGCTGAATTGTAATTGGTATGCTTCACGAGTCTCTTCGGTAGATTTAACGCGAAGTTGTAAAAACTCAAGACGATTTGTCTGTCTTTGTAGTTCATTCCATGCAAGTCTAACGTCCTGTTCAATTACACGCTGAGCAAGATTGGCTTCATATTTTACTTGTTCACTAATAAAACCTGTTTGATCAATAAAAGCACTATCTGCTCCACCATTTAATAGGTTATAGCGAAGACGAACCATAACTAGTCGGTCGTTATTATGTCCTTCAACCCCTTCCAGATCATTATTAGCACTAGCGGCTAATTCAAGATCGACGCGAGGGTGCATAGGTGCTACGGCCCCTTGTTGCTGGGCCAAACTTGCTTCATGTTGTGACAAAGCAGCGCGTATAGCAGGATGTTGATGGTAAGCAATGTTAATGGCATCTTCTAAGGTTGCAGGTGCATTGCTACAGCAATCTTCTGTTGGCTCTACTAATGAATCAGCAGGTTCCCCTACTTCACGTAAAAAAGTGGTTTTAGCATCCACTAAATTACCAATGTTAGCTTTATTATTAGCTTTTGATAAAGCTACTCTGCCCGAAGACTGTTCAACATCTGCTTTAGTACCAACACCACTGTCAGCTCGTAATTTAATTTGAGAAAAAACACGTTCGTTACTCTCTAAATTATCCTCTGTTACCTTTAGCAGTTCTTGCCTGCGAATAACTTCAAGATAAACCTGAATAGTGCGAAGACTTATTGTTTCAGTAGTATCAGCTACTGAGTAACCTGCAGATTCGGCTAAAGATTTAGTTTGATCTACCGAGTTTTTTGTAGCAAAGCCATCATAAATCATTTGTGATGCCGTTATCCCAGACTCTCCACGGTCTAGCCACTTGCGATCTTCGTTATTGACTCGAGTTTGTGGGTTATCACTTCTTTCTCGGCCGGTTCCCATCGTTAAGTCAACTTGAGGAAAGTATCCTGCTTCAGCTTGACCAATAGTTTGATCAACACTCAAACTACGGTAACTTTCTGCCAAAATCAGTGGGTTACTTTTTATGGTGGTAGTGACGGCTTCAGTCAAGGTTTGGGCGACAAGAGGCTGAGCTGTAAAAAGCATTGCCGCTAGCATAGTCGTTGAAAATGTTATTTGTTTTAGTGTGCGATTCATCTGTTTGTCTCCGTATGTTAGCGCAGGTTTATTTCGACGCGGCGATTTAGTGCTTCAACTGTTTCATCTGGAGTGGCGACTAAAAGTCGATATTCTCCTTCTGATGAAGTCGAAATAATATCCGCTGCAAGACCTACATTGATAAGATCTTGTTTAACACGTTCTGAACGACGACGTGACAGTGCCTCGTTATATTCATCGGATGCTTTTGTATCGGTGTGACCACTAAGAGAAACTTCAGATGGATCTCGACTTAATATTTCTTGGTAAATTTTTGCTGCTTCTGCTTCAGAATCAACCGTAAAGTCCGTTTTATCAGATAAGAAATATAATTTAGCGGCAAAAGGTGCTGGCGCAGTATATATAGGGCTAGGCTCTGAAACAGCGTGTGGTTGTGTGATGCAAAACGATGTTTTAGTTGCATCAGCCATTACAACAGGGGCTTCGATACTCTGTCTTAATTCAGATGTTTGTTTAGTGTTGAGTGAGCTACATCCCGTTATTGCAGTTGCAATGCTAAGGGCTAGTGTCATACGGAGAATTGAATTCATTTATGGTCACTCTTAATACCAGTATCAATACTCTGCTTGTTTGTTATGTTTTTCATGCATTAATTCCTTAAATATAAACACCTAAGCATCAGATGAAAGCTAATTATTGATGTTATTGTTAGGTAAGTCAAATTCAATAATTAACTACTGACAAAAATTAGCAATGGACAGCCTGTTGCTAGTATAAAATTAGCGGGTAACATCAGTTGACAACAAGCTCAATATCTCGGTCAAATCATCTTTACCAATAGCTTTTTCACTGTGCAATCTCATTACTGGAATCTGTTAAGCAGGTAACCAATCAGTATCTTTCATCATCTTGCTGTCAGGATGTCCAATGTAATAGCCTTGAGCATAATCGACACCAAAGGATGCCAATATTGCTAAAACCTCTTTATTCTCTACATATTCAGCAATGGCCTTTTTACCTAAGCCTTTTGCTACATTAACTAAGGCTTTAACAAATAATTGATCATCCGCATTTTTGTCAAGGTCTTTAATGAAAATCCCATCGATTTTGATAATATCTACTGGTAGTTCACGCAGATAATTAAATGATGAAAAACCAACACCAAACTCATCCAATGAAAACTGACAGCCTAATTTTTTAATTTCTGTCATTAGCAATTTAACTTGTTGAAGATTTGATACCGCAGCGGTTTCCGTTATTTCAAAGATCAGGCTACTTGGCTTAATATTATATTGACTAATGCTTCATTTGAGAAAAGGAAGTAATAACTTATTATCAACAACTGCGCCCGATAAATTAATCGCTAATTTCGCGTTGATACTTTGCGCTTGAAGCGTTACTAATTTTTTCATGCTATGTTGTACCGCATAGTGATCAATTGAATGTATTAAGCCCGTTTCCTCGGCAATTTCGATGAATTTACCAGGTAGACTTATTTCACCAGTATTACTGTCACGCATCCTGATCAGCACTTCATGATGCTGAATCGTATTTGTATTTATAATCGGTTGAAAATATAAAACAAAGAGGGAATTTTCTAATGCCTTTTCAATTTTGTGTTTCCACAGTATATGTGTCTCTAATAATTCTTTGGTTTTATCGTCAACTGAAAAAGTATGATGAGCACCTTTGCCATCAGCTTTTGCCTTGTACATAGCAAGATCAGCAAAGCCCATCAATTGATGAGTACCAGCATCTGTTTAGGGATAGTGAACAATACCAATACTACTAGATATTTTATGTTTTATTTCTCCATAAGATAGTTTTATTTTAGCTAATTCTGTAATAATTTTATTGGCCAGGAAAGCAGCGCCAGCATTATCTGTTTCAGGTATTAAAATTGCAAATTCATCACCACCTAATCGTGCAACTAGGTCAGTATATCGAGTTACTTTTTTTAGCGTTTCTGCAACCGCTTGTAAAAGCTCATCACCCGCACCATGACCACTGGTATCGTTGATATCTTTGAACTCATCTAAATCAAGATAAAGTAGTGCATTGTTATGTTGATAGCTTATTGATGTTTGCAATGATTTTTCGAACTCTGCCATGAATTTACGACGATTAGCTAAATCGGTTAAAGGATCATGTTCTGCCATCCATACAATACGTTTTTCAGCTTCTTTTTTCGAGGTTATGTCCAGACCAACACTGAGAATAGCAGCAGCATGATTCTCAGTGTAACCAGGAGATCTGTTTAATATGACCTTCAGCATCAATCATTTCAGCATCTTGTTGAGCAATAGTCATATTGTTTAATAAAAGTTCTTTAAACAGTGGCTTTGCTTCAGTCCAATTACCCGCTGGAAACAAACGAGATACGTCTGTTTCAATCATGTCATTTTCGGTGAAGCCTGTTATTTTTTTAGCATAATGATTAAAGGTAGTTATATTTAAGGCATCATCGGTTGTCACAATAATAAGTTGAGCCGTATTCAATAAGTTTTTAATAAAATCTCGCTCACCTTCAAGTTCACTTTTTTGAGCATGAATAAGTTGTGAACGTTGGCATCCAGCTTTTCAAGTAGCGACGTTAATTGAAAAACAGAAAATTGTAATTGTGTTATTTCCTTGTGTTGTGACTTTTTGTCAGCCAAGCTGAAAGCGAGTTTGGCTTCATCGTATTTTTTTGATGACAATAGAGGCAAGGCAAGGGTGATGTGTTCGAGACTCTGGACTAATTGAGTTAATCCCTTAGAGCTACGCAGAGCAAATAATAATGCGACAAAAACAAGCCCAATAGAGATTACAATCAGGTAGTTAATCAAGTCTGCTTTAGACAGTGATAGATAAGGATGGAGTAAATAACTAAGCAGTAATATAGCCGATAATGAGGCCAGCATAATACTTATAAAAGTACTAACTGCTATTTTCCATTGCAGGCTATTAGATTTCAATGAATTCATGTAACTCTTTAAATATTATGACAATAATTACGAATAAACACATAATGCTAGTTACACCATTATTTAATTCACGATCATCAAGTCGTATCGGAATTACGTTATCCACCTTAAGTTAGTTCAATCCATGAACAAATAGTTAGAACTCCTTAAGTTTAATAATTTTATTTAACCCTATGTCACACCCATTCTAATTTCTAGAATAGCTTAGCCTATTGATCTTTTATAAAATAGTTTTTATTTCATAAAAGCTCAAGCTACTTGGCTACTTGGCTACTTGTTTTTCTTTTTGAATAAGTTGGTAATACAAGCTCGATTAACATACTATAAATGATTAACTTTAAAACCTATCGTTATCCACGAGTGTGCATAAACAAATTAAACAAGGGAGACTAGAATGAAACTTGAATCACTGGCGCTACATCATGGCTATGAATCAGAAGCAACTACAAAGGCTGCGGCTGTACCTATTTATCAAACTACATCATATACTTTTGATGATACCCAACATGGTGCAGATCTGTTTGATTTGAAAGTGCCAGGCAACATTTATACTCGCATTATGAATCCTACTACCGATGTATTGGAGCAACGTCTTGCGGCAATGGAAGGTGGTATTGCCTCTCTTGCAGTTGCCTCAGGCATGGCTGCTATCACCTATGCAATTCAGTGTATTTGTAGTGTAGGAGACAATATTGTCAGTACAAGTCAACTTTATGGTGGTACCTATAATTTATTTGCTCATGCTCTCCCACGACAAGGTATTGATGTTCGTCTAATCTCATTTGATGATTATGAGGGGTTCGAGGCAGCGATTGATGAAAATACTAAAGCTATTTTTTGTGAATCAATTGGTAATCCTGCCGGCAATATTGTTGACATAGCAAAATTAGCCGAAATTGCTCGTAAACATGGCATACCTCTAATGGTAGATAATACGGTCGCTACTCCTTTTTTATGTCGTCCAATTGAGTTTGGTGCAGATATCGTTATTCATTCACTCACCAAATATATTGGTGGTCATGGCACATCGATTGGTGGTGTCATTATTGATTCAGGAAAATTCGACTGGGTGGCCAATAAAAAACGATTCCCTGTTTTAAATGAACCTGATCCTTCTTATCATGGTGTGATCTATACCGAGGCGCTCGGGCCTGCAGCCTATATTGGTCGTTGTCGTGTTGCCCCACTTCGTAATACTGGTGCGGCTATTTCACCAATGAACTCATTCCAAATACTGCAAGGTTTAGAAACTTTAGGTTTACGTATGGAACGCCATTGTGAAAATGCAGAAAAACTGGCTAAATACCTGCAAAACCATGACAAAATATTATGGGTTAACTATGCCACACTAGATAAAAGTCCTTATTATAAACTTTGTCAAAAAATCACCGATGGCAAAGCCTCAGGAATATTAAGTTTTGGTATTACTGGTGGTGCAAAAGCAGGCGGAGAATTTATAGATGCACTGCAGATGATTTTACGCCTAGTTAATATTGGTGATGCTAAATCACTAGCATGTCACCCTGCATCGACTACCCATCGCCAGTTAAATGAGAAAGAATTAGCGGCTGCAGGCGTAAGTACTGATTTAGTAAGAATTTCAGTAGGTATTGAAAATATTGATGATATTATTGCTGATGTTGAACAGGCCTTAGCTAAAGTTAGTTAGGCCACTTTAGCAGGAAAATAAAGTCATCAAGCTGGCAGACAGCTTGATGACTCACTGCTACTATTTATTTTCACAATTTTTTAAAGTCAAACTGTGTCTTAAGTAGCCAACCAACTCTTATGTTAGTTACTAAAAACTTGAGTAAGTAAACGCCGAATTGATTCAGGTTCAAACGGCTTATCACAAATATCTGTCACGCCTGCTTGTCTCACTTCATCTAGTCGGCCCTCATCATTATCACTGGTCACCATAATGATAGGTGTAATCGTATTATTGAGATCATTACGGATATATTCAACTAGCTGTTTACCGTCCATATTAGGCATATTTAAGTCGGTAATAATCAGCTCAAAATTATTTTCTTTGACAATGTTAACAGCACTTACCCCATCAATCGCTTTGATGATTTTCTCAATACCCAGATTGTTTAAAACACGGCTAATATGATTACGGGCGGTACTACTGTCATCTACAACTAATACTCTTAATTCACTGACATCATAATGATCTAATTGAAGCTCATCAGGTTCCATAAAGTCAATGGTTGTCTCCAGCGCTTTTTTGAGATCATTATGATCAAATGGTTTTGGTAGAATGGCAACTATGCCTGCTTGTTTAACATCATCAAGTTGAGTAAAACGAGTTTCACTTGAAATCAGCATAAAATGAACTTGAGTTTCACTTTTAATATCCCGAGTCAACAAAATGAGTTTATCAGCAGTCATATCAGGAAGATGAAGTGCACTAATAACAAGATCTGGCGGATACTGGCGAATGGTTTTTAAGGCATCTGAGCCTGAGGCAAAACCCTCTATATTATAAACACCTGCTTTTTTTAGATGTGAAACTATTATCTTACGTTGTGTTGCAGACGGTTCTACTAAAAAAATGGACAATTCAGACAATTTTATTGAGGACATTGCATTCCTTTTCTGTTATCAATATAAATCAAGACTTTTTTAAGTTAACTTTCTCAATATATCATAGCGTTGTCAGCACTAAATCTATAAACACTTGCGAGGCAAAATTATTAGTATCAATAATAACAGACTACTTAAAAAACTATCATTGACTTAGGTGAGAAAGATAACATATTCAGTTGGATAATTACATTTTGACTGTTTATTACAGCAGTCAGTGCTCAGTTTTTTATAACAAATAGCTGTTGTATGAGTAGCTAGCAACAATATTTATATCATGCCGGTATTTAAGGTTTATCCTAGCTTGGCAAGGATCTAATGTTTATCAACTCTATTATTTTATTGAGAATACAGGGATTAATAGCGTAAACTACTTGCTTATTTAAATTGTAAGAGTCAAACCATGAAAAGTAAAATTACAGCTCTTTTTATTGCTGTTATTGTCAGCGGCTGTGCCATTGTGCCGACTTCAATTACAGGGGGAAATGGTCAACAAGCTTACAAAATGTATTGCAGTTCAGGTATAGACAAATGTTATCAGAAGTCAGCTGAATTGTGTCCTAATGGTTACGATGTCATTGAGCTTTCTAAAGAGTCTTCAGAACTAATAGTGCATTATGGCGAACATCCAAAAACCATCTACAAAGAGTATTTGACGATTGAGTGTGACAAGTAGCTAAAACTTACATCTCAATCTTATGTCAGCTTCTCAATAATATGGAATGCTTGGTTTTTATCACGGCTTTCAATCACTAACTCTTGTTCTATCTTTGAGCTATAGTGTGAAATCTGTTCGTCATCGATTATTTTTGATGCAACGATTGATGAATAATAGTTAATGCTGCCAAAGGAGGCTAATAATGACTTTATATTATCGTTAATATTTTGTTCATCTTTAATAATCAACAAACCTCCAACAGTGACTTTCTGCCAGGCTTTTAATAATAATTGTTCAATATCTGTTTGTGAATCATAAGTGGATAAACAGTCAATAATACATATAACATCGAAACTAGCTAACAATGCTAATGTGTCAAGTTTACTGCTATTTATAGGACTATAACGATTATGGATTTCATGATGAAAACTATTTAGTAATAATTTATAGTCGATCAAGTCTTCATTTTCAGTGGTAAAACATATCGCCTGCTTTATATTGATATAATCACTTAGCAGACATTCTATAGCTGCAAGGCCATTGCTATCTCCCAAATCACACAAGGACACGGCTTGTTTCCTGCCAAAGTGATCTTGAATAATAGTTTCTAAAATCGCAGCATTATTGGCATTATTCCAATAGATGTTACCCAACTTAAAAAGTGATTCACTGGTACTAACCGCACTGTTTTTTAGACTATTTCGTACAATAATATGAGTACCTTGAGCAAACAAATATTTAGCGGTGCTTCTAATCATTGCAGGCCATTTCCGACCGACTCGTATCGACATAACACCGTCGTTTTCTGCCCAAATATTACTTGTGCCTTTCCAACGGCTACGACTAAGAAAGGAATCTTCTAAGATACTTCTAGACCATAGGTTTTTTTCGGAAGCCTGCATTTCAGGGTAGACCGGTAATATTATACAACCGTTGGGTTTTATCCTAGTCAATAAGTAACGAAGAAAAGAGCTTCCCCAGTTATTGGCAAATAGTGGAAAACTTATTCCTAGATAAATCCGATCAACTGAAAAAGCAGGGATTGGGAAAAACAAATTACCTACTTTGCCATCGTTATAATCGATATTGAAGTGCTGAGAGTTAAGCGTTAAGCTGTAAATATCTTGACTGGGTCGAACTTGATTATTGATATCTCTTTTACCAGAGAAATAATAACCTAAGTCTTCTGTAATATACTTTTCATGCTTATGTAATATAAGATCTGTCATAGTTTATCTTAGTAATATAAAAGTAATGGCCTGTTAAAAAAGAGATTTAACACTGCATTAGTAACTCGTTAAAGTCAACGTTACAGTGTTGACATCACTTTTGAGTGCTGATTGCGCTCTGTAATTCTTTAATTAGTTTTTTTGTCAGCATTTCGGCCGATTGAAGACAGCCTAAGGCATATGATTCACCCGCCCAAAAAGGAAGGTATTCATACTGTGCTAGCGCTGTTGCTTTACTACGAAGACTTGATGTTAATTGTCCTTGATAGGGAAAGTCAGCAATAGCCTTATTGACCATTTGTTGAGCAAACTTATTGTTAATAATACGTGCATATTTACCGGTAAAAGCCTTACTAAGACAGGTTTTATTTTGTTGTTGTAACAATGCTTGCAAATAAAAAGGTTCTATTTTAGACTCATTAGTGAATAAAAAGGCCGTACCAAGCTGACAAGCTTTAGCACCATTGTTAATGTGCTGCGCTATATGCTGACCATTCATGATGCCACCGGTAATGACGATGGGAATAGAAATGGCTTGTTGTGTTTGTTTGAGTAATGATTGTGACGTTGGACCGCTATGTCCATCGCTAAGAAAGGAAGCGCGGTGACCACCTGCTTCGATACCTTGTAAGATCACCGCGTCAAAATCATTTTGTTCAATTTGTTTGGCTTCTTCAATAGTAGTTGCCGTTGCAATAACGATTTTACCATGTTGTTTAAGTTTTTTTACGATAGCGCGATTAGGAATTCCAAAAGTGAAGCTGACAATGGGCACCGCGGTATTAATAATGGCTTCAACCTGTGAATCTAAATCAGGTAAGTCAGTTAAGGTTTGATTAAACAGTACACTGTCATCAATATCTAACTGCTGATAATGAGTTTGTAGAGCCTTAATTGCTGGCGTCTTATCTGTCTCGCTTATGAACTCTTGATTGGAATGTGCAAATAAATTGGCAGCAATAGGTTTATCGGTCAGTGCTAAGGCTTGTAGACAGTGTTGTGTGACTTGCTCTGCACTCAAATTACCCAATGCAAGTGTGCCTAAACAACCTAAGTTAGAAACTATAGCAACCATTTCAGGACTGCTATAGCCACCAATCATCGGTGCTTGCACAATTGGCCATTGAATACCGACCAATTTAGTAAAACTTGTTTTAAGCATTATAATTATTCTAATCTGGGCTAAATTTAAACCGTTATTGAGGGTTAAGCATATTTTTTACTTCAGTGATTTTATTAGCGGGGAAACCACCTTCCGTTGCATGATCCATAACGGCTTGCTCATTGACAGCATTGTATAGACAATAAACTTTATCATCTGTCACATAACTATGAAGCCATTCTATTTCTGGACCCATGTCTTTTAGGATTGAACATGATTTTTCTGTAATTCCGGCGATATCCTCTTGCGTCCAGTTACCTGCACCCGGTATTTCTCTTTCAATAATATATTTTGGCATAATAATTCTCTCTATTGATAAGTAAGCTTTATGTAGCTGATTATTTTGACTGTTATACAATATTCGTTCTTTAAAACAATAAAACCAACGTCTATTAAATATAGACGTTGGTTTTAGTGAGCCAAACTTTGTTTATTTAGTTAAAGCTTCAGTTGTCATAAAAGTGTTAACTATGGCAGGTTTAACTGACCATAGAATGACTAATACTTCGTCTTTTTCTTTTTGAGCAATATTGTTTTTAGTCAATGCAGCCATAATATCATCTACAGCAGCATTAAATTCCATATCACTGATATTCATATTGCTATGTCTTTCAGCTAAATCCATACCGTTATATTTAACATCGCCACCAGTTGCTACAGCAAATATTTCAAATACGCGCTCTTTCACTTGCTCAGCATCACTATAAAGAAAGCGACCTTTAACAATAGGATTGTTACTATGGTTAGTCCAAATATCTTCAACAATGGCTCTTGATACAACTTCCCCACCAATACGTTCATAAAGTGATGGTGCTGCTACTGCTGGCATTTCAGCGGCTACTTCTACTGCAACAACATTCATCGCGGCAAATGAAGTACTCATTATTCCCGCGATTGCGATGCTTTTAATTAATGTATTCATATCTATTTCCTAACCTATCGTTTATTTAAAAGACCATGTAAGACCAAGGCCTGCTTGCCATGCTGAGGCTTCTATTGTCCAAACATTATCGCCGAGAGCACTATTGGCAGTACCAATATCTTCTTCATTGTCTAGTGAAAATGCAGCATGTATATCTACTTTAATATTAGGCATTAGTTGATAACCCATACCTGCGGTAACCGTATTTTCCCAAACAGCAGCTGCATTAGTAGCTTGGAAATACTCTACGACTGGACCAGTAACAGGAAGCTGTGGACCAAATAATGGTACGAATGCTGAAGGGGTTTGGATAGGATCGTTGCCACCGATACCAATATTACCTGGATCAAGATTACGTTTAATTGGATCTCTAGCATGACTATAACCTACGCGCCATTGTGCCTTTCCAGTCGTTAACTGAGCACCTAAATTAAATACGGTTTGATCACGATAGAAATCTTTGTAGAAAGCAGCACCAGAATAATCTTTATGAATAACATCGGCATTAACTTGTAAGGCTCCGCCCATCAGACTATTATTAGCAACACCAAACGCTATTTCTGCTGGTTGAGCTACATGATCATCCCAGAAATTACCGGCTCCATCAGAAATATAATTATCGTAGCGGATTTTCAGTTCACTTCTGTAATAGGCACCAAAACTGGTAGCGCCCATATCATATTTTCCGCCTACTGTTGCTCTAAAACCAAAGTTATGAGTCGAGCCAGAATTTTCATTTGTGCTGGCTTGAAAATAACCATTACCAATAGTGGCCATAGCGCCCAATGATAAGTTTTCTGTTACTTTGTAACCCGCACCAACATTTGCATTAAACACAATAAGTTCACTAAGAGGATCGCCAATACCTTCTCCTCTAAAATCTGCACCTAGACCAGCAGTTACAGATAGGCCTAAACCTGCTACAAGGTTTTCACTAAAGGCTTGGGTAATAGCAATGGTGGGTACTAAATAAGGATTTGTTTGTGACTTAATATCTGCACCACCAAAAGCAGCTGATGCATTACCTTCGACATTATGGTCAAAATAAGTGGCACCAAAGGTAAAACTAGTGCCTTCATTATATTGAGTTAAGTTGGCAGGGTTACCAAATACGGCTGCAGCTGGCTCTACGGTGCGAGCAACACTCGCTCCACCCATACCACCCGTTGCTGGCAACAAGTTATTATTTAAATCGGTACCGTTTGTACCGGCTACAACTGCAGTTGATGAGGCAGCTAATGCTGCAATCACTATTGCTAAATATTTTTTATTATTCATGCTCTCTCCCGAAATTATTTTATTTATTTTTGTATACTTAACGAATGGTTAAATTATTTTATTTAATCCACTCAAATGGTCTTTCGCCTGCCACTTTGAAATAAATCGCCATGTTTACAATATGCGTTACTAATAAACCAGTACCAATTGCGATTGCCCAAAGTGGTTGAGTATAGTTTTCACTTTGATGTGCCCCTACGCTATACAAGCCATACCCTACGATTCCAGTCCATATAGCCATTACTATCAATGCTTTAAATGAAGCCATTGTATTTTCCTCCCAAACTATTAGTTTATTGGTTACTCTTATCAAGAAATTTATCAAAGAATATTGCATCTTTTGTTATGCCGTTTTTTTCGAAGATACTTATTCCGGCATCAATCATTCCAGGTGGTCCACATAAATAAGCTTGTCCAGAAAGTTTGACACCCTCTTCAACAATATAATCTATGCAAGAACCTCTTCGGCCCTGCCATGCACTAGCTTCTGGTTCTTGTGATAGGCATGGTAAATATTCAAATGTCCCTAAGCCTTTCTTTTTCCAATCTGCAGCTAATTGATCAATCAAATCTCCACAATAAAGATCTGCTTCAGTTCTTGCTCCAAATAAGAAACGTACATTGCGTTTTACTCCAGACGACAGTGCCTGTTGTAAGACACTGATGACTGCACTCATGCCGCTACCGCCTGCAATACATGTCATTGGTAGCTTATCTTCTTTTAGACCAAACACACCAAAAGGCCCTGACATCTTAAGAGCTTGACCTGTTCGATCGGTGTCGAATAACCAGTCAGTAAACTCACCACCGGGTACGTGTCTAATATAAAACTTAAATTGGTTTTGATTTTCATGTGGTGCTGAAGCAAATGAATAATTTCTGCCTTCGCTTAACTCAGGTATTTTCAGATCGGCATACTGGCCGGCTTTAAATAGACTGACACCTTTAGGCAGCTCATTAACATCAATCTCAACTATGACCTCTTTAATATCATGTGTAAGATCATTGATAGTTGTAATTACAGCATCTGATTCCCAATGGCTTTGTTTTTCGCTGTCAGAAAGCAATGCAACTTCGACTGAAACATCTGATCTTAATTGAGTTTGACACGCTAAAATATAACCATCTCGTAACTCTTCACCCTCTAAAACATAACTGAAATCAGCGAGTGCTTTTATTTTGCCGTCAACAAGTTTGCATTTACAGGTCCCACAACTGCCAACTCGACAGTCGTGAGGCCATGCAATATCAGCCTGTAAGGCTGCTTTTAACAAGTTGTCACCGGCCTTGACTACCAGGGTATTGCCTGAATTAATTTTTACTTCGTAGTCTAGCTTTTTATTTTTGAAAAATCCGAACATTAATTCTACCCATTAATTATTAAAATGAAGTATCAATATTATGCATTGATACTGACTGAACGTACTATGTTGTTACGAATTTCATCGAGTGATGGTAATACCGTGTAAGCAACATAATTTTCTTTACTCGTACTCTTTCTTACTTTCATATGTGACCACCACTTTTTAACAGCAGGTAAAGCATCAATAAGTGCTTCATTGCCATACAAGCAACAGCTATGGATATAAGGAGCCCAGTGAATATCTGCTAAGGTTAAATCACCAACGATATAATCTCCACGTTGTGGTTTACTCGTAAGCTGATTTTCAAGATTAGCTAAAATGCCTTTCACATTTTCTAGTGCGACACTATCTGAATTCCCATCACTGATTTTTTTTACTTCTGGAGCAAACACATGCTGAGCAACCCCAATCCATTGGTATTGTTGAGCTCTTGCAACTCCATTTCTAGGTACTAGCGAATTACCAAAACCCTTGTCATCAAGATATGACAATATTGCTTCGGTACCATATACATAGAAATCTACATCTTTTAGTACTGGTAAAATATCAAACGGTGAACCCGCTTTGATTTGTGCCATGTCTGTGGCTGAATTCACATCAAGTGCTCGGCCATCAATATCGATGCCTTTTTCAGCTGCTACAAATAGACATTTGCTTGTTTGTGCACAACCTGCTACACCATAAAGTATTTTTACATCTGCTAGATGATCACCTATTGCCATTGTTCTCTCTCCCCTAGTGGTTATTAATTATTTTTATAGTTATTGTTATATTTTTAGTCTTCGGCTGAACTTGAGATTGCACCCGATGGGCATTGAGCTATACTCATCTTTAATTCTTCATCAGTCGCTGTTGAAGTATCAATTAAAAATGAACCATCTTCTATTGAATAAACATGAGCAAACTTTGTTACGCAAACGCCTGCATGTTGACATACTTCACTATCCCAATTAAGTTTCATATCGATGCTCCTTGGAGTGGGTTAATTAAACGTGAACAATTTCAGGACGCATTGACCATAAAGCCGCTAAGATTTCATCTTTCTCTCTTTGGCCTGCATTATGTGTTTCAAGTGCTTTCATAACATCGTCAACAACGGCGTTAAACTCTTCTTCTGAAATGTTCATTCCTGTATGAGCCGTTAGCATATCATCACCCGTGTAGGCTTCTTTACCACCAAAACCTGCACACATAAACTCGCCAACTTTTCTAACAACTTCTTCTGGATCACTATTCACATATCTATTTTTGATCAAATCATTTTTACAATGATTATTAAACGTAGTTCTTGCTAAAGCCACCAATGCATCGTGACCACCTAATCTATCGTATAAACTTTCTTCACTCATAAATCACCTCATTTATTTAAAAAAGCAGCTGGGACAACATCCCAGCTGCGTTTTAACTAAATTTTTGCGTATGATGCTGGAGAGTTTTCATTTTCCACTTCATAGTTAGCTTGTGCATTCACTTTTCTTGCTATAGCTAATTCACCTTCTGACGCAAAGTCTCTGTCCCATGTTGCTAATTTTTTCTTGTAAACAGAGTGCCATAATGGTGGAATCAAAGCGATTGTGAATTCAGTGAAATATCCCCAACCTGGATTAGGTGAGCCTACTTCATCCAATTCCCAAAAGTGTGTTTCTCCACGGTCATGGTGATCACCTTGACGACCAATTTCGATAAAGAACCAGCTTGTAAACATATTGTCATTATCCCAAGAGTGGCGATAATCAATAGGTTGACCTTTTTCACGAATAAGACCGTAATGTTCCATGTAGTTAAGCGCTTCTAATTCAAAGTTTGATACTGTCCAAACTAAGAACATGCATGCGATACCGATTGGACCACCTACCCATGCAAACAGAATCATAGTTGGAAGGCTCATGAAATAACCACGGATCCATCTATTATCTAGAGAGATAAAAGATTTTCCTAACTTAGCTAAACGTACTGATTCCATTTTATAGAGGAATTTTGATTGTCCCATGTGAGATAACCAGAAATGTCTATAGATAGAACGACCGCGTGGTGATGTTGCTGGATCATCTTGATGAGCTAACTCTAAATGATGATTGTATACGTGAGCGTAACAAAAATGAGCTGCACCACTTAAACCCATCATCAATCTAGAAATTACAAAACTAAAACCTTTTGTATGAGCTAATTCATGACCATAGATAATACCGATTCCTGCAAAGATACCAGTCGACAATGTTGCACCGACTAGCTGAGAACCTGTAATACCAATTTGAACAGGTATACCCATGAACATTTCAGATGCCATTGGCACACCGTTAACATATTCAAAAACGCGCCATGCTAGTGCAAGCTGTAAAAGAGCAAACACAGGTAACATGATGTACATTACAGCGTTTTGCA
Organism: Gammaproteobacteria bacterium; assembly: GCA_034110895.1. Taxonomy (GTDB): domain Bacteria; phylum Pseudomonadota; class Gammaproteobacteria; order Nitrosococcales; family Methylophagaceae. The sequence goes on along the minus strand of JAWUYH010000025.1, from coordinate 43,463 downwards.
TTCCAGCCATACCGTTGGTATCACCATTTTTATCAAATCCAGCGCCTTTAGTGTGGAAATTCATACTTGCGGTATCAAGAACTATACCTACCCCAAATAATATGACACCGACCCATACAAATGGGCCCCCTACTAATACACCAACCATACTTACTAGTATGAGTATTGGTGCCAAGAAATACCTTAAATTAATCAAAATCTTTTTCATGACATTTAGTCTCCCGGACAATTATAATTATAAATTCACATTGAAGTTTATCGGTCTAATGACCGTCGATTTTCTAGACTAGATAGAAAATCCCTCAACTGGCATATACTGTATGTTTCTAATGGTCTCTTGGGTATACGTATATATCCTTACTGACCACTTTTTTATCGATTTAAGTTCATTTTCAGTATGTTATGACATAGCCAACTTAGCATAAATATAGTTTACTAATTGCTCAAATGTTTAGTAAATGCCATCTATTGTCGAGCTAAATTTAATCTCTACCATAATCTGTCACATTATACGTTAACATTAGCCAATTTATACGTTAACTGTCACATAACTATCACAATATACCTTAACGATAGCTCACACATTAAGTAAAACTACGTATTAACAACTCAGCAGCTATCCATCATGCTTAATTTTCATTTATAGTTCAGTGGATAAATCTAATGAAGTTCATTAGTGATTGGTTTAAAAAGAAAGCAATACCAATAAATAACAAGGGCCGTATCGCCTTATTAGAATCTAAACAAACGGGTTCTTGTGGAGGTATGAGCACAACAGAGTTGAAAATTCGTATTGAATTGATTTTGACTGATATTAAAAGTAAAGAATCGATCATGGCTCCAGTAACTCAACTGGCTAAACTAAGCCATCTCTCACAATCTGAATTTTTAAATCGACTCGAACAACTTGCAGATATCTCTATGGAGCATGCTTATTCTATGATGCTTGTCTACGAACCTGCATTAACTATAATGGATACGTCACAACACCAACAATGGATAGAACAACTTATTGAAGCTGTAAGTGCAAAGGAGACAGTAAAAGCTAACAGTCTTATCGATAACTACACTGATTTTAAATCTCAAATAAATACATCCACCACACAATTCGTCAATGTTGCTGATATTTTAGAAAAACTTATCTTTTCTATTACCGAACAGGAATACACATTAGTTCGTTTAGATCACACCATCGAAGATAAACCATACACCAATGGGAAAAGTATTTTTCTACCTGAATCAATTAGCTTATTTGACAATTATCAGGATAACTATTTGCTCTATAAAATCATTGCTTTTCATCAACTAGGTCAAATCGAATGCCAAACAAACCTGGCTGTAGAGGAAATAAAACAAGGCGTTGTTGAATATGGGGATGACTTCCTTGATTTATTTTCAACAGTAGAAACCTTAAGAATAGATCAACATCTTAAACATAAGTTTCCAGGTATTTGGAAAAATATTATTAAATTACAGCAGCAGCTAGGTATTGATGATTATCCTGAACTAACCTTGACTAACAGCGCAGAAACTACCGTGTTTGATAGTATTGCCTTAGTGAAGAAACTGGCTAATAAACAAAATAATTTTACTAGTCTACCTTATCAAAGTAATTTTTCACCTGAAAAATTAATCTACGATTCAACAGAAATAACTACCAAGCAGCCAGTGCATATGAATATTTATAATCCTGATGAGGAAATAGCTCAGGAGGAAGAGAATAGTCAAGATTCTCAACGTGTCTACTTTAAACATAATGCCAACTCAGATGCCCCAAGCAGTGCCAGTCAATCACAAGTTGATATTTGGCAAGATCTTGCTGGTAAAGTTGAAAATCACCAACAAAAACAAGAAAAATTAAGAGACGAACAGAAACAAAACACTTATCTATACCCGGAATGGGATACATCGATCAATCAATATCGAACTGACTGGTGCCGAATTCGAGAAATTCCTATCGAACTACAAAATGAGCAAATACAAACCATTGATGATCCTGAATTGAAGTTTTTTGAATATCGTATTAAGAAAGCTTTAGATCTAGTGATTAACGATCAAAAACTTATTCGCTATCAAAGTGACGGTGATGACATAGATATTGATGCATGGGTTAGTGCTAAATCAAATAAAACAAAACATGCTGATGACTTTCAAAACCTTTATATTAGAAACAATAAAAATAGTCGCAGTGTTGCCATTATGTTTGCGGTTGATATTAGTGGCTCAACCGCCGGCTGGAAAAATAAAATCATCAAGCAATCAACCTGGTTATTATCTCGCACATTAGCTAAGCTAAATGATCAGTATGCTATTTATGCGTTTTCTGGTTCAGGCCGCGAACAGTGCCACATTTATCCTATAAAAAAGTTTGATGAAAACTATAATGATCATATTAAACAGCGTATTTTATCTCTTGAAGCACAGCAATATACACGAATGGGCGCTGCTATCAGACATTTGAGTAAAACCTTAAGACAGACTGATGCTAAAACTAAAATTTTATTTGTACTGACAGATGGTAAACCTGATGACGTTGATAGTTATAGGGGCCATTATGGTGTTGAAGATACTCGCCGTGCTTTTAATGAAGCAAAAGCGCAACAGATTAATCCTTTTGTATTAACCTTTGATCAGGAGGCTATGGACTATTTACCTTATATGCTTGGAAAGAAACATTTCCGATTAATTTCCAATATCGCAATGTTACCTATTCAAATTTCTACCATTTATAAACAATTAACGACATAAATACTATGACTACTAATACTATTGTAAATAACTCAGAATATATGATTAATGAAGAGCCTTATTATTTACCTACCGCTAACGAAGTTGAGATATTTAACACGGCCTTATCTGAGAAAATACCCGTTTTACTTAAAGGACCAACAGGTTGCGGTAAAACACGATTTATGGAATATATGAGTTGGTATCATAAAAGGCCATTAATTACGGTTTCATGTCATGATGATTTAACTACATCTGATTTAGTCGGTCGCTATTTGATTAAAAATGATAGTACGGTTTGGGTAGATGGCCCTTTAACCACCGCCGTTAGAGAGGGCTGCATCTGTTATTTAGATGAAATCGTAGAGGCACGTAAAGACACCACTGTTGTTATTCACCCCTTGTGTGATTATAGACGAGTACTTCCACTTGAAAAATTAGGTCAACTTGTCAAAGCTTCAGATGACTTTTGTCTGACCATTTCCTACAATCCAGGTTATCAAAGTGCAGTTAAGGATCTTAAACCCAGCACGCGACAACGTTTTATTGCTATAGATTTTAGTTATCCGACCGAAGAACTTGAAACAAAAATAGTTCACGAGGAAACAGGCTTAGATATGCAGCAATGTGCACATTTAGTTAAATTAGCCCATATGACAAGAAACCTAGTAGGTAACGGCTTAGAAGAAGGTGCCAGTACACGCTTAATTGTGCATACTGCTAAACTCATTAAAAATGGTTTTAAACCAGAGATGGCATGTAGGTGTGCTATGGCTGATGCAATAACAGATGATGAAGATACCAAACTGTTATTACATGAAATGATTGATACTATTTTTTAAGCTTTATTATTTATCTAAACTCAGTTGTTTTTTACAGTTGGAAAAAAATGCTATCTGTCTGCATAAGTTGATCTATTGCCAAATACTGTAGCCAGATTAAATCTGGATCACTATTGGCATTAGATTTTGCATTAAAATAGTATTCTAGAATATGGGCATCGACCTGTTATAAGGATGCTTCTGTGATCAGTTGAACTTTAACTGATTCCCTTCTGAAGATATTCTCAACACCGCAACAAACAGTAAATTAAAAGGTGGTTCACTGATTTGTTGTGTCTGTTGATAGGCGCTATAAATACACAGTATTACTGTAAATAGCTTGCTGGTATGCCTAGCTATCGGCACATTGCCCAGATTATCATTAACTAGGAGCAAGCTGGCAGAAAAGGTTTGTTTAAGAATATGTTCACGTTTAACCATGGTTAATACGAACATAACCTTCTCCTTAAGACGGTTTAAATAGTTATAACATTAACCCTGTCGCTTGCTTAAAGTTTTGTCGACTATAGTCTGCTAACCATTGTAAATTTAAGTCATGGTCTGATTGTTGTTTAATGTATTGGCAACCTTGAATATATAAAGCCTCATTATTTTCTAACCATTGATCAACACGTGTCTGAACAGCAATCGATTCGAGTCGGTAAATTTCTTCAAACACGCTATCAATGACTAATGCTTTTGATAACTTTTTTGATATATTTTGGCTCTCTAGGTAATTATTACAAACGCTCACTATCGCGCCATTGATGACGGGATCTGTCTGCATTGTTAGAGGTACATTACCCAGTTCATCTATCAGTGAAGCAAAACATTTAGCTAAATCAAGTTTTAACTTACTTTTGTGTTTAATTAATTCTAAATTGAACATTATATTATCAGCTCTATGATTTGTTAGTGGGTTTAGAGCCTGTATCGAAGCAAGATAAATCTTCGTAAGCCTTAAACTGAGAAAGATACACCTGACCATTTAAATCATCAATGAAATGACTTTTGTTTAGATTATCCATAACCGGTCCTTTAACTTCGGACAGATGAAATCCTATTTCTAAATACTTAAGTTGTTCATTGATAGTTTCTAAAATTTCTAATGCACTGCCATCAATATTATTAATCGCAGAACACATTAAAATTAAATGTTTTGTAGATTTTTTCTCAGCCAGAATTTCAAGTATGCGTTGTTCGAGAAACCGTGCGTTAGCAAAATAAAGACTCTCATCGACACGGAGAGTAACTACTTTTGGACAAACATTAACGTCATGTCTTTCAACATTACGAAAATGTTCTGTACCTGATACATGCCCTACTATAGCCGTATGAGGGTGACTGCTTTTGTATAAATGAAGACCAATCGACAATAATACACCGGCGGTAATACCTGATTGCACATTAACCAATAAAGTCAGACTGAAGGTGATGACCAAGGCCATAAAGTCATGATAACTATATTTCCAGGTACGCTTAAATACTCCGACATCAAATAAACCCATTACCGCTACAATGATTATTGCTGCCAATATAAAGCGTGGTAAATCACCTAACCAGTTAGCAATAAAGACACTGGCTATCATCATTCCAAATGCCGTTATTAAGCCAGCAGCGGGAGTGACTGCACCGGCATCCATATTAACAACCGATCTGGAGACACCACCCGATACAGGAAGACCAGCAGTGAAGCCTGCTGCTAGGTTGGACATCCCTAGTGCGATAAGCTCTTGATCAGGATCTATTCTTTCCTTACGTTTCATTGCGAGACTTTGTGCAACGGAAATAGATTCAACATAACCAATAATGGTGATCAATAGAGCTGGGATCCAAAGTGCCTGCCAAAGACTCAAATCAGTATTAGGCATTGAAAAACTTGGTAATCCACCCGAAATATCACCTACTGTTCGGACAGTAGCTAACCAAGTAATATCAGCCTTCATTGCCAGAGTACCCAACAAAACAAGTAAAGCCGGCGCTGATCGGGCCACGGTTTGAGCCCAAAATGTTGACATGCCAATGTTGGTCCAAAACGTTAATGCGTATTTTTTGTTAAAAACAAGAAATAATAAGGTGAATATTGACAAAACCAAGGTCACAATATCGGTTTTATGAATATGTTCATAAATACTACTAATCAATTCAATAAGTGTTTCCGCTCTCACTGAATAACCTAGTAGTGTCGATAATTGACTAGTAGCAATAACAATACTAGCAGCTGAAATAAAGCCCGTAATGACAGGATGAGATAAAAAGTTTGCTAAGAAACCTAATCTAAGTAAACCTGACAGTACCAGTATAAAACCAGAAATACAGGCTATTATCACGGCCGCCTGTATACCTAGGTTGATATCAATTGCTGAAAAGGGTTGAATGGCTGCAGCTGTCATTAAAGAAGCAACCGCCACTGGACCAACCGCTAGTGTGCTACTAGTGCCAAAAATTGCATAGGCAATTAATGGCAACATACTAGCGTAAAGCCCTACTTGTGGAGGTAAACCAGATAAAACAGCATAAGCTAAGGCTTGGGGTACTAACATTAATGTCACTATTACAGCTGCCATTAAATCATTTGTAGCATCCCCTTTATTGTATTTCTTTGCCCAAACCAATATTGGCAGGTACTTCGTTAACATATTGCCAGGCTTACTCATTTACCGTCTATTACCTTCTCATTTATTTTATTGTCTGTATAACGTTCTTTAGATCGTTATTGCGTTAGACATTATCATCTGGATTAGCAAGCCACTCACGTCCTTTAAGCATACCTTTCCAATACATACGAGGTAAGATTGTTTCTTTCAGTACCCAAGCTAGTTTTGTTGGTTCTTGACCATTCAAAAACCATTTAGGGAAGCTTGGTAATAATTTACCACCATAGCCAAACTCAGCCAAAATAACCTTGCCACGTTCTACTGTTAATGGACAAGAACCATAGCCATTATAAATGGCTTTGTTCGAGCTCTTTTTCAAATCAAATAAGATATTTGTAGCCACAACAGGTGCTTGTTTTCTGGCTGCAGCAGCGGTCTTAGCATTAGGAGCATTAATTACGTCGCCTAAACCATAGATATTTGGATATCTTTTGTGTTGTAAGGTTTCTTGACTGACATCAACCCATCCTGCATCATCAACAATGGTACTTGCTCTAATGAAATCAGGGGCTTGCTGAGGTGGTACTACATGGATCATATCGAAATCTGTTTCAATGGTATCTACAGTGCCATCTTCTAATTTTTTGGTAAACCAGGCTAGCTTTTTCTTACCGTCAATTTTTGTCAATGTATGTCCGAAATTTAAGCTTGCATCATACTTTTCAACATATTTCATCAATGCTGGCACATAATCTTTAACACCAAATAAGCCAGGAGTGCTGGTGAAGAAGCTAATATCTATATTTTTTAGATCGCCTGTACGGAACCAATGGTCTCCAGACAAGTACATTGCTTTTTGTGGCGCTCCTGCACATTTTATAGGCATCGGTGGCTGGGTGAAGATTGCCTTCCCTTTGCGCATTGAGCTCACTAATTCCCATGTGTATGGAGCTAGATCATACCGATAATTTGAAGTAACACCATTTTGACCCAGTGTTTCTATAAGACCTTCAATACCATTCCAATTGAGCTTAATACCAGGACAAACAATCAGTTTTTCATATTTTACTAATCTGTAACCCTCTAATGTCACCATATTTTGTTCAGGTTCAAATGCTGCAACAGCCGCTTTAATCCAAGTTACATTTTTAGGCATGACGGATGCCATTGTTCTGACGGTTTCCTCTGCTTCAAAAATACCACCACCGACCATGGTCCATCCAGGTTGATAATAATGTGTTTCAGCAGGGTCTATAATGGCTATGTCTAAGCTAGAATCTCGTGAAAGTAAACTCGAAGCGACTGAGATCCCAGCAGCACCACCACCCACAATAACAATTTGGTGATCTTTTGTATTACTCGGAGATTGTTTACCTGAAGCTAATCTTAAACTTAATCCAGACATATCATACCCAGCATTTTTACCAATACTTAATAGTTCTGGTAAAGAAGTCGTATCGGCCTCTTTAAGACTCCACAACGTTATTGCACGCATACCTGATCTGCAATAGGAAAATATTGGTTTAATGGCTGCATCAAAACTGCTAGAAAATTGTTGTATATCATCATCGCTTATTTTACCCATGGTCACAGGCAGATATTTAAGCTCCAAGCCTAATTTTCTAGCAGCACTCTCTATTTCTTCAAAATTTGGTTGATCAGGGCCTTCGCCATCTGGACGATGACAGAATATTGTCTTAAACCCTTGCTCGACTATCTCGGCTAGATCAGACACTGTAATTTGATATGCTACTGTAATTTCTTGGTTGATTTTTGATGATTTCATTGGCTCAGTCCTATATTTAATTTTATGATGCTTGTTGCTTGTCTACTCGGCCACAAGCCTCATTGGCTGGGAGCGCCTTATCGATTTGTTTTGGATAAGCTAATTTTAATTCCGACATTATAGCTATAAATTCTTCACGAGTTTTATTGTTACCCACTCTAGCATTGTGTTTTTTCTCATGACCTACTGTTGATTCTATATTGCCATTGTAATCATGGCCGGGGTATATCAAGGTTTCATCTGGTAATTGAAATATTTGCTTATGGATGCTGTCATATAACTGCCCAGCATCACCCATTTGAAAATCAGTTCTTCCACAACCACCAATGAGTAAAGTATCTCCTGTAAAGATTCTGTCTTTACAAAAATAACTAGTGCATCCATTGGTATGACCTGGTGAATACCTCACCTCTATATCAACTGTTCCAATATTTAAGTGAATACCATCAGTTACTAATAGATCAGCACACATAGCGCCTGCATCTCTATGCATTACACTTTTACTACCCAGCTTTTGTCTGAGAGGATCTGCTGCTGTAATATGATCGGCATGCACATGAGTTTCTAATGTATAAATGAGTTTAAGGCCACCTTTTTCTAGTTCTTCAATATAGCTATCTATTTCAGAACCAACGCTATCTATCAAGACCGCTTGTTTGGTCTCTTCACACCCTAGAAGATAAGTGAAAGTGGAACTTTCAGGCTCAAAAAACTGTTTAAATATCACTCATTCTTCTCCATAACGGCTATACATTTTGTAATAAACCTTCTATATCTAAAAGCACTTTAACTAAACTAATTAAAATTCAGTTACTACAACTCTTCATTTTTTGTCATTTGTTTAATATAGCGGCCTTCACCATAAAACAGAGCCGCACATTTATCAAGCTTTTGCCTCCTGAGAACTGAAATTGTTCTGTCTTTATATCACTTAGTATAAGTGAAAGTAGCTCGCTTGGTTCACGCGATCTAGCAGTGTACAACATGAACGATATCTAATCTTTGCTGTCTGAATAATGGTTAACAGCACATTAATACATGCTATATCTAGAATACAACGTCTTCTATTACCAAAAGATTTAGGATGATGTTCAATTTTATTGATAAGTTTGATGTAGGGATAGCTGTAATTATACGTATATCAAATAACCAGACCTACAGGATCAGCCATAACTGTATCATCTTTTTGTACTGTTATTTAGCAACTAGAGACCAATTTCACTGTGTATTATTGCCATCTACAAGGTCACGTAATACTCACAATACTGGAGGTTTATTCAAGAGCTGTTGTAGGATCAGCAGAGATTGTAAAATGTACCACTCTCACTATTGCTTACTATTAACCCGCTTTAACTACAAATTGTAAACCTGATATACATCATATCAGTGTCAAATTGTACGAAAGTACCTTAGATCTGTAAAAACTTAAAAGACATACTTAGCAAGGTCTCTCTAAGTCAAGTCTAAGTGACACTAACATTTTCGTTCTTAATATAATACGCTCTATATTATTAATTTTTAATAATAAATGGGCATGACATCCATCTCACACCCACTTTGAATCACTGTTAGTTATTTCTTAGAAATCTTTAATTATCACTGATGCTAGCTTTTTATTTTTAATATCTTCTAGACTGGGTAATAATGAAAATGAGATAATATCTTGACCACAATTACTCTTTCGTGTCGCAAGTGAGTTATACCAACGATTAATTTCTGGGTGTTGTAGAACCAAATCACTACTTTCAGTCATTAATAATAAGTGAATCAGTGCTGTCCAGTGAACGTCGGCAAACGTGTACTTACCTATGACATACTGATTTCCAGTCAATTGTTGATTCAGATCAGTCAATATTGATTCTAAAGTAGATCTTGCTTGTTCAATCGCCGCGTTATCTTGCGAGTAGTTAGCATCAACCATTGGTTTGACAATATTTTCTTGCACAAGGCTATTGATACAAGGTGTAGCTTCTGTAACAGCAAAATCAACCCAGAAATCCTGTGTGGCTGCTTCGACAACATTTTTAGGTGTTAATGAAAAACCCAAGCCTCGTGCGTTTACAAAAGCTAATATGCCGGTAGAACCCGCTATATTATAATCTGCTTCTTTCAAACCGGGGTAACTACCAAATTCGAAAATGCTTCGATAAGACTCGGTGTCTTGTTGGTTATTTAAAACATCTAAATAACCACTAAACATTTCCATACCTTGCTCTGCAGCAGCGATAAGACACTTTAATGTATTAGCATCCCATGGTGTACCCAATAGTTGTAACATATATTGCGCTTTTTTCATCTCACCAGAACTGCCATGTTCCTCTGATGCTGTCGGTGCAAGTTGATCAAATATATCCATTATAATTTACCTCTTGTAGTTAGTGATTTATGCTACTTGACCAGCAACAGAAAATTTTGTTGAGTCCATTTGAAGATATTCAATATCTAGTGGGCCTCCCATATCTGTTTCTAGTCTTGCTACCCAATCACCAATCTTTGGATATGAAGCAATGTCAACACCACTGCAAGATAAAGCATGAACATAGGCGGCAACATGTGGATCAGCAAATGACATCGGACCGACCACGTATAAATTTTCAGTTAATAAATTATTTAAACTATTTAATAATTTCTTTAAAAGTTGATGGTCATTATCCGTCGCCCTACCGGTAGTAACAGCCGCTGTTACAGGTGCTAATACTTGATAACAAATATCAATCCAATAATTCTGTTGGCCGAGAATCCTAGCTTTGCGTGGTGTTAGCGATGCGCCCGTACCACGAATATCTAAATAAGTAAGAATGGCTGTTGTTCCTGAAAGCTTGGAACCATCATGTTCCACGGTCGGCGATCTTGTTGAGTCAGCTAAATACTGATAACTCTTCACCTGATCAACACCAACAGTATAAGGCGCTAGTGTGGTCTGCAATGGCACATCTTTAATGCGCGCAAGTATCAAGCATTTTAGTGTAGCTATCTGGCCCGTAATGCCGAGTAGCTGAATCTCTTGACTACTTTTCTTTTTCTTTTTACCAAAATTAAACCATCCCATTGTCTTTTCCTCTTTATAAAGTTAATTAGTTACATCAATAAAACTGACTAATATTTACCACAGCATATTTATATAAATAATTAACGTGATGCTATTGGCATACCGGTGCTCTATATCATTGTGGTAACGATAACCATTTTTGATCAAAATTCATCTACGTAATACTTCATATATTATGAAAATAAGTGACATAATATTGATCTAGATCAGGAGATCTTGACTTAAATCAATCCATTTACCTTTGGATCGTTAAAAATATCTCACGGAAATAATCGTTAGTTTTAATTACGATTGTTAGTTGATAGCTATACAATCTAATGAGTAAGCATTAAAAGAGGCGCAGAGTCCGCTTGTTTTACTCGCAATCGAACCTCAGCTTCTAGTACAGTAATTTTTCAATCAAGTTACTTGCTAATAAGAATTTACTTTTATCGGAATATCAACATAACTAAAGCCGGCTGCTATGGCTATTTTTAAAACATCAGATAGTGAGTTAGCATTTAGTTTTTCCATAACATGAACGCGATGAAGCTCTACCGTACGTATGCTAATATCCATATTGTAGGCAATTTGTTTATTCCTCAGACCATCAACCATTCCTTTAAGAACCTCATGTTCTCTAGGAGTAAGACTGTCAATCACCTCTTCCGCATTGCTAATAAAATTATTAAAATGCTGAGTGTTCATTCGGTCTGAGATACATGTCTTAACCATATCAATGAGCATAGTTGAATCAAAAGGTTTTTCAAGAAATTCATAGGCACCCATTTTTAATGCTTTTACTGCTGTGGGTATATCACCATGGCCTGTAATACAGATAATAGGCATAGTTATCTTGAGACCTGCTAATTCTTCCATTACCTGCATACCGCTCATTTCTGGCATAAACAGGTCCAAAATAATAATGCCATCATCCAATGTGGTTACTTTTGATAAAAACTCTAATGGGTTTTCAAATGCACCAACATTAAAGTCTTCCGATCTTAGTAACATTGATAATGATTCCCTGACAGCATAATCATCATCAATTATATAAACATTATCCATTATCATCCTCCTACAAATTCTATATCATTCATCGGCAGAGTAAACTTAAATGTTGTACCACCATGCGAATTTAGTTTAACCAATAAACTGCCTCCATGCGAGTTAATAATCGAGCGAGTAATAGCTAGCCCCATTCCCATTCCTTCTGGTTTAGTAGTATAAAATGGTTCAAAAATTTTATTTATTTCATATTCACTTAATCCAGGGCCACTATCTACAACAGAAACAGCTACTTCATTGTCTGAACTAATACAGGACTCAATTTGAAGACGTCGCTCGGAAGCAGCTATTGAACGCATAGCTTCCATGGCATTTTTGATTAAGTTGATCAATATTTGTTCTATAAGTATTCTATCTGCAAATACAGAGGGTAGATCATTTATTAGTTTAAGTTCGATATCAGGATCATGTTCTTGAAACTCTAATCGTAACAACTTAAGTGATGATTTAATCAGCGAATTTATACAAATATTTTTCCTTGTATCATCTTTTTTTACAAAGTTTCGTAACTCATGCATTATTTCTTGTGCACGGATCGCTTGAGTAGAGACACTTCTTAATGCTTTTAAAATTTCTTCTTTGGTTGTTTTATCTTTTTCTATTAAGGTAATACAAGCTCGGCTATAGGCTTCAATTGATGTCAGAGGTTGAGACAACTCATGAGCTAATTGCGAACTCATTTCACCTATAGTGATCATTCGAGAGGTGTGTGCTAATTCAAGCATATGTTTTTTTTCAATTTCCTCATCTAGTTTTAACTGGCTAATGTCTGCCGTTAAAACTACAAAACCAGTCACATCACCACTGTCAGAGAAATTAGGTACATAAGTACTACGGATCCATTTTTCGTCTTGCCTTGGGTAATGGAGCTTTTCTTCAAAAGTAACTGTTTCTCCTGAAATTGCTCGCTTTACATAGTGTTCAACAATTTTATAGGACTGATTACCAATCACATCCCAGATATCCTTACCAATAATATCCTGACGTGTCAGTCCAAACCATTTTTCGTAAGCTTTATTATTAAATTGAAACTTTAAATCGCGATCGACATAAGCAATAAGCTCAGGTATTGCATTTATAACCAGCTTTAACTGTTGCTCACTCTGATGAAGTGCATTTTCTATTACAAGGCGCTTGGATTCTTCTTCTACTTTAAGTGTGACTTCTTGCAAAATCACATTCAATATGGGCTCAACGGCAGTCTGAGTTAGTATTGAGATCGTCATCTCAAAATACTGGCTTCCGGTTAAACCATTGAAATTACATACCATAGAGCCCTTATAAGTCAGACTATTAGCCTCAACTACTTCTTCAATAAGCGCTCTAATTTCATTTAAATTATTTCGTGGAAAAAGATTAAATAGATAAGTACCGACCAAGGTTCGGTCGCTATGTTTCAGCAACCTTCGTGCTCTAGGATTTAGGTTTAAAATCTTTCCTTGTGAATCTACATTCAAGATCCCAATGGGTAGCTTATCTAATAACTTATCTAAGTAGTTAGCAACCAGTGGTTGGTTAGATCTTAATGCTACGCGATCTTTTTCAACTTCAGCTATCGTGGATACATAACTGCGCTGTTTTTCTATTCCGTTTACTTTTTCCTGAATGAGATTTAAAAGATTCTCTTCACCCGTATAAATATAAGTTGACACACCAGAACTTAAAAATGGAGAGAACCGTATTGACTGTTTTAGTTTCGCTTGTTGTTGTGATTCACACAAAATAACTATTTTACTGGTTTTGGCAATAATGTGTGTACGTTCTGCTAATCTTATCGGATCGTGAACGTTTAAACCTAAAACGAGTATATCTGGGCTACCATAAGCTCTGTCTATTCGGTTATACAAATCATCAATAATATCGATATATTCTAAAAACACACCTGCACTTAAATGCTCATTTAAATAATTTAATAACGATTCATCATCTGATGAATAGAGTGAAATTCTGCAACTCATCTTAAATTTCTGTAAGAAGTGGCTGTTCTAGAATTGATCTTCCGATCCATATTCTTAACATATCTGTTGTAGGCGACATAATATGGGCCGCTCTTGCATCACGTAACATCCTGTTTAAGCTGGAGTTTTCACGATATGCACTGCCGCCACAAAGCGTCATGCCATCATTGACAATATCAATGACTATTTCAGCTACTTCTGCTTTAGATGAAAATAAATCTATTTGAGCGCTGTCCAAGCCTTTATCATAACATTGAGTTGAATAATATATTAATGCCCGCGTTCTAGCATATTTGGCCCACAATACACCCATCTGGTGCTGAATTACCGATGAAGATGCTAAATTATTCTCTGTAAATGAATATTCTCGTTGTATCAAATGGGATTTTATTTCTTCAAGAGCAGCACGTGCTAAACCTAGATAGGCACCTGTAATTGCGGTTAAAAAATAAGGCGTAATAACATTAAAAATATACCAGATATGATCACCAACATTTCCCAGAATATCTTCGCTTGAGATAACCACATTATCTAATAATAAATTTCGTGAACTATTACCTCGCATACCTAAGCCTGTCCATTCTGGGCCCCATTCAACGCCTGCGCTATCACCTTGTATCATAATGCAATTAAATCGGCCAAGAGGCTGATTAGTTTCTTCTGTAACAACAGACACAACGTAGGAATCCGCGCGTCCCCCATTAGTGGCAAAAGACTTTGAGCCATTAATAACATAATTGCCGTCACTGTCTTTATTCATTTTTGTTTCTGGTAAATAAAAGTGCGAGCCAGAAGCAGATTCGCTAAGCGATAATGAAGTAATATGCCTACCTTCGCATATTGGGGTTAAATAATGCTCCTGCTGGTACTTTGTTACTTTTGAAGCAATAACAGCACTGCCGACACAGTGCATACCATAACAGATGGAGGTACTAGGACAATATTGGCCAATAATCTCACAGATCTTAGCTAAGGTTTCGGTGCCATGACCTAAACCACCATATTCTAATGGCACAGTTAAACCACCCAAACCAGCGGCTAATAATGCACGAATACCCGCTTCTGGCCATTGAGCATATTTATCGGTATTAATTGCATTTTTTGCAATTATAGTTCGACTAATCTCTTCGACTGTTTCTAGTACTTTAGAGGTTTCCGAGTACATATTATCCTTGTCCTTCAATATACTCTTACACAATTGTATGAGTTGTTCGATATCGTGTTTATCACAACTAAAAACATTATTTATTTAAATATTTAAAATGGACTGTCTGTTTCTAACTATATTATCGATGATTATGAACTAGTCATTTGAGATGGCGAGTAATCTTTTCAGACTGCCATTTATTGCTTGGAAGTCTTCAGGAGAAATACCCAGCATAGTGAAGTGACCCCATGCTGATGGAATTGAGACTAACTCACTACCAGCAATCATTTGTTGTTCTTTTTTACAATCTGCTGCCGATACAAACATGTCTTGCTCAAAAGAAATAACAAAAACTTTAGCCGTAATAGTAGCTAAGGCTGCCGATAAATCACCATTCGTATGTAAGCTGACATCACCTGCATTCCATTTTTTTGCCATGCTAAGCAAGTTATTAGGATCCATAGGCAAAAACCAATTTTCCCAAAGACCTTTAAGCATGTCTTGTTGAGAAGAAAAACCATAGTTTGCCCATAGCTTGTCGTTATAAAAGTTTTGACAAACGCCCATCATTGCAAAAACTTGAGCCATACGACGTAAACCTTGCCCTACATCTGCCGATTCATTGTAAGCACCATTCTGCCATGCTGGATCCGAAGTTAATGCTTCACTAAACACGTCAACGTAGAGTGAACAATGCGGTGTTGTTTTTGCAGTTCCTGCTATAGGTGCTGCACGCTCAACCATCTCCGGATAACGAACAGCCCATTCATAGGTTTGTTGTGCCCCCATAGACCAACCAGTGACTAGTTGTAGGTGTTTAACACCAAGATGAGTTAATAACTGATGTTGAGCTCTTACATCATCAGCAATGGCTAAATCTGGGAAATATCCTGCTTGATAAGGCCCACTTGTATTATGAGGCGAAGTTGATAGACCGCCGCCTAATTGATTGGGTATAACTATAAAATATTCGCTCGGATCCAGTGCTAAACCTTCACCAACGTATGGGGCCATGGCAGCATGTGTGCCAGAAAACATGACTGGAAACAGAATTGCATTATCACCTTTGGCATTAAGTTTGCCATAACAGGTGTAGGCTAAAGTGGCTCCACGAAGGGTTTCTCCCCCTTCCAGTACAAAATTTTCAAGTTCAAAAATTTCAAAATCACCATGTTGAGCAGCTGTGTAGAAACTATTGTTAGACATATTGAGGGACTCGCTTCATTGGGTAATAATAATTTTAAATATTATAGTGGCTGTTTGTATCATAGAGTAACGATAGGCTATATCTATCCAATTACTAACTAGTATTTATACCTAGTGCCTTCACTAAATTTAAGAACAATCAATTACACACTCAATTAAATCAGACTAGTGTAAGTCTTGAGAGTATTTCAGTCACCCTAATATAACGACCAGATACTCTATAATTTATTAAACTTTGGCGTTGTAATAGGTATTTTATTAATAATTAAATAGTATTAAACCTAGTGCGATATCTGATTCTGTTATCTATCACTGCGCTTTAAAGCTATGTTAGCTATCATCTTCCATTAACTGAAGCATGGCTGCAGCATTCCATTCAATAGCACCATGTGCTTTATGTGTCAGGATTCCATCTGGTGATACTAGGTAGCTCATCGGTAAAACCGGTACTTTCCAGCCCTGAACATCTGTTTTTTCATCCACTAACACTTTAAAGGTTATATTTTTATCGGCTAGAAACTTATTTACATTTTGATCAACCGGGCCAGCATGAATAGCTATTATTTCAAAATCTTGCCCTTCTAGATCCTTATACATCGCTTCCATATCCGGCATTTCTTTTACACATGGACCACACCATTGAGCCCAAAAGTTAATTAAAACATATTTACCTATATAGTCTGTTAATGATATTTCATTTCCTTGCAGATCCGCTAAGCTGAAACTGGCAGCATTTTCAGGATTTTCAATTTTACCCATTATATTATCCGCAGCAAAAGTGGCTAATGAAAATAGAGTAAGACTGATATATAAAAATAGACGCATTCTTTTCCTTTTATAGTTCTGATACATTTAGTGTTTAAGCTATCAAATTCTAATGACGGGTATCACCTACTGGTGCAGTATAGGCATCCGAGACTAGTTCACTGACATTATCACCGGTTAATGTTTTAAGAAATGACACTATATCTTGTACTTCGTCAGTCGTTAGATTGAGCTTATTGATAAGTGGCGATTGGTTTTTATTTTTAAAACCACCTTGATTATAAAATTCTACCACAGCCTCTAAGCTGGCAATCGAACCATCATGCATATAAGGCGCTGTTAATGCTACATTCCTTAATATTGGCGTCCGATAACGCCATCTATCGTCTGGGTTTTGAGTTATTTCGTACCGTCCTAGATCAGCCAATGCTTTATGACCTACTTCATCTTTAGTCGATTTTTTTATATCCATATAGATACCTGGAGCTATTAACATCCGCTCTTTTTCAGGTTCTTTTCTCATAGCAACATTCCAGCCTAATCCTGTATTATGGAGTTGATTATCAGTAAACAGAGCATGGTCTTCTTTAATGGTGTGGCAGGCTATACATTGTCCTTTTCCACCGAATAATTTAAAACCACGTTGAGCTGATTCTGATATTGCGTCAGTTTCTTTCCCAAAATACCACTTATCAAATGGTGAATTAGCAGATACTAATGTGCGTTCATAACTTGCGATTGATTCACCTATCGTTTTTACATCAGCTTGTTGACCATCGAAGGCTTGCTCGAACATTGCATTATAGTCTTCAAGGCTTTTTATTTTTGCAATCACTTGACCAATACTTGGTAAGGCCATCTCATTATGAGCAAGCAATGGTTGCCATACTTGGTTTTCTAATGTTGATTCACGTCCATCATGAAACAGTTGTTCATAATAGGCAACGTTATACATAGTGGGTGCATTACGTTTAACAGAACGACCTTCAAAGCCTATCGATTTTTGTAACTCATTATTGGTGAAACCTTGCTCTGCAATGTGACACATGGCACATGATACAGTGTTATTAAGCGATAATCGTCTATCATAAAATAGCTTTTTACCTAATTGTATTTTTGATTCTGTAACGGGGTTATCCGCTGGCACTGGGACTTTAGGTAATCCTAATGGTGGAGATATTATTAGTTTTTTTAAATCTGTTTGTTGACCTTTACGTTCTGTTAAGGCTAATGAATCCGTTTTATAGTTGAGAGTATCGTAACCTTTTTTACTATCCCCAGGCCCCATACGTACTATTGTCTTAGCTTGTAGTGTGTCCACAGATGACATTTTATCTTCAAGGATCAGCGTTTTGATATCATTGATAATGATATCTGGATGTAGAAAAGCTGTACTATAAATATTTCGTAAATTGTTTTCAGTATCAACTAAATATACCCGCAATATATGAGAAAAAGTACTTAGCTCCTCTCCATTTTCATCGGTCTTATTTTGAATCGCTTGATTATAGTCATTCAAAATAGGCATTAGAGATTGTTGTGAATTAGTGGTTAAATAATGCCATTGCATGGCTTGATTATTACTATCACTTGACATGTCATGATCCATATTACTCATATCATGACCTTCATGTTGGCTATGATCCATCCCGCCCATACTAATTTTTTTAAGCACAGCTGGGGTATCATTTTTAGGGTCAAAGCTCATGCTCACTAGTTGCATTTTTTTTGCTAACTCAGGTGTTTTTTCCATTTCACTTCTAATGCGATTAAACACCACATTAGTTAATGGGCACCCATTAACATCGTCACATTGGGTATACATAAAACTCAAGACGGTATACTTTTTATCAAAGGTATTATGAAACGTGACGTATTCATTATCTGTATTAAGAACTTTTGCATCTTTTGCATACCCAAGGGCTGGCAGTTTATAACTACCAGCCTTAGGCACTTCAAAATTTAATTCACCATATCCCGGTGCAAGTAATTCAACTTGTAATTTTTTATCACCAGCTTGTTCATCTGCATAGCCAAGGCTATTTAATGCCAAACTAAAAAATACAATACTCGTAATTACAACGGGATATTTCATTACTATTTTACTCTCTAGTTATCTGTTAAGCGCTAGGTCGGTATCTTGACCTTGCTCTAAACTTGCTGTTTTGCCGTAAAGAGAATAAGCACCAAAGCGCATTTGATGAGCTCGGCCTAGTTTTGCTTCAATGAAATCGATGCTGAATTGTTCTGTCATTTCTTTACCATCCCAATGGTAAAGTTTTAGGAATTGGTCATTATCTTCAGCTTTTTTATCCCAGTTTCCTAACAATGATGTAGTGTAGTACAAACGTTTACCATCCCAGCTTGAAGAAACCATATTGACTTGATTACCAATTTGTTTCTCATAAACCTGTGTTGGGTTATGTGGATCTGTAATATCAAAACCGCGCGTTTTACCATCTAAGAAAGTATTGACCCATAATAATGAATCATCACTACTAATTGAGATATCTACAGGTAATGGAATGTCAGCAGGGTTACCAATGTCTGAAACACTAGTTGCTTTCCATTTACCTTCAGTCCCATCTTCTTCAAGCAATACAATCTGTGATGTTAAAGCGGTAGTAGTGAAGCAATAATTATTTTCAGCTTTCCATGTACATCTGATTTCTAGTGGTGCACCAGGTACATCTAAAACTTGTTTTGCTTTACGAGTATGAAGATCCCAAACTACCATTGTGTTACCAAAGCGTTTCATTGCTTCTGGATCACCCAACATTTGTCCAAAGTCCATCATGTAGTTAGACCAACCAGTAAATGATGATGTGAACATCACATTACGGCTAGGTAATGCTCTTAAATCATAACCATAACCATCAGCAAATTGACCTTCTTTAACTGCGCCTTGAAGATTATCATCAGTAGGCATCCAGTATGTTTCAATATACTCACCGCCATTAGTGTATTCAACTAATGCAGTTCGGCCGCCGTGATCTTTATTATTTGAAAGACCAGATACGATCATTCTACCAGGCATAGCGTATGTAGTATGAGGTCCAACAACACCACCAGATTTGCTTACAAAATCATCGATTGTTTTAACCAATGTTGCTTTAGCTGGATTGGTGTGTACATCAAAAATGAAAATTTTATTTGAATCTAATGCACCAGCCCACAAGAATTTACGATCATCTGTAAAACCTGAGTGATGTGCTTCATTTCGTCCGCCTACTGATTCAGAGGCAACAACTTGGCCGTAAGTCTTGGCATCTGGATTAACCGAAACTGTGACCATTTTATCTTGACCATCGCCAAGACCTTCGACACCTAGAGTCCAAACGTAGACAAAATCTTCTTGTCCAACAATTTTAGCCATATATGGAGACATACAGGTCTCATCGGCAATTACTGTTGCTGGGCCAGCTAGCATTGTTGCTGCTAAAAGTGGCAGCATTAATTTTAGTGGTTGTGTTATAAATTTTTTAATTTTCATTTACCATCTCCTTTGTTATTTCAATGGTTCTTACAACTCAATGTACTCATTATATTGTAAGACTTATATTCTCTAATTTTTATAAAAATTGTACTTATTTAACATGCTTGGAATTTATTTGAAATTGATTTAATTCATCGTTAGATAAATACTGTATCTATGAACTATTATATATTACGATACAGTAAATCAGGATACAGTAAAGTTCTACAAATAAAGCCTAGTATTAATACTAACAATGAGACTTTTAATTTGGTAATGAACAATTAGCTTAGTGTTTTATATGCCATTTATGCTTATGAAATATTTAATTTTCAGCAGTAATAACAATTGATTCACCAATGGATATCTTAAGTAAGTCTTTGCCAAAATAAAGCGGCCGATTAAACTCGTTTTTTAGTTGTGTTAACACTTCTTTTTGTGAAATTCCAAACAACAAAACATGGGTGAGAATGGTATGTTTTGCTTGGGTCTTATTGAGAACTAAAGCTAAACTGTCAGGATCGGTATGATAAGCCATTATCTTTGTTAAACGTTTATTGCTATCAAGTAAGGCTTTACTTGCTGCAGCAATCTCATGAATGAGAATATCTGCATTTTTTGCATGTTTAATTAAATTTTCTGAGTAGGCCGTATCGCCTGAAATTATTATTTTTCGACCATGAGACTCAAATTTGTAGCCATAGGCATGCTTTACGACACCATGATTGACATGAAAAGCTGTTATCTTTATATCATGCTTTTGATAAACAACAATATTATCTACAGCTGATTCTTCCACTATTAATTTACTGTATTGTTCATTTAAACCTGAATTTAATGTGCGTAAGCTGATGTTTTCAGTAAAGGCCTGCTGCAAATGATCAGCAAAGTCTTTAGTTCCAGGTGGACCAAACAGTTGCATTTTGTTTTGACGTTGCCAAATCCAGCTGCTTAGCCATAGATCAGATAAACCTGTTATGTGATCTGAATGTAAGTGAGTTAAAAAAACATGTTCAATTTTATCTAATGGAATGCCTGCTTGTTGTAGGCGTATAGTGGTGCCTCGACCGGCATCAAATACAAAGTATTGACCCTGAGTTTCAATAACAGTAGAGGGTCCAAAACGTTCAATAGTAGGAGAAGGCCCCCCCGTACCTAATAATGTAATTTCAATATCGTCTGCCATTGATAACTCAGCGGCACATAACAATAATAAGGTAATGACAAACTTAATAGCCATGACTATCTAGTCTAATACTGCTGCATATTGTCTAAACAATACCTTTATTACCTTCCATATTTTTAATGATGGGAGTATTAAGTTTATCCAAAGTAACATGTTGGATCTCACGTAAATAATCCGCCACAACGTCCCAAATAGGCGCACCGTCAGACTGTGAATTAACCGTTGCCCAACCTGCTACTTTATACGTCTTACTTGCACTAATCATTTCACCGTTATTGAGTCGCATTTCTGTGATCCGTTTACCCATGACAGCTGTTGGATCACAGGTGTAGTCCATACCACCAAGTCGAACCATATCACCACCTTGCCTATAAAATGGGTCTAGATTAAAGATATTGTCACAGACATCTTCTAATATTGCCTTGATTTGGGTGCCGGTCATATCTCTGGTATAGGTTTCAGGATATGTAATACATGTCTGGTCCATTACATGTTCCATCGTAATCGCTTGCCCAGGTAGTACTGTTGTTCCCCACCTAAAACCTGGAGAAAGTGAAATATCCGCACCATTAACGTCACATAAAGCATTACATATTACTTGATCAAATGTGCCGTTAAAATTACCTCGTCGATATAGCAACTCATCTGCTACCGCCAAATTTTCAGTCAATATATCAAGATAAGGTTGACGCGTTTTTTCAATATAACTAGCCATTTCTGGATCGGCATCGATGAAGTTTGAAAAGACAGGCAGCAGGGTATAACGATAATCGATAACACGTCCCTTTCCGAGCTCCAAATCCAATACTGCGAGGTATTTACCATTAGAGCCCGCATTGCTTACTAAGGTAGTACCACTTGAATTTTTAACAGCCACCGGTTTGGGTACACCATCGTGAGTATGTCCACCTAATATAACGTCCAGACCGGTCACTGTGGCAGCTAACTTCAAGTCAACATCCATACCATTATGTGACAAAAGAATCACCGCATCAGGTGACTCAGTTTCGCGAACCTTATCAATAAGTTGTTGTAGCTCATCTGATTGAATACCAAAAGTCCAATCAGGGATAAATCGTTTAGGATTTGCAATTGGTGTATAGGGAAATGCTTGGCCTATAATGGCTACTCGGTGATCCCCCATTGCTTTCATAGTATAGGGTTTAAAGGCATAACCCTCATCTTCATCGTAGGCTTCAGCCCCATCAAATAAGGCTTCTTCGTCTACTTTTACATTATGAGCAAGAAATTCGCCATTGAACTCTGAAATATTTTCCAATACTTCATCATCCTTATAAGTGAACTCCCAATGCCCTGTCATCACGTCTACACCCAAAATATTGGATGCTTCAACCATATCTTTACCACGTGTCCAATAGGCTGTGGCAGAACCTTGCCATGTATCACCGCCATCCAGTAATAAGGAGCGTCCTTGGTCACCATATGATTGGCGTAGTTTTTTAACTAGTGTGCTTAAGTGAGCATAACCACCTACTTTACCAAACTGGTTGGCTGCTTGCGTGAAGTCAAGTGAAGTAAAGGCATGCGCTGATATGCTATTACTTTTAATGCCAAAATAATCTAGAAAATGATCACCCACTAAATGTGGAGGTCGTCCATTTTCAGTCGTGATCCCAATATTGACACTTGGTTCTCTGAAATATACTGGTAATAATTGGGCATGACTATCCGTCATATGCAAAAGCCGAGCGTTACCAAAGTTTGGCATTTCGTACATATCTGCAGATGAAGCATCTAAACCTTTTGAAAAACTAGTTCTTGGAAAGATGTTTGCTACACTTGCTGCTGCAAGTATTTGGGCGAATTCACGACGATTCATAATATAACCGGATATAAAAAACTAAAAAAACCACTGCCCTATAATTTAAGGTAATAAGGATCAAAAAATTTGATACCTATACCAAGGGCAGTGGTGAAGTTTGTTGAGACTACTCTGTAATTATTTTTGTTTTACTGTTGATAAACCTAATGCTTCCCAGTTTTGCATACCACCGCGGTACCATTTGATTTTTGCTGCTGGGTAGCCAAAGTTTAACAAAGCAAGGATATTTCTTGGTGATTGACCACACCACATACCATTACAATACATCACTAAGGTTTTAGCTTTTGAAAAATTCCATAAACCCTCTTGTTCGATAACGCCAAATTGTTCTTGCATGATTTCTGCAATACTAAATGGATCGGCACCTTTGGCTGGTGATAATTTCACCCATGGAATATTGATAGAACCTGGAATAGTTCCTTTAGCAACCCAATCTGGTGTGCGTGAATCGATCACTAAGATAGAGTCGTCACCATCACTTTTCATTTTCAAATAGTGAATCATTTCTACTTCACCAACCGTTTCTACACCTTCAGCAATTTTTATTGGTCTGATACAAAAAGGTGGGCACATTCTAGATGTTTTAGCATAATCTGGATTAACCGTATTTTTGGTATCTTGATTTCGCATAATCGTCACTTTTTCACCATCATGCATAACATCAACGGATGCTAAATCTGGTGTGATCTGAACTTCTAATGCATAGGACTGGCTTATAAAAAATAAACTTGAGAACAATATTGCTGTACTAATTAATAGTTTTTTCATTATTTTTACCTTATGAGTTTAGACTTAGATTAATATTCTTCAGGAACAAGTAGTGTCCAATTCTGCTCAGCATATTTTGCTTGCTCAACCGAAAGTTCGAATTGTAACTTTGCCTCATAGAATAACTGTTTAGCTATTTTTTCATTGCCTTTTTCTGCCTCGGCATAACCTTTAACGATGAGTGCTTCCGTGACACTCCACACATAGCCATACTTATTCGCATGACGTTCTTCCTGAGCGACATGATGCATTAAATCTTGTAAATGCACCTCGACACTTGTTGTTTCCATTACCTTCTGTTTTATAGTTTGTGCAAGCGGTTCTTGTTGCTGTATAGGCTCGTTAGCAACGTCAGCAGCGTCTTCCTTATCAGAACAGGCAGACAATATAACGGGAATTAGCAAGATACAAACCAGCTTTAGCTTATTTATTTTAGTCATCATGTTATTTCCTTGTGCCAGGACCATTTAAAGGAAGACCATTACTCATATAAGTATGAAAATATTCTAAGTTCCGATACTGTTCACTTTGTAACTTAAATGGTTTTGAACGAATTTGCATATTACAACCAGCATAACGTCGTTGAATCGTACCCACATCATCCCACTTAGCTCTAAAGGCAGGGAAATGACTGACATGCCCCAAGGCAGGACTTAAAATATCTGCCCGTAATCGCTTACCAGCACTCGCCATATGACAAGTAGCACAGGCCATATTAAGTTGTCCACGTCGTGCATAGAAGAATTTTTTGCCCTCTTCATAGGCAGCTTGTGCACCTGCATTGTCAGGCACAATTACATTAATTAATTCACCACGAGATGTTGATGCCATATACGCAGATAGATAGGCAAGAGGTCCTTTACCGTAGGCTAATGGCTGCTCACCGTTTTTAATACGACACTCGTTAATGGCTAACTCCAGTGTAACCACTTGGTTTTTTTCTGTATCGAAGTAAGGGTAGTTTTGTTTTATCGCAATACCCTCATTATCGAAACAGCTTGCATAGGACTTACCATTTGCAAAAGCAATATCAAATAACTCTTCACCATTGTCTATAGCATCATCATAGGGAGGAAACTCTTCAATTTGTAGCCACTGATCCCGACCATTTTTATCTATTGCATAAGCACCATCTACATAGCTTTCTAGAGCAAGTTCTGGGAAAATATCTGCAAAATATGTTCTTACTGTTTCATTATCAGAAACAGGATCAGCAAAACTTGGCGTCATCACTGACATACTGATTGCTATAGCTAATGTAAAATAGGTTTTTCGTTTCATGTTGGAAGCCCTTCTATGCGTGACTTTATTTAATAACCGCTTCAAATTCTTCTGTATCACCCATGCTATCTACCCATTTCAGTGACAAGGTATCGCCTTTTTTACCACCAGAAAATGAAAATGCTAGATACGGATCCTTCGACACAGCCCTGCCAAAGCTTGCTAAGAAAACTGTTTTCCCATCGTGAACACAAGATAATTCATGAATATATTTGACAGGTATTAAATCACCACTATTTTTGTCTTTTTGTAATCCAGTATCCATAGGATGTTTAACCAATAATTTTACTTTTACTTTGTCATTTTTTACTTTTGCTTTAACTTTCATTTTTATATCCCCAATTCAACCTTAACCGCCACAACCACCGATGGTGACTTTCACTTCTTTTTGTACACTAAATAGCTTGCCATCATGGGTCTCAACTATCGCTTGTACATCCATAGTTTCGAATAATCTAATTCGAATTGATACATCACTATCTGTGCCTTCAGGAATAGTGAATGAACATGCTAAGGGTTGTGGGTTTTTAAAAGCGACGACACTTATGCTTTTTACATTTTCAATATCAGTTTTCACATTAACTGGCACAACGGCCCCATTTTCTGCAATTTCAGGTACTTTCAAAAATACTTTATCACTCGCGATTGTTTCAGTGTTGTTAAACAAACCTGTCATTGCTGCTTCTGTTGTATCCGCATCAAAAGCTTTTGACCATTTTGCAAATGCTAGTTTAGGCATTATTAGTACAGCACCTATTACGGCTGTTGCCTCAACGATCCTTTTTAGTATTTTTCTTCTGTTTTCTAACATGTTGACCTCTCGTTAATTCTTAATAATCTTTATAGGCTGTAGATATACTCAACCACTTTATTGATTTCTTCATCTGTCAACATTCTATGTCTTCCAAAGGGAGGCATAGAGGTTGCTGGATTTTGTTTTGTTGCATCCCAAATCTGGTCCTTAAGTATTCTTTTATCTGGATATCGACCTTTCATATTGACTAACTCAGGACCTAAATTTCCCATTAACTCACCACCAGAAATAGCATGGCAGGCTAAACAATTACCTTTTTTTCTATCAAAAACTAATTGTTTACCTTGTTCTAGGACACTAGCTTCATTTGCTGATGGATCAACTTCAGTTGCTAAGGAATATGAAATACCCATTGTAAAAAGAGTCACTAAGCCAACTATTTGTATTGCTACTTTATTCATATTCTTTCCTTTTCTTTCAGACTTAAATAAACAACTCTTATTGACTATTCTCTATCATATACAACACCGCTGCATTAACTTCTTGATCTGTTAAGCTTGGGTTGCCACCTTTAGCCGGCATAACACCTGCATCGCCAGCATAGCCTTCTAATGCATGTTTATTGAGTAATTCAAGCCCTTGTTTGATGCGCGGTGCCCAAGCCTCCTTATCGCCAAATATCGGTGCACCAGTTACACCTTGTCCATGACAGATAACACACGACTTACCATAGATACTACCACCCATTTTCATTTCATTTACTTTTGATGGATCCGTTATAGATTGCTCTTCAATAACGGGCATTTTTTGTTCACTTGACTGTTTTTCTTTGTCTATATGTTCAAGTGGTGTGATCCCTTTAATCGCTGACGTTACTTTTATTGCTGCTGGATCTTTGCAATCATTCATACAAGCTGGATTGTTAACATCTGGTCTTGGATCGACAAAAAAGCCGTCTTTATTAGGCATTTCAATGTCAGTAAAATTATCTTGATTAAGTTCAAAGTCTTCATCCTCAATAATTTCATTGAGATAAAGTACATACGCTGTCAATGCATATGTTTCATCAGCGGTTAATGACTGTGGCTGTGTAAATGGCATTGCACGATGAATATAATCCCACAGAGTACTGGCATAGGGCCAATAACTACCTACTGTTTTTTCAGGTTTTGCGTCAGATAAGGTATCAAAACCACCTGCCAGTTTTGGCCAACGTCCTTCACCTTCACCAAACGCACCATGACACGATGCACATTTAGCTTCATATAACTCTTCACCATATGAGACCGTGCCACTTCCAATCGGTAGACCTTTACCATCAGGCCTCACATCTATATCCCAGCCAGCTATTTCTTCTGGAGTTGCAGGCTGACCATAACCGTAGTAGCCAGAATCTTTACTCCACACTGTTTGTGAAAAGGCAAATATGCTGATTAATAACAACACCTTGATCATTATTTTATTATCCCAATTGAACATTACTTACCGTCCCATCTGTATCTAATTTCCATGTATGAATGGAATTTTTATGGTAGATAGAATTACTACCTCGTATATCACGTAATTGAGTCAGTGTAGGTTGTACATAGCCGGTTTCATCAATAGAACGACTTTGCAGTAAAAGTGGTTCTCCCTGCCAATTAATTTCCAGGCTAAATCGAGTAATTGCTTTTGGAAGCACCAAACCTTTAAGTTTAGCTTGACGCCAGCTTACTCCGCCATCAAGTGAAACATCCACCCGTTTAACTGTTCCTCGGCCAGACCAGGCGATGCCTTCTAACTCATGCACCCCTTTCCTTAACATCGGCCGCTCAGGACACGGTGAGGTTATCACTGAATTTGATTCTTGAATAAAACTGAACTTTCTTGCTGTTCCATCTGGCATTAAATCAGTATATTTCGATGTTTCTTCCCTTTGATACCAAGGTTTATCACCAATTTCTAAACGACGCAGCCACTTGATGCTGGTATTGCCTTCCCAGCCTGGATTAAACAATCTAACGGGGTAACCCTGTTCTGGACGTAATTTTTCACCATTTTGAGCATAAACAACCAGAGTATCATCTAACGCTTTTTCTATAGGAATACTACGAGTCATGGTTGCACCATCAGCACCCTCCGCTAAGACCCATTTAGCATCGGGTGAAATGCCGACTTCTTCCAAAATGGTTGATAATTTAACCCCTGTCCATTCACAGCAACTGAGCATACCGTGCGTAAACTGTAATGCTTCCATTTGTGTGCCATGCCACTCCATACCACCATTAGCTGGGCATTCAAGAAAATGAATAACTGACTCAGATGGAAAGCGCATTAAATCATCCATGGTCAATGTAATAGGATTGTCGACCATACCATGTATCATTAAACGGTGTTGATCAGGATCCACATCAGGTAAACCGGCATGATAACGTTCAAATACCAAACCACTAGGCGTAATTATGCCCTTCATTTCATGTATCGGCGTCATGCTGATTGAAGATTCTGTTGTCGCGGTTAGCCAAGATACGGTACGGCGTATAACATCATCTTCAAACCTAGAAGGTTGACCGTAAGGGACTGATACTACGCCTCGACCTAATGATTTAGTCCATGCGGGTATATTTGGCGGCAATGAACCCTCAGCCATTACTTTAGCAGCGCCCATAGCAAAGGCAGAACCCGCTGTTAGTTGTAGTCCCCTTAGTAAAAAGTTTCGACGCTCTGCCACTGGTATTTCAGCTGCCTCAGCTTTAATTTCTCTGAGTAGGCCTCTTGTTGTTGTAGATAACTTTTTCACATCTCACCTGTATTTTTACTTATATCGAAAATTTTGATAACCCTATAGTATCGACTTACATATTTTTTAGAATACGTATATCCACCTAATTTCCAGTGAGTTTCAAAAGTTATGAATATGAAATATTTATCTATCTATTTAGTGTTGTTCATAAATGGGCTATTTTTATCATTATCTTCTGCAAATAATGACACCATAGTGACAGATAGATATGATCATGACCAATTCACCATTGAGTTGGTCACTGAAAACCTTTACGTTATTCATGGGCTCAATGAACAACCCAACGCAAGCAATAAAGGGTTTATTAACAATCCTGGCGTTATCATTACTAAATCAGGTGTTGTTGTTATAGATCCAGGTAGCAGCAATCTTATTGGTGAAATTATTGTTAAACGTATCAGCCAGATAACTGAGCTGCCTATCATTGCTATTTTTAATACTCATGAACACGGCGACCATTGGCTTGCCAATCAAGCAATCATTGAAAAGTACCCTAATATTCCGGTTTATGCTCATGCAGACATGATCACATCCATTAACCAAGGTACAGGAAAACACTGGTTATCATTGATGAGACAGTTAACAGAAGATCCGCTAGTTAATACTCATATTTATGCTCCCACTCATCCCGTTAAAAATAATGATGAAATCATTTTTGATAATTTAACTTTCAAAATTCATCATTATGGTGTCAGCCATACCAATAATGACATTATGATAGAAGTAGTTGAGCTTGATACTATTTTTCTGGGTGATAATGTCCTCAATAACCGCATGCCCCATCTTGATGATGGCGATATAGTAGGTAATATTTCCGCTATCAAGGAAGTATTAAAGCTAGAGTTTATACATTATATTCCTGGTCATGGCCCGTCAGGCCATAATTCAATTCCTGAAGATTATCTCGCGTATCTGACACAATTACATCAATTGGTGAGTGACTATTACCAACAAGATATGTCTGACTTTGAAATGAAAGAACCGATTATGGCAAGTATGACTAAATTTTCAAGCTGGGTTGGTTTTGAAGAAGAGTTAGGTAAACATATTAGTTTGGTCTATCTTCAAGTTGAACGAGATGACTTTTAGGTCTTGTATGTCTTGAACAGATACAGTCGTTAACACTGTGGTGACCAAGTTAAGCCAGTCAAGTCTCAACAGAGCAACATACTGATTAGAACAACTCGGCATGATAAGCACTATCAAACTCGGCCAAAACAAGGGCCTAGTAGTGTTTGTCAATGGACAATAGAACAAGCCTTTACACAGCCCCTTGCTTACTTACACTATAAAAATCAAACAACAGAGCTTTCTACCTCCACTTAAAACCAAATAGACATCATTAAAATCATCATGTTAAAGTTACATTGTAATGTAATTACTTACTCTATTTTTCTCACTATCAATTTAGGATAGTTTATTTGTTAGCTCAGTAACAGTGGCAGATACTTTTCATTGCCAAGTACTGCCTACATTAAAATGGCATCCTTATACTTAATAAATAAAGTCAGCTGTTTAATTAAAATCGCTGTTGACTACTTAATTCACAAACTGCCTGAGATTCAGTATCACTCGTCCTATCTAACAGCATACCCGAGATACGGTTAATAGAAATACGACGCTCAACTGATGTGGCAATAATATAGGTTTCAGTAATCTCTTCAATATCCATAACGGCCACTTGTTTACCGTCATGTTGCTCTAATAATTGGCCTGTCTCTTTGTTAAAAGCAAAGAAAAGTTGGCTGCTATTGGCTTGACAGCTAATATATTTAAAGCCATTTTCATCAACAACTTCAGCCACAACAGCAGGAACAATAGCGGCATTAACCGCTCTATTGTTTGAGGTCAGCATATCAACATCACAGATTTTCTTAGACAAAGCAAGAAGACCTAAATCTTGTGAATGTTGAATTATCCTGCCATCGTTAATTAAAAAAAAGTGTGCTCGTAAGCCATTATTATTATCCGTATTAATCAGTGTACACACCCGGTAGCCAAATTTCTCTTGCCTAAAAGTTTCATAAATGAATTTATTGGGTTCGTTTAGGAATTCAATATTTTGTATATTCAAAGGTGTTTTAGTGGGCTTGTTTTGAAGATATGTTTTGACGATATTTTGATAATCTGTTGGTTGTTTACCAAAACTGACATTGTCAGTCGATGAGGGCTTAGTAGGAGTTGCACAGGCAGATAAAAGGCCTAGGCAAATAAATAAGCAAACAACACGTAGAGTTTTAAGTAGTGAAAAAGTAGTCAAAATTAAGCCCTAATTATAAATTTATAATGGTTAAGATAATCATCATTTAGTTGTAGAAAGCATAAAGCAAACATCCTGCTATCACAATCAATAAAATAAAATGACATTGGTCGTTGTCACTGAAAAACCTATGATTTCTTAGCTAAAACAGTTTGTTTAGCCAGACTATGATTATCAATAACTCCTAGTTTTAAATGTTTCCCAGCCTAATAACCTCAGCTTTTGGCAGCGCTTTGTTATACTTTAAACGTAAGGTTATAAAAAAATTTTACAATCATGCTAATTCTGGCAACAATGACCAATCAAGCGAGTCCATCTAAACTAGATTGAACTATTGGTAATAATGATTGCATAAACAACAAATCCGACTAGCTTAGCCCTAGATCTGGTCAATTAACTTATTTTTTATACTAGTATTCGCTTTCTGATTAAAATAATATGGTGTTGAACCCGTTAATATTTAGCCAAAAATGCACGTACTAATCAACAAAGAGTAGACTATGAACAACTATCAAAAATCTAAACAAGCGATTTCAAGCTTAACGCCGGAGCAATTCCGAGTCACTCAACAAAATGGGACCGAACATCCAGGCAGCGGTGAATTACTGAATAACAACTTGCCGGGTTTATACGTTGATATTGTGTCCGGTGAGCCCTTATTTGCCTCATCTAAAAAGTTTGATTCTGGCTGCGGCTGGCCAAGTTTTACTAAGGCAATCGATCCCGTTAATGTCAATGAAATTACGGATGATACTCTCGGCATGATTCGTACTGAGGTTCGCTCTACACATGCTGACAGCCACTTGGGTCATGTCTTTCCTGATGGGCCTCAAGATCAAGGTGGTCTTCGATATTGTATTAATTCAGCTTCATTGCGTTTTGTGCCTAAAGATAAAATGGTCGACCAAGGATATGAAGCTTATTTAAATAAAATTGAAGATATCTCTTAATAACAACTTAGCATTACAATATAAACAACTGGCTATTGTGACAACATAGACCTATCAGACTTGAGTAGTAACATGCACTAAAGATTCTATAAATCATCAGTGGCTTGCCTGTCATTACATATTGCTGTGTAATTACCTAAACCATATTATCTGGTATATTGGGCTTACATTTTTCAAACGCTGAATACTCTCTGGGAATTACTGTGCACTCATTTATATCTAAAACTACATTCGCAATCGTACTCACTATAATGACTTTAACAAGCCAAGCTGATGTACTCGATTTAAACCTAAATTTAGAGGATAAGTCTGCCCTGACTCGCCTAACTGAAAGCGACTGGAAACTATTAAAAGAAACAGCAAAAGAAGCCTTAGACAAAAGTTCAGATGGTTCTAGTCATGTATGGAAGAACAAAGAAACCTCAAATGCAGGTGTGATAACCATATTAACCACCGACAAAAGTGATAACCATTATTGCCGTAACACTAGATTTATAAATACTGCTGGAGAATTGACGAGTACAACGTTTGTAAACTTGTGCAATCAACAGGGAAAGTGGGCTGAGGAAAGTGAGCGTTCAACGTCAACTGCAAGCGTTCTGTCAACACCTAATCCATCGTCATCAATAATGTTTAATGAGCCAAACGCATCTAGTGACATCAAAGTAAAATCGCTGAGTAAAACTTCTGCGAAATGTAAGCAACTTTCAGCTGAAGTACAACGTCTAGAAGGGAATCCGCTTAGACGCTCAGTAGCAATGGAATTATACCAAGCAGAATGTCAGCGATAAGAAAAATAATTCATCCTATTTCAAGTAGTAGCTGACAACGTCATTAGTATTGTAATGAGGTTAATTACGCCTTGTTTGAGTGAATTTCAATTGTTTTATTGCCTGCTGTAAATCTGATACCGAAGCAGTTTTTTTACCATAATGTAGCTCAATATAGAGTGAAGTAATATGATCAATCTGCTTATTGAGGTGGGGATATTGCAGCTTTAATAGCATAGAAAAATCAAGTGGACCTTGATATTTTGACCTTACTACGCCTGCTCGTGCCGCTTTTTTACAGAAAATATAATATAATTTTGAAACAGGATCTCGCTTAGGTAAATGATAAAACAAATAAAAACTGATAATAAGTGAAATAACAACAAAGCCGCTCACTAACCATAACACCATCGTTTGCAAATCAGCCTTTGCCATGCCTAGCTTTTGTAAAAACTCTTTTTGAAGTTCGGGGCCATAAGCTAAAACCCACTGATTCCAAATATTATCGAGTGCATCCCAATTGTTGCGAACCTGCCGCCATAAATCTATTAAGTTTCGACTGTTTGCCATAAATAAAGGTGTATTAAATCCTGCCGGCATAAGAGTACTCATTCCCTGTTCAATACGTTGCGGTGATACAGCCGATGTGGGATCCACTCGCCTCCAGCCTTGATCTTGAATCCATACTTCTGCCCATGCGTGAGCGTCACGCTGTCTAATCACTAGGAAATCATCAACTGGATTAATCTTTCCTCCTAAGTAGCCAGTGACGACTCTAGCCGGTACACCAGCCGCACGCATCAAAACGGTGAAACTGGCAGCATAATGTTCACAAAAACCACGACGACTTTCAAATAAAAAACTATCGATGCTATCTCCACTTAATTTAGGTGGTCTTAGGGTGTAATAAAATTGGTTTTGATTGAAATAACTTAAAGCGATATTGACTAGTTGCAATGGTTCGCTGCTTTGTTTTAACCAAGATTTCGCAAGTTGTTTAGTACGTGGATGTATGCCTTCAGGCAAGGTTAAAGCAACATCAATATAGTCATCTTTGTTAGCATTTAAGCGGTATTGAGTGTTTGATTTTAAACGTATTTGTTGACGTTGATTAATTGGTAGAAGGCTACGCAATTGACCATCATAACTATAATGGCTAATGGGTGAAATCGGTTGTTTGCTTGGAAAGTCGAGGGCAAATAACCAAGATTTATTATGTGGTTCAAGCGTAGTCGTGTATGCATACTCGTCTCCACTGGTGGTAAAGTTTACTTTAGTTGACATCAAATCATTGTTGTTGAGTGGCGTCCAAGTAGTACCATCGGTTTGCCAGAGAACTGGACCTCGCCAATACCGCTCAGAAGGTGGAGGAATATCACCATCAAATTTAACCCGAAAAGCAATTTCATCAGATAAGATAAGCTCACTTATATTACCTAAGGTCATACTGTCATCCATACCGGTTATGCCAGAATGAGAATCTTGAGGTAAGCCCCATAGTGGTCCCGGAATTCGGGGAAATAATACAAATAACAACAACATTAAAGGAATAGCTTGTAGCAATATCTGACTAGCTAGTTTGATTAGTCCTTTATTGGATAAAGATTTTTTACCATCGTTTAAGCTGATCAGGCTGGCCGTCATAATGACGACAACCACAATCATTAGGATTGCGGTAGGAATATTTTGTGAATAAAAAAAGTTTGTAACCACCAGAAAATAGCCAAGGAAACAACTCATATAATAGTCACGATGATTTTGGATCTCAACTAGTTTTAAACCGAGCATAACAGTCAGTAAAGCCACACCAGCATCGCGACCGATTATATTGCCGTAACTGATAAACAGTAATAAGAATGTTATTCCAGCAAAGGTAAGATGTAAAACTTTTAGTAATGAAAGCCGTTTAGTTGGTAAAGGCCACATCTGCTTAATGGCCATTATTCGCCAAATGACCATCGTTATGAACATCAGCGAAACCCAAATGGGCTGATAGATGAAATGAGGAATCGCACCCAGTGTAAGCCCAGTCATCAGCCACAGCAGAGAATTATTAGAGGGCTGAGACTTATTCATTTTCGTATAAAGCTAAGGCAGATAAACACGTATGACGATGACGGTTGCCATATCCATAATCAATAGAGGTATTAGGTAAGTTTAAGCCATAGTTTAGTCCAGCTTCATCTGCTTGCAGGACCCATTTACATAACTGTGATAATCGAGCTTCAGTATTAGAAAGTTGAATAACATCCTGCCAAGACAACATTAACTGGCCTCCCTGATAGCCGCTGAATTGTTTAATGCGTAACACATCATCTCGGGCTAATGCTTTCCATGCAATGGCATGAAGTGGATCACCTAATCGATAGTTGTTTAATCCTGAAAAGTCATCATCGCCTTTCTGATTTAGATCCGTTCTTTCACCGCCAGGATCACTAGATTTAGGTAATGGTAGTTCGCCCTGAGGCATTGGATAAACAAGAGCTTTAGCATCGCTATTGAAGTAGCTCCATGTGTTATACAGGCCGACAGGAAACTGACTTGCAACACGAAGTTGCCCTAATACTTGATAACCTCTACGCAAACTTGAAATACGATAATTTACCGCCGTCTTTTCAATACTATTTAGCCGTGCAATAGTGAAACTATCAGTAAAGCCACCCCAACGTTTAAATAAATTCCATGACGTTGATATAGATTGTTTGTTTGCCAACAGCACTTGGTAACTGGTGTTATGAGAACGGTTTTCAATAATCAGCTTAAAGTTTATTGCCTGATCTGCAAATACCGGATCGGCATTAGCATCAATCAATTCAACTTTAGCGACATTACGATAACTGTGATGCATGACCACCCAGCCCATACTCGCCAACAAAAAACAAAGAAGATGGCCAAGACTATTACTATAATTAATCGCCCCCAATAATATTAGAATCAGAAAGCCAGCATAAACAAAGCCAAATCGGGTGGGCACTATAAATATACGTCGCCCCCGCAGTGTATTGAATTTTTGAAAGAGTTGACTAAAGTAGAGTGTCATAGCTGTTACGGAATGGCGATAGCATTAATCAGATCAGTTATAAAATCATTAGACGCATTTTCTATTCGAAGATGTAAACGATGAGCGATCACATTTGGCAAAACAACTTGCACATCTTCAGGCAATACTTGTTTATGTTGTGCAATCAATGCCCATGCTTGGGCTGCTCTCAATAAGGCAATGCCTGCACGTGGCGATAAGCCATAAATAAACTGACCTGAATTACGTGTATACGCTAATATCTTTTGAATATAATCAACTAAGGCGGGCGAGACATGGATTTTACTTACTTCATCTTGCAAGGATTTCAATTGACTTTGATCAATAACGGCAGATAGATCGTGGACCAATTGCCGGCGATCTTTACCTAACAATAATCCTCGTTCAGCTTCTGCATCAGGATAACCCAGTTCAATTCGCATCAAAAAGCGATCAAGTTGAGATTCAGGTAATGGAAATGTCCCTATTTGATTTGACGGATTTTGAGTAGCAATGATAAAAAAAGGATCAGGCAGATCATAGGTTTTATTTTCTATTGTAACTTGGTGTTCTTCCATTGCTTCTAATAAGGCACTTTGTGTTCTTGGTGTCGCTCGATTAACCTCATCAGCTAATATTAACTGGCTAAATATTGGACCTTTGTGAAGCGTAAACTCTTGGTTATCACGATTAAAGATAGCGACCCCAAGAATATCAGCAGGCAACATATCACTAGTGAATTGAATGCGCTGAAAACTTAAACCCAGTGTTTTAGCTAAGGTATGTGCCAACGTCGTTTTACCGACACCAGGAAGATCTTCAATTAATAAATGGCCACCTGCTAATAGGCAAGTCAGAGCAAGTTTCACTGGTTTAGTTTTGCCAACAATAATCGCATTGACCGCTTTTAAAATTTGTTCAATGTCATGCTGTGACATGCAAGCATTCCTTTAAATTAACGAATAGAACTTAGGCTTAAATAAACGCTTAAATTTTCAGGGCTAATGTTAGCAAAGTCTACGAAAGATTGCTGGCTACACTAGTCATAATCAAGATTTTAGTAGCGGTCATTCTATGAAAGTTCGAATTCTGCACCTAATGTGGCTTTCAGCGGCCAAGTTTTAACGATAAGTATTTCATTGTGATAGCAGCATAGGCCAATAGATAAGGTCGTATTAGAGCCAAACAAACTATTAGCTACCCATTTTTTATTGAATATCAACTACCAATATACTCTCACATAAAAAACAGTAATCTTTGCTATTTTGACTCTACCCCTGTCCCCAAAAAACACATCAGAACCCCAACAGATACTAAAACGGAGTGTTGACCACTTTTATTTATTTAAACTAAAACTTCTGCAAAAAATAGTCCCGTTGTACTGGTCTAATAAACTCTATAATTCTTAAATACTCCGTTTAATTTGCTAGACTTGTCTAATTTCTGCTAGCGCCATAGAGTTAACGACTGAACTGATTTTTATTACCTCATTAAAGCATTACCCTAATTACTCAAATATAAAGCACAATATATCAATGACTGCTGGCTGCCCTTTAAAGGTTTTTTTATTACACAAGCCACGCTAGCGCTATCTAGCATCTTAAGGTAATCAACAACGAACCCTGATCTCATTAATTGATGAAATAAAATATTCACCCCGTTACAATTAACAAAAAACACTAGGATAAATCATGAATAATGTTTCAAAAGAACAAAGAATAAAAGGTGCTTTTTTTGGCGCAATAGTCGCTGATGCACTTTGTCTTGGAAGTCATTATGAATATGATGCTGAAAAAATCTATGAAGCTTATGGTAATAAACCAATAGAAAAGTATATGTCACCAGGTGAATTGATGGGGGGTCAAACACATGGAATTGGCTGGGGACAGCGTAACTACCATCCAGGTAAAAAAGCCGGTGGCACAACCGATTCTGGCGATTACAACATCTTGGTTTTAGAGTATTTGGCATCTCTTTCGGTTAGCCCAATACCTTTTGATGTCAGCGATATGATCCCTCATTGGATCAATCGTCTAGAAAACGGCTGGGGTTCTTGGATATGTACGATGACTAGAGAAACCTATTCACAAGTAAAACAGGGTGTAGCTGTTGATCGTCTGGGTGGCATTTCTAATGCGATGGCGATACGTCATACAGCAGCACATGCCTACTACGATACTGAAGAGGAAGTGGTTGATGTTGCCAGAAAAAGTATGTTTACTCATAGAGATGTTCATGCCCTAGGTGGTGGCGAGTTTTTTGCTCGTGTCACTCATCGTGTCATTAACGGCAAAAGCCCCTCTAATGCAATTGAGTCTGTAGCTTTAGAAATGGACGATTTTTTTCAAGATAAAGTCGCTCAGGCAATTGCAAAAGTAACAGAAGCAATGGATGAAAACTCGCCACTTTCGCAGGAGCAGTTTGCAGATGATCTTGCCATTACCAGCATGGCAAGACTGTGGGACGTAGGTCGCTCAGAACCGATAAAAGTAGGTAAAGCCAGTCCTACAGAAGGAACACTTCCTGGCGCGGTCTACTTCATACTAAAATATGAAAACGATACAGATGGACTTAAAAAAGCTCTACAAGCAAATACCATGGTGGGTGGAGACAATGCGTCACGAGCGATTGCCATTGGCATGGTGTTGGGAGCATACAAGGGTGTCGATGCCATTCCATTAGAGTGGAAAGAGACATTAGATGAATGGGATTATTGTGAGAAGATGTTAAATACACTTCCCTTACTTAAATAAAAAGTGGACTCCCTGAAAGGGATATCTTTTTACTTACAGAAAGTAGACATCATATTATTGAGAAACAGAGTAAAAGAGCTAAGCCGGCTAAATTGTTAACGAAAACACCCTTTACAGCGGTAGTAATACCATCTGTAAAGGGTTGGGTTTAACCCTTTCGAAGAATTCTCTTCTGTGCCAAGTCATCAATAGACGATCCCAGCTAAAATTGCTCCAGCTATCGGTGCAATCCAAAAAAGCCATAATTGAGAAACAGTCCAATCACCTTGAAAAAGAGAAGCGCCCGTACTTTGTGCGGGTTAAGGGATGTATTGATCACCGGAATACTAATAAAGTGTATATAAGTAAATCCAATAGTAATAGATACAAAGCCTTTTGGCGCTCGTTTATCCGTCACACCTAAAATGGTCATCAGAAACATAAAGGTCATCACGAGCTCAATCACTAAGGCAGTCGTAGGGTATAAGCAGCCTGTATGTGTTCAGCATAAGAATTTGATGCAATTATTTTGAAAAACCTTCAGTAATTTAACTTAAAATCAATAGGATAATCGCCAATTAATTGTGTTCTTTCCCCGTAGACTGCTTATGGACCATGTTGGTTTGTCGTGCAGCTATAAGATTTTTATAAACCTAAAAGTAACAAATTAAACCATAGGCGTCCTCTATTGTTCTGCGCCCTTACATAATAGGTTGTTCTTCTGGCAATGCTGTATCTGTTGCAGGATCAAGGTATGAGTGAAAGGCTTCCAAACTATCAGCAACTTCGTCTGGATCATTAAATCGTGCAATATGAAACAAGGCTTCACCTTCATTAACTAAAGGTAAGTTAGTTCGCCCAATGATAATGCCCGAATAAGATGCAATAACTGATGCCTCAGTATTTTCATTGCCACAAGGCACGGCTACAATACCCAGTAAATCACCCTTATTTACTTGTGCACCCATTGGTATTAACATGCGAAACATTCCACTTTTTGGTGCTCGCACCCAAGTACTAGAACGGGCAACAAAGGGTTCTGATATTTTTTTTGCTTTCTTACTTATAGGTAACAGCATGTCAAGCGCACGAATAACGGCTAGAATACCTTTAACACCAGCCCTAATCGACAACTCATTAAAGCGAAGTGCCTCGCCAGCTTCATAAACAATAACTGGCACCCCTATCTCGTGACAAGCATGACGTAAAGAACCCTCAATCAGACCAGAATTTAGTACAACCGGTGCATTAAATGCCCGTGCTAAAAGATCAACCTTTGGATTAGATATGTCAGCTCTAATTTGAGGCAAATTATCCCGATGAATTGCCGCTGTATGTAAGTCGATCCCATGTGTGCACTTTTGCACTACTTCAGCCATAAATAGATTAGCCAGTCGTCCCGCCAGTGAACCTTGACCAGAGCCAGGAAAGCAACGATTTAAATCTCGGCGATCGGGTAAATAACGGCTTTGATTAATAAAGCCATACACATTTACCACAGGGACAGTGATTATTGTACCTTTGAGGTTTTTTAATGCTTTGCTTTTAACTAGGCGACGAATAATCTCTACACCATTTATTTCATCACCATGTACGGCAGCTGAAATAAAGAGTGTTGGTCCTTTTCGATGTCCACGAATCACTTGTACAGGCATACTCAATGAAGTATGCATATACAAGTCAGGCAATGGAACATCAATTATCAGGTTTGCACCCAAAGGAATATTCTGATCGGCAATAGTTAATAGATCAAGCGTATCCACTTATCCGTGACCCCGTGTTTTGGTTTTGCCTGCTTTCGCATTTTTTTCAATAAATTCAATAATCAGTGTAGCAATATCTTTACCTGTTGCTCCTTCAATCCCACGTAGACCAGGTGATGAGTTTACCTCCATTACAACAGGGCCATGATTAGAGCGTAATAGATCAACACCACACACATTAAGCCCCATTGTTTGAGCCGCTCTCACTGCTGTTGATCGTTCTTCAGGGGTAATTCGAATAAGATTCGCAGAACCGCCACGATGAATATTTGAACGAAATTCGCCCTCTTGACCTTGTCGTTTCATTGCAGCTACCACCTTACCACCCACAACAAAACAACGAATATCCGCACCACCTGCTTCTTTAATAAATTCTTGCACAAGAATATTAGCTTTCAAGCCCATAAAAGCTTCAATAACACTGCTTGCTGCACTCTTAGTTTCGGCTAAAACAACGCCAATGCCTTGCGTGCCCTCTAGTAATTTAATGACTAATGGTGCGCCATCAACCATTTTAATCAAATCTTCGACATCATCTGGGCTATGTGCAAAACCGGTCACGGGCAGTCCAATTCCTTTACGTGAGAGTAACTGCAGTGCACGCAGTTTATCTCGCGAGCGACTGATGGCAACTGATTCACTTAATGGATATACGCCCATCATTTCAAACTGGCGTAATACTGCTGTGCCATAAAAGGTAATTGATGCACCAATTCGTGGAATAACCGCATCAAAATCAGTTAAATTCTGCCCCTTGTAGTGTACTTCTGGCTTCATTGAAGTGATGTTCATATAACAACGTAACACATCAATGACGTGCACTTCATGACCACGTGCTTCAGCTGCTTCAACCAAACGACTTGTAGAGTACAATTTTGGGTTTCTAGACAAAATACCTATTTTCATTCTGTTTCTCCCTCAAGAGTCTCTTTTAGTGGATCTTGAATATTTGTACTATTACGCTGCCTAGCTAAGTAGGACAGGGCAGGATCAACAATGATATTTCCAGAACTCATGGCTGTTCTACCTAATAACATGCGAAATAGCATCGAATCACGATTAGTTAAGGTAGCCTCGATAGCCCATGTTGATTCACCCAGAGTTACATCAGTTTTAATGACATAGCGTTGTTCGGTATGCCCGCCCGAATCTATTACATTACGTTGCTCAAGGATCTTTGATACACACCATATTTCGGTTTCTGATTCATGTTGATTAGGGTGCATTCCAAAACGAACCCAAGACTCACCTTCTCTTTCAAAAGGTTCAATGGAAAAAGCATGGATAGCTGATGTTCTAGCCCCAGTATCAATTTTGGCTTTTATTGCCACAACACCAAACTCAGGCAAACTTAACCACTCACGCCATCCAACAACTACAGATTCATTTATATCGGCCATTCTAGAATACCCAGAAAAGAAGTAAATTTCATAATAAAGCATCATAGCCACTTGTACGCCAACCTACTGAAACACTTAAATTTCTGATCTTAGTAGAACCGACAGGCTTAATTTCCGAGAATTCTATACCTTTTATTAATAAAAGATATAAAAATCGTATTATGGGTTCACATATTTTAATTTTCTTTTATAACTTTCCAGCTTACGGTGCTCAACCTTGTGATGATAACTTCTTAAAGGATAGTGTAACTAGAGAGACGCATTAAGGGATTGGCAATACCAGCAATAATCATTTGACATGCATTTTGGCTGATAATGTTCGAATTTAACCCTACTGCTGTCAATATAAAACTGAACTCGCCTACTTGAGAGACTCATGTACTAGACTAAAAAGCACCAAACCAAAAATGGAAAAAACAATAAGAGACAGACCATTCCTTATAATGCCTTTAAGGAGTCAAGTCTCTATGGTTTTGAATTACACAGGGCCGTGTAAGTTCAATACTTACAATACCACTTTACATATCACCCAACTGAGTAATAATCGGCCAGCTTATTTTTTTCTGATAAAGGCTATCAATTATATTTAATATGGTTGAAATAATATGTAACAAAATATGGCTGTAAAATTCATGGTAACGTCTAATAACTAATCATCTACATTTACTTGTGCACGGTCGAAATGGTTCCAGCCCATAGGCTGATAAAAAAACTAGGGCAACACTATGTGTAATATGTTGATCTTCTTTATCCGCAAAGTGGTCCATTTTAAGAGCACTATCGTTGTTTGTTCCAAGCAAGATCTTATTTAGTTGCTTGCAAGACTTATATCAAACTCAATGCTGTCTGCACTCATACCGTTGAGCACCCAGCCGAATATTGATGGAGTATTTATAAGGGCTACGCTCAGAAAAAGGAGAGTACATTAATGAGTTCTGATGGACTCTATTCACATCTTATTGGCAATCATAGTAGCCAACAGGCGCACTATGTCGGTCATTTTGCTATTCGCTTAATACTGGTCTGTTAGATGAAAACCAGAGCGGCTACACATGGGAATTATATATTAGGAAATCAGTATTTTGGAGAGCACGTTACAGCAGTTAATGGTTGCTGAGTAACTTCAGAAAAGTCTGCTAAGCCAAAAAAACAGGAAGTCGCTCAAACCGTGGGCGGTTAGCTCTTCTT
Organism: Gammaproteobacteria bacterium; assembly: GCA_034110895.1. Taxonomy (GTDB): domain Bacteria; phylum Pseudomonadota; class Gammaproteobacteria; order Nitrosococcales; family Methylophagaceae. Next base: position 189 of record JAWUYH010000025.1, on the reverse strand, counting down.
TTTACTTATACTTTTTGACTTTAATTAAAAGGCTACCATCCCCTTTAATTTAATCAGCTTAAGCTTGCTTTAAAAGGTCCATAAATAACCAACGCTGACACCCTTACCATGACGCTTACTGCCCAGTTGACCACTGACATTAGCCGTTAATAGTGTCGTTTCAGATAAGTTATAAGATACGTTTACCCC
>JAWUYH010000024.1:0-240814 GCA_034110895.1 Gammaproteobacteria bacterium | reverse complement strand
TTTATATTGTTATCTGCTTTAGAAAAAATACTGGTACTAAAAGTCAAAAGGAACACTGTCAGTGTAGGGCAATCGTCTAGTCACCATGATTTCTAGTTAACAAACGAGATTATACATGGTGATAAGGAACAGAACCCGTTTTAATGACGCAGGACATGCACAAACTTCCTGTTGATTTCCCCACTAAAAAACCCATTCACATTGCCAAAGGCGCTGAATGGGTTTTAATTATTGGTGCCGGCGGGCGGAGTCGAACCGCCACGGGCTTACGCCCACCACCCCCTCAAGATGGCGTGTCTACCAATTCCACCACGTCGGCTTTTTTTGGGTAACTCTATTCTGGCAAATCGGGTAGATCTGTCTCAGTTTGTTTAACATTTTCTGTAATAGCGGTTTGTGTAATACTATCTACACCACCCGTTTGACCCGAGAAATAGGCCAAGGTTAAGCTGGTAATAAAAAAGATAGTTGCAAGGACTGCACTGCTTCTTGATAGAAATGATGTGGAGCCTTGGCTACCAAATACGCTTGATGAAGCACCTCCACCACCTCCACCTAGAGCAGCCGCGCCAGCATCGGCTCCTTTACCATGTTGAATGAGAATTAACCCAACCAACAGTAATGAAACGACGATATGTACTACGAGAATTATTGAATCCATTGTTTTTTTAAACCTAAATGCATGCAGCCTGACAAATTTTAACGAACTCATCTGCATCTAATGATGCACCACCGACAAGCCCGCCATCAATATCAGGCATTGAAAATAACGGTGCGGCATTATCTCCTTTAACGCTGCCCCCGTAAAGTATTTGTAGTGATTCAGCCGTAACCCGATCATGCTTTGCTACACGTTCACGCATGAAAGAATGGACTTCTTGCGCCCATTCTGGGCTTGCAGATTTTCCTGTACCAATTGCCCATACAGGTTCGTAGGCTAACACACTCTGCGACAATGCTTTAACGCCACTTTGTTCAATCACAATGTCCAGTAACCGTGCAATGACAGCTTCCGTTTCTCCTCTTGCATGTTCTTCAGGACTTTCGCCAATACAGATAATGGGAGTCACCCCTTCAGTAAGCGCCATTTCAAATTTGTCAGCAACAATATGATCAAGTACTAGTTGGTCTAAATTTAATTCAGCATAAAGACAACGGCGTTCAGAATGGCCAATTAAGACATGTTTGCAACCAAAGTCTCGCAGCATGGCAACTGATATTTCACCGGTATAAGCGCCTTGTCTAAATTGTGACAAGTTTTGTGTTCCCCACAATAAGCCCGAATCAGCTAAAGCCGTTTGTACTTGTTGTAAATAAACAGCAGGCGGAAATATAGCAACATCAACCGAAGAAAAGGTGTTTTTTTGGGCTAAAACTCCGTCGAGTAATAGTGTATTTGTGGCACTACAGCCGTTCATCTTCCAGTTTGCAGCAACTAACGGTTTACGCACTGATACATCCTATTCACAAAATTTAATGATGAGGTTACCGATTCAATTGTAATAAAGCAATCAAATCAATAAACAAATATGTAATGCTTAAGTAGTCTATACAACAGCTTGTATAATTTTATATAGACCGTGAAACGCATTTGAATGATAAATAATTAAAGCAAGCAAGATCAGCCTATTTTAATTTAATTTCATAAAGACTTAAAGTAGTGTTTCAATCACTGCTGCAAGCTCAGTTGCCAGTTGATTAACTAAGGCTGCATCTCGACCTTCAACCATGACTCGTATTACTGGCTCGGTGCCTGATGCTCGTAATAAAACACGACCATTATCTCCTAAGGTAGCTTCAACTTTTGCAACAGCGGCATTGACTTCTTTATTATTAGCTAAATCAACCCTCTTTGTAATACGAACATTTATTAATCGCTGTGGAAATTTGGTCATGGCAGATCGTAGTTCATTTAAACTAATACCCGTTTCTTGTACTTCAGCTAACACTTGCAGTGCTGCTACGATACCGTCACCTGTTGTCGTCTTATCAAGACAGATAATATGACCTGAAGACTCCCCACCAACTGTAGAGCCGGTTTTTTTGAGCATTTCCATTACATATCGATCGCCCACATTTGCACGGTGTAAGGCCATGTTATTTGACTTTAATGCTTGCTCTAATCCTAAGTTGGACATCAATGTGCCTACTATCACCGAATGTCGATTACCGACTCTTTGATGGGCACGAGCAATAACAAATAAAAGCTCATCACCATCCACTAGTTCACCCCGATGATCCACCATAATTAAACGGTCACCATCGCCATCTAAGGCAATCCCAAGATCAGCTTTATTTTCAAGAACAGCCGTCTGCAACAAGCTGGGTTCGGTAGAGCCACAGTCTTGATTAATATTAAGACCATTAGGCTCTGCACCCATCACAATAACATCAGCACCAAGCTCTCTGAACACGTTTGGAGCAATGTGGTAAGTGGCACCATGGGCACAATCAACCACCAGCTTCATATTTGAAAAGTCTAATTTTGACGATACGGTACTTTTGCAAAATTCAATATAACGTCCAGCGGCATCATCTATACGATGTGCTTTACCAAGTAAGGCAGAATCAACCGTTACTAAGGGTTTATCCATTATCGCTTCAATTTCAAGTTCGATAGATTCAGATAATTTTTGACCCTCTCCTGAGAAAAATTTAATGCCGTTATCATGATAAGGATTATGTGATGCACTAATTACAATGCCTGCTTGAGCATGAAATGTACGTGTTAAATAGGCAATAGCTGGTGTTGGCATGGGGCCTAATAGATAAACATCTACTCCCGCGGCGGATAGTCCAGCCTGTAAGGCAGACTCCAGCATATAACCTGAAATACGCGTATCTTTACCAATAAGTACTTTGCTTTTGTGCTCTTTAGCAAAAACATGGCCTATTGCCCAGCCTAGTTTAAGTACAAATTCTGGGGTGATAGAGCCATCACCTACTCGACCGCGTATACCATCTGTGCCGAAATAACGTCTTTTTTGCTCAGCCAATTTGTTCTACCTTCATTACATGATCACACATCATTATGGCTTGTACTGTTTCACGCACATCATGACTGCGAACAATCTTTGCACCTTGCCAAACAGAAATTGCAGCTAAAGACAAACTTGCTGCTAAACGCTCTTCAAGTGACACTTTTAATAATTTTCCAATCATCGATTTACGTGAGACACCGACCAATACAGGCAAACCTTGCTCTACCAGTCTAGATAGACCTTTCATTAATTGAAGATTATGGTTTGCTCGTTTACCAAAACCAAATCCAGGATCTAAAATCAACTTGTCGCGAGTAATACCAGCTAGTTGACATTGCTCGACACGATCCATTAAAAACTGAGTGACATCGCTGACAACATCATCATATTGAGGGTTGTTTTGCATTGTTTGAGCTGTGCCTTGGCTATGCATCAAACAAATGGGAACACCACATTCAACGGCGGCTTGCATGGCACCGTGCACTTGCAATGCTTGCACATCATTGATGAGGCCTGCACCAGCATCAATAGCAGCTCTCATAACTTCTGGTTTGCTAGTATCAATTGATATCAGAATATCTAACTGGCTATGTATCGTCTGAATCACTGGTACCACTCGTGCAATTTCTTGCTCAACTGAAACCTGCACTGCACCGGGCCGAGTAGACTCTCCACCGACATCAATGATAGCGGCACCTTCTGCCACCATTTTTTTAGCCTGTGCAAGGGCACTATCTACCGCTATAAACTCACCCCCATCAGAAAAAGAATCGGGGGTGACATTTAAAATCCCCATTACCTGAGGATGGGTCAAGTCTAGTGTTTTTCCAGCACAACTGAGAATCATTAATTGATCCTAGTGTAATTGATCAGCCGTTTCCCCTGGTGTTTCTGTCGTTGGTGGGTTTTCTGGAGGTGTAGGTGAACTGTCAGTCCAATCTTTAGGAGCACCGGGTTCACGACCATCCATAATGGCATCAATTTGATCACTGTCAATCGTTTCATATTTAACTAATAGAGCGGTCATAGAATGAAGTTTATCTAGATTGTCAGTCAAAATCTGTTCTGCACGCTGATAGTTACGATTAATAAGTGTTCGAATGTCTTCATCAATTTTTTTAGCCGTTAAATCAGATACAGTTTTATGTTGCGTTACTGAACGCCCCAAGAATACTTCACCTTCATCTTCACCATAAGACATAGGACCCATATTGTCTGACAAGCCCCATTTAGTCACCATGTCATGGGCTAATTTTGTTGCACGCTGAATATCGTTTGACGCACCTGTCGTTACTGAATCAGCACCATAAATTAACTCTTCAGCAATTCGACCACCATACAAGGTTGAAATTTGGCTTTCTAACTGTTCTTTACTATTACTGTATTTATCTTCAGTTGGTAAGAACATAGTGACGCCTAACGCGCGTCCACGAGGAATAATACTAACTTTATATACAGGATCATGGTTAGGCACTACACGACCAACAATAGCGTGACCTGCTTCATGATAAGCCGTCATTTCTTTTTCTTTTTCGTTCATAACCATAGAACGACGTTCTGCACCCATCATTATTTTATCTTTGGCTTTTTCCATGTCTTCCATTTCGACTAAACGTTTATTTGTTTTAGCCGCAAATAATGCTGCTTCATTAACTAAATTAGCTAAATCAGCACCTGAAAAACCCGGTGTACCACGTGCAATCAATTCTGCTTTAACATTGTCGGCGGCAGGCACTTTACCTAAATGCACTTTTAAAATTTGTTCACGACCACGGATATCAGGTAATGGAACGACCACTTGACGATCAAAACGGCCAGGGCGTAATAAGGCAGGATCCAATACATCGGGACGGTTAGTCGCCGCGATAACAATAACACCGTCATTACCCTCAAATCCATCCATTTCAACTAATAATTGGTTTAACGTTTGTTCACGTTCATCATTACCGCCACCAACACCAGCACCACGATGGCGACCAACAGCATCGATTTCATCTATAAAGATAATGCATGGCGCATGTTTTTTAGCTTGTTCAAACATATCACGAACACGTGAGGCACCCACACCAACAAACATTTCAACAAAATCTGAACCAGAGATAGTAAAGAAAGGTACTTTAGCTTCCCCTGCGATTGCTTTGGCAAGCAGTGTTTTACCTGTACCAGGTGAACCTACCATTAAAATACCCCGGGGGATCTTACCGCCTAATTTTTGAAATTTAGCAGGTTCACGCAAGAATTCAACTAATTCGGCGACTTCTTCTTTTGCTTCTTCAACACCTGCGACATCTTTAAAGGTGACTTTCACTTGGTCTTCATTGAGCATTTTAGCTTTGCTTTTACCAAAAGACATCGGGTTTTTGCCACCACCACCGCCTTGCATCTGACGCATGAAGAAGATCCATACACCTATTAACAATAACATTGGGAACCATGAAATGAAAATCTGCATTAACAAGCCAGTTTGTTCGGCTGGTTTAGCTTGAATGCTTACACCATTATTGAGTAAGTCACCCATCAAACCAGGATCATAATCTGGGCTGTAAGTAGTAAAGTCACTACCATCAGTCAATTTACCTGTAATGGTCTTACCCTGAATATCAACGGCTGAAACTGCACCATTCTTCACATCGGCTATGAAAGTGGAATAATCGACTTCATCTTTTTTGGCCGTTTGGGTGCCAAAATTATTGAACACCGACATCAGCACCATAGCTATGACGACCCATAAAAGGATGTTCTTCATCATGTCATTCAATGTTTGTTACCTCTGTTACTTCTAATTATTTTAGGCCACGGCCAAGCAGATAAACTTCTCGGCTACGTGCTCGTGATGCATCTGGTTTGCGTGTAACTACTTTTTTAAAGCTATCACGCATTGCTTTTAGATAGGCATCAAACCCTTCTCCTTGAAACACTTTTACCAGAAATATGCCTTGTTTGCTCAAGTTGGTCAACGCAAAATCTAAGGCGAGTTCCACTAAATGCATACTACTGGGCTGATCAATTGAACCTACACCCGTTATATTGGGGGCTATATCTGATAATACAAGGTCTACTTGTTGACCATTTAATACTTCATTCAGTTCATCTAACACCGAATCTTCACGAAAATCACCTTGAATAAAATGCACACCCGTTAATGGTGTCATTGGTAATATATCTAAAGCAACAACCTTTCCTTTTTCATTCATCTTGCGCAATGCATAGTCTGACCAGCCACCTGGGGCAGAACCTAAATCTACAATCGCCATTCCTTGACGAATTAACTTATCTTTTTTATCAATCTCTTCTAATTTGAAGGTCGCTCGCGAACGATAGCCAGCTTTTTGAGCCATTTTGACATAATGGTCGTCAAAGTGCTCCTTCATCCAGTCATTACTAGATTTACTTCTAGCCATTTTTAAACCTTTACTTCGCTTACTTGCTTATCTGAACTGACTACTAATGCTAACCCTAATAAGCTGATGAGGATATAGAGGTTTTTACTCATTGCGTGCAGCGTATCAAAGTGCTTAACAACTGAAAGGTCACCCAGATGAATTAATTCTTTTGTTGCAGCAATTTCAGGCTGTAAATAAACACTAAAGATTAAGGTTAACAGTACCATAATAACCATCAGCCAGAACCGCCATAGACTGAGGACTTGTTGACCGTAGGTCACTATTTTACTGATCAGCAATATTGTGCCGCAACCTAGACCCAATATATTGACCGCAGAAAATAAATCGCCTGCATAATTACCCGCTAGAATCACATCATCTAGGGTAGCAAAGGCCATTGGAACGGCTATGTATCCTATAGCAAATAAACTGCCTACCCACAATGTAAGTAATAAACGTTCACCTAATAAATTAGAGACCATTTAAACAATTATGCCCCATATCTAATCGCTACTATCTCATATTCAATGGCGCCACTCGGCGCTTTCACAATGGCAATATCATCGATTTCTTTACCTATTAATGCCCGTGCAATCGGTGAGGAAATAGAAATTCGATTTTTCTTAATATCTGACTCGTAGTCACCGACAATTTGATAAGTTACTTCATCATCATTATCAATATTCAGTAAATCAACCACCACACCAAAGACAACACGACCATCTTGTGGCAATGTAGCTGGATCAATAATTTGTGCATTAGACAACACACCTTCAAGTTCTTGAATACGACCTTCAATAAAACTTTGCTGCTCTTTAGCAGCATGATACTCAGCATTTTCTTTCAAATCACCATGGGCACGCGCTTCAGAAATCGACGCCACCACTTCTGGTCGAGCAGTATATTTTAAGTGTTGCAGTTCATCTTTCAACTCATCTGAACCGAGTAACGTAATAGGCACAGCCATTAATTTAATTCTCCATGTAATGATTGTAGACGATTAACTGTATCATTTTCTTTACTATTTAATGCTTGGCATGTGGCACGTGCTGCAGCTAATGTTGTGGTGTAGTTAACTTGATGTTGTAACGCTGCACGACGAATTTCAAGGGAATCGGCAACAGATTGTCGCCCCTCGGTTGTATTTACAATTAAGTTAATTTCATCATTTTTAATCATATCAACGATATGCGGCTGACCTTCAGCTACTTTATTAATACGCTCACATTTGACATTAGCTTCCTCTAATACCGCTTGGGTTCCGCGTGTTGCCAATATAGTAAATCCTAAGGCTGTTAGATCTTGAGCGACTGCAACGATATGAGCCTTATCTACTTCACGAACACTAATGAAGGCATTACCTCCGGTTGGCAGGGCAACACTTGCAGCTAGTTGTGATTTTGCAAAGGCTTCACCAAATGTGCGACCTACCCCCATCACTTCACCGGTAGACTTCATTTCTGGGCCTAAGATTGGATCAACACCTTGGAATTTAATGAATGGGAACACAGCTTCTTTAACTGAGAAGTATTTAGGAATAACTTCTTCCGTTACGCCTTGCTCAGCCAAACTACGCCCAGCCATACAACGCGCGCCGACTTTAGCCAAAGGCACACCAATTGCTTTAGATACATAAGGGACTGTTCGAGAAGCTCGTGGATTAACTTCAAGGATAAATATGTTGTCACCTTGCACAGCAAATTGCGTATTCATTAAACCAACGACACCTAACTCTAAAGCCATTTGGCGTACTTGTTCACGCATACGATCTTTAATGTCTTCGCTTAAGCTATAAGTGGGTAATGCACAAGCAGAATCTCCTGAATGAACACCAGCTTGTTCGATGTGTTCCATAATGCCGCCAATCAATACGTCTTTACCATCACAAATAGCATCAACATCAACTTCAATTGCATCATCCAGAAAACGATCCAGCAATACCGGTGAATCATTCGATACTAGAATGGCTGTTTTCATATAACGCGTTAATTCTTCTTCGTTATAGACAATCTCCATTCCACGGCCGCCTAATACATAAGAAGGACGGACCACTAGGGGATAACCAATCTCAGAAGCTAAAGCTGCAGCTGTTTCAGCTGAAAATGCTAAACGATTGGGAGGTTGTAATAGGTTTAATTTTTCAACCATTTGTTGGAAGCGTTCACGATCTTCTGCATGATCAATCGCATCAGGTGAGGTACCAATAATTGGTACACCCGCAGCTTCAAGTGCCCGTGCTAATTTAAGGGGCGTTTGACCACCATACTGCACAATGACCCCTTTCGGTTTTTCTAAATCAACAATTTCAAGCACATCTTCCAAAGTCACTGATTCGAAATACAGACGATCTGACGTATCATAATCGGTTGAAACCGTTTCAGGATTACAGTTGACCATAATGGTTTCATAACCATCTTCACGTAATGCTAAAGCAGCGTGGACACAGCAATAATCAAATTCGATACCTTGACCAATTCGGTTAGGTCCACCGCCTAAAATCATTATTTTGTCACGATCCGTCGGGTTTGATTCACATTCTTGCTCATAAGTTGAATACATATAAGCTGTATCACTGGCAAACTCTGCAGCACAGGTATCAACACGTTTGTAAACGGGTCGAACATCCAAATCGTGACGATGTTTGCGGACTTGTTTTTCCGTTTTTTGTAATAACTTTGCCATACGAGAATCAGAGAAACCTTTACGTTTCAATGCACGCATCTGCATTTCATCCATTGATGCCAGTGATTGATCTTTCAAACCATTTTCGATGTCAATCAATTCTTGTACTTGTACCAAGAACCAAGGATCAATTTTTGTCAGTTGCTGAATTTCATCATAACTAAAACCATAACGGAAGGCATCAGCAACGTACCAAAGACGATCTGAACCTGGAATACGTAACTCTTTACGTAAAGTGTCAGCTACATCGGGTGCATTTAAATCTGTAATCTCACTCAAGCCATCTCGATCAATTTCTAAACCACGTAAGGCTTTCTGTAATGATTCTTGGAAATTACGTCCAATGGCCATCACTTCGCCCACCGATTTCATTTGCGTATTTAAGCTATTTTCTGCTTGCGGAAACTTCTCAAAGGTAAAACGAGGAATTTTGGTAACCACATAGTCAATCGATGGTTCAAATGAAGCCGGTGTTGCACCACCCGTTATATCATTTTGCAATTCATCAAGGGTATAACCTACCGCTAATTTTGCCGCTACTCTGGCAATCGGAAAGCCTGTTGCTTTTGATGCTAAAGCTGATGAGCGCGATACACGTGGATTCATCTCAATAATAATCAAACGGCCCGTTTCAGGCTGCACTGCAAATTGCACATTAGAGCCACCGGTATCCACTCCAATTTCACGTAAAACTTCTAAAGAAGCATTACGCATAATTTGATATTCTTTATCGGTCAGTGTTTGAGCTGGTGCCACCGTAATTGAGTCACCCGTATGAACACCCATTGGATCAAAGTTTTCAATCGAACAGATAATAATGCAATTATCTTTACGATCTCGCACTACTTCCATTTCGTATTCTTTCCAACCGATGATTGATTCATCGATTAACAGTTCAGAGGTTGGGCTGAGATATAAACCACGCTGACAAATATCAATAAAGTCTTCTTGGTTGTAAGCAATACCACCGCCACTCCCCCCCATGGTGAATGAGGGACGAATAATAACTGGATAGCCAAATAATTTCTGCGCTTCCAGTGACTCTTCCATATTACGAGCAATGGCTGATTTTGGCATATCTAAGCCAATTTTAGTCATTGCTTTACGGAATAAATCACGATCTTCTGCTTTATTGATCGCTTCGCTATCAGCACCGATCATTTCAACACCGAATTTTTCTAGAATCCCATATTTCTCAAGATCTAAGGCGCAGTTCAATGCCGTCTGCCCACCCATGGTAGGTAAAACTGCATCAGGGCGTTCGGCCTCAATAACCTTACTCACTGCTTGCCATGTTACGGGTTCAATGTAAGTCGCATCCGCCATATTAGGATCGGTCATTATGGTCGCTGGATTAGAGTTCACCAAAATAACGCGATACCCTTCCTCGCGTAATGCTTTACACGCTTGGGTGCCAGAATAATCAAACTCACAAGCCTGCCCAATTACAATTGGACCTGCGCCTAAAATCAGAATGCTTTTAATATCAGTACGTTTTGCCATCGTAGTTTACTTACCTGTCGCTGTTTCAAGTAGATCAATGAAATGATCAAATAGGGGAGCTGCATCTTGTGGACCCGGGCTTGCTTCTGGATGCCCTTGAAAACTAAATGCTGGTTTGGTGGCGTGATGAATACCTTGTAAGGAGCCATCAAACAATGAAGTATGTGTTGCATTTAAGCTTGCTGGAAGTGATGCCTCGTCAACTGCAAAACCATGGTTTTGACTGGTGATCATAACTAAACCAGCGGCTTTTTCTTGTACTGGATGATTTGCGCCATGATGACCAAACTTCATTTTGACTGTTTTGGCACCACAGGCTAACGCTAACAATTGATGACCTAAACAGATACCAAAAATCGGCAAATTGTTTTCTTCTAGTAAGGCTTGAATCGCTTCAATTGCGTAGGTACAAGGCTCCGGATCGCCCGGTCCGTTAGATAAAAATACGCCGTCGGGTTGTAAGGCTAAAACATCTTCAGCTGATGTCTGAGCAGGTACAACGGTTAAACGACAGCCACGTTCAACTAACATCCGTAGAATATTGCTCTTAGCACCAAAGTCATAAGCTACTACGTGAAAACGTTCAGCAACCGCTTGTGATTCACCTGACAACTGCCAGCAAGATTTATCCCACTGGTAGGCTTGTTCAGTGCTAACAACCTTAGCTAAATCCATGCCTTTTATGCCATCAAATGCTTGAGCTGCTGCGATTGCTGCTGCAACATCAATATTATCACCTGCAACGATACAGCCTTTCATCGCCCCTTTCTCACGTAGACGACGGGTTAATGAACGAGTATCAATACCCGCTAAACCGACGATATTAGAGCGTTCCAAGTAAGTATCTAGCGCTTCTTCACTGCGCCAACTACTGACAACAGGTGATAAGTCGCGAATAATTAATCCACTCACTTGGATCTTTGCTGATTCCTCATCTTCAGTATTAACGCCTACATTACCAATATGCGGGTAAGTAAAGGTGACAATTTGTCGACAATATGAAGGATCGGTCAGGATCTCTTGATAGCCGCTCATTGAGGTATTAAATACAACTTCACCGACTGATTGCCCAATAGCACCAATCGATTCACCGTGATAAACCGTGCCGTCTTCAAGGGCCAGTAATGCGCTTGTTCGCAAAGGAAACCTCCACCAAAAAAAAGTTATAGGGTCAACGTAATGCTTTCCCCAGACAAAATCCTACTAATTTTATCGTAAAACTACCTATCAAGTCTATGTAAAAAACGATGACAGTTTGGTTTTCAATCGGTAATATCTTATCGAGTGCTTTACATTATGAGTTTTTGATCTGGTGCCACTAGATACAATGACTCAATCAACAAGCTCATATCACGTTTATTACAAAGGTAGTCATTGTGAACCCATATTTATCAGCATCTGCTTATCCTGCTCAGCGGCCTAGACGTCTTAGAAAAGATACTTTTTCACGTAATTTGATGCGTGAAAACCACGTTAGCGTAAATGATCTTATTTATCCCTGCTTTGTGGTTGACGGTAATCAACAGCGCCAAGTTGTTGCTTCCATGCCAGGTGTTGAACGTATGAGTATCGATCTGTTATTGAAAGAAGCAGAAATAATTCACCGGCTTGGTATTCCCGCTATTGCTTTGTTTCCCGCTACTGCCGACGATGTCAAAACCTCAGATGCCCGTGAAGCATATAATCCAGATGGATTAGCACAGCGTACTGTTCGAGCACTCAAGGCTGAATTTCCAGAACTTGGGGTCATTACTGATGTTGCGCTTGATCCCTTTACTACTCATGGTCAAGATGGCCTGACTGATAATTCAGGTTATATTATCAATGATGAAACCATCGAAATATTAATCAAACAAGCCTTATCTCATGCACAAGCTGGCGTCGATATAGTGGCACCTTCAGATATGATGGATGGACGCATTGGTGCTGTTCGAAACGCATTAGAATCGAATGGCCATATTCATACTCGAATTCTCGCCTATTCTGCTAAATATGCTTCTAGTTTTTATGGGCCTTTTCGCGATGCAGTGGGTTCTGCAGGTAATTTAGCTGGAGGTAATAAATATAGTTATCAAATGGATCCAGCTAACAGCAATGAAGCTTTGCATGAAGTTGCTTTAGATATTAATGAAGGCGCTGATATGGTGATGATTAAACCTGGCATGCCTTACCTTGATATTTTACGCCGCGTTAAAGATACTTTTCAAAAACCGACCTTTGCTTATCAAGTAAGTGGTGAATACGCCATGTTAAAAGCCGCTGCACAAAATGGCTGGCTAGATGAACAAGCTACTGTAATGGAAAGTATGATGGCCTTTAAGCGAGCAGGTGCTGATGGTATCCTGACTTATTTTGCCAAAGATGTCGCACAGTGGTTAGCCAACAAATGACCGATCACTACGCCGTCATTGGCAACCCAATCAGCCATAGTAAATCGCCATTAATTCATACCGAGTTTGCCAAGCAAACAGGGCAAAACTTGGATTATATTGCTCAGCAGATCGCGCTCGATGATTTGGCAGCAGGATTACAAAGATTACAACAACAAGGCTTTAAAGGTATCAATATAACTGTACCTTTTAAAGAACAAGCATGGCAAATGGTGGCGGATAAAAGTGGGCATGCTCAGCGTGCTGGAGCCATCAATACTATCCTTTTTAATGACAATGGCAGCCTCACAGGTGATAACACTGATGGCATTGGTTTATGTCGTGATTTACTTAACAATCATCAAATCGAACTCAAGGCTAAACGTATATTATTATTAGGTGCAGGTGGTGCTGCTCGTGGTGTTATAGAGCCTTTACTTCAGTCTCAACCCTCTTTATTATTTGTTGCTAATCGTACTGCCAGCAAAGCTCACGATTTATGTAGTCTATTTGCAGATTTTGGTCCTATCAGTGGCGGCGGCTATGATGCACTAAGCGGCTCGTTCGATATCATTATCAATGCAACCGCTGCTAGCCTTAGTGGTGAGGTTCCTCCGATAACACCTACTATTCTTAACAAAAACAGTGTGTGTTACGACATGATGTATAGCGATACAGATACCGCTTTTATTACTTGGGCTAAACAATATGGTGCAGCTAAAGCGGTTGATGGTTTAGGCATGTTGGTCGAACAAGCCGCAGAAGCCTTTCGCTTATGGCGAGGTATAACACCCGAAACCGATAAACTGATCATGCAAATTAGGCAAACTAATAAATCTTAATAATGTGACTTACAGATTATTCTTAGCTTAAAATAACTCAATATCATCTTCTGGTTTCATAGCTTGTGCAGTTTGTTTTAACACTTCTTCAATCGACATACCTTGCATCATTAATTCAAACATCTGGTGTTCGGCTGGCATGGTGTATTTTGCTTTAATTTTTTCTTGTAATAATGTCCATTCAATAGGATTAAATAAGCGTGTATTATCGCCGACAAGATCCACTAATGAACCCAAAGAACTAGACACATGACTCAGCCTTTGGGTCAGTTTGTCATAGAACTGAAAAGCGATAATAGCATGCTGCATCTCGCCAGAGACTGCCTCACATTGGTCAATAATATCTTGCATATCATTACCCGCTTTTACTTGCTCTTTTGCTAGACCCTCGACAACCTGAACCCTAGCCGCCATGGTAGTAAAGGTATCAGTCAATGTATCAACTGAATCATCCCCTTCTTTCATAGATATTTCTATCTGGGCTACGGCCAAATTCATCATTCTTACCGTTTCTCTTATCTGACTCCAATCTAAATCAGGCTTGTGTGAATCTGACGATTTCATATTGCTTATCTCTAATTTATTCTAAATTCAACTTTTTAAGTTTATAACGTAACGCTCGAAAAGTAATCCCTAGTGTCTTCGCTGCTGCTGTTTTATTCCATCGTGTAGATTCTAATGCTTGTGTAATCAATTCACGCTCTTGTTGTTCCAACTTACTCTCTAGGTCATCTTCTACACTTAATGGGACAGCAGCATGTTGATTATTCTCGACGGTAACAGGATTTAATTGTACTGGTAACATTAAATCTTCAGCGTTAATAATATCACTTTCAGCCCACGTTAATGCTCGCTCAAGTATATTTTCTAATTCACGCACATTGCCAGGAAAAGCATAAGAATTTAATGCCAACACCGCTTGATTACTAAAGACAGGCGCTCCTACATGGTTCTTTCCCGCTACTTTATCGAGAATATGATTAGCCAGTAATAAAATATCGGCTTGTCTATCACGTAAGGGGGGTACCACTAATTCAATAACGTTTAATCGATAAAATAAATCTTCTCGAAATATGCCTTGCTGCACCCCTAATGCTAGATTTTTATGCGTTGCCGATAATATCCGCACATCAACATTAACTTCTTGATGGCCGCCGACAGGTCGTATTGTTTTCTCTTGGATAGCACGTAATAATTTTACCTGCATCATTAAGGGTAAATCAGCAACTTCATCCAAAAATAAAGTCCCACCATTTGCTATTTGAAATAAACCTTGTTTATCGGCAACCGCACCTGTGAAAGCCCCTTTTTTATGACCAAAAAATTCACTTTCAACTAATTCTGAAGGAATGGCTCCACAGTTTATCGGCACAAACATATGGCTTGATCGCGCACCTAACTCATGAATCAATTTTGCCACTAACTCTTTACCCGTTCCTGATTCACCACTGATATAAACTGGCGCTTGGCTGCGTGCTAATTTTGCAATTTTTCCACGTAGCTTTTTTATTACCTCAGTTTCACCCAGCAGTCTGCTGCGTGAGCGGCGCTCTTTTTTGTCACTTTTCCTAGGTGATAACTTGAGCGCTGTAGCCACCAAATCTCTTAAAATGCGTAATTGCAGTGGTTTTGAAACAAAATCGAATGCCCCTGATTTTAGGGCTTGGACCGCCAAATCCATATTGCCATGTGCAGTGATGACCGCCACCGGAAGATCTGGGTATTGCCGCTGTAATTTTTCGACAAAATCTAAGCCATTTCCATCAGGCAATCGCATATCTGTCAGACACAAGTCAAATGCTTGATGGGTTAATGCTTGCTCAGCCTGAGCCAGATTTTCTGCTGCAATACAGTCAATTGACATACCAGATAAAGTCATCGACAGTAACTCAAGGATATCTGGTTCATCATCAATTATTAAGGCTTGTGGGTTCATTGTAGAGTCTCTTGGCCTTGAAGTGGAAAACTAATGCGAAAACACCATTGTGATTCAGTGGCTAAATAATTTAACCTAGCACCATTAGCTTGGCATAACTCACGTGCTAGATACAAGCCAAGACCCGTTCCCCCTGTTCGATCTGAGTGGAATGGCTCAAATAAATGTTGTTGCATTTTTTCGGAAACCCCGTGGCCATTATCATTAACATCGATCATTACTTCATCATTGTTATTATAAAGATGAACTTGGACACGACTATCAGCTGATGATGGCTGAGAATAGTGCCATCCATTTTCTAATAAATTCCACATAATTTGATGTAACTGACCTAGATCGACCTGCACTGTTGTCATAGAAGAACTAATCAACTTAAAATCATCTGGTTCAATCTGCTTAATCTCACAAAATTCTGTTTTAAATTTCGCTAGCCATGGCGCCAATGAGACCCGTGTAGGCACTACTTTTTTACGGCGGCTCATTTCTAATATAGTCTCAATAATAACATTTACTCTTGCACTATGACGCTGGATAATATCGGTCAGCTTCGTACTTACTTTGTCATTATTATGCGCTTCCGCTAATAATTCACTGGCATGACTAATCGCACCAAGAGGATTACGCACCTCGTGAGCAATACTGGCCGTTAGACGTCCTAATGATGCTAATTTCATTTGCTGTGCTTGCTGAGCTAATGCCGAAGCATTATCGAGGTAGATCAATGTTTCACCATTATTTAATAGTGTAGCTCGTGCTTGTAACTCGGGTAAACCAGGTCGGATTTGTACTGTTTTGAATTCAGCCTCATGATGAGTTTTCCATACACTTAATTGCTTAGACAATACAGGAATGGCATCAACTAACGGCATACCAGTAGAAGTCATATTAAGTCCTAACATTGACCGTGCAGATTGATTACTTAGTGTCATGATGCCCTGTTCATCAACAATTAATACGCCGGTTTGCATGCTACTAATAATATGTTCATTTAAAGCCACTGATTTAGCGGCATTATGTTTATGCTGCTCGACTAACATCTGTGCATCTTTCATTTTTATTGATAGAACTTGTGCTAACCATGCAGTAACAAAAAAGGTAGCTCCCAAAATACCTGCATGACTGTATTTGTTTACACCATCCCCTGTTATTTGGCTATAACTAACCTCTAATAGCACCGATAATGCGGCTATCGCAGCAATAAAAGCTGAAATACGTCCTGGAACAAGTGCACCACCTGCAATAACAACCACCACTAACAAAGTCCCTAAACCTGTTTTCAGACCTCCACTAATATGCGTTAACAAGATAATAATGACAATATCTATGACCAATTGAACCTGTGTCAATGAGGCATAATCTCCCCATCGTTTTAGACTCAAAAATTGCCAAGCAACAGCCATAAAAACATAAAACAGGCTTATGTTTAAATATAAAGCAGGATTAGCCTCACCTAAAAAAGAAGGCGGCAGTTTAAAATAAAAGACCATAAACAGCGTGAAGGCTAAAAATAAACGATAAGCCGAGAATATAGTTAACTCTCGCCACGAAACACTAGATGCTGATGATTCTAGCCAAAAATCAAACCACTTCATTTTAGCTAGCTGTCGGCCTCAAGATGTTCACGCGAACAATAAAAGTGATCATTCTCTTTAAAAGCTTCTTGCTCAATGATGTGCAAGCCACACTGCTTACATTTCACCATTTTTTCAGACGTCGCCTTGGGTGAAGAAGATTTACTCCTTCGCAATAAGTTACCAACAATCACATAAAGTAAAAGACCAATGGCAATTAAAACCAGAATTCTCATTTTAAACCTCGTTATATATAGAAAAGGGTATTCTCAATAGAATACCCTTTTCTGAATTATCAGTCTCGCCTTTAGTTCTAAAGGTAGCTATTATTTAAGGGCAACTCATTTTTACACCATCACACATCTTATCACCCACATCATCATCGTTATCATCTTCATAAGCTGCAGATTGCATTCGGACAATCGCATCAGCGGAGATAATAAAACCTTCATTGGTCCCTGCTCGATCACCACAAAGACCTTGATAGCTAGCTAATGTTCCTGAATTTATATCAGTGTAATACCTATTGGCATCGGCAAACTTAGGGTCATTCACTGTTTCATAAATTTGCTGATTAGTACGATTATTATTTAACTCACTCAAACTGCCAATGATTCTATTGACTAATGGCACCATCAATTTATAACAATATTGGACACGTATTTTAAGTAAATTAGCATCCTGAATTGATGCTCCATCGTTTGGCGTAGTAGGTCGGTACATTAGGTTATCATTGGGAATTTGATAAAGGTTATCAGCATTTAACACACCAAAACCAGAGGCCCCAAACTGTTTCCGTGTTGGACTAATTCTAATTATTTTAGTGTAATTATCCATTTCACCTTGAGCATCACGTCTAGTGCCAACACTGTTAATACCGGCATCAATATCAGTCCTTACTGTGGTGAGTGATGAGTTACTGGTGTACAACGGCGCCATACCTCTTATCAATCCACGTCTAATAGAGCTATAGGTCGCATTGTTAACAGCACCTAACCTTGCTGCTTGGAAAGTAGCATAATTCAGTGTCGTCTTAGCCGAATAAATCAAGCCGATCTGAACGGTGCCAAACACCAATAAGATCAATACGGGAATGACAATAATAAATTCAACCATGGCTTGGCCATTACACGACCTGATGCATGCTTTAGTGATAGATTGGGTGTAAGAATTGGCTGTCATATATTAGTTATCATTGTTCGACATTATTTTCACCATCAAGCTTAATATCAAACGGGGCTAATACTTGTACCGTCAGATTTCGGATTTTTTCAGCTTCGGGGGATCCTGGTTCGCTATGTTTATACATTTCTGTAACTGTATTGGCTAAAAGTTGGGCGCGAACATATGCCAAGTTATACCATGCTTTTACAAAACTATTATCGCGGATTAATGCTTGTTGATAGGCTTGTTGCGCTTGAGCAAAATCTTGCGATCTTGCATAACAATTACCTACTCTTAATAAGCTTTGTGTATCCTTTTCCATAGTGATAGAGAGCGATTTATACAGGGGAATGGCTTTGTCACATTGCCCCTCAGCATAATAAGTATCCGCTTCGACCTGTTTATCTAAGGTTATTTGGACTGCTTTAACTGAATTTTGAGTACAAGCAGTTAGGCTTAAAAGGATAAAAAACAGATACATTAATCTTGCCATTGGCAACTATCTCCACGTTGAAAATCTAAAGTTTGCAGGCTACCTGCTGACAACTCCATCACCGCTTTAGCTTTTAAACAAAAACTTGCACGCCACGGCTTTACATTTGCCACCAACGCACACACTTTATTGTATTTATCGATATAAACTAAATCCAAGGCGTATTTCATGCCTAAAGTATGCACTGAATTACACGGTGCGATCCACAGTGCCTGATTATGTTTTAGTTGTTCTAATACTAACAATCCTCCCAAACGTTCTTTGATTGATTGAGTTTGCATACCTTTCATTTTTATGATTTCACTGTCATCACGTAACACAATAATCGTACCCTGCCTCACAGTGTTCCCTGCTCGATAAACTTAACAATGATTGGAAATAATAGAATCATAAAGGTCAAAGGAAAAATAAAGATGACTAAGGGAATCACTAGTTTAACAGGGGCTTCCATTGCCATCTTTTCGGCACGCTGAAATCGTTCATCCAAACGCTGTTCAGCTTGAATAACAAGCGTGTCTCGCATACTTGTGCCCATTTTTTCAGCTTGTACTACCGCACTGACAAACACAGTCACATCTTTCAAATCAACCCGATCAGCCATTCGACTTAATGCATCGGCTCTAGTTTGGCCTGAATTAACATCTCGAAGTACGATCCTAAACTCATTTTTCATTGCCCCTTTTGGGCCCTTATCTACCGCTTGTTTTAATGCACCAGCAAAGTTAAGACCCGCATCGACACACATACTGAGATAATCTAAGTAGATTGGCAATGATGAGACCACTTCTTTGTCCCGCTTCCTTCGAGAATCTCTGACCCACGCCTCAGGCAGGATATAACCAACCAATAATAGAAAAATTAGAAACTCTGGTTTAATGTCGCCCGAACTTGCCATTGGAATAGCGGCAAGCCCGGGTAAAAGTAAGGCATAAACAAGACAAACAGAAAAATAATCTTCTGCTGTCATAACAAAACTTAGGCCGTTCTTTTGTAGTTTCATGTCCAGTTTATTGAGATAGTTTGACGGTAAATGATTGCCTACAAAAAAGGTCATTAATCTTACTAATGGCCATACTGGCATCATAAATAATGGAGGAGAGTCCATGTATTTTCTATCTTCTCCAGCAGTCATTGCAAACACAATAGCGATAAGCATTAATGTGCTAGCTACTGCAGCACCCAGGCTTAATCCCGCCAGTAAGGCAAGTAGGTCATAACTTAAACCTGATAAAAAAGTAGTAATCTCATCAATCATAACGGTACTTATCCTAGGTATCTATTGACGTGACTTTGCGAATAAACACATAGCCCAGTATTTGCATGATAACCATAATAGCTAAAACAACTAATCCTTCGGTCGTTGTGTAGAGCTTTCTCATTGCCTCAGGTTCAATAAAACTCAGTAAAATAGCCAATATAATGGGTAACATAGCCATAAATGTTCCCTGGGCTTTACCTTGGGCCGTTAAACTATCAATTTTACCTTCCATCATCTTTTTACGACGCAATGTTTTGGCCATAGTATTAATAGTTTCAACTAAGTTTCCCCCTACCTCACGACTAATTCGGATAGCAGAACTCGCCATCACAAAACTCTGCATTGGCAAACGTTGTTCTAATTCAATTAATGCATCTTCGAGTGTCACACCCAAACGCATTCGTTTCACCAATAAACCAAATTCTTGACTTAATGGAACTGGTGATTGTGCAGTCACTTGTTCCAATGCCATATTCAAACTGGCACCTGATTGCAAACTACTGGACAACATAATGAAGGCATCAGGTAATTGTGTTTCAAACTTAGCTAGGCGTTTTTTTCGCAGTGATGCCCAGACAATGCCCGGTATAAAAAACAATATCCCTAAGGCACTCCAAGTAACCACCCACAATTCAAATGAGTAATGTAGAAATGCAGGTATTAAAATTAAAGCCAATACATTGATTAAAAAGAGATTACTAGCATCTGTAAATACAAACATATCTGCCAATTGATTATTGGCATTTTTGGTAAATTTCTGTTTATAAAAAGCTGATAAATTGGTCAACCAACCACTAGAAGTAGATACTATTCCCATCACAGCAATAAAGGTCAACAATACGATAGCGGCCAGTAAACCAACACTTATCAATTCCTGTGTAAGAAGTGAAATAGTGTCCATCATGGCTTAAAGATACTCATATCAACCCCAATGCCGCGCTCTTGCAACTCGTCATAAAAATGTGGCACTGTTCCGGTTGCAACAAAATCTCCTTTAACACGGCCATCGTCACCAAAGCCATCTTGCTGAAACTTAAATATTTCATTCAATTGCACATTGCCACTTTCCATGCCGGTAATCTCACTGATATTGGTGATTTTACGTGTGCCATCGCCAAAACGAGATTGCTGAATGACAATATGAACGGCAGAGGCAATTTGTTCACGTATTGCTGATACTGGCAGATCCATACCTGCCATCAGCACCATAACCTCCATCCGGCGCAACATATCTCGTGGCGTATTTGCATGGGCTGTCGTTAGAGAACCATCATGACCAGTATTCATTGCCTGCAACATATCAAGTGCTTCGCCACCACGACACTCTCCCACCACAATGCGATCGGGTCGCATCCTTAAACAGTTTTTTACTAAATCGCGAATGGTGACTTGACCTCGCCCTTCCATATTGGCTGGTCGAGCTTCTAGGGAAACCACATGCGGTTGTACTAATTTTAACTCAGCGGCATCCTCTACTGTGATGACACGTTCCGTTTCTGGAATGTAATTAGATAAAATATTAAGAAGTGTCGTTTTACCTGATCCTGTTCCACCTGAAACAATAATGTTTTTCTTTTGCTCTACACACATCCGAATAAAGGTCACCATAGACTCGTTTAGGGTGACATATTTAATCAGATCTCTATCCGTCAATTTCTTTTCAGAGAATTTTCGAATGGTAATACAAGGACCTTTTAATGCTAAAGGTGGAATAATGGCATTCACTCGGGAGCCATCGGCTAAACGAGCATCAACCATCGGTGAACTTTCATCAATGCGCCGTCCTAAAGGTGAAATAATTCGCTCAATAGTAGACATGACTGCGGCATCACTGGTGAAGGTCACATCACTTCTTATTAGCTTACCGGCTTTTTCGACATAGATATCATCATAGGCATTCACCATCACTTCAGTTACGTCAGGATCAGCCAATAAAACTTCAATAGCCCCCAGACCAATCGCTTCATCAAGTACAATCTTACTAAGATTTTCATGAATAATTTCAGCGGGAAGTTGTGATGCAATACTCGATATAATTTCATTCACAATAGCCGATAATTGCTCTCTCACCTTCTCAGGTGTCAACTCATCAATATGCATACGTCGTAAATCCATTTGACGTAGTAGTTCTTGATGCGTGTATTTTGCCCACTCCATATATTGTGAGCGAAGATCCATTTTGTCTTGTGTGATAGCTCTTTTGGCAGCGAGTTGCTCCTCATCACTGGATAGTTCTGTCGAAGGAGTATCAAGATCGTCGTTTACCGCTGTAGCTACCTCATCAATAATTTTAACTTCGATGACATAACCACCGATAATAATAGTATCAGTTTCGAGTATGGGGCCATGCCGTTCAACCATTTTATCATTAATCGTAATACCCGCGCCATTACTGACATCTTCGATAAAGATACCAGCTATCTCTCGCGTAAATACAGCATGCCGTGGTGATACTCGCCAACCTCTAATACGAATAATACCATCACGTGAGCTACCTATTTCACATGAATCGGCACCACACTTTACTGCTGCTACTTCACGGTCTTTTTTATCTAAAACTTTTATTTCAAACATTTTATATACTAGTCCAGAAGGCCATTAGTTTCTCTATTATTAAACTGATCGATCATGCCAGCAGCTTTATTGATTTCAGCTTGATTAATGCCTTCATCCAATTTATCTATTACGGTGGGTGTAATGAAAATGACCATTTCAGTTTCACCTTTTATAAAGCTGTCTGACCTAAATAAGCGCCCTAAGATAGGAATACTTCCTAACCACTTAACTTTACTGGTCGCCTGTTGATCTTCTGTTGTTAATAAGCCGGATAACACCAACGTTTCACCTGGTCTCAATTTAACTTCATTCGTGGTTGCACGCTTTTTAAAAGCGGGTTGCCCGCCTACCGCATTAGCTAAATCAAGCTGGCTAATAGCGACACTAATATTAGCCGTAATATTATTATAGGTATCTAAGGTCGGTTCTAAGTTAAGAATAATTCCATAGTCTTTATATTCAACGTTATTGCCGTTTGCTGAGCTGGTGACAACCGGTACTTCACCACCAACAGTTAAATCTGACTTACCGCCACTTCGTGCACTCAAGCGTGGATTCGTCAATGTTAGTGCTGCGCCTGAATCTTCGAGTAGGTCGATAATAGAGGTTAGCTCTGATCCGATACCAAAATAAGCACCACCGCCTCTATTATCAGTGCTGTAATTATCAAATGCACCTTGTATAGAACTATTGCTTAAGTCAGGCGTTACGGCGCCCCCAACAATCACATTTCTAGCAAAAGAAAGCGTTGGGCCGCTAAAACTTTTCTGCCAATCTATTCCCAACCTCTCCGTCTGATCTTTAGAGAACTCAGTGACACGTACATCGAAATATATCATTTTTTGTTCAAATGCACTTATCTCACGTGCGAGCACTAAAATATCTGGATAACGTTCTTGTAATAGGGTGATCCGTGCTAAATCACGATCCTGTATATTGCCATCAACGACCACTCTTTGGTCGATAACCTTGACGAGAATACCTGGAATATCCTTCAAAAAAGTTTTGATTTCTAATACTTCACGTTCAGTTGTAATGGTTCTCGCCAATACTAAAATATCAGTATAACGTTCCTTAAGTAGGTTTACTCGCTCTAAATCACGCGCCATCAATTCACCATCAATCACCACTCGACGGCCTAAGGTTGTTACCTTAATTCCCGCTACATCTTTCAGTAATTGTTTAACCTCATATGCTTCACGCCAGCCATTACTAGGCACAATAACTACCGATAAGATTTCACGGTGGCCATCAGCAAACCAGACTTGCATCGTTGTTTCACCAGCGCCATCAGCATTTAAAACGACCTCACCTGTTTTTAGCAATGTGGTGCTTAGTAGTTCTGTTTTACCTACCGACATACGTGCAACATCAGGGGCAGAAATTACTTTTGATTCCCCTTCATATAAGGTCAATGAGGTAGGCAATACACCGCCAGCGTTTGCTTGTGCCATGGTAGCCATTGCCAGTAAACACAAGGTCACAAATACAACCCTGCTTATTCTTGTTGTTATATTTTTCATAATTCCACTTTTGTTGCTTTCAGTTATTATTAATGTCATCGTTTTAACTACTCTTTACGTACTTTAGTCACAGAAACGATGCCATCTACCGCTGTTCCGCCCGAGATAAAGTCAACAAACTCAATTTCGTATTGAGATCTTTGCGTTTCACCTACGGCTTTAGCAGGATTTTCAGCTTTTATACTAATGTTATCTGCAATAACATTACCTTGCATATCAACGACTTTTCCATTTTTAACGACACCGATTACCTTACCCGTAGCATCTACGACTTGGCCGTTTACGATCTTACCAATCACATTACCATCGGCATCTCGAACCATCACATCAGCATTGGCGATCTCAGCAGCGACACTAATATTATCGGCAATAACATTACCTTCCATATCAATGACTTTTCCATTTTTAACAACACCGATTACCTTACCCGTAGCATCTACGACTTGACCGTTTACGATCTTACCAATCACATTACCATCGGCATCTCGAACCATCACATCAGCATCGGCGGTCTCAGCAGCCACACTAATATTATCGGCAATAACATTACCTTCCATATCGACCACTTTTCCGTCTTTAACGACACCAATCACCTTGCCATCAGCATCAATTACTTGGCCATTGACAAGGGTACCAATCACATTGCCATCAGCATCTCGAACCATCACATCAGCATCAGCGGTCTCGGCAGCCACACTAATATTATCGGCAATAATATTACCTTGCATATCAATGACTTTTCCATTTTTAACCACACCAATTACCTTGCCATCAGCATCTATGACTTGGCCATTGACAAGGGTACCAATCACATTGCCATCCGCATCTCGAACAACTTCAGATGTAATATTTGCAGCTGAAGACAATGATAGGTCAACCTCATTACCATTAATATCTAGTGCAACACCTTTATCAACAGTACCAATAACTTCACCGGTCATGCTTACCGCTTGGCCATCTTTAATTTCACCCACGACATTGCCATTTTCGTCAATAATTTTACCGTCAACTATCTTGCCAATAATGTTGCCATTTGCATCTCGTACCACATCAACGATTTCTGCCACTGTTAGCATAGGATCATCAGCACTGACATTTTCAACGATGGTCCCTAAAGATTTACCATCCAATGATACCGCCTTGCCGTTGACAATTTTACCCACAATATTGCCATTTTCATCTACGATATTGTCACCAATAATTTGGCCAATAGGTTTGCCATCTGCACCCATGACTAAGTCAATTTTTGCAGGTTCATCTTTTTCAAATAACAACTCAACACCGACATATTTAAAGTCAGCTATGCTGGTATCTTTTGGATGTCTCAACACCGCAAACATATCACCAATGCCTTCAGATAATTCAACACGGGCAATTTGTTTAGGCGTCAAATTCAAACCAACAATAGTAAACTCCATATTAAAACCATCAGCTGAGTTTTTATTGTTACTGTACTCATATTTTCGGCCATACATATCTTCTTTACCTGCCGCTAATACCTCGACATTCTCAAGAATGGGCATCACAATGTTTTCCGGTACGGCACCCGCGTTCGATCCCCCTGCTTGTGCCAAACCTAATGATGTCAAGGTGAAGTTACCCATCAGATCGATGCGATCACCGGGCCGTAACAAACCATCAAATGAATCAATCTTATTGACTTTGACACTACGTGAACGTCGGCCTAATTCAATATTTTCTGAATACGTTTTAGCTGATTTACCTGCCACTGCTTCCCAGGTAATGGGACGACCCAGTTGTAAAGGCATCAATAAAGTGCGATTCATTACATTTTTAAAATCTTTTGCGAGAATTGCGTTAGAAGGCAAAAACTCTTGTGGCACTTTACGGGCAGCCACTAATTTTGGCGTAATAACACTGCCTTTCTTAAGGTTTTGATTGGGTACAACAACGCTCACCATCACCTGCTTCTGAGGCGTATTAGCTTTGCGATATTTATTTTCAACTTGCTTAAGATAAAATACCGTCAATGCTGCAGCAGCGATACCACATATCACTGCAATGATGGTTAAACGGAGACCTGATTGTTGCTTCATGCTGTTATTACCTATTTATATTTACGTGCAGACACAATTTACGATGGTTGAGAAATAATATTTACGGTTGGGCAGTCGTTCGGTTGGCTTTTTGATGGATCTGTTCCCACTTGAGTAAAATAGTCAACAATATCAAGTTGGCCTAAATTTCGGTCGGGATCATTAAATAAAGCTAGGCGAGCGGCATATTTTTCATCATCATCTAGTTCATCATCGGGATCTATGTCAGCATCCCATTGAGGCGCCATTACTGAACAGATCCTTAAATCAGTCCAATAAACCACATCACCGGTTTTTGGCAAGGGTGTTTCGCTAACATTCACCGTGAACACTGCCGCATAATATTCACTATTAAGAATACGTCCGCCTTGATCTTGGCCATTTTTAACGACTTTAAATGAGGCTTGAGGACATTTATCGCCAATGTCCATCTCATTTTTATTAAGGGTATTAAATACCTTGTCAGTTGCCAGACTCACATAGGCCCAGCTATAGACCGGGCGGGGATAAGGTGAAGGAAGGCCTACACATGAGGTCACGGCTTGCATATGCAAAACATTACCCTCCTCATCCAATACCAAATTTCTGTTTCCTGCGGCAACCGTATTACCATTATTGTCAGTAAAGGTATTATCAACGTCTGAATAAAAACCAATAATCTCACCCGTTGCATCCAGCACGGTGCCATCAGATTGCAAATTACCAAAGGTTGCAAAACCATCATCAGAGGTTATTTGATTTATGTCAGTTAAACCATCTGGATTAAGTCCCCCAACAACTCCGCCCCCGGTTCCATCATCACTACCGCCACCACCACCGCTATTAGGATCAGAATCATAAGCGCCTCTAGCAGCATATTCACCGTATTGCTGAACACCCGAAATTGAGCTTGAATAACCATCGTAATTATCATGTAAAACGGTCAATAATCGTGAAGCACAGGTTGTTGTATTGCCATCACCTCCACAATCAGCATTACCTATCGCTAGCAGTGACATCATTAGGCCGGCACACACAATCACATATTCGGCCATAGCTTGGCCTTTTAGCCAACGCTTCATTTGATAACTTCCTCATTAATCAACACTTGAGTCATGTCACCAGCCGCAATGATCAAAATATTACTTACGTCCAAGCCTTTACGAAACACTAATACACGCGCTTCTTGTTCATTAAATTCTCTATCTAATGACCAGCCCTTGTTTTGCATTTCGCTTCGATAAAAACCAGCAACATCACCTGTACTCTCTGCGGTTGAAAGCATGGTTACTCGGCCCTTTTTGGGCCCATCATCGGTTACTAAATCTGAGACAACCACACTATCAGGCGGCGTCAAAACATCTTCACCCACACTATCACTCTCTTTCGATGTTGGTGGATTACTAATAATGAGACGGCCCACACTGGGGGTTGAATTATTTTGTGCCGCCACTTGAACGGTCATCATGCAGTCATCCGTCATAGTGCTGATCTGATGCCACATACCAAAGGCAGTATCATCATACTGTTCGTCCCACAGCTTATGATAATAATCCACCACTTCATGGTAACTAGCATCATCGGCAATAAAGTTTTGTACCATCATGGGTCTATTATTATAGTTACCATCACCCATGACGCTCTGCAGGGCCATCTCATCCATCACTGGAAAATCATCTAAGTCACATTTAGCAATAGCATTACTAATAGTGCCCAAAAATAAAACCATAATGCTGATCGATGCCCAGTGTGTTTTAGTCATCATAATAATAAAAGCCCCCATCTATTCCACCGGTTTCTGATACATCTAATGGTTTGCCATCTGCTGATGGCATAGGTTCAATCCCTACGGCACCAAACTCAAGTTTTTCTACAGCGCTGTTTCCAGGACCACCATCAAGAATACTGGCGACTGTAATTGCTGCATCAAATAAATCATTTGCGAACAAGGTAGAGGGTACAAAATCATTCGCGCGCTCTTGATAATGGGCTAGACTTTGCGTATTCCAACCATCGGCTAAAATGGCTGCTCTCACCGTTAATTTGCCATCCCAACCAGTACTGAACAACGCATCCTCAATACCTGAACCCCATGTACCATTAGCATCCCGGTCCCACACACCCGTACCTCCTCCATGGCTATTTTCCTTGATGATCTGAGTGGTAATAACCGGGCTATAATAATTTTCAGTTTCATAGGCAAAGGTCATAAAGTCATCATTACTACCACCTAATGCTCCTAAAAATTGATTAATAGGATCGGCAATAATTTTTACCCCATCATTGATTACATCCACAATTTCATAACCAATTGCCGGTGTAAGCTGGCCATCTAAGGAGGTGTTTCTACCTGTTTCTAGATCTTTGTCTGAGCCTATCGTGGTACCGCCATACATGGTTTTTTTGCTTTGTACATAAGTCCAAACCGGGTTAATCTCACCATCACCTGATGAGGTATCGTCCTCGCTAATGGCCTTTAATCCTCCCGGACCCGAACCTTCAAAAAAGCGGCTGGTCATTGTCTCCATTAACTCATCATCACTTCGTATTGCAACACTTTCCCAGTATGCATTACTAATGACACTTTCATCTGTCGCTTCACCTTGATCAAACCAAACAGTGCGTTCCCATGCCACATAACGCGCAGCTTGCTGAGTTTGTGATTGTAAGTCCATCAATTTGCCAAACATGGGCACAATGATAAATAAGCTCAAAAAGATAAAACTGACCGACACTACAAACTCGGTCATCGCCTGACCTGATTGCTCGTTGCCTAGCCTAAAAGTGGTTTTTTTAATGTTCATTGCGGCATATAACTATCAAAATCAGGCAGCTGATCAATGGCAGCATCAGTTGCTTGGCCAGCCACATCTTTTAATTCGTCTTTAATGGGGTCACCTATGCCGAGGGGATCATCGAGTTGGTCAGCTAAGGTATCGATACCTACATCCACCACTCGTGCTGCAATTCCTTGTAATACCCAATCGATAATATCACTGGCTGAGGCATTATCTGATAGTCCATCAAATACTTCACTCCATTTAATTTCACCAGTAGCAATTAACATTGAAATTGCACTAGGCTCTTTTAAACGTGCATCCCAAAATGGACTAAATAAGCTCGGTGCAACATCACTACCATCGTTATTTTGTTGCATCGGATTGGCAAAATAGGTCTCCGCCGCACTTACCGTCATCATTGGCCGCTCATCATTCCAAACAAATTCTTGGTAATCTGCAGAAATATCCGCTCCTTCAACCCGTGAATGAGATTCAACATCAAACCGAGTGTAGGAAACAGGGTTATTATCAGGATCATCCCAATCATCACTCGTACCGGTATTAATATTAAATGATGAAGGAGATGAACCTGAATTTGAAGGTAGTGACTTATCTGTAGTTTCAATTTCATCCATAGTTTTAGCGAGGGCGATAACAAATTCATAACCAACTCCATTTTCTTGGAAAGAATCACCCAGTGAGAAAAATGAAGGAGGACCACTATAACTGTCGGTTACATCAATAGGATTAACACCAAACATACCACCTGGTAATTGAGGCGCTATCGAGCCCCAGCCCAAAGCAAGCACATGAAATAAATCAAAGCTACCTTGGTTAAGTACATCCGTCATATTTCCACCGTAGACATCCGGTGGCATCATTGGATAGCCCCATTCAGGTACCACTCTTTTGGCATATTTTTTATCACTGACTAGCTGATGGCTCGCCCCTGCTAAAGGTAATCCTATCGGCAGGGAAAACTCAACATCTATTATGGTGCCACCATTACAGCCAATAACAGGTAAACACACTTCAAAGCTTACAAATAGACCAATATCAATTTGGATCCCAAATGAGGTTACATCAAGGGAGGACCAGCCTAAACTAGCAATATCTTTATCTTCTTCTATCGAACCATGTGAAACATATGCAGTACCACCATCATTTTTAATGCCGGCCCAAAATCCGAGATCAAGTTTGATAGTTAGCTTGATAATACCAATGTCCAGATTGAGTGGAAAAGAAAAGGTGACCCGTGGCGGACCCAAATCCCAGTGCCTATCACGAGTAAAGGCTTCACGGTTATTATTGACTATCGCTGCAAAGCGCTTATAACCATCAACGGCACTATCACCAGAGTCTTCTTCATCGGTATTCATATTTGAATCTCTACCGTTAGCATTATTCGCTTTTTTTCTAGAAACCCCTGATGTATTGTCATTAATCATATTGTCGATGGTGCCTAGCTGCTCTCCTAAGAAATCAGCCACCATATCGTGCCCATCAGCATTATCAGCATTCGAATCTACGGCTCCAGAAACATTGCTATATAGATTATCGGGGCTAATATTTTCTCCAAAATAGGTCAGCAAGGTATTTTGAACAAAAAAGTACCAGCCTACTACCGGCGTATACATTTCTGGATTTTCAGCTGAAAACTCGTGATCTTCGACTATTTTAAGGTTGAGTTCAATTTCAGCTTCTAACGTTGAAAGTGCAAACACTTTTTGAAATATCCCTAAGGCACCATTGAAGTATGAAATCGCGGTCGGCCAGACCGTATTAACTTTACGTAGTGGCGGTTCAAGTGCTGTACCAAGATTTGTATATACAGAGGTTATTGGTGCCATTATTGACTGTAAGGTGGTCGGCGATGGTGGTGCAATTGGGATGGTATAGAGTGGGAAAAAGCTAAATGCACCAACATTTTTATAATGTTTAACCCATGATAGCAGAGCAACCATCTGTCCAATGGATACTTCATTTGCCACCATGGCACGGTTGGTGTAGGCGGCAAAATTGAGATTTCTTGCAGCTAATTTAGCTTGGGAATATACCGCTGCATCAGCCGCATTTTCAAGTTGTATCCGGTTTTTAACTAACTGGCCTTGATTGTACAAAATCAATAAGGTCATCACTGCTACAGCCAGAAAGAGCAAGCTAAACACCATAGCTTGCCCTTTCTGGCTATAAGATCGCCAGTCACTTTTCATCAAAAATGATTAAATTTATAAAGTATTTATTCTGCTTGTTGAAAATCTTGTAGACCGTAGGTAGTATTTGTGCCTTCTGTTCCAGCTAAATCACCCGCCGTATTACCTGAGTTTGCACTAGTACCACCACCTAATTCTGCTGCCATATCACCCACTTGACCACGTACCGTATCACCAAAGATGTTAAACACTGTAATTGCCACAATCGCGATCAATGCCACAATGATTATGTACTCGGTCATTCCCTGTCCTAACTGCTTTAATCGTAATGATGTCATCTGAAATCCTCTTTAAGTTTAATGAATATATTGTGTTGGTAATATTTAATACCAAATTTTGTTCTCAAATCAGTCATAATAAAGCCGCGATTGACAACATACGCCATTTATTTTGCTGGTAATTTAATTATTTTTTATTTTAAGTACAAATTGTATGGTATTCCCATATGATAAGGCTCTAAGCTATGATTTAATACTAACTTTAGTTAGTTTATAAGCATTATTTATAATCATATTACAAGGAATCGTAGTATATGCAGTTTCATTACAGGACAAATTTAAGTGAAAATTCTTCTCGCCGATGATCACGGTCTATTTAGAGACAGTATGGCAACATGGCTACAGCAATATCCTGTACCGTTGACGATACAACTTGCATCTGATTGGACCAGCTTAACGGCCCAATTAGCTCCTGATTTATCACTCATCATGCTTGATCTTGCTATGCCCGGTATGTCCGGTGCTGCAAGCATTAGTAGATTAACAAAACGCTTAGCCAATGTTCCCATCTTAATTGTGTCAGCTAATGATGATCCCAACACAATTAAAGCCTGCTTACACTTTGGCGCATCTGGTTATCTGACTAAAGCGAGTGACGGTTGTGAGATTATTAAAGCACTGTCGACGGTGCTTAAAGGCGATACCTATCAACCTTCCATAATGACTAAGCAGAATTATCCCCTATCTAACCAATCATTCAGTGACAAACAGTTAGAATTATTAGCTCATTTAGCTGAAGGTTTGAGTAATAAAGATATTGCCAGCCAAATGAATTTAGCTGAAGGCACAGTCAAGCAATATGTCAGCCGTCTTCTAACACTACTTGATGTTGATAACCGCACTCAAGCAGGCAATAAAGCCAAAACACTACTTGGATTTTAACATTGCTTTAATCTTACTGCCCAGTACTAAGCTACTCACAGGCTTTATTAATATGCTGTAATTATGATCAGCAACTTCAGAGAAAGTTTCTGCAGAGGAATCACCTGTGACAATAAGCACTGGAATTTTGGTCTTAAAATAATCATCTACCGCACGCACTGCATCTATGCCATTTTGTTTATCACGCAAACGATAATCTGAAATAATAAGATCAGGTAGTGGATAATTATCTTTTGCTAAGGTTGCTATCATTTTTTTTTGTGAACTACTAACAAGTACTTCACAACCCCAATTTCGCAATAATACCTTAGTAGCATCTCTAACTGTTTGCTGGTCCTCAATAACAATAATAAACAAGCCTGCTAATGCTAAATTTTCTATGGGTTCTATTACGTTTATTCGTGATGTCTTTCGTTTCTCAATAGCAAGGGTTAAAGAAAATCGTGCGCCCTTAGCGATTTCACTCTCAACCTCTATTGGAATCAAGAGTAAATCTGATAAGCGTTTTACAATAGCAAGTCCCAATCCCAACCCTTTATTTTTATCTCGTTCTGGATTATTAAGTTGGTAAAACTCAGAGAAAATATTATCAAGCTCTACTTTAGCAATACCTTTTCCATTATCACTAATATCCAGCCTGACTTTATCATTGTCCAAAATAGTAGCAATGGTCAGACAGCAGTTTTCATTATGACTAATAGCATTAGATATTAAGTTTCGGATCATTCGTCCTAATAAAACCTGATCAGTATTAACGGATACCTGATTTAAGTCTGTTTTGATTTCAATTCCTTTCTCCTTTGCTGCTTGTTCATAGTCTCTGCATATAGCCAACACTGAGTTATTCAAATCAAAACAGCTAGGACTCGGCTGGACCCCACCAGAATCTAGCTTAGAAACATCCATTAGCGCATTTAATAATGCACTCAGTGTGCTCGTCGATAGTTGAGCTTTATCAAGTAGGTCTAGTTGCTTTGGCTCTTTAAGTTCAATACCTAAAGCACCTAAATAAAGATCTAGTGCATATAGAGGTTGTCGTAAATCATGACTTGTTGCTACTAAAAATCGTGATTTATCATTATTAGCAACATCAGCCAGGTCTTTTTGAATATTCAAATCTTCTAATAATTTAATATTTTTTAGTCGGAGTTTAATCGAATCTAGAATGTTTCGATTAACTAGTATTGAAAATAACAACATTGATACTAAAAAGATCATCACTAACAAGCCAATAGATGAGAACTCTTCTCCCTTCTGGTTAAACATATTAATCGAAAATGGCATTAACATTGGGATCGAAAATGCAAAATAAGCAGGTAAATAACAAGACAAGGGTAACAAGGCACCAGCGATCATACCTGTCAAAATAAAGGATAAAAGTAACACTTCGTTAACGGTAACAGGGTGTGATATTTGCAGCAATAATACTCCCCAAGAAAGTCCTGATAAAAAAATGGTGAAGGTATAAAGTTTCAACCTGTAATCAGGGGATTTAACATCATTTTTTTTCCGAAAAGTCATAATTAAATAAGCTCTTGAACCAGTAAAGACTAATAACCAGGCCGCCCAAGGTATTAAGAAACTATGTTCAATGCGGTCATTAAAAAATGAAATTATGAGCACTAAAATAATCAGCGTTGCAAGCAAAGCTATCGCTGATTGAGAGCATAGGATTTTTACCTGCTCTGCTTTAATCTTTTTATCTACAAACATCAATAATTATCTCTCTACAATCAATATTAGTATGGTTTTTATACACTACAGCAATAAAAGCTCACTGTTTAATGCTCCAGTTACATACTGTCGATAATAACTTTAATTGTCTTTAAATACGGGCATAAAAAAAGGCCCCTATCACTAAGAGCCCTCTTTCATTTTAATTTAGTTTAATTAAAACTTATTCAATCAAACTTATTTACCACGTGATGCACTTTTACGTTCATGTTCAAGTAAAAACCTTTTACGAACACGGATTGATTTTGGCGTTACTTCTAACAATTCATCTTCACCTAAGAATTCTAAAGATTGTTCCAAACTCATTCTAATAGGCGGTACTAGATTGATTGCCTCATCGGTACCCGATGAACGTACGTTGGTTAATTGTTTCCCTTTTAATGGGTTAACCACTAAATCGTTATCCCGTGAGTGAATACCGATAACCATACCTTCATATACGTCATCATTGTGGCCAATAAACATACGACCGCGCTCTTGAAGGTTGAAGATTGAAAACGCTACCGCTTTACCCATACCATTAGCAATCAACACACCATTTTGACGTTTGCCAAAGTCACCCTCTTTAAACGGAGCATAATGATCAAACACACTGAAAATTAAGCCCGTGCCTTGAGTAGCCGTTAAAAATTCAGTTCGGAAGCCAATCAATCCACGTGAAGGAATCATGAAGTCTAAACGTACACGTCCTTTACCATCTGGAACCATGTCTGATAATTGAGCACCACGTTCGCCCAATTTCTCCATGATAGTACCTTGATGTTCAGCTTCTACATCGGCCGTTACCGCTTCGAATGGTTCTTGTTTTTTGCCATCCACTTCACGAATGATAACTTCTGGACGTGAAACGCCCATTTCGAAACCTTCGCGACGCATGTTTTCAATTAACACTGATAAATGTAATTCACCACGACCCGATACACGGAATTTATCAGGATCAGTTGGAATTTGTTCTACGCGTAATGCAACGTTATGAATCAACTCGCGATCAAGACGTTCTTTAATTTGACGTGTTGTTACAAATTTACCTTCTTTACCTGCCATTGGTGAGTTATTGACTTGGAAGGTCATAGTCACGGTTGGCTCATCCACTGATAATGGTGGTAAAGCTTCAACTTCAGATGGATCACACAACGTATCAGAGATATTAAGAGGATCTAAACCAGTAAAGGCAATAATATCACCCGCTTGAGCAAACGGTACTTCTTCACGTTGCAAGCCCATAAAACCCATCACGGTTAATACACGGCCGTTGCGAGTTTTACCTGCCGTATCTACTACTGTAACTGGAGTGTTTGTTTTAACGGTACCCCGTTCGATACGCCCTACACCGATAACACCGACATAACTGTTATAGTCTATTGATGAAACCTGCATCCGGAAAGGTCCTTCGACATCCACATCTGGTGCTTCAACTTTATCAACCACTAATTGAAATAAAGGTTCCATATCACCTTCACGTACCGTTTCTTCTAAACCTGCAAAACCATTCAAGCCTGAAGCGTATATCACTTCAAAGTCTAATTGCTCATCAGTGGCATCAAGATTGGCAAACAAATCAAATGTTTGATCTAGTACCCAGCCTGGTCGAGCGCTTGGTTTGTCAATTTTGTTGATGACAACAATCGGTTTTAAACCCAGAGCTAATGCTTTTTGAGTTACAAAACGAGTTTGTGGCATCGGGCCTTCAGAGGAATCAACTAATAACAACACGGAATCAACCATTGATAATACACGTTCTACTTCACCACCAAAATCGGCATGGCCTGGTGTATCAACGATATTGATGTGGTAGTCATGCCAACGAATGGCCGTGTTTTTGGATAAGATGGTGATACCGCGCTCTTTTTCAAGATCGTTCGAATCCATTACACGTTCTTGTAATTCTTCGTGGTCACTGAATGTACCCGATTGGCGTAACAGTTGATCAACCAAGGTAGTTTTACCGTGATCGACATGAGCGATGATAGCAATATTTCTTAACTTGCTGATTTCTCTAAGGTTAGTTGTCATTTTTTAGTTCTATATAAATTTTAAGGAATGCTTTTCGCATATAAACGTAAAAGGCCTAAATATTCTAGGCGTTATTTTTTTAACTCATCAGTTAAGTGAGGCGTAATACTATCTAGAATTTGTTGCTGAATGGCTAAGTTTCCTACAACCAAATTACCATGATTGAAATAATTGTCACCACCAGCAAAATCAGTCACCACGCCACCAGCTTCTTCAATTAGCAAGACACCAGCTGCTAAATCCCATTTTTCAAGGCCAATTTCCCAGTAGCCATCTAAACGACCGGCTGCAACATAAGCTAAGTCCAAAGCAGCTGAACCCGCGCGACGAATATCAGCAACTTGCGTGAAAACCGCATTAAATGTAGCTAAATAAGGGGTTAAGTGTTGCGGGTATTTGAAAGGAAAACCTGTCGCCAATAACGTTCCTGCCAATTCTTTTTTCTTGGTCACTCGTAAGCGGCGATCATTAAGTTTTGCACCCCCCCCTCGACTGGCCGAAAACAATTCATCTCGTAATGGATCGTATATTACGGCATGCTCTGTTTTACCGCGCACCATAATGGCGATGGAAACACAATAATGCGGAAAGCCATGTAAAAAATTAGTGGAGCCATCAAGTGGATCAATCACCCACATTGTTTCGTTATCACCTTGTTGACCTGACTCTTCAGCCATGATTGCGTGGTCAGGATAGGCTTTTCTAATGGCGTTAATGATCTCTTGTTCCGCTAAGCGGTCAACATCAGTAACAAAATCATTGCGACCTTTAGTTGTCACTTCAAGGTGTTCAACATGTTGTAAAGAACGAACAATAATACTGCCCGCGCTACGGGCTGCCCGAATGGCAATATTCAGCATAGGATGCATAGACTAGTTTTTTCCAGAGCAAGTGAAACGGCTTGTTTGAAGCATTTTTATGATAAAACGAACATCACAAGATTATTAAAGCGCACTATTGTAACAATAATTTGCAGTATTTAGCAGTTTATTGTTATGGGGCATTAGACAGCCCAAATAATTCCTGATAGCCTGACAATTGTATATTGTCATTAGCAATATAGTTTGTTCAAAAATCTTATATTTTCCTGACGGAGACTCAAATGAAATCTTTAACTAAATTAGGCGTTATCATTCTACCTTTAGCCCTACTAACAGCATGTGCAAACACTGCAGAAATGGATGCCTTAAAAGCAACTGTAAGCACCGCACAATCTACTGCTGAGTCGGCATTGGCAGCAGCACGTAATGCACAAAGCACTGCTGATACTGCACAACGTTCTGCTAGTGATGCAGAAGTATCTGCACTAAACGCACAAAAAACAGCAGATACAGCACAATCATCAGTTGATGAATGTTGCGCAAAAATTGATCGCATGTTCGAAAAAGCGATGAGTAAGTAGTCATATTAAAAAAGCCGGGATTAGTTCCCGGCTTTTTTTTGCCTAAAGTAAATAATTCAATTTACTTGATAAAACATTGCCATGGTAATTTTTTAAAGAGCATCACTTGATACAAGGGCGGTCCACGCTAAAATATCAGTGACTTTTTTTAGTGCTATCACCCGTTCATTTGCTTGCTGCTGTGTATCAAAGGGACCCAGTACTACTTCACCTTCTGCCGCACGTCTTAATGGCCAAAAAGAATCATTAACATTCAGGTGAGCAGATGCTTGTGCTAGTTTAATTTTTGCATTTTGTGTCAGGCCGGTATGAACAAACCACACATCATTGACCATCATTTCTTGATCCTGATTAACGCGCTTCACCATGCCGGTATGCAAGCGGACCATTTTTTCTGCAAACGGAAACTCATCGTCACTTAATATTTCATTCTGTGCTTTCAATATAGCCGATACCATTGGTGTCATATTATTACCCTGACGTAGGTCTAGATCCATTTGCACATCGTGTGCTTCTAGGTAGAGATGATTATCTAACAATCCCGCTTTGTCAGGTTGGTATAAAATTTCTACTGGCGTATTCAACGCTACAATACCAAATAAATGTTCTATATCCTCTGGAAACAAACGAATACAGCCATGACTTACCCGCATACCTACCCCAAAAGGTCGGTTAGTGCCATGTAGTAAATATCCAGGCATGCCTAAGCGCATTGCAAAAGCACCTAAGGGATTATCAGGCCCCGCCGGCACCACTTTTGGCAGAGGGTCACCTTTTTCAAGATGTTCAGCTAATATTGAAGCGGGAGGAGTCCATGTTGGATCTTTTATTCTCTGAATAATCTTTGTTTTACCAATCGGTGTTGTCCAGCCTTCACGCCCGACCCCTATTGGGTGGGTAATCACTTTCTGACGTTCATTTTTGTTCGTTTTAGGATAATAATACAAGCGCATTTCAGCCAAGTTAATCACTATACCTACATGAGGCGCATCCGGAAGTATGTAACGATTAGGCACAACTACACGTTGGTTTTCACCAGGTAACCATGGATCTAAACCAGGATTAGCATTCACAATTTCACTGTATCCAATATCAAAAGCTCGGCCAATATCTAGTAAGGTATCTTCGTGGTGGCTATAAACGATAAGGTTATGGCCAACAACACGTGTGTCAGCGTCTTCTAATTCGAAGGTTGTCGCATATGCAGGTGATAATATCAGCCCTATGATGAGTGTGATGACAATGTTTAGCATTTTTTTCCTTATGTAATTATATTTTCACTAATTTTTAATTGTACATATTTACGATCTTTACAATTAGCCAATCACTGTTTGGTAAAAAGCTAAAATCTGCTTTGCTAACATTGGTTAGCTAGCGTAATCTACCTATATGAAAAAATATTATATACCCTTATTAATTAGTTTGGTTTCAATATCTGGATGCTCATTCTTTTCTAAAGATGAAATTAAGATAGAAGAAAACTGGACCGTAGAACGTGTCTACTCTGAAGCTAAAGCGGCCTTAGATGCAGGTGATTATCAGATTGCTCTGCAACATTATAGTCAGCTTGAAACTCGTTTTCCTTTTGGGGAGTATGCGCAACAAGCCCTCATTGAATCCGCTTATGCACAATATAAAAATGATGATCCTGAAACAGCATTGGCCACAATAGATCGGTTTATGCGGGTCTACCCGCTCAATGCCAATATGGACTATGCAATTTATCTTCGGGGTTTAACTAATTTCACTCGTGATCTTGGCCTGATGGAAAAATATATTCCTCGTGATGAAACTCAACGCGATCCGGGTTCTGCCCTGCTCGCCCTCAGAGATTTCACTACTTTAGTCAACCGCTATCCAGCCAGTACATATAGTGAAGATGCATCACAACGTATTGTTTATTTACGTAATCGCTTAGCTCAGCATGAAGTCAATGTTGCCATCTATTATATGAAGCGTAGTTCTTATCTTGCTGCCGCTAATCGTGGTAAATATGTCATTGAAAATTATCCGCGTACACCAGCAATGCCTGATGCATTAGTGATCATGGCTAAAGCATACAAGGTAATGGAATTAGACGACTTATCTGAAGATGCATTGCGTGTTTTAGAGCTCAATTATCCTGGTCATCCTGGTGTTGCAGAAGTCCGCCAAACTGCATTCAAATAACACCGGTTTAATTGAGTGATGCTCAATCGATAGTATTTTCAGTTAAGCAAGGTTCAAACTAAAACTTTGTACCGATTGGATATCAGTTTTATTTAAAGCAAGCATTAGGATTCTATCAAATCCTAATGCAACCCCTGAACACTCTGGCATACCTGCTTTCATCGCTGCCAGTAAATTATTATCAATTGGCATTTCAGGCTTAGCTTGGTTTAGTCGCTGTTTATTATCGTCTCTAAAGCGTTGATGTAGCACATCTGAATCGAGAAGTTCATTATAGCCATTAGCGATCTCGATGCCGGCAATATATAGTTCAAAACGATCTGCCACCTCATTACCAGCTTCATCTTTTTTTACTTTGGCTAATTGCGCTTGTGAAGCTGGAAAGTCATAAATAAACACTGGTAAGTTCATTGCGGCTAATCGTGGCTCAATCACATGACTCATTAACAATTCTAAACAAGTATCCCTGCTTAGATCCAAATCAGTAGCAAAACTCGGTATTCGTTCAAATAGACACTGCTTTATCTGCTCAAAATCACAAGTCAACACATTTATTTTCAAATAAAACTCAAAAATACCCCGGTAACTTAAACGTGACACCTGTTTTAAATTAAATACTTGTTGTACTAAGCAATTAACTTCGTCCATCAATTCCTTTAATGACAGTCCAGGTCGATACCATTCCAACATGGTAAATTCAGGTGAATGTAGTCGACCTTGTTCACCATTGCGAAATACGCGTGCTATTTGATAAATAGCACCTGAGTTTGCAGCAAGCAAACGTTTCATGGCAAATTCGGGCGAGGTGTGTAGATAGTGGACTTGTTTCAATGTTGAAGCTAAAGGAATATAGTCTGTGCTAAAACTATCCATATAAGGCGCTGTAACTGCCGCATTAGACAATATGGGTGTTTCAACCTCTAGTACATCACGTTCAGCAAAAAAATGGCGTAAACCAGCTAAATACTGTGCCCGCTGTTTTAAAGTATTTATATCAGCCGTAGGCTGCCAATTAACGACCATAATAATCTAATCAGTTATCTTAGACTTTCGCCCGTTCAACATATTCACCGCTACGAGTATCGACTCTTAATAACTCGCCGATTTCAATGAATAAAGGGACTCGAACTACCGCACCGGTTTCCAATGTTGCTGGTTTACCACCACCACCCGAAGTATCCCCTTTCAAACCAGGATCGGTGTCTGCAACAATCAGGTTTACAAAGTTTGGCGCCGTCACCACCAAAGGAGTGCCATTCCATTGAGTCACCGTATAAACATACTGCTCTTTTAGCCAGTTTTTTACATCAGTAATAGCCGTTTTATCGGCCGCATGTTGTTCAAAACTAACAGGATCCATGAAATACCAAAATTCGCCATCGGTGTAGGAGTATTCTAGTTCAACTTCCATTACATCAGCACCTTCAACACTATCACCGGATTTAAAGGTACGCTCATTGACTCGACCCGTTTTCAAATTACGAAACTTAACACGATTAAATGCTTGGCCTTTTCCTGGTTTTACTAACTCATTTTCTAGGATATTGCATGGGTCACCATCCAACATAAATTTAAGTCCGGATTTAAATTCACTTGTACTAAAATTTGCCATGGCAACCTCTTATAGGGGACGATCATCGTCTGTAATAATTTTGAAGCCCACTATGATAACCCAAACACAAACATTGGTGACAAAACAACCATGGCAAACGGCGCTTGCTAACACCATTAAAGACCCTGCTGCCTTACTTAACCAACTTGGTTTATTGGCTAAACTTGATGCCATAGATCCGCATGCAATTAAAAACTTTCCGCTGCGTGTACCACAAGCATATGTTAATAAAATGCGCCATGGCGACAAACATGACCCCTTATTACGCCAAGTTTTCCCCTTGATCGATGAATCTTTTGATGTCGCTAATTTTGTTGCCGATCCGGTCGGTGATAACTTAGCGGTGACATCGCCTGGCATATTACAAAAATATCAAGGCCGAGCATTATTAGTGACAACTGGCGCTTGTGCCATCCATTGCCGCTATTGTTTCCGTCGTCATTTTCCCTATGGCGATAGTAACCCGCTGGCCAGTCAGTGGCAGCAAACACTGACAAATATAGCGCAAGATACTAGTATAAATGAAGTAATTCTCAGTGGGGGAGATCCACTATCATTATCAGATAATAAATTAGCCGCATTAGCTGCAGATATCGAGAAAATCCCTCACATTAAACGTCTTCGTATTCATACCCGATTACCTATTGTTCTACCAGAACGGGTAGATGAACACTTATTATTATGGATTAAAACATCGAAATTGAAAGTCATTATGGTGATTC
The DNA here is from genome assembly GCA_034110895.1 of Gammaproteobacteria bacterium. Lineage (GTDB taxonomy): Bacteria > Pseudomonadota > Gammaproteobacteria > Nitrosococcales > Methylophagaceae. The sequence goes on along the minus strand of JAWUYH010000024.1, from coordinate 198,712 downwards.
ATGCCAACCATGCCAATGAAATTGATCAGCCGGTTGCTATTGCATTAAACAAATTGCGCTTAGCGAACTGCCAGTTGCTTAATCAAACAGTATTACTCAAAGGAATTAATGACTCATCACAGGATCTCTATAACCTAAGTGAACGTCTTAGCGAGGTGAATGTCATTCCCTATTATCTTCATTTACTTGATAAAGTGGCAGGGGCAAGTCATTTTGATGTCACTGAAGCGCTTGGCATAGACTTGATAGCACAGATCCGAGCAAGATTACCTGGCTACCTAGTGCCCCGCTTAGTGCGTGAGCAACAAGGTGAAGCCAGTAAAACTATCATCGCCTAACTAAATTACCGATCAGTGACAGCAACATAATCACGCTCATCACTACCAATATAGATTTGAGTTGGGCGGTAAATACGATTATCAGATATTTGTTCGCGCCAATGTGCCAACCAGCCGGCTGAGCGTGCTACAGCAAATAATGCAGTAAATTGATCCGCTGGAATACCCATTTCGGCATATAAAATACCAGAGTAGAAATCTACATTTGGATAAACACCTTTATGACCCAGTCTATCGATGCAGATCTCTTCTACTCGCATCGCTGTTTCGAAGGTGCTGTCTAAACTACTTCCTCGATCTTCAATCAACTCAGCCACTAGTTTATGTAAGATGGTGGCACGGGGATCTTTAACCTTGTATTCGCGATGACCCATACCCCAGATTACTTGTTTTTTTGCCAGTGCATTATCAATCCATTCTTCAGCTTTATCTGCACTGCCGATCTCTTTCAACATATCCACTACACGAGAGTTAGCACCACCGTGTAATGGACCAGATAAGGTACCGATTGCTCCCGAAACAACACTGTAGGGAGTTGCTAATGTTGAGCCTGAAACTAATGCTGAAAAGGTAGAGGCGTTTAAGGTATGTTCGGCATGAAGGATCAAACAAACATCCATGATTTTGGCCATCATCGGATCAGGTTCATTGCCGGTAAACATATACAGTAAGTTTTCAGCAACAGACAAATCTTCACGAGGATTAATAGGATCATATCCATGACGAATATGTTGCCACATTGCAACTAAAGGGGCCATTGATGCGATGATATTAACCGTCATATTTCGAACGTAATTAAGATCAGTACACGCATCACTGCTAGTTAAACATTCATTGCCAGGATAAAACATACCCAAACTTGATACAGCCGTTTGCAACATATCCATTGGATGACCAGTAGCGGGAAAATGACGCATCATTTCTCGAATATGATATTTAATTCGATACTGGCTACGTAATTGAGCTGTAAAGTCTGCTAACTGACTAGCTGTAGGTAACTCACCCTGAAGCAATAATAAGGTAGTTTCTTCAAAGGTACTATGTGCCGCTAGCGTTTCAAGCGAATAACCACGATAAGATAATAAACCTTTCTCGCCATCAATAAATGATATTGCCGACTGTGTAGCAGCGACTCCTTCTAGCCCGGGTAAAAATTCACTCATAGCAACCTCTTATAAAATTCATTAAATATTAGTTAGCTTGGTATTTAAAGCCTTCAACAAGGCAGCAAACACTTTCAGTTAAAATGAGTGTAATCATATCAGATCTTTTGGTATTACTCAGTCTGCTATCACCTCACCAACAGGGTTAATGTTCTATAACTATAAATCCCTTAAGAATATAGAATGCCTTTTCAGTATATCGACTATTTCAATATGCCGTGCCAAATATTGTTAGCCCAAGCTTATGCATAAGCCCTTTCGAATACTGATGCTTGTGTTGATACTCTTCCTTCTGGCATTACAATCATAATTTTGTGTTGCTAATCAGAGCGATACACTGTGGCCACGTGGTCCGCTTGACAATCATCAATAAGCTATAACAAGTATTACTAAAAAAAACAGGTTGTTGTTCGGGTTCCATTTCTGCTAACAGTGAAGCAATAGCTATCACCAATAATGGCTACACGTGATGAGGTGGATGATCTCTTCGAAACTAATGTGATTTTAGACAACATGGCCAAAGAACTCACGGCCATCGCTGTTTTAATAAGCCCCCTACGTTTTAGAGTCATAACAATAAACCTCCGTGTCAATGCGTTAAGATAAGTACTCACTGGGAGCTAGCATATTTACCTCATAAAACTTACACACTATTAACTCTAGTCAACTAGCCATTCAATTTTAGTTTTTAATCTGCCGCCCTAAAAAATTTAATGCAAAACACATATTTTAGCGCTCTCTAGATAACAGAGTCATTAATTTCGATGAAAAGTTTAACTCTTCTTCTACTCAGAGCTATGTAAATACCATGCGTGTAATGCACTAGCACTTTTACATTAATCACTCGCTAAATTATTATGCTTACGCCTAAGCCTATTAATTTGAAACGATCAGATAATAACTTCTGAAGCAGGATTTTTCACCCTTAAGTCAGTTGAAAATGTTAATGATTCTATAGGTGTTAAAGCAGCATGAATCTGAGATAGCATTCCCCTAGAGAATTTCAAGTATTAGACTCTTAGGATATACAGTCCGCTTTAGCTAGTGAACAATCTGTTCAGCATCAGCCCCTTTTAGCCTGTCACTTACATACTAGGGGCTGTTAAGTACCAAATAACAGCCCTAACTATAGTATTCATATACTTATCTTAGGATCTTTAACTTTTATAACCAAATAGCGACTGTTGTTTGATCTTTTGTGCAACAACATCAGGTACTAAGCTTTCCCATCCTGCTTCATTATTGGCAATCATTTTGAGTACATCAGGTGAGAAAATATGCAGATAATCTTCATTGAACTCTTCAATTTGTTCAATAAAATCACGCTGTTTTAAATAGTTATATAAATGCCTTTGTGTCTCATCAACTTTAAGATCAGCCACTTTGAATAATGAGTTAGTTTGAGTATCTTTGTAAGGGTAGATGTAAAGTTTGACATTGTTTTTAAATAGCCGCCCAAAGCCTTCTAAAATACCGCCATTGAGTGAGGTATAATAGTGTTCTTTGAATAGGTCAATTAAACTATGAGCTCCCATGGTCAAACCTATGCGGCGATTTGTATAGCGTGATAAATAGGTCGTCAATCGATAATACTCTGGATAATCAGAAATCATTACCGTATGGCCTGTTGTTTGTAATACATCTGCACGGCTAATAAAATCGTCAAGATCGATGCTATCATCGTCGGTGCGTAAATTATGCATCGTTATTTCCATGATAGAAATCGTTTCATCAGATGGGGAATCATCCTCTGCTTCAAATTTTTTTCTTGCAGAATTTAACATATCAATATTGACATGGGTCACCGGGCGAAAGCGACCCCGTTCAACTAATACATTCTTTTTACGTAAATACTCGGAAGGCTGAAGAACACGTCCATCTGCTGAAAACATGGCGGCACCACTGAGGCCAAGTTGTACTAGTCTTAAGCTGATAACACGGTTATCGACATGACTGAATGCATCACCATGAAAGTCAACCATGTCGACCTCAATGCGGTCTGTAGATAGATTATCTAGCAGCGATTTCACTAGCATATCTGGATTATGGTTTAGGAAGAAAGCACCATGGATCAAATTGACACCGATTATGCCCAAGGCCTCTTGCTGGAGAGAGTTTTCATTATCAAGCATTCTTACGTGGATGATAATTTCGCTAGGAGCTGAATGAGGACCCACTTGAAAGCGGATCCCTAACCATCCATGACATTCGTTAGTGCCATGATAATTTCGTGCTGAGACGGTGTTAGCAAATGCAAAAAATGCGGTGTTATCACCCCGCTGATCACACAATCGTTCTAAATTTAAGTTGTGCTCAATCTCGAGCATAGCTTCTAAACGCTCACGACAGACATATCGCGATGCTTTCCCATAAATATGATCACTTACTTTCATATCATAAGCTGAAATACTTTTAGCGATGGTGCCTGCTGCTGCACCTACTCGAAAAAACCAACGAACAACCTCTTGACCCGCGCCGATTTCAGCAAACGATCCATATCGAAGAGGATCAAGGTTTACTTGAAGCGCTTTAGCTCCTGCCGTTAACATTTTATTTTCCATGGGGCTCCATAAAGAATTAGATTGTGTAGAATTAGTAAGGAAGAGGATTACTCTAGATTAATGACAGCTATATTGCATCGTGCAGCTTTAAATTTATCTGACTGTTTGGCACAGTCCAGTTGCCATTGCTTTTCCTCTATCAGATATGATGCAATAAAAATTAAATGAGTGGTCTAGTACTATGTCCATCACTTGTTATAAATGACTGTCGATGTTTCCATCAGCAGGCTGAAAGCTGATTCATTGCCGGTCTAATAAGTAATTAATACTAAGAAACATGCCCTCCATCTGCTTGTAAATCAGCATGATAAGACGATCTCACCATAGGTCCACTTGCGACATGTTCAAAGCCCATTTTTTTAGCGACAATGGCTAACTGATCAAACTCAGCAGGGGTGACAAAGCGCTCTACTGCCAAGTGATGTCGACTAGGCTGCAGGTATTGACCTAAAGTTAACATCTGACAGCCGTGGTCACGCAAATCTTGCATCACCTGTTGCACTTCTTCTATTGTCTCGCCTAAACCCAACATTAGACCAGATTTGGTTGGCACATCTGGGTGTTGTTGCTTAAATTTCTTGATCAAGTCTAGTGACCATTGATAATCTGAACCGGGTCGAACGGCTTTATAAAGGCGAGGAATACTTTCCAAGTTATGATTAAAAATATCGGGTGGGCTTTTAGCTAATTCAACCAAAGCGACATCCATTCGACCGCGAAAATCTGGTACAAGGACTTCAATTCTGGTTGCAGGTGATTGTCTGCGTATTTCAGCTATACATTGAGTAAAATGAGTAGATCCACCATCTCGTAGATCATCCCTATCGACTGAAGTGACCACCACATGTTTTAGCTTCATTGCCGCAATGGTTTTAGCTAAGTGTACCGGTTCGTTTGCATCGAGTGCATCTGGCCGACCATGAGCCACATCACAAAATGGGCAGCGTCGGGTACAAATATTACCCATAATCAAGAAGGTTGCAGTACCTTGAGTAAAACATTCGCCTAAATTTGGACATGATGCTTCTTCACATACCGTATACAACTCATTTTCACGTAGCAGTGCTTTTAAACGTTTGACTTCTGGATGACTAGGTGACTTTGCTCTAATCCAAGCAGGTTTACGTTTAGGATCAGTAGGTACTATTTTTATTGGGATACGGGCTACTTTAGAAGCCCCTTTCAGAGCACTTACATCTCGTTTTTCTTGTACTTTTTCAGTCATTTTTCCACCTTAAACATCTGCGCTTCAAACGCCAATAAAAACAGTTTTTTTGCCTGTGTCATGCTCATATCATGACCTAAGCTTTTTAAATCAATCACCTCCATACCCTTATAACCACAAGGATTAATAGCTTTGAAAGGTGATAAATCCATCGATATATTAATACTCAGGCCATGGTAACAGGCGCCTTGTTTTACTCTTAATCCTAGTGCTGCTATTTTTTGCTCATCAACGTATACACCGGGCGCATCAACACGGGAATTAGCTTTAATCACTAATTGTTCAAGCATGGTTATAACACTATTCTCCATTCGAGAAACCATGTCACGCACACCTATTTTTAATCGTTTTAAATCAAATAAAGTGTAAGCAATTAACTGGCCTGGGCCATGATAAGTAACCTGGCCACCACGATCTGTTCTAATAACAGGAATATCACCACGATTAAGTATGTGTTCGTCTTTACCGTTTAGGCCTTGACTAAAAACAGGTGCATGTTCAACCAACCATAATTCATCTTGGGTGAACTGATCACGTGCAGTAGTAAATGCGCGCATAGCTTCACATATTGCCTTATAATCTACCAGCCCTAGGTCTTTTACAATCATTATAAGCCAATTACAAGACGTATTTAATAGCTTCGTGACTAATTAAATCACGATGAATGGCCTCTAACTGCTCTCGACTTGTCACGTAAAAATCAACCGTAACGGAAGTGAATTTGCCACCCGAACTTAGTTTAGTAGTCACAGCCCCTTCTTTAATATCATCTATATGAGATCGAACAATACTAACCACAATCGAATCAAATTCTGGATGGGTAATGCCCATCGCTTTGATCCCATAATCACATGGAAATTCTAATTTAGCTTCTTTTTCTTCTAATGCCATGCAGCAATATCCTCTTTATAGTTCTGATACAATGCATCAATTTTTTGCCATACTGGGCCAGGAATACCTTTGCCAACCCGCTCACCGTCTAGAAGTGTAATGGGTAATACTTCTTTAGTAGAGCTGCTCATCCAGACTTCATTAGCCTGTTTTAATTGTTCGAGTGTTACCGCCTGTTCAATTAATGGAATTCCCGCTTTTTCCGCGAGGACGATAACAACTTCACGAGTAATGCCGGGCAGTACTTTTTTATCTTTTGGTGAGGTATAAATAGTACCGTCAATCACGACATAAGCATTACTTGCCGCCCCTTCAGTTAGATAACCATCACGAATAAGTAGTGCTTCTTGTGCACCTGCTTCTTGTGCTTGTTGTTTCAACAAGCTATTCGGCAGTAAACTAATCGCTTTGATATGACAATTTTGCCAACGAATATCTGTCAAGGTGATCGCTGCAATACCGTTATGTTTGTATTCTTGTTTTATAGGAGCTAAGGGATTACTCATCGCAAAAATAGTGGGAGTAACACCTTGTGGGAATACATGCTCACGAGGGGCAACACCTCGAGTAACTTGTAAATATAGGGACTGATTGCCACTACCATTGCGTTCAACTAATTGTTCCACCATCACTTGCCATTCAGCAATGCTAAGTGGATTCTTCATCCTCACACCATCAAGACTCGCTTGCAAACGCTCTAAATGACCTAATAGCTGAAAACTGTGGCCGTCATAAACAGGAACCACTTCATAGACGCCATCACCTAATAAAAAACCACGATCAAATACTGATACTTTTGCCTGATCAGCAGGTAAAAAATCACCATTTAAATAGACTTCTTTCATTATTTAGCCCCAAATTAGCATCAATAAAGAATCAAATAAACGACGCCACCAGCCACCCTGTTCAATAGATTTAATCGCTACTAAGTTTTGTTTAGCGATAAGCTCATCACCCAATCGTATTTCTACTTCACCCAATAGTGCACCTTCAAGGACAGGAGCAACTATTGGGTGCTGAATATTCGTACTTGCTACTAATTCTTTGTAACGTCCTCTTGGCACAGTGACTGAAAGTGGTTGTGCAAGTCCTAATGCAACCCGTTTTGTATTGCCTTTCCAAACTTTACTATCAGCAATTTCTGTTAATGCTGGATATAACTCATGGGTTTCAAAAAAACGAAAACCATAATTGAATAATTTTTGCGTTTCCTGAGCACGTGCATTATCACTCCGTGTACCCAAAACAACGGAGATTAAACGCATGTCACTTCGAACCGCTGAGGCGGCTAAACAATAACCTGCTTCTTCAGTATGGCCAGTTTTTAGACCATCAACACTATTATCACGCCACAATAGTTTATTGCGATTATGTTGTGTAATATTATTATATTCATATTCTTTTTCCGCATACCATTTGTAATGGTCGGGAAAATTTCGAATAATAGCTGCAGATAAAATCGCAATATCTTTAGCCGTTGTATAGTGGTCGTCAGCAGGTAAACCAGTTGAATTTTGATAGTTAGTATTAACCATGCCTAATTGTTGAGCATATTGATTCATCATTTGAGCAAAAGTATCTTCACTGCCAGCAATATGTTCCGCTAAAGCAACAGCCGCATCATTTCCCGATTGAATAATCATGCCACGTAATAATACTTCTACTGGTACTTTAGTATTCACTTCAATAAAGCTGCGTGATCCGACCATCCGCCATGCTTTTTCACTAATCAGTACATTATCTGTCAGATTAATATTTCCATTAGCTAACTCATGCGACACCACATAGGCCGTCATTAATTTGGTGATACTAGCAGGAGGTAATCGCTGCTCAGCGTTACTTTCTGCAATTATTCGGCCGCTGGCAAAATCTTGCAATATGTATGATTTCGCAGCTAGATTTGGCGCAGTCGGGTTAGGCGTTATAGCGGCATTTAAGGTGATACTGCTTAACATAATACCTGCTAGCAATAAGTTTTTTACTATTTTCAGCATGAAAACTCTCTATTAAAATAAATTATTCAACTACCATATGGCCATCATTAAAGCCTAATTCAAGCAGACGACTAGCCAAAGCATCGCCATATTTAACACTTGCTAAAGGGCCAACTCGGACACGATATAATTTTCCATCTGAGTCAACAACAACTCTTTCTTCAATTTGGCTTTGCACTTTTTTTTTGAACTGTTCAGCACTGGTCGAGGTACTAAATGCACCCAGTTGTAAATACACAGCCACCGGAACATTAACTGTTAACGGCGCGCTCTTTGCCACGCTGTTGACAGGTTTTTCGCCGGCACTAATTACCCGAATATCTACCATTTCTGTGCCTTGACTGACTATTCCCAGCTGTTTGGCTGCACTGTAAGATAAATCAATTATACGATTTTCATGGAATGGACCTCGGTCATTCACTTTCACTGTCACCTTACGTCCATTACGCAAATTAGTCACTTCAACATAAGTAGGTAACAGTAATGTTTTATGAGCGGCAGTCATCGCATACATATCATAGGTTTCGCCACTAGAAGTACGTCGACCATGAAATTTAGAGCCATACCAAGAAGCAATACCTTTTTGGTGATAGCCTTGATTTGTTGCTAAGGTGTAATAACGTTTTCCTAACACTTTATAACTGCTAGGATTGCCATATTTACTGCGTGGTTCAACTTTAGGGACGGCATTAGGTACATTGGAGACATCTTTCGGCCTATTGGGAGCCCTGTCGGCTTGCTGGGTGATATTACTACAGCCGATCAGACTCAAATAAAGGCCAATAACTGCAAACCTAGTTAGACTCCCTGTCATTATTTTTTATCCTCATAGTCCAGTCGGATTGCTTGCCCTAGTTGAGTGACAGCCATGGCATACATACGACTATGATTATAACGTGTAATCGTATAAAAATTCTGCCTAACAAGCCAATATTCTTCACCATGTTGTTGCGTAAGTGATATCAAGGCGAGTGGATCATTGCCATCTGGCATTCCTTTTAAACTCACTCCAGCCGAAGATAATGTTTGTCGGCTGAGTGATGGTTTCATTCCTTTTGTAATCAAATCAGTATCAACTGCACCTGTAAAAAACGTAGGGTGACTGATGCTTATACCTGCAACCCAACCATGCCGCTTAAGATAATTAGCAATGCTGCCTATCGCATCCGTCGGATTTGTCCAAATATCGCGATGATTATCATCGTCAAAGTCTATCGCATACTCACGATAACTACTGGGCATAAATTGCCCCAAGCCCATTGCTCCAGCATAGGAGCCCATTGGTTTAAGGGCGGATAACTCTTCTTCACGTGTTAATAATAAAAAGGCTTCCAGCTCGGAACGGAAGAAGGGGCTTCTTGGCGGATATTGAAAAGCTAGGGTTGATAATGCATCGATGACTCGGTAACCACCGACATTGCCACCATACCGAGTTTCCACACCCAAAATTGCAACAATAATTTCAGCTGGCACACCGTATTTTTGCTCTGCACGAAGTAGATCATCAGCATGTTGTTGCCAGAATTTAACGCCGCCATTAATCCGCGAGTCTGTAAGAAAGATTGCACGGTAATCAAACCAAGGTTTACTCCTTTCTGCAGGACGCGAAATAGCTTTAATAATCGAGTCTTTAACCTTAACCTCTGCAAATACTTTTGCTAAGTCCTCGCTATTAAAGTCATGTTTTTGCTGCATTTCAGCTAAAAAAGCCGGCAAGTCGGGCAAGTCGGGTAGAGCCTCGGCCACTGTTTGGCTAGCAAATAACAAAGCTGATATGATTAATACTATTTTCATGGAGACATCATCCTTCTGTGAGTATGAATAGACATTAGAATACCGAAGCCAGCCATCAAGGTCACCATTGATGTCCCTCCATAACTGATCATCGGCAGAGGAACACCCACAACAGGTAACAATCCAGTGACCATTCCAACGTTAACAAATACATAGACCAGAAAAGTTAATGATATACTCCCAGCCAATAATCGCGCAAAACTTGTTTGCGCTTGACTAGCAATATAAATACCCCTCATTGCAACCAATAAGTAAAAAACTAACAAGATGGCTACTCCGACCAAACCAAACTCTTCTGATATAACAGCAAAAATAAAGTCAGTTGTCCGTTCAGGTAAAAAGGCTAAATGAGATTGTGTACCATCTAACCAGCCACGACCAAATAAGCCCCCTGAGCCTATTGCTATTTTCGATTGGATAATGTGGTAGCCGGAGCCTAGAGGATCGCTTTCAGGATTCAAAAAGGTAAGCACTCGCTGCCTTTGATAATCATGCATAACGTACCATAAAACGGGTAATGCAGCGGTAGATAAGCCGATAAAGCCTAGAATTATCCGCCAGCGAATACCGGACAAAAAGACAACGATTAAGCCTGAACTAGCAATGAGTAATGCGGTACCTAAATCAGGTTGTTTAGCAATCAGTACTGACGGCACAATAATCATTGTCAAGCTCACTATCAGCCTTGCTGTACTCGGTGGCAAAGGGTGTTCGGCTAAATAACTGGCGACCAATAATGGTACCGCCAGTTTCATCAGTTCTGAAGGTTGAAAACGAAAGAAGCCCAAGTCCAACCATCGTTGAGCACCCTTACCTTCATGGCCAAATACCAATACGGCTATCAAAAGGATCAAGCCCATTCCATATAACAAATAAGCACCATCACGCATACGATCAGGATGAATATTGGCCAATACAAATAAAACAATAAATGCCGTACCCATCCGAATTAACTGTCTAATAAGCAAGGATGAGCTTTGATCGCTAGCACTGTATAAGATCAGTAAACCGGCACCCAACAAAATCAACATTCCTGATAAAAGCAGCGCATCAAGGTGAATAACTCTTAATGCTTGGCTTAAGCTCCATCGCTGAGGTTGTTGTCTATCGTACAATAACTTACTCACTAGCTGCCGTCCCAAAAAACTGGTCAATCATTTTACGGGCAATAGGTGCAGCGGTTGTACTTCCACCACCACCATGCTCTACAATAATTGCCACAACAAACTCAGGCGCTTCTGCAGGGGCAAAAGCAATAAATAAGGCGTGATCATGTAACTTTCTTGCTAAGGCTTTTGCATCATATTTTTCATCTTGTTTAATACCAAATACTTGAGCAGTACCTGTTTTCCCTGCTATTTTAAATGGTAATTCTTTACCAATATGACGTGCTGTGCCACGCGTGCCATGAACAACTTCGACCATCGAATCAATCACCGCTTGCCAATTCCGGCTGTTCTCAATAGGTAGTATTTCTGAAGTTCCTACAGGAAAAAGTTGCAATTCACTTTGCCCCGTTGCTCTGCTTGCTCTTGCCACCCTTGGGCTACTAGCAACACCACGCATTGCCAAAATGGCAGTTGCATGCGCGATCTGGATAGGCGTCATTTGATTAAATCCCTGACCAATACCTGAGATTAAGGTCTCTCCCGGATACCATGTTTTATTGCGGCTATCTCGTTTCCATGCTTTTGATGGTGACAAACCCTTGCTCTCTCCAGGCAGATCAATTCCAGTATGTTGGCCAAATCTAAATAGGTCTAAAAAGCGATGGATACGATCTATTCCCAAAATATTTGCCAGATCATAAAAATACACATCACAAGACTGAGAAATAGCTCCTTTCAAATCCATATGGCCATGACCATGTGATTTCCAGCAACGGTAACGATGATCTTGTCCCGGCAAGGTATACCAGCCAGGACAAAATTTTTTTGATTGCTCACTAATGACCCCCATTTCCAACCCAGCTAAAGCCACAAAAGGTTTTAAAGTAGAACCCGGTGGGTAGCGCCCCCGTAATGTACGATTAAATAAGGGCATATGAGGCGAATCTCTCAAGGCAGCATAATTTTTGCTGCTAATCCCCAATACAAATTCATTAGGATTAAAATCTGGTTTACTAACCATCGCTAGCACTCCGCCTGTGTTTGGATCTAAAGCCACCACAGCACCATTAAAATCACCTAGTGCTTCAGAGGCAACTCGTTGTAAATTAATGTCTAAGTGCAAAAATAAATCTTGGCCTGAAACGGATGGACTACGTTGTAATTCTCTAACAATACGGCCTTGTACATTAGTTTCTACCTGCTGATAACCGACACGACCATGTAATAATGTTTCATATTTCTTTTCTATGCCTGTTTTGCCAATCTGCATTGTACCTTTGTAGTTTTGCTCATCGATCAGTTGTAGTTCGCGTTCGTTAATTCGTCCTACATAACCCACCGTATGAGCAAATAGTGCACCTTGTGGATAGTGTCGAATCAAACGTCCAACCACATCAACACCTGAAAAACGATGACGATTAACTGAAAAAACAGCGACTTCTTGCTCTGTTAAACGTTGTTTAAAGATAATTTGTCGAAAACGGCGCTGTTGTTTTATCCGTTGCTTAATATCAAGCATATCTTGTTCGGTCATCACAAATAGCGTTGCTAATTGTTTTAATGTTTCTTCCATATCCAACACATTTTCAGGTGTCAATTCTAAGCTAAATGTTGGCACATTTTCAGCTAAGATTACTCCATTACGGTCATAAATAAGGCCGCGTTGTGGTGGCAAAGAACTGATATCTAGCCTGTTCCTCTCAGATAAGGAATCAAAATGATCAAATTCAACTACTTGTAAAACTATCAAGCGGCCAATCAACAATAAAAATAGCAGCCCAGCAAACAGAGCTGAAAAGATAAGGCGATCATTTATTATCCGGCCTTCGTTAAAATGATTCTTTAACTCAAATCTTGACGGCATTTAAAATTCAACTAACATGAAATGCACGCCGAAGCGCACGCAAAAAAGCATAGATAATTGGCCACAATAAGGTGGTTGTAAGCGCAGGTAACAACACCTGCCAGCTCGCGAAATTTGACGACATGACTACGGCAGGAACGTTAACTACCAACACCAAACTCATAATACTGAGTGCTTGTTGCCACAAAGGATATTGGCGTAACTGTAAATGGAAACGTAAAATCAGATAAATAACAAAGGCGTAAGAAAATGCTTCAATGCCTAAGGCACCTCCCATCAACACGTCCATTAATAGTCCAATGCACCAAGCAAAACCAACGCCAACACGATGAGGTAAGGCCATTGCCCAATAAATCAAGGTCATCAAAACCCATTCAGGTCTGGCAAACCTTAAGCTTTCAGCAATAGGTATTAACATTAACAACATAGCAATAATAATTGTAATCACAATAATACTACCGCCTTGTGATGCCTTATTAGAGACCATTATTGCAAATCCTCAGCCGGTATGACTTGTTTATTTTCTGCTCGAGGAGCATTGGGCAAAACTAATAATAGCTCTCGACTAGTTTCTAATTGTGCAGCAGGTCTTACTGATATATCAGCAAATGCTTTACCTTGTGGATAATTAATATGGATTATCGTGCCAACAGGATAGCCGACAGGAAAACGGCCGCCGAGTCCAGAAGTGACAAGAACATCACCTACTCGTACATCAGCATTATGTGCTAAGTGCTCTAATTTTAATGGCTCGCCCATTCCTCGGCCAATAGCTACGGCTCTTAATCCATTGCGGTTAATTTGAACGGGTAAACCATGACTAGGATCCGTTAATAAAACCACCCGGCTTGAAAACTTATTGACTTCAGTTACTTGACCCATGACACCGTGGGCATCTAAAACTGGTTGGCCGTTAAAAATATTCTGATAGAGTCCCTTATTAATAATTACTTGCTGGGAAAAGGGATCAAGATCTATTGACAGTAACTCAGCCACTAGTACACGTTCAGTAAGGCGAAAGGAAGAACCTAATAACTGGCGCAAACGCATATTTTCACGTTCTAAATTCTGCAACTTTTGCAGACGAATATTATTTAATAAATTGGTGGCTTCTAAAGCTGTATTTTTTTGTTTTAAATCATCACGGTTTTGAAAAAACTCACTGATCCATTCACTAGCATCACTAGGAAAAGCAGCGATAAGTTGAATTGGATAAACGGCTGTAGATAAAGCACTTCGAGTAGGTGAGAAATAATTCATCCGTGTATCTAGAAAAAATAATACTAATGATGCTATCAACGCTAATAGCAATCGTGCATTAAGAGAAGGGATATGAGTAAATAGAGGCTTGATAGGCTATGTTCCAGAATCTAAAAAACCTTTGCGACAGATTTACTGCCGCAAAGGTCTACATGTAGCAATAATAAACTCATTCAAACGTAAAAACGTCAGTGCCTCGTTCATCTATCATTTCTAAAGCGCGACCACCTCCTCGGGCAACACAAGTTAATGGGTCTTCTGCAACAATAGCAGGTAAGCCTGTTTCTTCCATTAACAAACGGTCTAAATCTCTTAATAAAGCGCCACCACCTGTTAATACAATACCGCGTTCAGCAACATCGGCACCTAATTCTGGTGGTGTTTGTTCTAATGCTGTTTTCACCGCAGCTATAATGCCCGCAAGAGGATCCTGTAATGCTTCAAGGATTTCATTACTATTGAGTGTGAAACTGCGAGGAATACCTTCGGCTAAGTTACGTCCGCGTACTTCCATTTCGCGTACTTCGTTACCTGGATAAGCGGAACCAATTTCTTTTTTAATTTTTTCAGCCGTTGACTCGCCAATTAAAGTGCCGTAATTACGACGCACATAGTTGATAATCGCTTCATCAAACAAGTCACCGCCAATACGGACAGATGCAGAATAAACTATGCCATTCAAAGAAATGACAGCGACTTCTGTTGTACCGCCACCAATATCCAAACCCATTGAACCACTGGCTTCTTCTACCGGCATCCCAGCACCAATTGCTGCCGCCATAGGTTCTTCGATCAAAAACACTTCGCGCGCACCTGCGCCGGCTGCTGATTCTCTAATCGCGCGACGTTCTACTTGAGTCGACCCACAAGGCACACAGACTAAAACGCGCGGACTTGGTTTAAAAAATCTGCCTTCATGCACTTTACTAATAAAATGCTGCAACATTTTTTCAGTCACGGTAAAGTCCGCAATCACTCCATCTTTTAATGGTCGAATGGCGGTAATATTACCTGGTGTCCGTCCCAGCATTCTTTTTGCTTCCGCGCCGACAGCAGCGATTGATCTGCGGCCGCCAGGCCCATGTTCTTGACGAATTGCGACCACTGAGGGTTCATCAAGAACAATGCCTTTGCCACGCACATATATAAGGGTGTTTGCCGTTCCTAGGTCGATAGATAGGTCATTGGAAAATATACCGCGTAAACGTTTAAACATTTAAAGAAACCATAACTAAAAGAGGTAAAAGGAGTACTTTATCAATGCAGTGGGCTGTTGAGCAAGCGACGAATGATTTAAACTGCATGCTTTATTAATAATAACCTCTGGAAGCGTCAATGAGTTTAGATAAAACAGATGTAGAAAAAATTGCATACCTAGCGCGTTTAGCAATTGATGACAATGATATTCCGAGCTATGTGCGGGAATTAAGTAATATATTTGATCTTGTAGAACAACTCGGTGAAGCTGATACCAGCAATATTTCACCTATGGCCCACCCTCTCGATGCCCATCAACGATTACGGCCTGATGTTGTTACTGAAACAAATCAGCGCGAATTATTTCAATCAATTGCACCAGAAACGGTAGATGGTATTTATCTCGTTCCGCAAGTTATCGAATAAAACAAGCATTGCAAAGGTCTCAAACAATAGTCACTTCTATTTTGATACTTTATCATAACTAACACTACATTGAATGACAGGCACACTCATGCATAACAAATCTCTTTCTGAACTTTCAGCATCCTTACACAACGGTGAATTTAGCAGTGTTGAATTAACTCAGCATTATCTTGATCGTATTAATGCTCACAATAATAATCTAAATGCATATATCAGCATATGTGATGAGCGCGCCTTAGCACAAGCAAAAGTCGCAGATCTTCAACTGCAACAAAAAACGGCTGGCATTTTGACGGGGATTCCCATTGCGCATAAAGATATTTTTTGCACTCAAGGGGTATTAACAAGCTGTGCATCAAAGATGCTTGCCAACTTTGTTTCACCGTACAATGCGACTGTGGTAGAAAAAATCAATGCTGAAGGCATGGTCATGCTGGGTAAAACCAATATGGATGAGTTTGCAATGGGCTCTTCCAATGAAACTAGCTTTTTTGGCGCCGTAAAAAATCCATGGGATATTGAGCGTGTTCCAGGCGGCTCATCTGGTGGTTCAGCTGCTGCAATGGCGGCACGTTTAGCTCCTATTGCTACCGGTACAGATACTGGTGGTTCAATTCGTCAGCCAGCGTCATTGTGTAATTTGACCGGCTTAAAACCAACCTATGGACGTGTTTCTCGTTATGGCATGGTTGCCTTTGCTTCAAGCTTGGATCAAGCAGGACCAATAGCAAAAAGCGCAGAGGATGCGGCACTATTACTCAATGTAATGTCAGGTTTTGATGAACGTGATTCAACCAGTGTTGAGCGTGATGTTCCAGATTACACCGCAGACTTAAACAACTCCTTAGCAGGACTTCGTATTGGTTTACCTAAAGAATATTTTGGTGAAGGTTTAGATCCTGATGTGGCAGCCACTGTTGAAGCTGCGATTAAAGTGTATGAATCTTTGGGCGCTACGATAAAAGAAATTACCCTGCCTAATTCTCACTTGGCAGTACCCACCTATTATGTGGTTGCCCCTGCTGAGTGTTCATCAAATCTATCCCGAATGGATGGTGTGCGTTTTGGTCATCGTTGTGAAAATCCAAAAGATCTGACGGATCTTTATCAACGTTCACGAGGCGAAGGTTTTGGCGATGAAGTTAAACGGCGGATTTTAGTCGGTGCTTATGCATTATCTGCAGGTTATTACGATGCCTATTATTTAAAGGCACAACAATGCCGACGTCTAATTAGTAATGATTTCAAACAAGCATTTGACGAGATCGATGTCATTATGGGCCCAACGGCTCCGACTACGGCCTTTAAGTTAGGTGATAAAATAGATGATCCTATTGCTATGTACCTAGCTGATATTTATACCATCAGCACCAACCTTGCTGGTCTACCGGGCATGTCGATACCAGCAGGTTTTGTTAAGGGTTTACCCGTCGGTTTACAAATTATTGGTAATTATTTTGATGAAGCACGTTTACTGAATGTTGCTCATCGTTACCAACAAACTACAGATTGGCATACTCAAATACCTGACGCGTTTAGATAGGATTTGAGATGATACTCTATTCATTTTGAGTGTCACATTCTTTTTCCAGCCTGAGAGGTACTGATAATGAAAGCAGCTGAACTTTTTGTGCGTAGTCTTGAAAATGAAGATGTGGAATTTATCTTTGGTATTCCTGGTGAAGAAAACCTTGATGTTATGGACGCACTACTTGATTCGAAGATCAAGTTCATCACTACTCGTCATGAACAAGGCGCCGCCTTTATGGCCGATGTTTATGGCAGGCTAACTGGCCGAGCAGGGGTTTGCCTTGCTACATTAGGCCCTGGTGCTACCAACTTAATCACCGGTGTGGCCGATGCTAATATGGATTATGCGCCGCTTGTGGCTATTGCCGGACAAGCATCAACCAGCCGGCTGCATAAAGAATCACATCAAGTGTTAGATCTAGAAGCTATGTTCCTACCTATCACTAAATATTCCACTCGAATTCTCAGCCCTGATGTGATTCCAGAAATTGTCCGTAAGGCTTTTAAAGTGGCTCAAACCGAAAAAACCGGTGCCAGTTTTATCGAGTTTCCTGAAAATATCGCAGAAATGGATATTGATGATGTCCCTTTACGAGTCAAACATGCCACACCACCCGAACCTGCTATAGAACAAGTTCAACGTGCTGCAGAGTTGATATCAAAGGCTAAAAGCCCAATTATTTTGGCTGGTAATGGTGTTGTACGTGCTCAAGCTACACAGGCACTGGCTGAATTTGCTTCAAACTTAGGCATTCCTGTTGCCAATACCTTTATGGCAAAAGGTGTTATTCCCTTTCATCACCCGAGTGCTTTAGGCAGTGTTGGTTTGCAATCAGGCGATTATGCCAACTGTGGTTTTGCTCAGGCAGATGTCATCATCTGTATTGGTTATGACATGGTTGAATATCATCCTTACCTTTGGCATCCATCGCGCGATCGCACCATTATTCATATCGATACCACTCACGCTGAAGTGGATGCTTATTACAGTGTGATTTTGGGCGTAATAGGTAATATCAATCACAGTTTGAATCGCATTTCGGCGTTGAGTAGACCGCATAAAGATAAAACTATGCGGACATTACGTGACCGATTAGTCACCGAAATGAATCAACATTGCGACGATCTAGAATTTCCCGTTAAACCTCAAAAAATAATTTGGGATCTTCGTACCGCAATGGACTTAAAAGACATTGTTATTTGTGACGTTGGCGCCCACAAGATGTGGATGTCTCGCATGTTCCGTTGTGAACATCCCAATACCTGCATAATATCCAATGGCTTTGCTAGTATGGGTATTGCTGTCCCAGGAGCTATTGCTGCCAAGCTCGCCTACCCTGAACGAAAAGTTGTTGCGGTAACGGGCGATGCAGGCTTCCTAATGAATTCGCAAGAAATTGAGACCGCAATGCGCCTTAATATTGCCATTGTTATTTTGATATGGAATGATGCCAGCTATGGCCTAATTGAATGGAAACAACAAAATCAATTTGGCCGCACTAGTAATGTAAAATTCACTAATCCTGATTTCGTACAATATGCCCAATCCTTTGGCGCCATTGGCGTCAAAATTGCTACGACAGAACAACTAATGCCAGAATTAAAGGCTGGCCTAGCAAGGGATACTGTCACCATTATAGATTGTCCCGTTGATTACCGTGAAAACCTTAAATTGACCGCCGCACTGGGGCAATTGACCTCTGCTAATTAATGACATAAAGATTTGAAGGTAAATATTATGAAAGCTCAACATCGACACTTACTTATAGCAGCCATATTAATAGCCGGACTATTTGTTATTAACGGGCTAAATAGTAGCTCCAGCATGTCGCCCGAACTTTCTTTTACCGATATTGATGGCCAACAGCATTCATTGAGTCAATATAAAGGCAAGCCGATATTGCTGACTTTCTGGGCAACAGATTGTGCAGGTTGTATTGAAGAAATGCCCGATCTTATCGCCTTGCATAATCAATATAGTGGTCAAGGTCTGACAATGATCGATGTCGCAATGTCTCATGATTCATTAGATCATATAAATGCCATGCGAGATGAGCGTAAGTTGCCATTCATCATCACTTGGGATAATAAGGCTGAAATGGCGCTTACTTTTGACAATGTCAGAGTCACACCTACCCATTTTTTGATTTCGCCAGAGGGTAAAATAACAATGCGCAAAATAGGCAATATTAATTATGATTACATGCATCAAAAACTAACTGAAATGGGACTTAGCCAAAGTTAAGTAGCACCAAGCTTCACATTATCTAAGTGTTATGGTATAAAGTCCGGCTTTACAGTTTTAAGTTGGGTGCATCTGCTTCCCAATATAATAATGTCCACCAGGAGCGATTTAATATGGCACGAGTATGTCAGGTAACGGGTAAACGCCCAATGGCTGGGAACAATGTTTCTCACGCCCACAACACAACAAGACGTAGGTTTCTTCCAAACCTTCACCCTCATCGCATCTGGGTTGAATCAGAAAATCGTTTTGTTAAATTACGTGTAAGTAATCACGGTTTACGCATTATCGACAAACGAGGCATTGATGTTGTGTTAGTTGAAATCCGTGCCCGCGGCGAAAAAGTTTAGGAGATAAATCATGCGCGATAAAATCAAATTAGTTTCATCTGCTGGTACTGGTCATTTTTATACTACTGACAAAAATAAACGTACTATGCCTGAAAAATTGGAAATGAAAAAATTCGATCCAGTTGTTCGTAAACACGTTATGTATAAAGAAGCTAAAATCAAATAATTTTAGCTACAAATACATTATAAAAAAACCTGCTTATGCAGGTTTTTTTATGCCTATAAGCTGCATCATCTGCTAAGATAGCATAAAGTCTAATACTTGTAGAAATACAGTACATTGCCAGTAGAGGGGCGGAATGTCTGATTCATTGAACACTAAAGTTCCTATCATTGCTAGACAAGCGATATTTGATATCGATTTGAATATCTATGCCTACGAATTACTGTTTCGTAGCGACAGTCAACAGACAGACGCTGGTATGGCTGACTCTTTTGGTGATCAAGCTACCAGTAATGTGATTAATCACGCCTTTATGGAATTAGGTATTGAGCGTGTTATTGGTAACCACCTTGCTTTTGTCAACCTAAGCCGTAACTTCATCTTAACCGATGACCCTTTGCCATTTACAAATGACCGTGTTGTGTTGGAGATCCTTGAAGATATTGTGGCTGATGATGAAATAGTGGCAGCCGTCGAAAAACTAGTAGAACAAGGTTATACTATTGCCTTGGATGATTTTATTTTTGAAAAATCTTTACAACCCTTAGTGCAGTTGGCAGAGATCATCAAAGTTGACATATTAGCCGTCAGTAAACAAACACTCATAAAGCAAGTTTCATTATTAAAAAAAGAAAACATCAAACTTCTTGCAGAAAAAGTAGAAACTCAGCAACAATTTGAATTATGTAAAAAATTAGGTTTTGATTATTTCCAAGGCTATTTTTTTAGCCGACCTACCATCATCGAAGGTCAAGCCATACCCGATAGCCAATTAAACTTGCTTTCTATTATCACCAAGTTACAAGATCCCGATATCGAACTTGAAGATATTGAGCATCTCATCAGCCAAGATGTGGGTCTCAGCTATAAATTACTGCGCTTACTCAACTCTGCAGCAATGGGACTCTCTAGAAAAATAGAGTCTATTAAACAAGGTCTAGTTATTTTAGGCCTTAAAGCCATTAAAACATGGACAACATTAATTGCGCTCAATGATATGCAAACCCTCACACCTGAATTAATGTCTAACACCCTGATCCGAGCTAAAATGTGTGAGCAACTAGCCCCACATTATAACTGCCTCCCTGAAGCAGGATTTTTGGTTGGTTTATTTTCAACCATTGATGCCATGATGGCCCATCCTATGGGTGAACTATTAAAATCATTACCTTTGAGTAATGAAATTAAACAGGCATTAGCGGGTGGCCAAGGAAACTTAGCAGAACTACTCCAGATAGTTACTCATTATGAACAAGGTTTATGGGAACAAGTGCATACTGAACGGGCATCGCTTGAACATCTTGGAGAACTTTACATTAATGCCACTGAATGGACTATAAAAACTCAATCGAGTTTATAGTTTCTTTTTATGGATTCATTGCCACTACTTTCTGCAAAGTCACTTTCCCATCATTACGGCTCACAGTTTGCCGTAAACAATGTTAGTTTTGATATATACAAAGGTGAAGTTTTAGGTTTTCTTGGCCCCAATGGCGCTGGTAAAAGTACCACCATGAGAATGCTCAGCGGTAATCTTGCGCCCAGTCAAGGCCAAATACAAATTAATGGCTATGATTTATTAAGTCAGCCGAAACAAGCTAAAACACATATTGGTTACTTGCCTGAACAACCGCCACTTTATAAAGAATTAACTGTTAAGGAATTTTTAACTTTTTGTGCCAAAATTAATAAAATTTCAGTGGCCAATATCCCTTCTGCTGTTAATAACGCCATCGATCGCTGTGGTTTAGGTGAGGTTACTAAACGCCTCATTGCCAATTTATCCAAGGGTTATCAACAACGCGTAGGTATCGCACAAGCTATCATTCATGCCCCTGCAGTCGTCATACTTGATGAGCCCACCTCGGGCCTAGATCCTATGCAAATACGCGAAATCCGCCATCTCATTCGAGATATAGCGACCGAACACAGTGTTATTTTATCAACTCATATTCTGCCTGAAGTACAAATGTTATGTGATCGGGTGCAAATTATTAGTGATGGCAACTTAATTTTTAATGACACAATTGCAGCGCTTAATCTACAACGCCAAGCATCCAGTCTATTATGCACATTACTTGCTCCTCCACTCCAGCAAGAATTAGATCAAATTACTGGCGTTATCGCCGTAGATTTATTAAGCCCTACTCAGTTTCGCTTGCATTACCAACCGGAAATAAATCCCACCAGCGAACTGCTTAGTCATGCAGTAACACAACAATGGCAACTATCAGAACTGATACCTGAACAACATTCATTAGAAGATGTATTTATGAATATCATTAAACAAGAATCATCGACACTAGGACAAACAGTCTAATGTTTACACTTGCTCGTAATGAGCTTTATCGCTTATTTTTGTCACCCCTTGCCTGGCTTATCATGGCACTATTCCAACTCATCATGGCTTATTTGTTTTTAAGCCACATTGATTATTTCATGCAAATTCAAGGCAAAATTTCAGCGATTCCAGGTGCGCCAGGTGTAACAGAACTCATTGCAATACCTCTATTTAATAATGCAGCCACTATCTTATTATTACTGACTCCGCTACTCACCATGCGACTGATTGCTGAAGAACGTCGTAATGACAGTTTACCCTTATTATTGTCGGCGCCATTCTCTCTCCAACAAATTGTCATTGGTAAATATTTAGGCACACTGAGCTTTTTCATTATGCTAGTTATATTGCTTAGCTTAATGCCCTTGTCACTGAGCTTAGGGGCAGACTTAGACTACGGAGTTATTGGTTCTGGTTTGCTTGGTTTATGTTTATTAGTGGCTAGTTTCACAGCCATTGGTCTATTTTTATCATCACTCACTGCGCAGCCAACTATTGCAGCCATAAGTACTTTTGCCAGCTTGTTTTTATTATGGATTATTGATTGGGCAGGCAATACGCCCATGGCTGAGGCAGCTAATCTATTTAATTGGTTATCATTGTTAAGACACTATCAACCTTTATTACAAGGCGAAGTAAATACCAGTGATCTGGCCTACTACATTATTATTATTGTGACATTTTTGACATTAACGACTCGTCGACTTGATGCTGAGCGTCTCAATTAAATGAATATAACTCAAAAAATTAAACGTCAGCTTAAACTGCAAAATATTATTTTTTATCTGTTATTGATGATTGTCGTTGTGCTGCTCGCACAACTTTCACTTAAAACAAATATTCACAGCGATTGGACTGCTAATAACCGGCACAGCCTATCAGTCACTACCGGTGAATTTTTAGCTCAGCTTAATAAACCCATCACTATTCAAGCTTTTATCAGTCCTAACAGTAAATATCGTCCGTCACTTGAATCAATACTATTACGTTACCAAAGTATGAGTACTCACTTGAACGTGACTATTATCAATCCAGACTTTTCACCCGAATTAGTACGTCAATTTAAAATTCAGCAACAAGGTGAAATGGTTGTCTCACAAGGTAATAAACGACAACATGTTCTTGATCTATCGGAACAATCTCTTACCAACGCATTGATTACTGTTTCACGCCAACAACAACAATGGCTAGTCTTTACTGAGGGTCATGGTGAACGTAGTCCGTTCAACACAGCCAATTTTAACCTAAGTGTTTGGGCTGAACAACTCACACAAAAAGGCTTTAAATTTTTATCGTTAAATTTAATTAAAGATAATACAATACCTGATAATGCGACTACACTTGTCATCGCTAGCCCTGAGAGTGCATGGCTAGATGGTGAAGTTGATATTATCAGACACTATATTGCTAATGGCGGTAACCTACTGTGGTTAGCCGAACCCAATAATAATCAATTCCTGACCAGTTTAGCCGAGCAACTAGGATTAGAATTTATTCCCGGCGTCATTATTGACCCAAATACCGAAAAGTTAAACATTAATGATCCACAGTTTTTATTAATTACAGATTATGCCAACCATGCTATTGGCCAAGCAACAACCGGCGTCACTATATTCCCACAAGCCGTTGCCATTGAATCTATTGCCAAAAATAGTGATTGGCAAAGTGTGGCCTTATTAAAAACTGCAGCCAATGTTTGGAGTAAAACTGACCAAGATCAACAACCCTTTGTCTTTGATCTTGGTCTAGATACAGCCGGCCCGCTAAATATTGGCTATTTGCTGACTCGCTCTAGTGATAATAGTGAACAGGACAAACACCAACGCATCGCCATCATTGGTGATGGTGACTTTTTATCCAATACTTACCTGGGTAATGGCAGTAATTTAGAACTTGGCATGGCCATCATGAATTGGTTGGCCGGCGACGATGACTTGATCAACATTCCAGTCAAAACGACTATAGGTAATCAGCTGGATTTAAATCCAACACAATCCTTATTTATTGGACTTGGTTTTTTAATTTTGATGCCCCTATTATTGCTTAGTATTGGTTCATCGATTTGGTGGTATCGACGTAAGCAATGAAAAGAAGTTACCTTACCAATCTACTGCTTATCGCTTTAATCATAGGATTATATTGGTTTAATAACACTGGGCGTTCTAAAAATGAGATGGCACAGCTGACGACACTTATGAGTAGTGAGATTCAGTATATTGCTATTTCTCGACCAGGAGAAACCGATATTGAACTACAAAAACTAGCCTCAAGCTGGCACATTATTAAACCTATTAAGGCAGTAGCCAATAATAAACGTATTGAATTATTATTAAGTTTTTTAGACACACCTAGTTATGCTCAAATAAAGGTAGCTGATGACACAATGTTTACTCAGTTTGAGCTCAAGCCTGCTAATATTGTTTTAACATTAAATAAACATAGTATGCAATTTGGTGGAATAGAATCTATCAGCAAACATCGCTATGTTTTAAGCGACCATGTTATTCACCTGATTACTGATCGTATAACTCCACTACTCAGAGTTAATGCGACTAGTTTTATTGAAAACAGACTTATTCCTAAACAAAATATCATTAGTAAGCTTGTTTTACCATGGCTGGATAATGACAACAGAGTGTCAACTGAATCAGTCATCATTGAAAATAATAATGGCCACTGGCAGAGTAATATACCGACAATAACAACCGATCAACTAACACAGCTTGTTGAAAAGTGGCAATATGCTTATGCCTTGCAAGTACATCCCCTAAAAGATAATTATCAAGCTAATGCCAAAGCTTATCCTGTACAAATATGGTTTAATAATGAAAAATATGCGGCTGAATATAGCTTAACGCTAAACAATAATACCCTATTTATTATTGCGCCTTTGCAGCAGTTAAACTATCAATTTACTGCTGCATCATTATCCCAGTTATTGCCCTCTCAGCATCTACAACAGTAGCCTTTATCATGCCTGAATTACCAGAAGTTGAAACCACACTGCGTGGAATTGAACCTTTTCTTAAACATGCAAAAATCAGCAATATCGTCATACGACATTTTTCGCTTCGTTGGCCTATTAACCCTCAGCTTGCTGAAATCCTTGCAGGCCAAACCATTCAGCAATTGTATCGACGTGCCAAATATCTGCTACTACAATGTGATAACGGTACCTTAATTATCCATCTTGGCATGTCAGGACGGCTTCGGATCTTAACTGCCAGTGAAAATATAGCCGCTGAAAAACACGATCATTTTGATCTGCTGGTCAATAATGAACATATATTAAGATATACGGATCCTCGTCGCTTTGGTGCGATTTTATGGACTGAACAACCCCTTGCACAACATCCCTTATTTGCTCATCTTGGACCGGAACCTCTCACAGAATTGTTTAATACAGCCTATTTGTTCGATAAATCCAAAACACGACGCTGTACCATTAAGACCTTGATTATGAATGGCAAGATAGTGGTTGGTGTCGGTAATATTTATGCCAATGAAGCTTTATTTATGGCAGGAATTTATCCGGGCACTATTGCTAATAAGCTGACAAGCAAGGACTGTGACCGATTAATTACTGCTATAAAAGTCATCCTTGCGCGAGCAATAAAAGCCGGAGGAACTACTTTAAAAGATTTCAGGAAAAGCGATGGTAAACCAGGCTATTTTGCTCAAGAATTAAGTGTTTATGGCCGAAAAGGACAGGCATGTCTCCAGTGCAATAATCTAATTGAACATTATAAAGAAGCCCAACGAGGAAGTTTTTATTGTCCCAAATGCCAAAAAAACATATAAACATTTAGTTGAATAAATATCGACTACTATTTTGAAAAATAATCAGCCATTAATTCAATTTCATCTGCGCTATAACCACTGGCATGATGCATCATCACCGTCGACGTTCGCTCACCACTGACAAATTGCAACATTTGTTCCATAATATAAAGCATATCTTCACCCGCTAAACATGGCAGACCTCCCGCACTATATCAATTGGTACCATGACAAGCCGCGCATGACGATGCTAATAATTCAACATTTCTAACACCATGACCAATGACAGACATAGCGGCAAACCCTAATAAACATAAAACAATGACATTACAGCGCATGATGGACTCCTTAAATTCAGCCAATAGTGATCGCCTAGGCTATAATAGAGTCTTTATCATCACAATATAAATTACTTCTCATGTCTGAACACCTTTTACTTGAAGACTTTTGCCCTGACGAATCTGCAGGAATGAGATTAGACCAAGCACTGGCCCAACTTTTTCCTGACTACTCGCGAGGTCAGCTTACAAAATGGATTAAAGCAGGTTTTGTGACGGTCGACAAGCAGCAATTGCGTCCGCGTGATGCCGTTCTTGGTGGCGAACACATCATCATTAATGCTCAAATAGAAGCCGTTGATAATACTTGGATTGCCGAAGATATTAACCTTGATATTATCCATGAAGATGATGATTTATTAATCATCAATAAAGAAGCCGGTATGGTGGTTCACCCCGGCGCAGGCAACCATGATGGTACCTTAGTCAATGCCTTATTAAACCATGCACCCGAGTTAGAAATTATTCCACGTGCAGGTATTGTACATCGCATAGATAAGGGCACAACTGGCTTATTGATGATTGCCAAAACACTTCAGGCCCATAATTCTCTAGTTAACCAGCTGCAAGAGCGTACAGTCCAACGCGAGTATCAAGCGATTGCTATGGGTGTAATGACTGCCGGTGGCACTATCGATGAAGCCATGGGACGTCATCCTATTGACCGTAAACGGATGGCTGTTGTTTCAACCGGTAAAACAGCAATTACACATTATCGTGTTGCTCATCGCTATCGGGCTCACACTCATATTCGTTGTAAGTTAGAAACGGGCCGTACCCATCAAATTCGTGTTCATATGGCCCATATTCGTTATCCACTATTTGGCGATCCTGTTTATGGTGGTCGCCTAAGATTGCCCAAGAATTCTACTGAACAGTTCCGTGAAGCCTTACAAGGTTTCCGTCGCCAAGCCCTGCACGCAGGTTCATTAGGATTTATTCATCCGGGTTCTGGTGAAGAAGTCTCATGGCAGATTGAAATGCCTGATGACATGCTTACTATTTTGGCTGCGTTAGCTAAGGATCAAAGATTAAATAAATAAGCTTAATAAATCTAAAGTTTTAATTATCCAGCAATATTGTATTCGATTATGATATTATCATGCACGCCTGTATGGCTCAGTATTTAAACAAAAACGGGGAATTACGATAGACGATTTGGTCGTTTCACAAATACATATTATTCCAGTGCCTTAAAAACAATTTTCTTGTAATAACTGTCCTGGTGGTAAGCCTGTCCAACGTTTAAAAGCACGTCTAAAGTTGTTAATGTCATTGAAGCGTAAATAATCAGCCACTTCATGGTGTTGATACCCCTTCACCTGATACAAATAAAGTGCCACATGCTTACGTGCTAAATCCAATTGTTTTTGAAAATGCGTATTGTGTTTGAGCAGTTTACGCTTTAAAGAAGCGGGGCTCATTCCAAAGGCATTGGCGACGGTCTCTAGTTGTATATTTTGTTGAATATTTTCCCTGAAATAGTCGTATAAAGTATCTAAAAAACTCGCTTCCCAACCTATATCAGTTAATTGTGATTTACTGCCCTGCAATGCTAATTGTAGACTGATCGGTGAAGTTTTTAGCCGTACCTGATGAGTAATATCAAGCGGAATGCTCATCATACTAAGTTGCTGATTAAATTTCACTTCGTCACTTAAATGTACCCAGTATTGCTCGATATATCGCGGTTCGGCATGCGTAAAATTAAATCGCCATGGTAACTTTGAATCTAACATTCTGTTGCCCATTGATGCTACTGCTGTCATGTAAGCTTCAAGTAGAAATGTGAACTGTGCACCTGCACCACAACTGTCTAGCCAATAAATAAATAAATGGTCATTATTTTCAAAATAACGCGGCGTACATAGAGGGGATAGTAAGGAGTGATGATGACAAATATGGATTAGGGCTTGGTGTAAGGTTTGCGAATGGGTCAATACTTGGCTAACAGCTCCATAAGATCCAGGAAATAAGCGCTGGCCGAACAAAAAGCTAGTATCATCTGCATTTAGTGCTTTTTGGCAATTTGCAAGCAAGGTTAAAAATCGGTCAGGACTAATCAGTTTACGGCCTGTGAGGATATCGTCTAAAACGAGTCGAGTCCCTCGCAGTAAGGCACGACTATCAATATCTCGTGACGTAGCTAAATCAAGCATAATGGCAGGCTGATGATGCGCTGCAATTAAGTTTGTGTCACGTTCATAACTGTTAAGTAGCATTGTCATATGCTATTAAATAGGACTGGTGATCAAATGCTTTTTAATCAAGCTTAGGTTCATATTGAGCTTTTTAATCATGCTATTAGCCTCTTCTTGAAGACCTACTTCAACCGCAGTACTTGCTGATAATTGAATGCGATTACCTTGCCGTGTAGTCTTGTAAGCCAAGCTAGCAATCGCAGTTTCTAATTCATCGGCAATGATTTTGGCTTGATGATTATTGGTGTTGGGTAGAACTGCGACAAAACGGTCACCCGCTAATCTACATAATAAATCTTGACTGCGTAAATTCAGTAACAGCAGTTGAGTGATGGACTGTAATACCTGGTCACCTTCTAGATCCCCAAATGAGTGATTGATATGACTAAAGTCATTTATATCAATGACGACAAGTGCAAGTGGTTGTGCTGCCATACGTGCTTCTTTGAGTGCTAATTTCACTTGTTCACGTAAATAATCTGCACCTCCAATAGGTATTAGCGCATCAAATAAACGATGTTCGCGGAAAACACGTTCGCGTTTTATCATTTGTGCACTGATTGCGCGTTCTTCTTGATGCCAATGATAAATGCCAATAGTCAGTAATAATAATCCTAGGGGAACCGGCATGTTTTCTGGCCAGTTATGCCAGAAAGCGCCTGAAGGTATTTCGATAACTTCATCTATACAGTCCATCCACCATGAGAATACAAAACATGAGACGCCTAAGGCTAGCCAGAACGTTACACGCCCTGCTGGGCGACTTCGCAGCAATAGTGCTAACCAAAAAACAGCGAGTATGGCGGTGCCCCCTTCGGCGACAATATCTAGCCAGTCAATCATGTCCCAAGGCTTGAGTTCTCCCACTAATAAATGAACGTACAAGCCAATTAAGGCACACAAAATTAACCCAGAAAATATAACCATAGAAGAGTGTATTTTTTTTTGCATCATGATTCAAAATAACTATTTAAAGAATATTAGTGATCAAATGTAATGATTGATTGTTGCAAATTGATGACAGTTTTAATAATTCTAATAGTCAATTTAGCTCACAACTTTTTTAAAACATTTTCAAAATAAACAAATTATTGTTTTGATTTGTTCATAATGTGTGTGTGTTTTATTTGTTCGATCGTGTGCCACACCTTACTTATTGTTTATATCAATGCTTTTTTAACGATAACTTTAGCAAAAGCTAAAATCTTGCATTTTCACAGTCAATTAAGCTCAATTAAGCTCAGGAAACCTGCAAAATCCCGATAAAAGCTTAGATTTGAAATAAGCTGTCATAAAATCGTCATAGTGCGTAGTTATCATGCCGACCTAAGTTAGTTATGAAGACCAATTATTGGTTAAACACTTTTTATTATGTGGTTAGGGGATGGTAATGCAAACAATCAGATTACAGGGCAAATTGGGTGAGTCAGCGACTAAAGCAGGCTTTAAATTAAGTGCCATAATGTTGGCGTTAGCCAGTACTTCTATGGTGTTTGCAGGTGAGACGGACGGAAACACTACACCAGCGAATATGGGTGATATTGGTAAAGTAGAGTTTTTAGAAGTTGTTGGTCAAGCCGCACAAATTGATAAGGCGTTGAAAAAGCAGCGTGATTCAGATTCTATTGAAAGTGTAATCAGTGCGGATGCCATTGGTCAGCTGCCTGATGACAATGCAGCAGAAGCCTTACAACGTGCTCCAGGCGTATCAATTGAACGTGACCAAGGCGAGGGTCGTTTTGTGACCATTCGTGGCTTAGCACCAGATTTAAATAGTGTCTATATCAATGGTGTCAACATTCCATCTTCAGAACCTGGTGGCCGTGCAGTAGCACTTGACGTGTTACCGTCAGAATTAATTCAATCATTATCAGTAGTTAAAACCTTAACCCCTGATTTAGATGCCAACTCCTTAGGGGGAACGGTAAACGTTCGGAGTTTGTCAGGTTTTGATCATGATGACTTCTTTTACACTTACTCGGGTGAAGCAGGATATAACCCTATGGTCAGCGATACGAGTCCTAAAGTATCTGGTGCAGTGAGTAATATTTTTAGTATAGGTGATGGTAAAGATAACTTTGCAGCTGCCCTAGCTTTTACCTTTCAGCAGCGTAATTTCGGTTCAGATAACACTGAAACTGGTGGCGCATGGGATTTTGATGGTGCGTCTCCCCGCTTAGAAGAATTAGAAGCGCGTGATTATCAAATCCAGCGTGAACGAACGGGGGTTGGCTTAAACTTTGACTATAAGCCAGATGAATTATCTAATTATTATTTACGTACGCTATATAGTAAATTTGCAGATGACGAACAACGCCACGCTGCAATTTTAGAGTTTGACGATGCTCAAGTAGCAGGCGAACGTGGTACAGCCGATGGAGCAAGAGAGCTAAAAGATCGTGTTGATACACAAGAAATAAAATCAATCACTTTTGGTGGTGACAAAAGTATTGGTTTATGGACAATCGATGCTCAAGCATCATACAGTGAGTCGAGTGAAAAGAGTCCGTTTGCTGTTGCTGGAGCAATTTTTGAAAGTAATTTTTCAGATGTAGGCTTTAACAACAATAGAGCGCCAAGCTTACTAGCGGGTCCAGACTTTTTTGACCCAAATTCATTTGAACTAAGTGAGATTGAAGAAGAGCAAACGTCAAGTACCGACACCTTAAGGTCGGCCAAAATGGACTTTGCACGCTTATGGGATTTAAATGGCTACGATTCACAAGTCAAGTTTGGTGCAAAGGTCAGTCGCCGCAACCTATCAAATGATATTACAACGGCCATTTATGAAGATTTTGGCTCATTACCTACTAATCTTAGTCAATATAGTGGTGGCCAATTAAATTACAAACCAGGTCCTTTTGGTCAGGAAATCAGAGGAAGTAACATTAACAATCTTATTGGCCAGCTAGACCGCAATGCCGCCATTGATGAAGAAGAATCTCGTATTAATGACTTTGAGATGACCGAAGATATCAACGCTGCTTATATAATGAATACAGTGGATATTGATAATTTAACTATCATTGCAGGTGTGCGCTACGAGGGGACAAAATTTACAGCTCAAGGCACCAGCATCACGAATGGTGCCTTTGGTGCGGTATCGCGGAGTAACGATTACTCGCACATACTGCCAGGTTTACATGCTAAATATCTGTTGGCGGAAAATACCTTAGTAAGAGCAGCTTATACCAATACAGTAGTGCGACCTACGTTTGATGCATTAGCACCTGGTATTACCATTGATAATGATGAAGCAGCCTTTGGTAACCCAGATCTTGAACCACTAGAAGCAACAAACTTTGATTTGGGTATCGAGCATTATATGGGTAGTGCTGGTGTGATTTCAGCCTTTGTATTCTATAAAGATATTGAAAACTTTGTTTATGAAACTGATGTAGCTGGAACCGGCGCTTTTGCAGGATTTGATGAGGCTATTACCTTTGAGAATGGCGATGATGCAGAACTCTATGGTTTGGAATTAGCCTATTCGCAACAACTCGAATGGTTATCGTATCCATTTAACAAAGTGATCGTTGGGGCTAATGTGACCTTTACTGAGTCTTCAGCCAATATTTCTTCTCTGGGTCAAACACGTAATATTATGTTGCCAAGCCAAGCAGAACGGGTAGGTAATGCCTTCGTTGGTTGGCAAGATTCTAAGTTTAGTGTTCGACTGTCTGCCAACTATAATTCAGGTTTCTTAGCAGAAGTGGGCGCTATTGATAACGAACTAAATGACTTGACTACAGATGAGTCGATGTTTGTCGATCTAAGTGCCAGTTATTTTATTACGCCAAAAATGCAAATCACTTTTGATGCACAAAACATTACTGACGAAGTATTCTTTGTATCCCAAAACCGTAACAACTTTAACGCACAATTTGAAGAATATGGTCCTACTTACAGAATGAGCTTCACGGTTACCAACTTCTAAAGTCAGCATTTTGAATAGTTGGCAGATGATAATTAGTAAGGGTGTAACGCAGATTGCACCCTTACGATTTTTAGCAGTATCGATGAATATTAGGAATGTGTATGAAATTTAAACAGTATCAACGTATCGTCACTATTGGCATAACAAGCTTGGCAATGATGGTCTCTGTAGCTTGCCAGATAAATGAAACGTCGCCCAATGAAAACGTCACAGGTGATCTTGAAAAAATAAGCTTTAAGTTGATCGACTTGTCAGAAAAAATTGAAGCAGCCCAATTAATTAACAGAACCCTCCTGACAACCAGCGGGCCATTGGCCGATGCAAATATTGTCATTGCCAATGCAAGTGGTTTATCAGTGCTTAACAAAAGTGGTGATACCCTGCGTCAGCTAAAGGGCAATTTTAAAACCATTGACCACCGCATCACTCCTCAAACTCTATTTATGGCTAGTGTGAATGGTGACTTACAGCAAACAAAGGTAACCACTATAGGTCTAAATACAGGTGATTGGGCGGCACCTTTAGTGATACCAAAACAAAATTTTAAAACCGAAGATGCTTGTTTGTATCAAGATACAGCTAACAATACCTTTGTTTTTTTAGTGGGTGAAGAAGGTTTAGGACAACAGTGGTTAGTTGCAGGAGAAAATAGCTTATTAGAAAATGCATTACTAGTACGTAGCTTGAGTTTGCCTCCAGAAAGTAAATATTGTCAGGTCGATGATGATACTAATACCCTTTACGTCAACGAAGAAAATGTCGGTGTCTGGGCATACGCCGCACAGGATGAAGCTGCGTTACTACGTGAGCCAGTAGCCATGTTAGCTCCCTTTGGTGATATTAAAAAGAATGCATCAGGCATGGCAATTTCTAATCATCAAATATTGGTTTTAGATGCCGATAGTCAACAATTACATCGATATAATATTGATCAAGATGAACATCAAACTGTTGGCAGTACACTACCACTATTAGGCTTGGATACTTTAAATTCACCAGAAAACCTCAGCGTGCGACCCACTAAAAAAGGGCTGGAGGTTATGGTCCATGACAAAAGTGGATTGCATTTAGCTCTTATTCCTATCAGCGGCATTACGGAGCCTAGTTCACATCATCACAATAACCAAATGATGGCTTTGGTGAAACCACTATTTGAAACCGACTTAATACCAAGTTTAGGTGATGCAGCGGATGATCCTGCCATATGGATACATCCGACACAGGCTACAAAAAGTCTAGTCATAGCGACTGATAAGCAAGGTGGTTTGGCAGTTTATGACTTACAAGGTCAGCAAAAGCAGTACTTAGCAGTGGGCCGTTTAAATAATGTCGATATACGCACAGGCTTTGATATGAATGGCACATTGATTGACTTAGCCGTTGCAAGCAATCGTGATCACAACAGTTTGCACTTTTTTAGCATAGACCGTAACACAGGCATCGTTGCTGAATTAGGCCAGCAAGCCACAAGCACAAATGAAATTTATGGTGCTTGTATGTTTAAGGATAAACAAAATAATTTTTATGCCATTGTAAATGATAAAGACGGTCGTTTTGAGCAATATCAGTTAACCGCTTTTGACAGGCAGGTGACCGCCAAAAAAATGCGTGAATTTAAAGTGGCTACTCAACCCGAAGGCTGTGTCGCAATCGACCAAAGTGAGCAATTATTTGTCGGCGAAGAAAACACCGCCTTGTGGACATTAAATGCGCGTGCTGATGCCGCTATCACGATGGCTAAGGTCATTGAAATTAGTGAGGTAGTGCATGCTGACATTGAGGGCGTAGCCTATTATCAGAGCGCAGAAAATGGCTATTTAGTTATTTCAAGTCAAGGAAATGATAGCTATGTAGTAGTTGAATCTAGTTCACCTTATAAGCATCGCGGTACATTTAAAGTAGCGATGAATGCACACTTAGGTATTGATGGTGCATCAGAAACAGATGGCTTGGAAGTGACTTCTGCAGACTTAAGCGGTAACAATACTGGGCCATGGCGACTTGGCATGTTGGTGGTGCAAGACGGTCGCAAACGGATGCCAGAAGGTAAACAAAATTATAAATATGTGCCCTGGCTGGCCATCGCACAGGCACTCAACCTTGAATAGATAAATTGTCATCAAACGGTCACGTAAATAGCATTTAATAGTCAGCATTGCATTTTTAACAATGTTGCTCAGTTATTAAAGAAGGAAGCATAAGATGGAAACAGGTTTAGAAGAAATGTCGGTTTGGGGTTTAGTGGCCGATGCAAGTCTATTGGTGCAAGCCGTTATGCTCCTTTTAGTGCTCGCCTCTTTGAGCAGTTGGTATTTAATTGTGTTGCGTAATAAAAGCTTAAGTCGTACCGAGAAAAACAATTCGCAATTTATTAGCCATTTTCGCAAAGCTAATGATTTGGCACATTTCTATGCCGAATTTAATGATGAAAAAATGCCCAGCACTCACTTACATCATCTATTCAATGTCGGTTATCAAGAATATATGACCTTAGAAAAGTTGCCTAATATGACGGCTGAGAAAGTCAACGAAGGTGCTGAGCGCGCCATGTTAGTTGCAATTGGCGAAGAAGAGGCGCAGTTAGAAAAAGGCTTATCATTTTTAGCAACAGTGGGCTCCGTCAGCCCATATATTGGGCTGTTCGGAACGGTGTGGGGCATTATGAATGCCTTCATTGGTTTGTCACAAGTACAACAAGCAACACTGTCGACTGTCGCCCCAGGTATCGCAGAAGCATTGATCGCCACAGCCATTGGTTTATTCGCGGCAATACCCGCGGTTATTGCCTATAACCGATTTAGTGCACGTTCTGCCACCATTACTGCGCGATATTATATATTTGGTAATGAGCTACAAATGCGTTTGCATCGGACACTTCATACGCCCTTAAAGCATGCAGCCTAAACTAGGAGAAACTGATGTTACGTAAGCCACCAAAACTTCATAGTCCAAAAGCGGAAATGAATGTTGTGCCTTATATTGATGTAATGCTGGTGTTACTGGTTATTTTCATGGTGACAGCACCCTTATTAATTCAAGGCGTAAAACTCGATTTACCCAAAGTAGAAAATGAAGCCTTACCCACCAATACTAAATTAAAAATACTGACCTTGTCAGTGCAGAGTGATGGTGGTTATTTTTGGAATATTGGCGCAGAAGTGAACACAACTAATCAGACAGATACCGCAATAGATATTAGCGAAATGACCCAAAAAGTCGATAAAATAATTGAAGACAACCCTGATACCCAAGTCTTTATTCGCGCAGATAAGGAAGCAGATTATGCCACCGTTCTGGCAGGGATAGCTGCTTTACAAAAAGGGGGAGTTACAAACCTTGGCCTCATTACTGAGGCGCCACAATGAGTCAGGTATTAATCTCACAGCGTGAGCTGCCGACACAAGATCTGATAACGCATCTGTCATCTGATAAATTTATGGCATTGAGCATCGCCATTTTGTTGCATGTCAGTGTGCTGGCCCTACTGCTATCTGGCTGGCAGCATCATAAGCCCGTAGAAGTTAAGATTAACAGCGTCAAACTGCAAATTGTGATGCATACACCAGCCAAAGTACCCGTTGAGGTTGCTCCGCCTGTGCAGGCAAAACCAATACCAAAACCACCCGTAATAGAGCCCCCTAAATCGATCAAAAAACAAACACCAAAGCCGGTTATTAAAAAGGCCGAGTTTGCTAAAAAGCGTGTAGATAAAAAACCCACACCAAAAGTAGAGAAAGTAACCAAAAAACAACCCAAAAAACCCATCGTTAAAAAGGTCGCGCCTATCGAGCCAGTACCAAAAAAAATGAAAGAAATGGTCGAACCAAAGGCAGCAACTAAACCAAGTCCAGTCGTTAATAAGACTGCGCCGCTAACAAAGGTAGACAAACCAGTTCC
The DNA here is from genome assembly GCA_034110895.1 of Gammaproteobacteria bacterium. Classification (GTDB taxonomy): domain Bacteria; phylum Pseudomonadota; class Gammaproteobacteria; order Nitrosococcales; family Methylophagaceae. The sequence continues at coordinate 162,108 of JAWUYH010000024.1, read as the reverse complement.
TGTCAATAATAAGTTTGATGCAAGCCAGTATTTTCCAGTGGAAAAAAAACCACCCTCTTATCCACGACGAGCCCTTAAAAAAGGGGTACAAGGTGAATGTACAGTGAGTTATACCGTTAATACTGAAGGTCGAGTTAAATCGCCTAAAGCATTAAGTGATTGCCATGCCTTTTTTATCAATGCGTCATTAAGGGCGGCTAAAAGTTTTCGTTATACGCCTCGGATAGTTAACGGCAAAGCAGTCAACGTTCCCAATGTTAAAAACACTTTTCAGTATCATATCGAGTAAGCTTAATCATGACATTCAATATAAAAAAAACAACCCTAACCACCATTGTTAGCGCTATATTCACCTTTTATTCAGTAAATAGCGTTTTTGCTGAAGACGCTAGTACCTGGATTGAAAAAGGCGAAGCAGCCCTAGTAGCTGCACAGCAAATCACCCCCAATAATCAGCAAGCAAAAAATGTTATTTTGTTTGTCGGGGATGGCATGGGTATTTCTACCGTTACAGCTGCTCGTATTTTTGAGGGACAGCAAAAAGGCATTGACGGCGAAGGTAATCAATTGGCTTTTGAAAAGCTACCCTACTTGGCCTTATCAAAAACTTACTCGGCAAGCCAGCAAGTACCCGACTCTGCACCAACTATGACAGCAATGGTAACCGGCGTAAAAACCAACGGTAGATTAATTTCAGTTTCCCAAGATGTTGCCCGTTATGAGGAGGATGTCGATAAAGTGTTAGCGGCTAAATTAACGACTATTCTTGAGCAGGCTGAAATTAAAGGTTTATCAACTGGAGTGGTGTCTAGCGCTCGTTTGACCCATGCTACACCAGCAGCAACCTACGCACACACTTCAAATCGAGGCTGGGAAACTAACAATCAAATACCAGAACATAGTCAAGTAAAAGATATTGCATCTCAATTAATTGATAACTTTGGACAAGGGGGTATTGGCAATGGATTAGAAGTTGCTTTGGGCGGCGGTAGAACCAAGTTCCTACCTGAAACAGTAGTCGATCCAGAATATCCCAGTAAAAACGGTGAGCGTACAGATGGACGCCATTTGATTGAAGAATATAAGCAAAAATTCAATGCACAGTATGTCTGGAACAAAGCCCAGTTTGACGCCATTGACATCAATGAAACACAACATTTATTAGGCTTGTTTGAGCCTTCACATATGAAGTATGAACACGATAGAATCGGTGACTCAAACAGCAATGAACCTTCACTGACTGATATGACCACTAAAGCCATTGATATATTGGCAAAGAATGAAAAAGGTTACTTTTTGATGGTCGAAGCAGCACGAGTCGATCACGCACACCATGCAGGTAATGCTTTTCGTGCCTTAAGTGAAACGGTGGCCTTATCTGATGCCGTTGCAGCGACATTAGCCAAAGTCGATTTAAACGATACATTAATAATAGTGACGGCTGATCACAGCCATACATTTACCATAGTGGGTTATCCCGCTCGAGGTAACCCAATATTAGGTAAGGTGGTCGCGCCGGGCGAAAATGTTACAACTAAAGCGGCTGATGGCAAACCTTACACCACCTTGAATTATGCCAATGGTGTCGGTCACCATGAAGATCACGGCGATGGCCACGAATTAGAAGAAAAGAATGTAAGCCTTCACCCTGGTCGCTTTGCCGATTTAGAAACCGTGGATACTATGAAACCCAATTATCGCCAAGAAGCTAATATGCCTCGTGAATCAGAAACACATGCTGGCGAAGATGTGGCCATTTTTGCAGGTGGCCCCCAAGCTCATTTATTTCATGGTGCACATGAACAGACCCACATTTATTACGTAATGAAACATGCGCTAGGCTTTTAATTGCATCAAGTAAGGTGCTCACGTAATCGAAAGAAACTATTATCAATACAGAATTAAATATCACACTGTATTTTGCTCAGCTGCCAAGCTGAAAAACGACTCAAATCTTAACGTTATAAAAACGTCAAACAATGTAAGGATCTAGTATGCTTTAAATATTGTCAGAGCTATTTTAGTAGCGTGTGACTCAATGAGGTAACTCATTAAAGGATATGGTTTTGGATAACGAGAGATTGTCATATAGCTAGGGATAATGCGTCACACACTAGGCTGCTCTTTATTATTGAACTCATATTCCTCCCTAAGACTTTACCTGAATATAAAACAATCACCCCGCCTAAATACAGTCAGTCTTCTAATATGAAAATGTATATGAAGTGCCTCAGCCAAGCTTAACTGGGCTTTTATTTTTCAAACATTTCGAGACCTACGACTTGTCATGCAAACTATGAATCGCAGTCTAATCAGGTGTCAGTCTGGCAGTTTCTCAAAAGTAATACCGTCATCCTCTACCCCTTTAAATTAAGGTCCAAGTATATTCGTAAAATTTTATGCTCGATTATGATTTTGCTCTTTCATCAATGTGATAGCATCCCCGTTTGAATATTTCTTAGAGCAGCCATTATTTATCTGTTGTTAGGCTTATTATCCCTTAACTATAGGAGCCATATATTCAGCCACTTCACGGTCATGGTGCGAGAGGTGTCGATTTTTCCTATTTCGACGTAATTATTGTAAAATTTCACTTAGCAGTACAATCGTTTTTGTTATTAAAATTAAATCTAACATTCCACCTATTATTGCATAAGGATAACTTTTGAAACTAGTAAGCAACACAAAGGCAGTAGTTAAATGACACCTGATTTACCGATATACACACATCGTTTATATAACCATTTAACAAAACGCATGCGTGTTTCCATTCAATCTGTAGTAATCGTCTTTTTTTTGTTCGCAACGATTATTACTGCAACAGTTGCCATTAGTTTACAGTATGTTTTCAGTCGAAATTTAGCGATAGAAACCACGCTAACCTTATTTGAAAATGCAACACAATCCACACAAGAGTATTTAAAGGAATTAGACAAGCGAGCATCTTCATCTGTCAAAATCATGTCGAAATTAACACATTTTGATGAAAATAATGTCCTTAGCCGAGAGTCATACCTATTATTTACTGAGGTAATGTTGAGTAACCCATTATTTCATTCAGTATATGTTGGCCTTGAAAATGGTGATTATTTTGGCATTATCAATCTAAATGCCGACAAACAAACACGTGAAAAATTAAATGCCCAGCCAACAGATAGATGGATAATTACTCAAATTAGTGGTCACCATAATACTCGTAAACGCATAATGAAATTTGTGGATAGTGAATTTATAACGAGAACGACACGTAAAATTAGCGCTGATTTTAAATCGAACAATCGTCCTTGGTTTATAGGTGCAAGCAAAGATAAAGTTCATAAAACTTTCCCTTACTTGTTTCACCAGTTGCAAACACCAGGGGAAAGTTATTCGATGCAACTACCTTCAAAAAATGCTGTCTTTGGCGTAAATATCACCCTTTCTGCAATTTCTGACTATTTGAAATCATTGAATTCACCCCTCAATTCTGAAATATATTTGTTCAACGATCGTGGAGACCTTACTGCGAGTAATCAACCACTTAAAGAACATATATCGTTACCTCCCTCACCACAGATGATATTGACAGAAAAACAAAAAAAATTAATACAAAACACACCCCATCTAAACGTGTCTAATGAAATGGATTGGCCTCCTATCAGCTTTTCGGTATCGGGAAAACCGACCGGGTTTGCTATTGATGTACTGAATTATATATCTGAGATGACAGGAATTAAAATTCGATATGTAAATGGCTTGGCATGGAATCAGTTTGCAACTATGTTTTTTGATGATGAGCTTGATGTCTTGCAACCGGTTTATTTTGATCCGTTCAGAAAGTGGCTTGGAAATTTATCTGAGTCCTTTTTAAGTGTACCTTATGGCGTGTTGACTGCTAAAGGTCAAAAACCAATTAAGCACATTGATCAGCTAAAGGGAAAGACAGTGGCCATACCTGATGGTTGGTTATTAACAAGTAACCTTGCTGAGCAATTTCCTGACATTAACGTTGTCAAGGTACCAAACGTCAGGGCAATGTTCGATGCTGTAAGAGAAGGTACAGTGGACGCTGCAATGGATACCTCAGCAGTATTTAATTACAAGGCTCGTCAGTTTTTCATTGATGACGTGGTGATTAATTCACCGCTCAAATTTGGTCAGATAAAATTACCAGAAAATCTACAATTCATGCTGGCTAAAGGGAAGCCAGAATTAAAGTTATTATTCGATCAGGCATTGCAGAAATTGGGACCTGAATATCAACAAGCACTGGCTGAAAAATGGTTTTCTACAGAAAAAGACCAAGCTTATTATAAGGGTGGAATTCCATATAAAAAATTAATCCAAATGGCCCAACAAGGTGGATCAGAAGGCTTGGTTACTGTTGATATGGATGGTAAAAAATACTATACCTACATGACGCCGTTTGATGCACATAATGATCGAAATGATTTTTTTGCCATTGTTGCTCCAGTTGAAAATGTGTTGTCAGCAGCTGTAGATAAAATAATTGATGCCATAATTATTACTATTATCGTATTGATTTTATTATTACCTATTGCTTGGTTATTGGCTGGTCCCTTAGTCAAGCCGATACGGCAACTAGCCCAAAATAGTAAGCATATTGCACATCGACGCTATAACCAGGTTAGTGATACAGAAAGTCAGATTGTTGAATTACATGATCTAGCTATTTCAATGGACGATATGTCAGCTTCGATTCAGCAACATGAACAGGCGCATCAGAATCTATTGGATGCACTTATCAAGCTTATTGCACAAGCTATCGATGATAAGTCAGCTCATACAGCAGGCCACTGTGAGCGCGTACCTGAACTAGCTTTCATATTAATTAAACAAGCCAGTGAGTCGAGTGCAGGTGTTTTTGAAGACTTCTCTTTTACTACTAGTCAACAATGGCGTGAGTTTGAAGTTGCTGCATGGTTGCATGACTGCGGTAAAATCACCACTCCAGAACACATCATTGATAAGGGCACTAAGTTAGAGGTCAACTATAATCGTATTCATGAAATCCGCATGCGTTTTGAAGTGTTATGGCGTGATGCGGAAATAGACTATTTAACTAAAGCTAAAGAAGTTAATGTCGATGAAGCTTTGCTTTACATAGATAAACTACAAAAACAACAAACGTTACAAGATGACTTTTCTTTTATTGCCAATGCTAATATTGGTGGAGAATTCATGTCTGAAGAGGATATTGAACGCGTTAAACAGTTGGCTAAAACCGAGTGGCAGCGTAATTTTAATGAGCGTTTAGGCCTATCTCATATTGAGCTAATTCGTTATAACGAAGATGAACAAGCCTTACCCGTCACAGAATACTTATTAGCAGATAAACAGCAACACATGATTAAGCGAAAGCGAGATATGGTGTTTGACCCTCAATTAGGCATAAAAATGGATGTGCCTGAATATCTTTCTAATATGGGTGAGTTGCACAACCTTTCTATCAAACGAGGTACCTTAACTGCTGAAGACCGGTTTAAAATCAACGAACACATTATCAGTACAATTAAAATGCTAGAAAATCTCCCATTCCCTGACGAACTTAGTAAGGTACCGCGTTATGCCTCAACGCATCATGAAACCATGATAGGTACGGGGTATCCTCGCAAATTGTCAGCGGAAGACCTATCAATACCTGAACGTATCATGGTGGTTGCAGACATATTTGAAGCATTAACGGCTGCTGATCGTCCTTATAAAAAAGCAAAATCAATTAGCAAATCAATTGATATTCTGCATAAAATGGCTTTGAATCAACATGTCGATATAGAAGTATTTGAGTTGTTGTTAACCAGTGGTGCATATTTAGAATATGCTAAACGATTCTTACCAGAAGAACAGGTAGATGAGGTGGATATCAACAAATACTTAAGATAGTTTTTAATCTTAGAATAATCTGATACAAATACCGTACCCATTATTTTAACTTTATTAGAATTAAATCATTGAATACAATGCGTTAATAATAAGTAATCTAATATCCGCTTTGAGTCGAAAGCAGTTAATTATTATATGCCTTCATAGTGCAATAGCAGTCACTGGTATGATGTTTAATAATTCTGTCAACAGATGACAGTTGTCTTCTTAGCTGTATTTTCTATTGTTGAATACAAATGCTTGGCTGGGAGACACCATAGATAGATACATATCGTATCTTAAATATTATTATGGACCAGAACACAGAGCATTTGGCAGCGTACTATATTGGAAATAATTGCACTTATGCCAACAATATTCAAAAAATAGTGATTATTTCTTTGTTTCCAATACTGGTCAGATTTCATGGCCTGAATAATACTGACAATTTTTAGCTTCACTTTTAGGTAAAATCACAATCATAAAAAAAGGGGCTGATTAAAAATCAGCCCCTTTTTTTATTTGAACATTGTCTGCTTAGTTATTTCTTAGCAGCTGCTTCACGTTCTTTAGTATCGCTGATTACTTGCTCAGAGATATTACGTGGACAAGCACTATACTGTAAGAACTCCATAGAGAACTGGCCACGACCTGAAGTCATTGTGCGAAGTGTTCCAATGTAACCAAACATTTCACTTAGTGGAACATCAGCTTTAATACGTACACCTGTTGCACCTGCATCTTGTGATTTAATCATGCCACGACGGCGATTAAGATCACCAATAACATCGCCTACATGATCATCAGGTGTAAACACATCCACTTTCATAATCGGTTCCATGATTTGTGGACCGGCTTTTTTCATTGTTTGGCGGTAAGCACCCATCGCTGCTAATTCAAATGCCATTGCAGATGAATCTACGGCATGGAAACCACCGTCCACTAAGATTACTTTGAAATCTAAACAAGGATAGCCGGCAAGTACACCACGATCCATCATTTTCTTGAAACCACCTTCAACAGCTGGCCAGAATTCGCGAGGTACAGAACCACCAGTTACTACAGATTCAAATACATACCCACTACCCGTCTCACCTGGTTCGATAATGTAGTCGATCTTACCAAATTGGCCAGAACCACCTGATTGTTTTTTGTGTGTATAGCTATCTTCAGTACGTAGTGTAATTGTTTCACGGTAGGCTACTTGTGGTGCACCTACAGTTACATCAACACCATGTGTACGACGTAAGATATCAACTTTGATATCTAAATGTAGCTCGCCCATACCTTTAATAATCGTTTCGCCACTGTCTTGGTCTGTTTCAACACGGAACGAAGGATCTTCTTTAATCATTTTTCCTAATGCAATACCCATTTTTTCTGATGCTGCTTTATCTTTAGGAGAAATTGCAATTGAAATTACGGGATCTGGGAAAACCATTGGCTCTAATGTGGCTGGGTTTTTAGGATCACATAACGTGTGTCCAGTTTGTGTATCTTTCATGCCAACAATGGCGATGATATCACCCGCTTGTGCAGTACTTAATTCATTACGATCATCAGCATGCATTTCTACCATTCGACCCACACGCTCAGTCTTACCGGTAAAGGTATTGAGTACGGTGTCACCTTTATTTAAGGTGCCAGAGTAGATGCGGATAAAGGTTAATGCACCAAAACGGTCATCCATGATTTTAAAGGCAAGAGCACGGAATGGTTTGTCAGTATCGACAATCGCATATTCACCGGTTGCTTCACCTTCTAAATCCACTTCAGGTTGTGGATCCACTTCTGTTGGGTTAGGCAAGTATGCGACCACTGCATCCAATACCATTTGAACACCTTTATCTTTAAAGGCTGAACCACAATAAGTTGGGAAGAAATCCATTTTTAATGTACCTGAACGGATACATGTCTGAATTGCTTCGATAGAAGGCTCTTCACCATCAAGATATTTTTCCATCAAGTCATCATCTTGTTCTACCGCTGTTTCGATCAACATTTCACGGTATTCTTCAATCTGCTCTACCATTTCAGCAGGTGGTTCTTCAATGCGGAAGGCTGTTGTATCTTGTTCGTTATCCCATATCCAAGCTTTACGTGTTAACAAGTCAACACAGCCTTTAAAGTCTTCTTCGATACCGATCGGTAAAACCATTACCAACGGATGTGCGCCCAATACATCTTCCACTTGTTTTACAACACGGAAGAAGTCAGCACCCATACGGTCGAGTTTATTAACAAAAATAATACGAGAAACTTCAGAGTCATTCGCATAACGCCAGTTAGTCTCAGATTGTGGTTCTACACCACCTGAACCACAGAATACACCAACACCACCATCTAATACTTTAAGTGAACGATACACTTCAATTGTGAAATCCACGTGACCTGGTGTATCAATAACATTAAGACGGTGACCATCCCATTCACAAGTCGTTGCCGCTGATTGAATAGTTATTCCACGCTCAGATTCCTGATCCATGAAATCCATTGTTGATTCGCCATCATGAACTTCACCGATCTTATGAATTTTACCGGTTAGTTTCAAAATTCGTTCTGTGGTGGTGGTCTTACCCGCATCTACATGCGCGAAGATACCAATATTTCGATATTTGGTTAAATCTGCAGCCATTGTGTTCGTCTCTGAAAATATTAATGTGTTACAAAAAACACGGAAGTAAACCCTGCATTTTATACTAAATATTAATTGACCGCACCTTTAAAACAGATTAAGTGCCAATATTCAATAATTTAGGGTTCTGTTTAACAAAATTTTGATTAAACACTGCAACTATTGAGCGAGTTTTTGACCAAAATTTAGCTTGTTTTTATTTATTGCCCTTTATTGCTGCTTCCTTCTTTTTCATTGCTAACCATTGATAACGATAAATTACCCCCGGCACTGCTAACACTAGAAAAGCACAAAATGTGGTAACAAAAAACTCCCAATGCTGTGGAAAGACTTCGCCAGAAAATTGGATCTCGGCAGCGATGGCAATTAACAAAGCCGCAAAATAAAACACAATTAATTCTAACAATCTTAACCAAGGCGATTTAATGCTTTTTAGTGGGATCACCAAAAAGGCACGCTCAGTGATCCAAGGTAAATTAGCTATAATGAAAAATATTAAAATAAGGGTGGCTGATGACATAATTTTATCTGTAATTTAAGGAAAAACACTCATACAAAGTGCTAATAATGAACCTGGAAAGATGCCCAAGGCAAAAACGGTTAAGGCGTTGACACTAAACATAATACGCATATCTACCGGTGCGTGTAATTTTTCATGGTGAATAGGCTTATCAAAATACATCACCTTGATAATACGTAAATAATAAAACGCACCAATGACTGACATCAAAACAGCCACGACTGCTACTGAGATTAAATTAATGTCGACGACGGCTTTAATCACTGTTAACTTGGCATAAAAGCCGACCAACGGTGGAATACCAGCCATTGAGAACATTAATAGCAACATCATCAATGCAAACCATGGATTACGGCTACTTAAACCCTTAAAATCATCAATATTATCAGCTTCAAAGCCATTGCGACTCATCAGGATGATCATGCCAAAGCCGCCTAAACTCATCAGAGAATAAACCAAAGCATAAAACATAGCCGACGCATAACCTGCTTGACTACCCGATAAGATCCCTAACAAAATAAAACCGATATGCGAAATGGTCGAATAGGCTAACATTCGTTTTAGATTGGTTTGAGCAATAGCAACAATATTACCAATAATCATCGATAATACCGAAAGCATAATAACCATGCCTTGCCAATACTGTTGAGCATCACCTAAACCATCAACTAATAAACGAATAGCCATCGCAAAAGCAGCTAGTTTAGGTGCCGTAGCTATAAACAATGTGACTGCTGTTGGCGCGCCGTGATAAACATCAGGTAACCACATATGAAATGGTACAGCACCTAACTTAAAGCCAATACCAATAATCAAAAAGACTAAACCAAAACTGAGCACTGTAGTATCCAAACCACCGGTTTGTATACTGTTGGCGATAATACTGAGATCTAGGCTGCCAGTAACACCATAAATAATTGACATTCCATAGAGCAACATACCCGATGCTATGGCACCAAGAATAAAGTATTTCATTGCAGCTTCAGTTGCCACCACAGAATCACGATGCATGGCAACCATTGAATACAAACATAAAGACATCAGTTCTAAACCTAAATAAAGCGTTAAGAAATGATAGGCAGATACCATGATCATCATGCCTAAAGTAGAAAATATTGCCAGTATGTAATATTCTCCTTTATATAAATCCCGTGCTTTGAGGTAGCTAGTTGAGTAGAGCAACACCACAATATTTAGTGCACAGATAGCCAGTTTTAAAATATCTCCGAAGGTATCTTTAATATAAGTACCATCAAACGTGAGACCGCTTGCCTTATGCATGGATTGATAAATAAGTACCATTGTTACTGCTAAGGTAAGTTGGCTTAAAAAATAAGCAGGGCCAGCTGCCTTTTTACCTAAAAAGGCGACCACTAACAAGATCGCACACGCCATACCAAGCATAAACATTTCTGGTAACGCAAACGCCATATTTGTCACTTCAAACATCATGTCTTTTGCCACCTTTAGATCTTAGACTGTGAAACTTGGGTTAATAAGTGTTCAACCGAAGCATGCATCACTTCAGTCAACGGCGCAGGCCATAAACCAATGGCTAAGACAATCACTGCTAATGATGCCAGCATCCAGAACTCACGACGATTTATATCTTCTAATTTAGCAACATTGTCATTAGCGACCTCACCAAATATAACGCGTTTAATCATCCATAAGGAATAAGCAGCACCTAATATCAAGGTCGTTGCAGCCAAGAAAGCAAACCAAAAGTTAGCTTGGAAAGCAGCCAAAATCACCATAAATTCACCCACAAAACCTGATGTTCCAGGTAAACCTGCATTCGCCATGGCAAAAAATACTGCAAAACCAGCAAACACCGGCATTGTGTTTGCTACACCACCGTAGGCACTGATTTCACGTGTATGCATACGGTCATATAATATACCCACACACAAGAACATGGCAGCCGCGATAAAACCATGAGAAATCATTTGCACCATTGCTCCCTCTATTGCTAACACAGCACCACTTCCAGTCGCTGAGTTGGCAAAAATCCTAAAGACAATAAATAATCCTAAGGTCACAAAACCCATGTGAGCAATACTAGAGTAGGCAATCAGTTTTTTCATATCAGTTTGCACTAAGGCTACAAAACCTATGTATACCACTGCTGTTAATGACAGGCCAATCACTAGCCAATCAAGCGCCAAACTAGCATCTGGTGTAATCGGTAAGGCAAAACGTATTAAACCATAACCACCAATTTTTAAAGTGATGGCCGCTAAAATAACTGAACCGCCTGTGGGGGCTTCAACATGAGCATCAGGTAACCAAGTATGCACTGGCCACATGGGCACTTTAACGGCAAAAGCAATCAAGAAGGCTAAAAATAACCAGATTTGCTCCTCCATTGATAAAGCAACCTTATGGAAGTCTAGGATTTCAAAACTGCCAGCTACATGGTGTAAATAAAGTAAAGCTAATAATAAAAAAACCGAGCCAAATAAGGTATACAAAAAGAATTTAATGGTGGCATAAACACGGTTAGGTCCACCCCATATACCGATAACTAAAAACAGCGGAATCAACATTGCTTCAAAAAATACATAAAACAAAATCGCATCTAATGCAGCAAACACGGCAATCATCAAACCCGACATAATTAAGAACGCAGCCATGTATTGACTGACACGATGTTCAATGACTTGCCAACCTGCTATGACAACAATCACAGTAGAAAATGCAGTTAATATAATCAATGGCATCGAAAAGCCATCAATACCTAAATGATAATTTATATTAAATGTGGCAATCCAAGGTGCCTGTTCGACAAATTGCATCTGAAAGCTTGAACTATCAAAACCAGTATACAAACCAATAGAAAGCAGCAAAGTAAGCGCTGATATCAATAATGATAATGGGCGAGCCCAAGGGTTATTATCCCCATTAATCAATACTGCTATACCACCCATAATAGGTAGCCATATGATAAGACTTAATAAAGGAAAATTAGTAAACATATTCAACTTCTTAGGCCACAAAAAAGGTAAGCAATAAGTACAGACCTATAATCATTGCAAAAGCGTAGTGATATAAATAACCTGATTGAACATGACGTACCAGCTTAGAAGTTAGAGCAACCGTTTTAGCAGCACCGTTGACAATAAAACCATCAATTAGCAGTCGATCGCCCACTTGCCATAAAAAATGGCCTAACGATCTTGCGGCACCTGCAAACACCACTTGGTTAAAACGATCAAAACCATATTTATTATCCAATATTTGGAATAACCAATTAAACTTGAGTTGTAATTTTTCAGGAATATCGGGGCGCATCATATATAAGTAATAAGCAGTGGCCACACCCGCCATTGCTAACCAGAATGGTAAAGCAGTCAAACCATGCAAAATAAAACCTAATACACCGTGATAAGTTTCAGCATGGTGGGCAATCACATCATGGTCAGCATGCACTATAATTGAATTACCAAAAAAATCACCAAACACCATGGAACCTATCAAATAGCCAGAGATTACTGATGGAATAGCTAATAGTATCAGTGGTACTGTCACTACTGAAGGTGATTCATGGGGAAGGTGAGCACTATCAATTTTGAAACGTTCTTTGCCATGGAATACTAAGAAAAACAGACGGAAGCTATACAAAGCGGTGACAAATACACCGATTACTACCGCAAAATAAGCAAAGCCACTGCCAGCAATATGGGAAGCATGCACCGCTTCAATAATTGAATCTTTAGAAAAGAAGCCTGATAAACCAGGAAAACCAATTAATGCTAATGAGCCAATTAATGCCGTCCAATAAGTGATGGGCATATATTTTTTCAAACCACCCATCTTACGAATATCTTGTTGGTGATGCATAGCCATAATCACTGAGCCTGCACCCAAAAATAATAAGGCTTTAAAGAAGGCGTGGGTCATTAAATGAAATACAGCAGCAGAATAAGCAGATGCGCCTAGTGCTACCGTCATATAGCCCAACTGAGACAAGGTTGAATAAGCAATCACCCGCTTAATATCATTTTGAATCAAACCTAAAAAGCCCATAAATAAGGCGGTAATAGATCCTATAACTAATACAAAGGATAAGGCTGTTTCAGAAAACTCAAACAATGGCGACATACGCGTCACCATGAAAATACCGGCCGTGACCATAGTTGCCGCATGAATCAAAGCAGATATTGGTGTAGGGCCTTCCATTGAATCGGGCAGCCAAACATGTAATGGTACTTGTGCTGATTTACCCATTGCACCAATAAATAGCAAAATACAAATAATCGACATTACAGACCACTCATGACCTGTAAATATAGCCATATTTTTTTCTGATATTGCCGGTGCTTGAGCAAACACTTCGACATAATCCAAACTGCCGGCATACATTAATACACCTGCAATGCCCAGCAAAAAACCAAAATCACCTACTCGATTGACTAGAAATGCTTTTAAATTGGCAAATATTGCTGTCGGTTTTTTATACCAAAAGCCTATTAATAAATAGGACACTAAACCTACCGCTTCCCAGCCAAAGAATAACTGCATAAAATTATTGGCCATGACCAACATCAACATGGAAAACGTGAATAGAGAAATATAACTAAAAAAACGTGGGTACGCCTCATCATCGTGCATATAACCAATGGTATAAACATGCACCATTAATGATACAAAAGTCACTACAACCATCATCATCGCGGTTAGCGCATCTACCATAAAGCCCACTTCCAAGCTTAAAGAGCCAGCTTGTAGCCATTGATATACACGCTCATTGTATATTTCACCATCTATGGCCACTAATTTAAGCACCCAAACAGACAATACAAAGGCAATACCAACGCCATATACCGCTGCACGATGTGACCATAAGCGACCTACTTTTTGACCAAATAAACCTGCAATAATGCTACCTAGTAGTGGAGCAATGACAATACTAAGTAATAAGGTTTGATTCATATCTTACCCCTTCAACTTAGCTAAGTCAGCCACATTAATGGTATGTAAGTTTCTAAAGAGCACCACTAATATTGCCAATCCAATGGCCGCTTCTGCAGCGGCGACCGTCAATATGAAAAATACAAACACTTGACCTGCAATGTCACCAGAAAAATGAGAAAAAGCAATAAAATTAAGGTTAACAGCCAATAACATCAATTCAATACACATCAATAAAATAATGATATTTTTACGGTTAATAAATATACCTGCAAGCGATATACTGAATAACAGAGCACCTAAAATCAAAAAATCTGATAATGCCATTATGATTCTAGCTCCTCAGCCTCAGGTTTTTTAACTGCGTCCATTTTAACCAGTCTTACTCGGTCTTCTTTACGCACTTTGACTTGTTGCGATACATCTTGCGATTTACTTTTCTTGTCACGCAGAGTGAGGGTGATTGCCGCTACAATAGCAACAGTTAAGATAACTGAAGCAATTTCAAAGGGATAAACATAGACGGTATAGAGCAACAAACCTATTTCTTTGGTATTACTATAGCCTTGAGGATGTGCTGATGGAGCGGGTACAATATCAAGACCAAAATGACTGGCGCCTAATACCGCGATCATCTCAATGGTAATTAAAGCTGCCACTACAATACCTAGCGGTAAATACTTAGTGAACCCTTCTTGAAGTGGGGCTAAATCTATATCCAACATCATCACCACAAACAAAAATAACACCATTACTGCACCAACATAAACCAATACTAGAGTTAACGCTAAAAATTCAGCTTCTAATAATAGCCAAATACCGGCACTGGTAAAAAATGCCAAAATCAGAAATAAAGCAGCGCGTACTGGATTTCGTACTGTTATCACCATGGTTGCAGCTATTAATAACACACTTGCAAAGCCATAAAATATAAGCTGTTCCATTAGCGGAACTCCGAGTCAGCAGCACGATCTGCGGCTATTTGATGTTCCTGTTTATCGCCGATGGCCAATAACTTTTGTTTATCCATAATATTTTCACCACGATTCTCAAAGTGATAATCAAATACTCGGGTCTCTACAATCGAATCAACAGGGCAAGATTCCTCGCAAAATCCGCAGTATATACACTTAAATAAATCAATTTCATATTTAGTTGTCCTACGCGAACCATCTTCGCGCGGTTCTGTTTCGATGGTGATCGCTAAGGCAGGACATACAGCTTCACATAGCTTGCAACCAATACAACGTTCTTCACCATTCGCGTAACGACGTAAGGCATGCAAACCTCTAAATCGTGGCGATTGTGGAGTATTTTCTTCGGGATATTGTACGGTTATTTTTTTTGCAAACAGATATTTTCCTGTCAGCTTCAAACCTAATAACAATTCCCACAACAAAAAGCTCTTTAAAAAATGTCGAAGAGAAGACATCATAAAACGGTCTCCGTAAACCAAGGACCTATATCAAATACCTGTGCTGTAGCGACGATCACTAACCAAACTAAGGTAACGGGGATAAAGATTTTCCAACCCAAACGCATGATCTGATCATAACGATAGCGAGGGAAGGTCGCTCTAAACCATAAATATAAAAACAAGAAAATACAGGTTTTCATTAATAACCAAACAATACCCGGTACCCATGAAAATAAACCTTCCAGTCCTGGAATGCCTTGAAATGGTGATAACCAACCGCCCATAAACAATACTGCAGCTAGCATTGAGATCAAAATCATATCGGCATATTCAGCCAGAAAAAATACAGCAAATGCCATGCCCGAATATTCAACATGGAAACCAGCGACAATCTCAGACTCACCTTCAGACACATCAAACGGTGCTCGGTTGGTTTCTGCTACACCCGAGATAAAATAAACTATAAAAAGTGGAAATAAGGGTAACCAGAACCAATATAAAATCCCGCCCTGCTGTGCCAATACAATTTCACCAAGATTCAAGCTTCCAGCGGCAACAAGTACACCTACTAAGGCAAAGCCCATCGCAATTTCATAAGATACAACTTGCGCTGCCGAGCGTAATGCACCTAAAAAAGCATAACGAGAGTTAGAAGCCCACCCAGCGATAACAATGCCATAAACCCCCATCGATGTAATTGCTAAGATATATAACAATCCCGCATCTATATTAGCCAGGGTCATTGTGGCATCAAATGGCATTACAGCCCAAGCGGCTAAAGCTGGGCCGATGGCTAGCACAGGGGCAATTAAGAATAAATATAGGTTGGATTTGGCAGGAAAAATAACTTCTTTAAGTGCCAGTTTCAGACCATCAGCAATCGGCTGTAATAATCCCCAAGGACCAACGCGATTCGGACCAATACGCACTTGGATAAATCCAATGACTTTACGTTCAGCCAACGTTAAATAGGCCACACCTAACATCAAAGGGACAATTATCGCGACTATTTTAAGTACGGTATACAACAAGGTATTATCAGTGATCCAATCAATCATTATAATGTCCCTTGCTCAAAAACCTGTACCTGAACATCTGAAAAATGCGCACCCAATATTGATGTTTTTTCAATACCAGCCGCTAGATAAATACAATCATCAGCGATGGTGTCATCGATTTCAAATGCGATATTAAGCTGAGTTTCACCTTGCATTACCGTTATGATTTTAGCTTCACTAACACCGTATTTTTCAGCTTCTTTATTATTCATTCTAGCCAAAGAGGCGCGCTGATTTTCTGGGGTCAACTGTAAGGCACTACTACGCCTAACAACGGGATCAGATTGATACATAGGCACTTCAGAAATAGCCATTAATGAACTAACAATATTCAAGCTATCTGGAATATAAGATGATTTAGCAGGATCTGCCTGCAAATTATATTGGTCACTGACTTCATCACGTACATCTTGTGATGATACGTAATCAAACCCTTTAATATTTGCCAGATTACCTAATACACGTAATATCTTCCAACCAGGTCGACTATCGGCTTTTGCGGTGACGGCACCGGTAAAGCTCTGCCATTGGCCATCTACACCAATAAAGGTGCCTGAAGTTTCAGCAAAACTAGCCATAGGTAAAATAACATCGGCGTAAGCTAAAATAGTATCGGTGACGTAGTTTGTCATTGAAACCACTAAACTTGCCTGCTGTAAGGCATTTTTTGCAGCCAATGGATCAGCACAATCTAATTCAGGTTCGAGCCCAAACAGTAAATAAGCACGTAATTTTTGCTGCCATATCTGTCCACTATCAAGCCCAATGAGTTTGTTTTCATCTGTTTTAAAATGTTGTTGTGACAAATCACTGACAATCGCGGCCGCTGTCGAGTTTGCAGTAGGTAAGACAATAAGCTGGCTGTTAGTTAACCGAGCAATGAAGGCGGTCAATGCCTTTAATTTTTCTGACTGTGGGTGATTATTAGCTAAAGCACCTACAAATAAGGTTGCTTGCATCGCATTTGATAATCGCATGGCAATGGTTTGTTCTAAAGCTTTTGGAGTAACATCAGTTAATAATTCAACCCAGGCTTGATCTTGTGGGCCGACCAATGCGATTAAGGCTTTTGCAATACCCGACAAACAACTCAACATGCCTGGCATATTAACGGTCAGATGAGTGGTAACCGGCATTAATAAATCAGATTTAAAAAAGTTAATATCGGTAATAGTTGTGCCAGATATGGTGGCTGCTTGTCTAATGCGATGAGCAATAATAGGCTGTTCAGATCTAATATTACACCCCACTAGAACAATATCATCACTTTGTTCAATATCGGGTAATGACCACTCTTGGTGATTATAATTGCCAGCATTTACAGTGAAGTCCTGTTGGCGCAATCGATAATCTACATTATTCGAACCTAGACCCACTAATAACTTTTGAAATAAATAAGTTTCTTCCAGTGTTGCTGTAGGGGAGATCAAACCGGCTACTTGATCAGCACCATGTTTTGTTATCAGTGCCTGCAGATTATCTGCCGCCATAGCAAGCGCTGTTTGCCAATCTGTAGTTTGCCATTCGCCATTAAGCTTAATCATAGGTGCTGTTGCACGCTGTTCATGATTAATGCCTAAATAACTGAAACGGTCACGATCAGATAACCATGTTTCATTAAGGCTTTCATTATCTTTGGGTACCACTCGCATCACATCCTTGCCACGAGTATGAAATTCAATATTTGAGCCAACTGCATCATGTAGTGCAATGGATGGATGAGCTGCTAATTCCCAAGCACGAGCACGATATCTATAGGGTTTAGAAGTTAATGCACCAACAGGACATAAATCTATAATATTGCCAGATAATTCAGAAACAAGGCTACTTTCAACATAAGTACCTATTTCCATGTGCTCGCCACGCCCAGTGGCACCTAATTCTTTTATACCAGCAATTTCTTCACCAAAACGAACGCAACGGGTGCAATGAATACAACGGGTCATATCAGTACTGATTAAAGGGCCAATATCTTTGTCTTTAACAACCCGTTTACCTTCACTAAAGCGACCGATACCAGCACCATAACCCATCGACAGATCTTGCAGTTCACACTCCCCACCCTGATCACAAATTGGGCAATCTAGTGGATGATTTATCAGTAAAAACTCCATCACACTTCGTTGTGCAGCCATTGCTGTTTTAGAATGAGTAAATATCTTCATTCCCTCAGTTACAGGGGTTGCACAGGCAGGTAATGCCTTACGTGACTTATCAACCTCAATTAAACACATGCGACAATTGGCCGCTATGGACAGCTTTTTATGATAACAAAAACGAGGAATATCAATGCCAGCCTCATCCGCAGCCTGAATAATCATTTTTGTAGAATCCACTATTAGTGGAATACCATCGATTTCGATGTTAACCATCTATTTACTCTCTACCTGACAACATTTGTGATCAATATGGTGCTGAAATTCAGCACGGAAATGTTTGATAAAACTAATGACGGGAGCTGCGGCAGCATCACCTAATGCACAAATTGTATTGCCATTAATATTTTTTGCCACATCTACCAGACGATCTAAATCTTCCTGATTACCTTCGCCCTCTTCAATCCGTTTCACTACACGATAAAGCCAGCCCGTACCTTCACGACAAGGTGTACATTGACCACAGGATTCTTCGTAATAAAACTCTGATATGCGTTCTAAAGCCTTCACCATGCAAGTTGTTTCATCCATGATGATAACTGAACCGGCACCTAACATCGATCCTGCTTTGCTAATACCGTCATAGCTCATTGCTACATCCATCATTGCCTCTCCAGGTATAACGGGGGTTGAACTTCCTCCTGGAATGACTGCTTTTATTTTATTACCATTTTTCATGCCACCAGCCAATTCTAATAAGCTTGAAAATGGTGTGCCCATTGGTACCTCATAATTGCCCGGCTTATTGACGTGACCAGACACGCTGAAAATCTTACTGCCTCCATTATTAGGCGTCCCTATTTCATGAAACCATTCACCACCATATTGTAGAATAACCGGTACTGAGGCTAATGTTTCAGTGTTATTAATAGTAGTAGGTCGACCATATAAACCATAGCCGGCAGGAAATGGCGGTTTGTAGCGAGGTTGACCTTTTTTACCTTCAAGCGATTCTAATAAAGCAGTTTCTTCACCGCAGATATAGGCGCCACCACCAGGTTGAGTATAAAGTTCAAAGTTAAACCCAGAACCTAATATATCTTTACCTAGATAGCCTGCTGCTATCGCTTCTTGTATAGCCGTTTCAAAACGATCAATAGGCTCTACAAATTCACCACGGATATAGTTATAGCCTGCTTGAGCGCCTATGGTGTAACCAGCAATAATCATCCCTTCCACTAATTGATGAGGGTTGAATCTTAAAATATCACGATCTTTACATGTACCTGGCTCACCCTCATCTGAGTTACAAACAATATATTTATCGCCTGGCAAACGACGTGGCATAAAGCTCCACTTCAAGCCAGTTGGAAACCCAGCACCACCCCGGCCACGTAGTGCTGATTCTTTAATTTGCTCAAGAATATCTTCGGCACGTGTTTTATCTTTAAGGATTCTCTCTAATACTTGGTAACCGCCCACACTCCGATATGACTCCATGCTCCATGGCTCAGCCAAATGGCGAGTGCGAAAACAAATTTGGTCTAGATTCAATTCATCTAAAGCGGCTGGTTTCATGGTGTGATCCCTGCTAATATCTGATCAATCTTGTCAGTGGTTAGATTTTCATGGTATTCACGATCGATTTGCATCATAGGTGCTCCGCAACATGCCCCTAAACACTCTACCGATCTCAACGTGTATTGACTATCTTCCGTTGTTTGACCTAACTTCACCTTGAGACGAGCTTCTAAATGAGTCACCACCTCTTCCGAGCCATTAAGCAAGCAGGAGATATTGGTACAGACACTGATCTTATGTTTACCAACCGGTTTAAGATCAAACATGGTGTAAAAAGTAGCCACTTCATAAACACTAATAGCGGGGATGGCAAGATAATCAGCAAGGGCATTCATAACAGGTTTTGGCAACCAACCTTGATTTGAATCTTGTAATATATGCAAACAAGGAATAACGGCTGATTGAGCTCTACCTACTGGATATTTTGCTATCCACGCATCGAGTTGTTGACGTAAATCTACCGTAAACAGTTGTTCTTTTTCACCCGTAAGAATCATCGATCAACCTCGCCAAATACAATATCCATCGTGCCCATCACTGCCACAACATCAGCCAACATATGACCTTTAATCATTTCATTCATGGCGGATAAATGGGCAAAACCAGCAGCTCGAATTTTAAGTCTATACGGTTTATTTGCACCATCTGAAATCATATAGATTCCAAACTCACCTTTAGGATGCTCTACCGCGGTATATATTTCACCTTCAGGCACACAATAACCTTCGGTAAATAATTTAAAGTGGTGAACCATCGATTCCATATCATTTTTCATTTCGGCACGTTTTGGCGGCGCCACTTTGGTATCAGTGGTGATAACTGGGCCCGGATTAGTCCGTAACCAATCAACACATTGTTTGATAATACTATTTGATTGGCGCATTTCTTCAACTCGTACCAAGTATCGATCGTAACAATCACCTTCAACACCCACTGGAATATCAAAATCCATTCGGTCATAAACTTCGTATGGTTGTTTTTTACGTAGATCCCAAGCAATACCAGAGCCACGCAACATAGGACCAGAAAAACCTAGTTGCATAGCGCGTTCAGGTGAGACTACGCCAATACCTACAGTACGTTGTTTCCAGATACGGTTATCGGTTAATAATGTTTCGTATTCATCAACGCAGTTAGGGAAACGCTGAGTGAAGTCTTCAATAAAATCAAGTAAACTGCCTTCACGGTTGGTATTTTTTTGTTTAACTTCTTTTGCACTATGCCATTTTGATTTTTCGTATTTAGCCATCGAATCAGGTAAATCACGATAGACACCACCCGGACGATAATAGGTGGCATGTAAACGTGCTCCAGAAACGGCCTCATAACAATCCATCAAGTCTTCACGTTCACGAAAACAATATAAAAATACCGTCATCGCACCGATATCAAGACCATGCGCGCCTAGCCACATTAAATGATTCAAGATCCGCGTAATCTCATCAAACATCACCCGTATATATTGAGCACGTTCAGGAACCTGTACACCTAGCATTTTTTCAATCGCCATCACATATGCATGTTCATTACACATCATCGATACATAGTCGAGCCGATCCATATAACCAATACTTTGATTGTAAGGCTTACTTTCAGCTAACTTTTCTGTGCCACGATGAAGCAAACCTATATGAGGATCGGCACGTTGAATCACTTCGCCATCCATTTCTAGAATAAGGCGCAATACACCATGTGCAGCGGGGTGTTGAGGACCAAAATTTAAGGTGTAATTCTTAATTTCAGCCATTATTTTTTCCTACTATAACGATTATCATCACGTATAACTCGAGGAACTAAAATACGCTCTTCAATGCTTACCGGCTCATAAATTACACGTTTTTTATCTGAATCATAACGCATTTCAACATTGCCAATAAGTGGGAAATCTTTCCTAAATGGGTGACCAATAAAGCCATAATCAGTTAATAAGCGCCGTAAATCATTATGACCTGTAAACAAGATACCAAATAAATCAAATGCTTCTCGCTCAAACCAATCCGCACCATTCCAAATTGAGGTTACACTATCAACAATCGGTTGATCGGCCTCTAATCTGACCTTGAGTCGTAACCGTTGGTTATGTTGAAGTGATAACAAATGATAAACCACTGCGAAACGAAAACCTTCTTCCACGGGTTCCATATTACCGGCACCATCTACTGCTCGACTAAAGCCATGATCAGACGCAGCTTTGGTTTCCCAAGTTGAACCACCATATTGTGAATAATCAACACCACAAACATCCATCAACTGTTCAAAACCAAAACGGTCACGTAATTGTTCGCATACTGACAAAATACTTTCAGAAGCAACATGCAGTGTCAGTTCGTCATTCAGCAATTCACAATCTAACAAATCAGCTGACAAATGTTGTTCTAGTGAGACCTTTAACACATTCATCATAGCGTCTAAGCTTCCTGTGTCCGAGCGATTGTATTAGTTCGGCGAATTTTATTTTGTAATTGAATAATGCCATACAGCAGTGCTTCTGCTGTGGGTGGACAACCTGGCACATAAATATCTACTGGCACAATGCGATCACAGCCACGTACTACTGCATATGAATAGTGATAATAGCCACCACCATTGGCGCAGGATCCCATCGAAATAACCCAGCGTGGTTCTGACATTTGATCGTAAACTTTACGTAAGGCGGGGGCCATTTTATTAACTAAGGTTCCGGCCACGATCATTACATCTGATTGGCGCGGACTGGGTCGAAAAACCACGCCAAAACGATCTAAGTCATAGCGCGAAGCACCTGCTTGCATCATTTCAACAGCACAGCATGCCAGACCAAATGTCATTGGCCATAATGAACCTGTTCGAGCCCAGTTAATCAGTTTATCCGCAGAGGTTGTGACAACACCTTGTTCAAGAACGCCTTCTATTCCCATTCCAATGCCCCTTTCTTCCACTCATAAATAAAGCCAACCACCAATATTCCTAAAAATAAAAACATGGCAAGCAGACCAAAAACACCTATTTCTTCAAGCACAACAGCCCAAGGAAACAAAAAGGCGATTTCTAAATCAAAGATAATAAATAGAATAGCAACTAGGTAATAACGCACATCGAACTTCATATGTGCATCTTCAAAAGGCTCAAAGCCACATTCATAGGGTGAACGCTTCTCATCGTCAGGACGATGAGGACCTAAAATAAAACCAGCCAGTAAAGGCAACACACCAAAACCGATGCCGATAATCACAAACAATAAAATTGGGAGATAGTTCTCCAACATGTTTTCAGTTCTTTTAAGTAATTTATAGAAATAATGATTGAGTTAACATTCAATCATTCCCTTTACTTTCATCATCTTATTATCTAAAAACTGTAATGTGACAGTTTTTATTTCAGCCCTACTATACACTGTCTGATGGCGAGTTAAAGACGAATACATATTTTTTTACAGACTGCCACTCCTACTTTCAGTATGCATTCTAAAACGCTGCTAGTGATTAGTCTGTCTTTTATCAAAAAAGTTGCACATACCACACAAATTTATCACATCCACAAAGCTTATGCCTTTCAAACTAGATTGGCAGATATAAAACTTGAATTAGTCTGCTATATAATTTATTTTGGATAGGATATATTCACAATATCGTTAATTTAACTAGGTAGTTATTAAATGGCTCTTACCGCTAAAATTCGCAAATGTTTATTCCCAGCGGCCGGTTATGGCACCCGCTTTTTACCCGCTACTAAGGCCATGCCAAAAGAAATGCTGCCTATAGTCAGCAAGCCTTTAATTCAGTATGGCGTTGAAGAAGCGCTGGAAGCCGGCATGGACCAAATCGGCTTTATTGTAGGCCGAGGTAAACGTGCTATCGCTGATCATTTTGATAATAACTACGAGTTAGAGCATCAAATTAAAGGCACTTCAAAAGAAAAACATTTGGATGATATCCGTAATGTGATGGATAACTGTGAGTTTGTCTTTATGCGCCAACGTGAAATGTTAGGACTCGGTCATGCGATTTTAACCGGCGAACCCATGATTGGTAACGAACCCTTTGCGGTAGTCCTTGCTGACGATCTTTGTGCGGCACCAGTCGATGACGATGATGATATGCGTGCATTAGGCCAACTAGCTGCACTTTATGACCGTTATCAGTGCAGTATTATTGCCATTGTAGAGGTTCCTGCTGAAGATACCGGTAAATACGGCATTATATCGGGTGAAGAAATAGCACCTGGCATTTATCAAGTTCAAGACATGGTAGAAAAACCTAATCCTGAGGATGCACCCAGTAATCTCGCCATTATTGGACGTTACATTCTAACGCCAGAAATATTCACTTACTTGCGTAAAACCGAGCCAGGTGCTAATGGTGAAGTTCAAATTACTGATGCCCTTAAATTACTCGCAACAGATCGCCAAGTGTTGGCTGTGAAATTTAAAGGCCGCCGTTTTGATTGTGGTAGCGTCGATGGTTTTATTGAAGCCACAAATTATTATTATGAGAATGTGTATAAAAAATCTTAACCATCTCAAAAAGAAAGTCGATAGATTTTATGTTTTATCGAGATCTATTATTGAGATGTAACATGGCAATTTTTGCAGATGATTCAACTGAGCAACTCCACTTATAAGCGAGATTAATTGTCTCGCCACAGCTGTATACTCCATGTCCACGAACAATGGCCACTTTGTGTTTAGCAAGTTTTGTCGCCATCGAGTTTGGCGATAATTCAATATAACGATCATAGGGAATGGTGACGACCGGTACTGAAGGGAAATAATATTGGCCTTCAAAATCAACTGGCATAAAAGGTTTACCATTCATGGTTAGTGCTATTGCATGAGGTCCATGGCTATGAAAAACAGCCTGTGCTTGTGAGTTATGTCGATATACCTCAATATGAAGTAGTGCATCCAAGGATGCCCTTTTATCTATTGTGCCATCAATATGGCATAAAACGAGTTGTTCGGCCTGCAAAGTATCAGCACAACAACCGCTAGGTGTAATCCATATTTCATCATGCCAACGGAAAGAAACGTTACCACTATGGGAGTCATTATAGCCATACTGACGTAACCAACGATAATGCTGAACTAAGTCACTTTTTAGCTGCGTTAATTCAGACATCATCTGCGTTTCCTTTGGCAATTAGATTATCTACATGTCGCAACCATTGTCCAGCCTGATTACGCTCATTCTCAAAGGCGACTGCTTTAGTAAAAGAGCTTTTTGATTGTACAACTTGACCTAAATGAAATTGAGTCATGCCTAACAATAAATGGGCAACACCAAGTCGTTTACCCTTCAATTTTTTTAAACTGTTAGCTAAGGGTTTAACCGCTTTTTTCCATTGCTCTAAACCAAAAAGAACCCGACCATACTTCAAGTCAGATTCGCCACTATCATCAAGTTGTGCGACTTTTTGTAAAATTGCCGCTGATTTGGCATCTTCTCTTGCGGCTAACCAACTATCGGCCAAACGACTTAAATTATCGAAATCTGATGCAATAATGCCACTTTCTATACCTTGCTTTAATAACTGAGCCGACTTATAAGGGATATTTAAATATCGATACATATCAGCCAAATTAATCTGTGTTTTACTGTCACCTAGTTCCAAGCGTTGGGCCAACATTTTAACAGACAGTGCAGTAAACTCTTTATTTTGTTGAAGATATAACGTTGAAAGCTGTAACCAATAGTTTTTTTGATATGGATAAAGCGTAATCAGCATTTCTAAAACAGTAATAGCAGATTTATAATGTCTCAATTCTAAATGGGCGGATAGCAACACTTGATACCATGCTTCTTTTGCTGATTGGTCATTTTTAATGGCAATACGAATATTGACTATCGTTTGTTGATAGTTTTCAACACGATAATAAGCACTTGCCATTAAAACATAAGCACTATTTGGTGGCGACTTTTCAGCTTTCAACCATTTTTCTAGTAGCGCAATACCTTTAATGTATTGTTCATCGGCTAAAAGTAGCTGGCCCAAGTTATAGCTTAAATTCTGACTCACTTTTTCTGGTAATGTCTTAGAGTCTAGCGCCTGCTGAAATAATATAATGGCCTGTTTATAACTCTCTTGAGAGTAATACAAATAACCCAAAGTTTGCTGAACTATGGCACTTTCATAAGAATCTGACTCTGTTTTATTTAACAAGGATTTAAGCTGAATTTCTGCAGCAGAAAGTTTATCTGCTTCCATTAATAGTTGAGCCGCATTTAAAGCCTTATAGGTTTTTTCAGTCAATAAATATTGATCTTTATCATCTGCCACTGTCGCAGACGTCATCAATAATATTATAAGCATCAAGGGCAGTTTAAAAACTGACATTATCATCATTTATTTAGCCAATTTGAATTCAATTTCTTGCGTTGCCTGACGCTCGACCGGTTTACCATCAACAACCTTAGGCTTAAACTTCCATTTTAGAATAGCTTTTAAAGCCGCACTATCAAAAATATTTTCAGGTTTGGCCTTAATGACAACAGGGCTACGAACTTGGCCATCTTTAGTAATCGTAAAAGAGACCGTGACAACACCCTCCAAACCCCGACGAGAAGCCGAACGTGGATAACGAGGTGGTATACGCACTAATGGAATGACATCATCATTCATCAACGGAGCCGTGTTAGTAGCCACTGGAGAAATGGGGCCTTTAGGAGCCGATAAAAAACCTCCTAAATAGGGCCGACCAGCAATATTCAAAGGCACATCAATACGAGGAACATCTATTTTGGGTTTTGGCGCTTTCGGCTTGTCCACTTTTGGTGCAGGTGCTTTGGCTGGTGGTGGTGGTTTTTTAGGTGGCGGTGGCTTTTTAGGTAACTCACGCTTTTTAATTTCCGCCTTATCCTCACGTTTAAGACGAACAAAATCTAACAGTTGAATATCTTCTGTTACTTGTCGATCAACATTTTGTTCCGAGGTCATTTTTTGCATTAACGTGAACAAGCCAAAATTCACCAAAATAGCGAGTAATAAACCAATGACCAAACGCATTTATATCCTACCTTAGTTCTGGAGTGCAGCAATAGAAACATTGGCCACACCCGCCAATCGTGCTTGGTCCATCACTTCAATTAACAGCCCTGTTTTAGCTTCCTTATCAGCCAAAATAATCACTGATCCTTCTGGATTTTCAGCATGCATTCTTTCAACATTAGCGCGTACGGCACGACGGTCTATTTGTCGTTTGTCCATCCAAACCTCACCATTTGGTGTGATCGAAATTAATATATTTGCCAGTTCTTTTTTAACGGCCGTTTTAGCCGAAGGACGACTGACATCAACCCCGGTTTCTTTAACAAATGAGGTGGTGACAATAAAAAAGATCAATAAAATAAAAACCATATCGATCAGGGGTGTCATATTTACTTCAGCTATGGCACCACTTTGGCGGCGCGAATGTCTTTTTCTCATAATTAATACCTTGGAATCTAAGTCCAATTAATCCCTTCGCAATACATCAGCTAACCTATCTTCGGTTCGAAGCACACGCTGTTCAAGCTGGGTACTAAAATACATGCCCGATAAAGCAGCAAGTAAGCCCCCCATTGTTGTTATCAAAGCCAGTGAAATTCCACCTGCCATACCGCGCGCATTACCGGTACCAAAAACAGTTAGTACATCAAATGTTTGGATCATACCATCCACCGTGCCCAATAAACCCAGCATAGGTAATGCAGAAATAAGTGTGCGAATATACATCAAGTATTGTTTTAGTGATGCAGAACTTTCTGCAATCATTCCCTGACGAATTTTTTGTGCATACCAGCTTTTTCGATCAGTTCGCAGCTGCCAAACTGCCAGTAACTTTTCAGCCTGATTTGGATGAATAAAATAAACAAAAAAATAGCGCTCAATAATCATCGTCCACATAAGGATCGACGCAATCAAGATCGCCCATAGCACCAGCCCACCACTCTCCAGTAGTAGCTGAATACTAAACAGGTTATTTGTCAGTAATTCCATTCAATCTTTCTGCATTACGCGCTACGATTGCAGCACTTTCTTCATCTAATATTTGTACTAAACGGTTACTTTTACTTGATATAGCACTATGAATTAGTACTAAAGGTATCGCAACGGCCAAGCCTAACTCTGTAGTGACTAAGGCCTGTGAAATACCTCCCGACATTAATTTAGGATCACCGGTGCCAAACAAGGTGATTGATTGGAATGTTTCGATCATGCCCGAAACGGTACCCAGCAATCCTAACATTGGTGCTATAGCTGCTAACATTGCTAAGGTAATCAATCCACGTTCAATTTTCGGGATTTCGCGTAAGATGGCTTCGTCAAGTTTTAGAGATAAGGTTTCAACATCCTGAATACTGTCATTGTAAACTGATAAAATTCGGCCGAGGGGATTTTTAAGACTGGCTACGATTTCTTTTTGCTGCAGCGCTACACCACGACCTGTTATCGCTAAATAAATAAAGCGCTGAATAGCCAAGAGTAAACCTATTGCACCTAAACCAAGAATGATAAAACCTATCCAACCACCTTGTTGAATACGTTCTTTTAAATCGGGGGATTGAACCAGTAATGCCATAATAGCACCCCGTGTCGGATCAACGACTACAGGCATTATGGAAGCATCACTGCTTGATTCAAAATCATCAATTACATCACGTAGACGTTCAACGGGTTGACGTCCTAACTCAACTAAACTGCCTGTTTCAGGTAAATAACGTAAAAATCTACCATCACTAAAAGCTGAAAAAACACCAATTCTAGTTACATTACGTTCCTCCAAATTCCCTTTAGATGTAATGATCGATGCTTGAAAACGACTGACTTTTCCTGATTCAGTCATTTCTTCTTGTAATAAAAGCCACAACTTACGTAGTTCTTCTATGGTAGGTTGTTGTTTACGTTCTGCCATTGCCTTTAAAAATTCAGCGCGATCAGGCTTTTGAGCCGATATCATTGAGTTCTCTAATATACTGCGGCTATCATTACTTATTTGGCGAACCGTACCAAACAACTCACCTAGAGAGCCTGATTTTTCTTGTAATAAGCTTTCTTTTTCAGCCAGATATTTTTCGTGATCCTGAAAAGATTGATTGAGTGATGACGTTCTTTGTTCTTCAAAAGCTAATTGTGCTTTTGCTTCAGCTAATAAGTTGGCTTGATTATCGCGCGTCGATACGAAGTCTGCCTCACGTAATTTATTTTGCTGCTGTTCTAAAACACCCTCACGCTTGACCTGTTCTAATAAGGCATCTAGATCGGCCGGTTTATCAGCAGCTTGAAGTGCCGGCAGAAATAATACGCTAAGTAATAATGTTGAAAGTATAAACCTCATGGCATCATCCCCGCTGCTTTAACAGGCAAAACCAATAGATCTGGCGGTAATTGTTTTTTAGCAACCTTCAATCCTTGACTAATAGGATGACGATATTCATTTGACAATAGTTGCCAACCTTCATTCCAAATGCCAGCTTCTAAACCATCCAAGGTTAAATAATACAAACTAACACGACCGATACGGAGGAAATCAACAGTACGCGTCATCTCACCCACCGTTAATTTATCACGATAAGCTTCAATCGTTCGACCATATTCCGTTTCTACTTGATAGGCTTCAAGGATTCGGCGATATTTTTCAGCTATCGTAACATCAGCACGCTCCATCAGCGTTTGTAGTTGGATAACACGTGCCTGACGCTCTTTAGGCAAGAAGGGAAGATCTAGCGCAACAAACTGAGCCATCGTATCTATCATCTTTAACATCAAGGGCACAATATCACGCTGGGTAGATTCAATATTTCGCAGTTGGTTATTAATGGAAGCTAATTCTTTTTGCTGTGACGATACTAGTTTATCCAGTTGATCGTTGTAGGCACGTAAACTATCCGTTTGGCGCAACGCCTCGCGATATTCAGCCAACAATTCTACTGTCTCATCAGCCAAACCATCAATCTGCTGCTGCGATTTTTGAGCAGCAACATCGGTTTTGACTTGTGAATCAATTGCATTTTCAAGACTTCCCGCTTGTGATACGAGCGGTACCGCGGTTAGCAGCGTGGCTATCAGCCAATATCGCTCAATCCATTTGTATCTTTGCATAAGTTATCTTTCCGTTTGTATAAGTTTGCATACATTAAAGCATACAACTACCAAAAAAATCAGACCGTAATAATAACAAGAGAAGGCCTCTTGTGAAACGTCAATATCATTAACTGATGATGGATTTCAGACAAAAAAAAGCCAGACATATGGTCTGGCTTAAACCTTCACAAGAAGGAGAGAGAAATAAAAGTCACTTAAGAAGCTGAATTCCTAGAACTTATTACACATGATACCTGTAGCAACTAGTTTAAGAATGAGCGACTTATCCCAATAAATCGGGAATTTATTCCTACCTTCTTGTAAGCTAAATACTTGGCAGTTTTAAGATGACAAACCATGACTGATTGCAAAGCGCATTAACTCGGCTGTTTTATTAATATCCAGCTTACTTTTTATTTGAGTCAGGTTATTTGCGACAGTTTTATAACTAATGCCTAATAAACTTGATATTTCAGTCATACTTTTACCCTCACCCAGTAAGCGTAAAATTTCTAATTCTCGACGCGACAAATCACTTAATGCACTAGTACCCGCGCCAATATTTAACATAGCTAATTGCTGAGCGGTATCAGGACTGAGATAGGTTTTGCCTGCTAACACTGTCTCAACAGCCTCGACTAAATAATCTGCCGCATTATTTTTAGTGATGTAGCCTTTAGCACCCGCTTGCATAGCTCGAGCAGCAAAAACCGGATCTTCATGCATGCTAAACATCAATACTTTGGCATTTTCGCGGTTAGCTCGCATTTTTCGTAATACTTCAAGCCCCCCAATACCAGGCAAAGTAATATCTAGTAACACCATATCCGGGTAATTACCTTGAAAAAGCCGATAACCTTCTTCGCCTGTTTCTGCTTCAATCACTTTAGTATTGGGTATTTGTTGAATCAATTGACGACACCCTGCACGCACAATGGGATGGTCATCCACAACTAAAATTGTCGTCACACTCATGTTTTTTCATTTCCTTTTAAGGGGATTAATACTCTTACCTGTAAACCAACACCTTCCGTAGTATCAAAAGCAATTCGTCCACCTAGTGCACTGACTCGTTCACGCATACCGATTAAACCAAAACCACGGACTAAGTTTGCATCGAGTCCAACGCCATCATCAGTCACGGTTACTTTAACCGATTCACTGTCTCTACGTGCTTCTACTTTTACATGGCTGGCATTAGCATGACGCACACAGTTGGTTGTACATTCTTGAATAAGACGATAGATAGTCACTTGCAAGGTATCAGGCAAGCCTTGAAACTCCCCGACAAAGTCCCATTCCCAATCAATTTCTGGTTGTCTATCACGCCAATTACGTAACATATCTCGCACCGCATCAACTAAACCTAAATCATCTAAGGTCAATGGCCGTAAGCGACTTAACATCTTGCGGACTAATGATTGTATATGATTGGTAATAAGCTTAACTGATTCTACTTTTTGTTCTATTTCAGGCATCTCTTGCTCGTTAGCAATGCGTTCAATATTGCCTAAGTCGACTCTAATTCCAAATAAACAAGGTCCCAATTCATCATGTAGTTCTCGTGATAAATCTCGTCGTTCTTGCTCTTGAAATATCAGCATGCTGCCTGCCAAAGTGTGATTTTCAGCCATTGTTTTTTCTAACACGGTCGCCATATGGTTAAAGCGCAATTGAATAGAAAATAACTCCTTAACAACCGACGTATCAACACGAGCGCTAAAATCACCTTTTTCCAATTGTCCCAACGCATCTTCAAGTTCGCCTAGTGGTCTCAAGCCTTGCCGCAGAGCAATATAGACAAGGGCCAAAATCGATGTTAAGAAAAAAGTGCCTAGCCAAAATAGTACCTGAACATCACGCCATACCTCATTTACTTCATCACTTGGGTCTGCCTCAACCACTAAATAACCGTAAGATTTGCTTCCCTTAGTGATCAAACGACGAAAGGCGACTGCTTCTGGCTCCATCATTTTAATAAACCAATCCGGCGCATCAGGTTTATTGATAAAGTGTGAGTTTTGTTCGTGACCAATTAGCGGTTCGCCATTCATATCTTCAAACCAGGCACGAATATGGCGCGTATCTCGTACGCTGTCTACTATCAGCGTCAAGCGTTGGCCTAAATCGTTAGAAAAACGTAATGTTGGCAAGGCATTAATCAATAGTCCTTTCGCCAGTTTGGTACTCGACTCCATTTCTGAAATCAAAGCTTGCCGTGCATTGTGAACTATGAAATAACCCGCCGCAGCGAAGTTAATCAATAATATAATGGTTACAATCACTACGATGCGAAATTTTAAACTCATAATCGGTCGGTATTCTGGCTAAGATAAGCTAGAATTATCGCACATCTTTAGAACTAGCCCATTAGGAATAATCAATCATGCAAACTAATCAAGACCTCTTTAGCCAAGCCCAGCAACATATTCCAGGAGGAGTCAACTCACCTGTTCGAGCGTTTAAAGGTGTTGGTGGCGATCCTATTTTTTTCCGCGAAGGTAAAGGCGCATGGCTGACTGATGCGGAAGGTAAGTCTTACATCGATTATGTTGGTTCTTGGGGGCCAATGATTTTAGGCCACGCGCATCCAGACGTCATTAGTGCCGTTCAACAAGCAGCGTCTCATGGCTTAGGTTTTGGCGCGCCGACTGAGATCGAAATCGAAATGGCAGACACCTTATGTCGATTAGTACCATCAATGGAGTTTGTTCGCATGGTCAGTTCAGGCACTGAAGCAACGATGAGTGCCATTAGGCTAGCACGTGGTTACACCGATCGAGACAAAATCGTCAAATTTGAAGGCTGTTACCATGGGCACGCTGATTCGTTGCTGGTGAAAGCAGGTTCTGGCGCATTAACATTAGGCGTGCCCTCTTCAGCTGGTGTACCAGCCTCTTTAGCTGAACATACATTAACCTTAATTTATAACGATCTTGATTCTGTACGTAAATGTTTTGCTGAGATAGGCGAACAAATTGCTTGCATCATTGTAGAACCTGTTGCCGGCAATATGAATTGTATTCCACCTACGCCTGGATTTTTACAAGGCTTACGTGAGATTTGTGATCAATACGACGCTGTACTTATATTTGATGAAGTAATGACCGGATTCCGAGTATCATTGGGTGGCGCGCAGCAATATTATGATGTGAAACCTGATTTAACCACATTAGGTAAAGTCGTTGGTGGTGGTTTACCAGTGGGCGCTTTTGGTGGGAAACGTGAAGTTATGGCACATATTGCACCCCTTGGTCCGGTATATCAGGCAGGTACATTATCAGGTAATCCTATTGCTATGGCAGCAGGCTTAAGTACACTGAGTTTAATTCAAACACCTGATTTTCATAAAAAACTTGACGCAGCAGCTAAACATCTTTGTCAAGGTTTACAACTCGCCGCTGATAAAGCAGGAATTAGTTTCACAACCAATCAGGCTGGCGGCATGTTCGGTTTTTTCTTCACTGATGAACAAAAAATAACAAGTTATGAGCAAGTCGTTAAATGTGATCAACAACGTTTCAAAAAATTCTTTCACGGCATGTTAGAACAAGGTGTGTATTTTGCACCCTCGGCTTTTGAAACAGGTTTTATTTCAGCAGCCCATGGCGATGCGGAGATTCAAGCAACAATAAAGGCCGCTGAAAAGGTATTTGCTACATTATAAATAAGCCACTTCTTCATCAATTATTATGTTTTTTTAAATATATATTTAAAGGGTTAGCACCACTATTATTATGTGTTGGCCCTTTAAGCTATGCATAAGAACCAGCTGTTTTATTGCTCAAAACTTACGATGAAACGCAAGATATCAGCGGCTGGTTAATGAGTGAAAAACTCGATGGCATGCGTGCCATTTGGGATGAAGATACATTAAAAAGTCGCCAAGGCAATACTATTTCAGCACCACAATGATTTTTAAATGATTTACCCCTGTTTGAAATAGACGGTAAGCTATGGACCAAATGCAATTATTTTGAAAATATTATGTCAATTGTTCGACAACAAACGCATGATGATCGTTGGCAAACCATTAGTTACAACATCTTTGATGTACCCAATCAATTAGGTGATTTATTAGCAAGACAGTCTATCTTAGATAGATTATCTGGCTGAACATAAACACACCTTCTTAAAAATCATTCCGCAAACTGCTGTCATTTCTTCAATCCAGCTAAAGTCTCACTTGGGACGGATGGTTAAATTAGGTGGCGAAGGACTGGTAGTACGTAAAATAGAAACCCACTATCACACTGGCCGTTCAGCTAATGATTTGAAAGTAAAACAATATCAAGATGCAGTGTGTAATGTCATTGGTTATAAAGAAGGTAAAGGTAAATACAGCTCTAAAACAGGGGCTGTACAATGTCGATTAATATCAGGCTTAATATTTTATATCGGTTCAGGCTTATCCGAACAACAACCTAACATTCCTCCTGAGATAGGTCATGTTATTACATTTAAATATTATGACCTCACCCAAAATGATATACCTCGATTCCCAGTATTTTTACGAGTGAGACCAGCAGAATGAATCACATACTCTGATACACTGAATCATCGCCCCTGCTTTAGGATATAGATCATGAACACACTTTATTGGCACGATTACGAAACCTTTGGCATTGATCCTCGCTACGATAGGCCCTCACAATTTGCTGGCATTCGTACCGATGAAGATTTCAACATTATTGGCGAAGCGTTGATGATCTTCTGCAAACAAGCCAATGATAGTTTGCCACATCCACAAGCTAGCCTTATCACCGGAATCATCCCACAAGAAGTCAATGAAAAAGGCTTGCCAGAAGCTGACTTTATTAAACTGATCCACGATGAATTGACTGAGCCCAATACTTGCGCTGTCGGTTATAACAGCTTGCGTTTTGATGATGAATTCACTCGGTTCACCTTATATCGTAACTTTTATGATGCCTATGGCCGTGAATGGCAAAATGGGAATTCACGCTGGGATATTATCGATATGGCACGCCTTACTCGCGCTTTACGTCCAGAAGGCATCAATTGGCCAGACCGAGAAGATGGTAAGCCGAGTTTCAGGTTAGAAACACTAACCGCAGCTAATAATATTGAACACCAAGGTGCACATGATGCCCTAGTTGACGTACGTGCCACCATTGCCCTAGCTAAACTGATTAAAACTGCTCAGCCAAAACTATATGACTTTGTTTACCAACATCGTCAAAAAAATAGCGTGGCACCGTTATTAAATTTAACTGATCGTAAACCAGTGATACATGTATCACGTATGTATCCCAGTGAATACTGCGGCACAGCCTTAGTGGTGCCGATTGCAAAAGATCCTACTAATAACAACGGCATTATCGTTTATGACCTTCGCCACGATCCAAGTGACTTAATTGAACTCGATGCAGACACCTTACGCGAACGTTTATTCACACCGTTTAAAGAGCTACCTGAAGGTGTCAATAGACCCGCCTTAAAAACACTGCACATTAATAAATGTCCTGTCGTTGTGCCAGAAAGTACATTAAACCCTGCAGCAGCCGAACGTTTGCAAATAGACAAGGTCCTTCATTACAAACATCTGCAACAACTTAATGCTGCTGGTGATTTAACAGCAAAAATTAACGCTATTTTCACAAAACCCGATTATGAAGCTAATAATGATCCAGATGCTGGCCTCTATAGTGGCGGCTTTTTCAGTAGCAACGATAAACGAAAAATGGAATTAATTCGCACGGCCGATCCAGATGCATTACGGGTTATGTCTATTCCATTTGAAGATCCTCGCCTAGCTGAAATGTTGTTTCGTTATCGAGCTAGGAATTGGCCAGAGAGTTTATCAGCTGATGAACAAGTGCAATGGCAACAGTATCGTCAGCAACGTTTGACCGATCCCAGTAATACCAAAATACTGACTTTCCCTAAGTTTTTTGAGGCGATTGAGGTATGTCGACAAGCTGATACCTCAGCTGAGCAGAGCTTGGTTTTGGATCGCTTACAAGAGTATGCCAGTGAGATTGAAACTGATTTACAAAAAAAATAAAAATGACTGATAATAAAATTCATCTTTTTCTCCATAATATTGCCGCCAAAAACTAAGCTATTGGGTGGCATAAGTGGACAAGTATCTAAGTCTAGGGAATTGTTGTCCACGCCAACACATAGCTTAATTTTTGGAAACAAGGCAATAAGGCTGGCCTTTTGTTTGGTTCTGTTTCTTTTGGTCACGCAAAAGAAATGAACACCCAGCGGCAGCATCACAGTTATAATCAATAAAATAGACTATAACAATAAATATTCTAAACAAACTTTAGTTGAATATTCTTAAATAGAATTCCTACATTCATTTTTTACGTTGCCAAAAAACGAACCCAAAAATGCCCGTCCAATGCTTTCCCTAACGGGTTGCCTTCGCTCAAACAACCGAAGTGCTTGTCTAGCCATATTTCTGATGCTCAGCTTCGCATAAGGGCATCCATGAGTAATCTTTTAAGGTTTTGACTAGTATTCCTATATTATTGCCACCAAAACTAAGCTATTTGGTGGAATAACTGGCTCAATGTCTGAACGAAGCCATTTTTTACGCCACCCAATAGCAACTTCAAATACAAAAAATACTAGACACAAAAAGGCTAAAGGCTTTTTAAATCACTATTCTTCAATACATTGCTGACATTGTCTGGCTTCTAAATTGCCATTATTTAGTATATTCGCTACCAGCGTCAACAAAAGGTTATACAAACAATAAGCATTATAAACTCCATCGCTACTGACACTAGCCTGCTTGCTAACAATCAAGTACAGTCAACTAACTCGGCATCTAATTTTGAATCTACAAGTGCACCATCTGACAGCAGCATTAATCAAGATAAGATTCATATTTCATGCCGATCTCAAAAAGTTAAGTGAGGAGTTTTTTTCTGGCAGTATTCAGTCATTCTCTATTCCTCAGGACTTTATTCACAGATTAGAAGAATATGAGCTAATAACGACTAACCAAGCTAGTAATTTAGGTGTGATAACTTATCCTACTACATCTAGCGATAAATCTACGCTAAGTGAATTATCAGAATTTATTGATAGCTTTATGGCATCAACAAAGAAACTGAACCAAGTAGCTCGGTCATTGATGTTTTACAACAAGCTACAAGCATACTGGATAACTTTAACAGCCCCACTGAAAGCAGCAGAAATGTAGATATCGCTCAAACCTGTAGTCAACTACAAAACTATATTGCTTCTACTGATGAACAACTGCTAGAAACAGATAAGGCCGCTCTACAGCAGTTGGTCTCGGCCTTAGATATTGCTAATTTATTAAGCCCCGGTAAAAATACGACCACTCAAATAAATAGTTACCTAGATATCAATAATTTGTAGCTACTGACATTTCTAGTCAGTTCAGCTCGAAGACTCAAGGCCATTGATCAAATATTTTTTAACCCAAGGCTTGTTTAATATACTTCTCCAACTTGGCAGGTTTAGTAATTGGTGCAAACCGATAAAGTGGTTGACCATCACGATTAATCAGAAACTTTGTGAAATTCCACTTAATTTTATTACCAAATAAACCGGGCAAAGCATTACGAAGATAAGCAAAAATCGGGTGACTATACGGTCCGTTTACACTCACCTTCTCTGTGATCAGGAACTCAACCCCAAAATTAATAAGACAACCACCAGAAATAATTTGTGCATCACCTGGTTCTTGTTGACCAAATTGATTACAAGGTACACCTATAATGACTAGGCCTTTATCACTATATTGTTTATGCAATGCCTGTAAACCCTCATATTGTGGAGTAAAGCCACATTCACTAGCGGTATTAACTAGCAAAATAACCTTGCCCCTGTATTCAAGTAAGTCAATATGCTTGCCCTGCAAGCTATTAATAGAAAAGTCGTAAATCTGAGTCATATCGATTGTTCCCCTCCGTATTTTTAGAAAGTATGGACCACTGCCTTTGAATAAACAACATCGCCTGAGACATCGAACTGATCTAGTTGGCTAAATTAATATAAAATATCACAATGCAATCAATATATCCCATCATTCTTAGCACACTTAATGCTCGCTATATGCACACCGCTTTTGGTTTACGTTACCTTTATGCTAATTTAGGTGGTTTGCAAGATCAGACAAAAATTCTCGAATTCACTATTCAAGAGTTGCCTATCAATATCGTAGAACAGATATTGGCACATCAACCAAAAATTATTGGTTTGAGTGTTTATATTTGGAATGTCAGCGAAATCCACAAAGTCGTCGCCATGTTAAAACAAATTTCACCCGAGGTGGTGGTGATCCTTGGTGGACCTGAAGTCAGTCATTATCCTGATGTGCCTGAAGTAGCTGAGTTAGCAGATTATGTGATTTCAGGTCCAGGAGAAGCCAGTATTCGAGAGCTTTGCCTGCAATTATTTAATGGTGAGCAGCCACCGCAAAAGTTCATTAAAGGCAAAACAACAGCACTTAATGAATTAATTATGCCCTATGACTATTACGATGATGATGATGTACTTAATCGGCTTATTTATGTTGAAGCTTCACGAGGCTGCCCTTTTAAATGCGAGTTTTGCCTGTCGGCCTTAGACAAAACAGTAACAGCATTTCCACTCGATAAATTTTTTATAGAAATGGGAAAGTTACTTGACCGAGGTGTACGTAATTTTAAATTTATTGATCGTACCTTTAACCTCAAAATAAGCACTAGTGTGGCGATTTTAGAATTTTTCCTTGCTCGAATGACCGATGATTTATATTTACATTTCGAAGTTATACCAGATAACTTACCTGACAAATTAAAACAAATATTGCAACGATTCCCTGCTAATAGTTTGCAGTTTGAAATTGGCATACAGACCTTCGATCCACAGATCCAAGATCTTATCAGCCGTAAACAAAATAATGAAAAAACCAAAAATAATCTAACTTGGTTACGTGAAAATACGGGTGCTCATCTACATACCGATCTTATCTTTGGTTTGCCTAGTGACACCTTGGAAAATTTTGGTGATAGTTTTGACCAGCTATTAGCACTTAAACCCCACGAAATTCAAATGGGTATACTTAAACGCTTACGTGGTGCGCCTCTTAATCGTCATAATGAACCGTATCAATTACGTTTTAACCCAGAGCCACCCTATAATATTTTAACTACGCTAAATATCAAATTTAGTGAGATGCAACGAGTCAATCGTTTTGCTCGTTTTTGGGATATGTTGGGTAATTCGGGACGTTTTAGTAATACCCTGCCGCTCATCGTG
Source organism: Gammaproteobacteria bacterium (assembly GCA_034110895.1). Taxonomy (GTDB): domain Bacteria; phylum Pseudomonadota; class Gammaproteobacteria; order Nitrosococcales; family Methylophagaceae. Next base: position 122,735 of record JAWUYH010000024.1, on the reverse strand, counting down.
ACTGATCAACCCTTTAATCACTTTATGACACTCTCTGATAGTTTGTATTTTCGGGCAGGAGGTTCATGGAAAATTGCTTTAAAACGCTTATTTGAACTGGTTTATATCATCTTAACGGAAGATTTCAAGCTGTCATCTGACCTAGTTAAACACCATCTAGCCCTAGATTATGCAAGAGCAAAATTGAAAGGTATTCCTGAATATGAACGAGACCAACCCTTAGAGAAAGTAGTCCGTGTTGGTATCGCCAATAAACGTCAGTTATCTCACCAGTAAATTTATAAAATTAACTGAGCTAATTTTTTGAATTGAGTGTGTTTAGCATTACCCAGCCATTCAAAAAGTACTGATTCAGAAGCGCTGATAATAATGCCGGCATCACGCATTCGCTGCAAAGCATTATATTGATTTGTATTTGAACGCGAGCTAACCGCATCTTCAACCACAAAAACTTGATAACCTTGCTGATGTAAATCTAATGCTGTTTGTAAAATACAAACATGGGTTTCCATGCCCACCAAAATGATTTGTTTACGTTTTGTGCCTAGAATAGCCTCTAAAAAACCATCGGCAAAGACCGATGAAAAGCTGGTTTTTTCAATGATCGGTACATATTCTGCCAGTTGAGACTTTAATGCCAATTCAGTTGGCCCTAGGCCTTTAGGATATTGTTCAGTCACTATCACAGGTACAGACAACAGTTTAGAAGCCTTCAATAAGATTAAAACTTGTTCAATTATTTGCTCACGCACACCGCTAGGCATAGCAGCTGTTAGCCGCTCCTGAATATCAATCAGAACCAGTACACTATCCTGGACATTGCTAATGAGGGGATTTTTAGCACTAATAAGCTTAACTATCTAGCCAATCATTAACTAGCGCAACATCATTTACGCCCAGCGTCCCAGCCGCTTGTTTTAAGCGTAAAGTATTCACAATATAGTCATATCGCGCTTGTGAATAATCACGACGAGCACGAAATAAATCACGACGCACATTAAGCACATCTACTGTGGTACGAGTACCAACTTCATAGCCCGCTGTTGTTGACTCTAATGCTATCTCACTGGATGAAACAGCTTGTTTAAGCGCTTTAACGCGGCTAATTCCCGCCATTACACCATTGTATGCTTCACGTGTTTGTCGTATTACTATACGGCGTTGTTGCTCTTCATTTTGCATTGACTGGTCTAACCTGTATTCCGCTTCACGCGTTCTAGACCGTACATTACCTGCCACGTCTATTGGCAAATTAAATTGAAGACTCAAACTTTGTTGAACACTAGCAATACTGCCTCCAAAATTACTATCACTTTGATTGACATAACTTTTCTGACCTACAAGATCTAATGTAGGGTAATGGCCACTTTTTTGTAATTTAATCGATTGTGTTGCATTATCGACCTCGCTACGAGACACTAATATGTTGGGGTTCTGTGCCAGCGCTACATCACTCCACTGATCGATATCAGTAGGTTGTGGACTTACTAATGGTGAATCAGTGTTCAAGGTAGTTAAGTCTTTTATATAATTGCCAGCTGACTCTCTTAAACGCTCCCCACTGTTTGCTAACTCATTTTCAGTACCAATAACTGCAGCATTAGCTAAATCATAAGCTGCTTGAGATTCGGCTACATCGGTAATTGTCGCCATGCCTACATCAAACCGCTGTTTTATTTGTTCCAATTGTTGAGCAATAGCTTCGCGCTCTGCAATGGCAAAAGTCACATCATCTTGTCGTGCTAACACATCAAAATATCGTTCAGATACTCGGATTATTAACGCTTGTTCGGCAATCAAATAACTGGCCGTTGCCCCCTCAATCGCAATATCAGCCTGAGTTTGTTGAATAAAGTTTTGTTTACGATAAACTGGTTGGGTCACACTCAATGTATAACCATGAATATCAAAGTCGCGCTTACCAGCAGTCAGATTTATCGTGGTGACTTCTTGCCAAATATAGCCTGTATTAGCACTTACGTCGAATTGTGGCAAAAACTGTGCTTTTGCTTGAGAATCTAACTCATCAACAGCCCTGCGTGATGCAGCTTCTGCTAGTAATTGAGGATCACTTTTTAATGCTAAGGTATAAACCTCCATTAAATCTTTAGCCACAGTGGCTGTTGAAATTAATACGCCGAGCAATAAGGCAATCAATAAACGAGTTGATTTCAAGTGTTTCATTCTCTATCCTTAATATACGGTCATACTAGTATCAACATCTTTTGCCCACGCATTCATACCGCCAGATAAATTAATAATATCAGTGAAACCCATTTGTTCCATAAATTGACCGACTTGATGACTACGCATTCCTGAACGGCAAATAATTAAAATTGTATCATTTTTGTGTTGTTCTAAAGTGTTAATCTGATCAGGGATTTCTTGCATAGGCATATGAATTGACCCTTCCATAATGCCATGAGCTAATTCAACCTTCTCACGCACATCAATTTTCACTAGCGAATCACTATTGCTTATCAAATCGTTTACTTCTGTTGCAGTCATCAATCTCATTTATATATTCTCTCTAAAATTCAAATTCTGGTTTTGCTTCTGCATTAATCATTGCAGCAACCACCGTTTCAAAGACAGAGTCCATTTGCCATTTTCTTTCTGTAATACGTCGAATAATTTGTACTTCCATATTCTGACCCTTGCCAACAATGGCTAACATACGCCCTCCCACTTGTAGCTGCTGCAAATAGTCATCAGGGACAAAAACAAAAGCAGCAGTTACCACTATCACATCAATCCGTTCTGCTAGCGGCCAAGCCCGTGAAGCATCACCAACCTGAAGTTCTACATTATCTACACCTGCAGCAGCTAAATTATGCTGCGCTAAAGCTGATAACTCAGGTACTATTTCAACACTTATTACATGACTGCCAAGGTGGGCAAGCAAGGCGGTTAAATAACCCGCTCCAGTGCCAATTTCCAACACATTTTCATCAGCTTGAACATTTAATGCTTGCAATAAGCGGCCCTGCAACACTGGCGACAACATCATTTGACCAAAACCTATTGGCAATTCTGTATCCGCATAAGCGAGCCCGGACAGTTCATCATCAACAAACTGATCACGCACAACAGTCTTTAAAGCCATTAACACCCGAGGTTCTAATACATCACTAGGGCGGACTTGTTGTTCCAGCATATTAAAATGAGCGATATCTAAATTTTCTGCCATTTTTTGCCCTTCAATATTATATTTTACAATAATGACGTCATTATGTGAGAATTTGATTATATAACAGCTCATTAACTAATGTCGCGACCTTATACATTTATGACATTGCTTATTTAGAATAGTGCCTTGTTACTTCTTTAGATATTTGTCCATGTATCCCGCAGTGTGACAGTTCGATTAAACACTAACTTTCCATCTCGGCAAAGTTCACTATCTGCACAAAAATATCCCTCTCGTTCAAATTGATAAACGCTACCGGCTGCTGCATCCAACAAACTAGGTTCTAAAATGCATTCAGTCAGTGTAAGCAAAGACTCAGGATTAAGATGAATAGTGAAATCATCAACTGATTTATCAGTATCAGGGTGAGGATGAGTAAATAAGCGATCAAACAACCTAACTTCAGCTTTAATGCCTTTATCAGCAGAAACCCAATGAATAACACCTTTAACTTTACGTCCTTCAGGGTTAGCACCTAATGTCGCAGGATCATAGCTGCAATGTAACTCAATAATCTCGCCACTTTCATCTTTAATTACTTGGTCGCAGCGAATCACATAGGCATTTCTAAGACGTACTTCTTTGCCGGTCACTAGACGTTTAAATTTGTTATTTGCTTCTTCTTTAAAGTCTTCTTTATCTATATAGAGTTCTCGTGTAAAAGGTAAAACACGTGTTCCCATACTGTCATTTTGTGGGTGTTTTGCTGCAATTAATTGTTCTAATTGTCCCTCAGGATAATTGGTAATCACTACTTTAAGTGGATTGAGTACCGCCATTGCCCGTGGCGCATTTTCGTTAAGATTGTCACGAATACAACTATCCAAAATTCCCATTTCAACTGAATTATCTGCTTTTGTTACGCCAATACGTTCACAAAAATCACGAATAGCTGCAGCAGGATAACCACGGCGACGCATTCCTGAAATAGTGGACATACGAGGATCATTCCAGCCTTCAACTAAGCCACTATCAACTAATTGCGTTAATTTACGCTTACTGGTGATCGCATATTGCAAGTTAAGACGAGAGAATTCTATTTGTTGTGGATGAAAAGACACTTTTAATGTCTCTAAAAACCAATCATATAAGGGCCGGTGATCAGCAAATTCTAATGTACAAACTGAATGTGTCACTCCCTCAATCGCATCTGATACACAATGTGTGTAATCGTACATCGGATAAATACACCATTCGTTACCTGTTTGATGATGAACCACACCCTGGCGAATTCGATAAATTGCGGGATCACGCATATTCATATTCGGTGAGGCCATATCAATTTTAGCGCGTAATAATTTGCTACCATCAGCAAATTCACCAGCACGCATGCGTCTTAATAAATCCAAGTTTTGTTCAATGCTACGTTCACGATATGGGCTATTTTTGCCTGTCTCAGTTAACGTACCGCGATATTCGCGGGTCTCATCAGCGGTTAAATCACAGACATAAGCATCACCTTGCTCGACTAATTGCACAGCATAAGCATAAAGCTGCTCAAAATAATCTGAGGCAAAGAATTGACGATCAGCCCAGTCAAAACCTAACCAATGCACATCCTCTTTAATCGCATTAACAAATTCTTCATTTTCTTTTTGAGGATTAGTGTCATCAAAACGAAGATTGCATAGCCCATCATAATCATTAGCTAAACCAAAGTTTAGACATATAGATTTAGCATGGCCAATATGTAAATAACCATTGGGTTCAGGTGGGAAACGGGTGTGCACTTGGCCGCTATTTTTACCTGCTTCAATATCTGCATTGATGATATTTCGTATAAAATTACTTGGTTTTGATGTTACCGCTTCTACTTCGCTCATTTCAGTCTCTAATCAAGGTTTACTTATCAATTTTCGGTTACTAACGAAAAATTTATAGTGATAAGAATAAGGGCTTAAGAATATAATGGGAGTAGTATACAAGTGCTTAAGCTTTTTCCCATAATAATTTAAGGTTAAATAATGACTATTGCGACATTTGCAGCGGGCTGTTTCTGGGGTGTAGAAGCAAAATTCAGGCAGGTAAACGGCGTTATTTCTAGCCGAGTTGGCTATACAGCTGGCGCTACTGACAGTCCTGATTATAAAAGCGTTTGTACTGGCACTACTGGCCATGCAGAAGCAATAGAGGTAACCTTTGATCCAGCGGTGCTTAGTTATACCGCACTACTTGATGTGTTTTGGAAATTACATAATCCAACAACCTTAAACCGACAAGGTCCCGATATGGGCACCCAATACAGAAGTGCGATATATTATCATAATGCTGAACAGCAAAAACTTGCCACTGTTTCTAAACTAACACTTGATGAGAGTCAATATTATCCCCAACCTGCTGTGACTGAGATTACAGCAGCCTGCCCTTTTTTCGCAGCTGAAGAATATCATCAGTGTTACTTAGAGAAAAAAGGCTTAGGTGTTTGTAACTAACCACCTTTAGTAGCGCGGTGAAATAAAGGCTCATGTACTGATTCACGCGAAAATTGCCAGCAGGCTATAGTAATAGCCACCACTGAAAAGCTGACTAATACGGCAATATCAGTGATTACTGTGAAATCAGTGGGTATATTAGGTACGGCGTGTTTGAGTAAATCGACGCCATAACTAAATGGGTTAACTAAGACGATATAGTGCAAATAATCAGGTAGTTGATTGACCGGATATAGAGCACCACTGAGAAAAAACACCGGGAAAATGAAGAAATTCATAATAACAGCAAAGTTATCAATGCTCTTTGAATAAACAGCAATCAAACCACCAATTGCTGAGCAGCATATTGCCGTTAAAATCGCCGGCAATAATAAGCTAAGCGCAATTTTAATGCTGACTAAACCTAGTACTAATAACAATATTAATAACAAACTCGCTTGCGCCATTGCAGTTAATGTCGCGGCTATAAGTTTAGATAGTACGATCCAATAATGTGCTATAGGTGCAATCATCATCATTCGCATCACGCCAAATTCTTTATCATAAACCAAGGTAAGTGCTGATAATAAGGCAGCAAATAATAGCGTCATTGCCAAAATTCCTGGCACTAAAAAATTTAGATAACCTGCTTGTTCGGGACCTTGCAACATGCTGCCAACACCAGAACCAATAACTAATAACCAAATCATCGGTCTTACCATTGAGCTAATTAAACGTGCGCGTTGACGAAATAACTTACTCATTTCTCGTCCTACAACTGCTTTTACAGGACGCCAAATCATATTTTTTTGCCTTGTTCAGGACTACAAAATGTCCATAAATAGACATCATTAAGGTTGGGTTTTCGCCATTGCATTGATGAGATGGTGTCACCTAGTGTTTGTTGCAATTGATAGAAGTCAACATCATCTTGTTGTATTTTGAAACTCAAATCTTCATCTTCACGAATAGGTGTTCCAAAAAGTGGAGATAATTGAGCGCTTATGCTTTCAGGATTAGCCGTTCTTATCTCTAGAATAGTTTCACCTAATTGTTGGGTTAATTGTGCAGGTGTCCCACCCTGTTGTAGTACGCCTTTTTGAATAAAATCAACGTGATCACAGGCCGCAGCTTCTTCTAAATAGTGTGTAGTTAAAAAAACCGTCATACCTTCTTCACGGCGCAATTGTTCAACAAAACGCCAAATTGCACGACGATTAGGTAAATCTAAGCCAATCGTCGGTTCATCAAGAAATAATACTTTTGGTTTGTGTAATACACCACGAGCAATATCCACCGCTCGCCGCTGACCACCCGATAAGGCCACCAATTTTTTCTTACGCTTATCTTGAAGACCAAACACAGATAACAGTTCATCAATACGTTGATTTGCTTCTACTAGTGGCAGATTGTACATTGCTGCTGCAAATTGTAGGTTTTCATCGATAGACATCATCCGATCAAGTGCCGAGTCTTGAAAAACTAAACCTACTGTGCGTCTAATTGCAACAGGATCTTCCGATATTTTCTGACCTGCTATCCATGCATCACCAGACGTAGCAGCAGTCATGGTGGTTAACATATGAATAGTGGTACTTTTGCCAGCACCATTAGGACCCAAAAGGCCATAAAACTGACCCGCTTTAATGTCTAAATCTAGATTATTCACCGCCATGGTCTGACCATATTGCTTGGTCAGACCCTGCGTTGATATGGCAGAGTTATTATTCACTCGCTGCCAGTTTTTTGGAGTTTTTAGGATTACGAAATACTAAAGGTTTTGCTTCTGTTACTGTTTTTTCTGCTTCCAAACGACCACGTTGTAACGCTTCTTCAATCAGATTATGATCAAAAGATTTACTACAAACAGGATCAGCGCTTGCTGCATCACCCGTCAACATAAAGGCCTGACAACGGCAACCACCAAAGTCTTTCTCTTTTTCATCACATGAACGACAAGGCTCCTTCATCCATTCATAACCACGAAAGCGATTAAAGTCATTTGAATCTTCCCAAATTTCTTTGACAGAAACGTCTCTGATATTGGGTAAATCCATGCCAGGTAATTGACGTGCTGCATGGCAAGGGAGTGCTACACCATCTGGCGTAATGGTTAAGAACACGTTACCCCAACCATTCATGCACGCTTTAGGACGTTCTTCAAAATAATCAGGCACCACATAATAAATTTTCATCTTACCTTTTTGTTCATCTTGGTATCGATGAGCTACAGCCTCAGCTTTAACTAACTGTTCTTTTAATGGTAATAATTGATCACGGTTATGCATTGCCCAACCGTAATATTGTGTTGTTGCTAATTCAACATAATCAGCTTCAAGTGAAATGGCTAGTTCGAGAATGTCTTCCATTTGATCGATATTTTGACGATGTGTAACAAAACATAAAACCATTGGATAACCATTAGCTTTTACTGCCTTCGCCATCTCAATTTTGTGTTTAAATGCTTGTGTGCCAGCAATCAAATCATTTAAATCTTCAGAGCTAGCTTGGAAACTCACTTGAATATGGTCTAAACCTGCTTCTTTAAATTCTGCTACTTTTGCCGCATCCATACCCACACCTGATGTAATCAAGTTGGTATAAAAGCCCATTTTTCTAGCTTCAGTGATCAACTCTACTAGATCTGGACGAGTCAGTGGCTCACCACCAGAAAGCCCCAATTGGGTTGCACCCATTGCACGGGCTTGGCGAAACACATCTAACCATTCTTCCGTTGTTAGTTCTTTCTTAAAGTTCGCATAATCCATAGGGTTTGAGCAATACGGACATTGTAGTGGACAAGCATAAGTTAGTTCTGCTAACAGCCATAAAGGCTGACGAATATCATTATGGGCGCCAACGCCTGTGTTTCCGCCGGTACTTCCGGCCGCTTTATTCTGGTCTGATCCAGTCATTATCATATGCCTCTTCTAAAAACAGGTAAACATCATCATCTAAATCAGCACCACCAAAGGCAGTTTTTAATTCAGCAATGAGCTCAGCTACAGTTTGTTTGTTTTCGCTGATTCGTTTCAATATTTCGCCAGCTGCGCCATTTAATTTGACCATCCCTTCTGGATATAACAACACATTACAATCTTGTGCAGCTTCCCACTGAAAGCGATAGCCTAAGGCTAAAACTGGCACACTTGTAGCCGTAAATTTGGGTTCACTCATGATTAAACCTCAAAGGTATAAGGAGGACGTTTTTCAATATATGCCATCCACATTGCATCACACATTGTCCACAACACATCTAACTTAAACTGTAGAAGACTAACAGCTCGCTCTTGCTGCTCACGAGTTTTATAATAATCTAGCGTAATGAATAGGCCATGCTCTACATCACGACGAGCCTCAGTCAAACGTTTACGGAAATAGCGGTAACCACGCTCATCAATCCAAGGGTATAACTCAGGCCAATTATCTAAACGAGCTTTGTGAATTTTAGGTGCAAACATTTCTGTTAATGATGAACTTGCACTTTCTTGCCATGGTGCTTGACGAGCAAAATTAACATAGGCATCTACGGCAAATCGAACACCCGGTAATACATGCTCTTCAGACCATAATTCCTCCCGCGTCAAACCTACAGATTCACCTAATTGAAGCCATGCTTCAATTCCACCAACTTCATCCTCAAAACCATCATGGTCAAGAATACGCTGGATCCACATTTTACGTACTTCGCGATCAGGGCAATTTGCTAAAACAGCCGCATCTTTAAGTGGTATAGCTGTTTGATAATAAAACCGATTTGCTACCCAACCCTGAATTTGTTCTTTATCCATTTCACCTGAATGCATTTTCACATGCAAAGGGTGACGAATATGGTAGAACTCTTCTTTTGCACGTAAAACTTGTTCAAATTCTTCGCGTGACCACGCCGGTTTATCTGCCATTGTAATTCCTCTATTATGCTAATTTTTAACGTGGCTTATAATTCAATATCCATTCCATCGAAGGCAAGCTCAATACCAGATTTATTCAAGGTTTGGCGTTGTGCAGAGTCTTCATTCAAAATTGGATTGGTATTATTGATATGAATGAGAATTTTACGTGGTTTTTCCATCGCATTAAGAATGCTCATAATACCGCCATCACTTGATTGATCTAAATGACCCATTTCGCTAGCACGTTTATCACTAATGCCTTCGTTAGCCATTTCATCATCAGTCCACACCGTACCATCAACTAAAATACAATCCGAATTACGCATGTATTCCAGTACATGAGGTTCAGCCACACCCAGACCAGGTGCATAAAACAAGCTTTTACCTGAACGTGTATCTTTGATGTGCATGCCAATATTATCACCAGGCACCGTGTTGCCTCGATGGGGTGAGTAAGGAGGTGCCTCGCTTAATAGTGGTACTGCCGTGAACTCCAAACCTTCAGCACTCGGAATTCTAAAAGGAGTTTGATCAGTCGCTATTTCATGATGATTAATACCTCGGAAGTGACCGAGAATGGTAAATACAGGAAAGCCCGTGGTTAAATCTTGGCGAACAGCTTCAGTCGAATAAACTTCCCATGGTGCGATATGCTCACGCAACGTTAACATGCCAGTAACATGGTCAATCTGAGCATCAGTAATGACAATCGCACTAATGGCAGTATCTCTTACTGCTCGAGCCGGCTGCAACGCAGGAAAATCATCTAATTGCTTCTTAATGTCTGGTGAAGCGTTAAATAATATCCAATCGGTTCCGTTAGCACTAATTGCAATTGAAGATTGAGTTCGTTTTGTTGCTTTAATTGTACCTTCGCGAACACCTTTACAATTGATGCAGTTGCAGTTCCATTGAGGAAAACCTCCTCCAGCACCTGATCCCATTACATGTATATACATTATATTTTTCCGTTGAGTTACAACTAAATCAAATAAAGCTAGTGACTAGAGTTATTTGGTTTACTCATTTAAATACTTGGAGCCCTATAAAAAGGCCCCAAGTACTCATCAAAAACCGATATTAACGGTTGCAGACATACATTGTTACTTCAAAGCCGAAACGCATATCTGAATATTCTGGTTTAGTCCACATAATAATTCTCTCTTATAATTTAGTTTATTTACACTTTCAGGAATTATTTCCCAAAAGTGTTACTAATGTTACACCGACGTAAATCAAGTTACGTCAGAAATACCCGTGCGACATCTAAGGATTTTCCTTAATCGTTGCCATTGGAATTTATGCTCAAAAAAAAGCCCTGATATCTTGCGATATCAGGGCTTTTTTGTGTTTTTGCTTGAATTAACGGTTACAAACGTACATTGTTACTTCGAAGCCAAAACGCATGTCTGAATATTCTGGTTTAGTCCACATAATATTTCTCCTAGTTATAGTAATTTTTAGTTATTTTTTGAAACATCTCATTAGCAGCGCCTTACTTGCTAACGCACTGCCTAATATACCTCTACCTTGTAGCAAATTTTAGAGGAAAAAACTTTATAGCACTAAGGATTTTCCTTAATGACATTTAATTTTTAAGAAAACCTAAATATTATTCAATATCAAGACTTTCATCAATTTTTTTAGTTTAACTTAACGGTTACAAACGTACATTGTTACTTCGAAACCGAAACGCATATCTGAATATTCTGGTTTAGTCCACATAATAAATACCTCATCAATTTATAATTAAACACCACTAGCATTTGTTTTGCCGTGACCTTGATTAAAACTATACGCAGTTCAAAATAATAGCGTTAGGGGAAAAGGATCGATGTTACTCAGGATTTTCCTCGACATCACTCAAGCTTCTAATATCCCACTTCTAATCGCCAACCGTGCTAATTCGGCAGAATTAGATACTTCCAGTTTTTGCTTAATGGTAGTGTTATGGGTGCCTACAGTTTTGGGGCTTAAATTCAAAATATTAGCAATTTCATTTACTGTTTTACCTTCGGCCAATAAGCGGAACACTTCAAACTCGCGCTGACTCAATGCATCAATAATATTTTCAGAACCTGTGACTTTTTGCATTGCGATTTGTTGTGCAATTTCAGGATCAATAAATAATTTACCCTGTGCGACTTGTTCTACCGCTTTAATCATTACCTCTGGTGCACTTCGCTTGGGTATAAAACCCTTTGCACCTGCTTGAAGGGCTCTAGATGTAAACACGCTGTCTTCATGCACACTAAGAACAAGAATTTGTGCTTCTGGACTACGTGCAATAATGCGTTCAATAGCGCCAATACCACCTATACCAGGCATAGATATATCCATCACCACTACATCGGGATGTAACCTGGCATAATCTTGTACGGCCTGTTCACCACTACCCGCTTCAGCCACCACAATTAGCTTATCTCCATCCTCTAATAATCGCCGAAAACCTGCGCGTACTAACTCATGATCATCTACTAACAATACGGTTGTTTTATTATCACTCATTCGATTTTATCTGCTCCTAGTGGAATGGTCACATGAATTTTTAATCCTGCTCCTAAACTACTTTCCAACATAAAGGTCCCACCTAAACTTTGTGCTCGCTCACGCATGCCTAACAAACCAAAATCAACATCGGAATGAAAGTCTTGAATTTCCATTCCTTTCCCATTATCTACGATCTCAATCACTAACTGATTTTGTGCTGTTTGTTGATCAAATTCATTACTCACTGAGACAATCATCTCTGCTGCATTTGCGTGACGAACAGCATTGGTAATAGCTTCTTGCACAACTCTGAATACAGTCATATTCATCGCTTCATTCAAATTATCTAATTTGCCAGATACATTCAATTTGAAAGTAATATCTGGTTGCCGTTGTTTCCAAGCCGAAATGCATTCCTGTAAGGTTGGAATCAAGCCCAAATCATCGAGTGGACTGGGGCGGAGACGAGTAATCATATTATGCACAACATCATAAATATGACTGGCAACATCAATAATAGCTTGAGCACTGGTATAAACCTTAGGTTCTGAGGATTCGCTACGATTACGAATCAGTACCGCATCTGTTTTAATAGCGGTTAGGCACTGTCCTAATTCATCGTGTAATTCTCTTGCTAAATGTCGACGTTCCGCTTCCTGAGCTTCTGCCATATGTTGAGTCAATAAACGTGTTTCACGTAATTGATTTTCAGCTGCTTCAGCTTGTTTGTGTTCCGTAATATCTCTTAATGTACAAATAACGCCACGCACTATTTCATCTGCATCTACTAATGGAACTGTCGAAAACAAAATTGAGGCAATCTCGCCACTAGCTAATGGCATACCTGTCTCTAAATTTTCTACTGTTTCACAGTTTTCTAAGATCTCAGCAATTCGCCTCCGATATTCAGTAAAACCTAAATCAGCTAACGCTTTACCGACTAACAAGGTTGTTTGATGACTTAATAAGCGCTCAGCAGCAGGGTTACAAAATGTAATATTACCGGCATGATCTAGCGATAAGATGGCTTCACCAGACTGTTTGACAAGTGTCGCCAAACGACGGTTTTCTTCGATACTACGTTCGAGTGTTTGGCCCATACTATTGAAAGTTTGGCTTATCAAGTCCATTTCAGCTAGAGAAAATCGAGGTAAACGTATATGTAAATCACCTCGTTCAAAACCAGATAATGCCAGCAACAAACGATCAAGTGGCTTAAGTAGCCAACCGACACCCCAATACAAAAATAAACCGACAAAAATAAATATACCCAAACCTAGACCTAAAAGGCTGCGAAGATCTAACCAGCGGTCACCAATTTCCTGCAATGGCGCAGCATAAATCACCATATGTCCATTACCAAAACGTTTGGTGAGTGGTTTTACTTTTGGGAACAATATATTAACAAACCAATCAGGTGGCTCTGTATCGCTATTCGCTTGAGGTTCGCCCTCAAATAACAATCCTTCATTGTCAAATAACAAGATGTGTAGGCTACGTATTTCACTCAACGCTTTGACTAATTTATGTAAGTGTTCATAGACCCCAACGTCTCTGTTTAACGATGTACCAGAAAGCGAAACGGTCATTAAACGTGCCGCCGCTGCCATAGTATCTACCATTTCAACTTCCACTGATTCACGAGCATTACGCACTAATACAGCAGTACTAGCCAGTAGTGAAGTTAGCAGCAATATGGCAAAAAATAGATGTACTTTTACTTTTAAACTCATCTGACTATTGTTTCCGCAGTACCTTTAGCACCCATATTATCCACCCAGCGAATGGTGATTTTATCACCTTGCTGCCCCCCTAATAATTGAAATGAAAAATAGGGGTTACGCGCTGTTGCAGTGCCACATTTAATAGTCAGCACTTGGTCGTCATTGCGCCAACAGCGAATATCTTGAATAAACACTGCGGCAATCAATTCTCCAGTCTCGTTTTTTGCACGGCCAGTGTGCATAGGATGAGCTAATAACAACCGCACGCTTGTTTCATTTTCTTTTAGTTTAACTCGAATCCGATCTTTTGCTTCTAATCCCATCAGCCACATCCCCCAATATCCACTTCGACCATACGCGATGTTTTATATAACTTGCCACCAGCGCTGATAACGGCAATAACCAAAGAGTCCTCATTAATTTTAATCATACTTTTGAAAGGCAAATTTACCACGGCTGTAAAATCCAAGCTCATTGCCAGGGGATTAGGGTTTTTTTCTACCAATACTATAATGCGTTCGATTTCCTCTAACGTGCTGCGAATTTCTACCGGTACCGAAGCACCATTGACAGCATAGCTAGGTGGACTACCCACTTTAAACTGCACTACTGAATCATTGACAACATCTGCATGGCCAAGCAATGCCATTAATGCATCTTCAATTGTTTGGGCATTAAATGCATCCATCGGCCAATGTGCTAATAAACGCTGCGGTAATAACAAACCACTGGCTGCAACTAAAGCTAGCGTGGAAGTTGAAATAATGTTTTTTAAAACCGTCCTGCGCTGTTCCAGTCTATTTTTAGTCATTAAAAGTCTTCCAATCCCATTTTTGCTAATGTCATTTCAAATTCACGTAATCGAGAACTTATTTTAGCTAATTGATATTCATCACGTTTTGAAAAATCTGCCGCTATTCGCAGTTGATCTGCTGCCAGCTCTAAACGGCCCGAACTGTAATAGTACTCTGCAAGCCAACTATGAGACTGACTTTTCTCTCCTAAGGCAGCTTTAGCTTGTGACAATAGCTTATAAAGCGCTCGCGATGGCGTGCCTAACTCTAGTTGAGTTTGTAATAATTTGACCGCATCTTTAGGTAAATTCGCTTTTAATAATGCACTCACTTGATTTAGTGTCAGCGCCTGATCGTCAGGGTATAATTTTTGGTTATTATTATATATCGCTATTGCTGCCGGTAACCTGCCAACAGCAATTTCAAGATTAGCCAAAGCTAGTTGATAACTTAATCGGTCATTATCTTGCTCTATAAGTGACTGCAAAACAATGCGCGACTGTGTGTAATCACCTTGCGCAGCTAAGGCAAGACTATAGCCATAACGTGTTGCTATACTATTTGGACTGTTTCCCAAATCCAATGCATTTTTGTAGAGTTGCGTTAGTTGGCTAAAATCTGTTGCAGCCATCACCCGCAATTTCTCACGGATCAAATAAAACTGTAAATTATCGCTAAGTTGACTTTTTAAGGGATAACTCATTGCTCGCCCACGTGCAGATGCAATTCGAGATGTTGTCACCGGATGTGTCCGTAAGAATTCAGGCACCCCACTACTGTTATAGAAGCGACTACTTTGTTGCAAGCGTTCAAAAAATGTAGGCATCGCTTGTGCATCAAAACCAGAGCGAACAAGCGTTAACATACCTATATTATCTGCCTCCTTCTCATTAGCACGGGTAAAGTTTATTTGCGCTTGTACACCACCAGCCTGTATAGCCATAAAGGCGCCCATGCCCATTTGTGGATCTGCGACACCTAATAATGCAGCTGCAATCATTGCCACTGTCATTGGAACACTCATTTTTTTTGATTGTTCAAAGCTTCTTAATAAATGACGCTGTGTAACATGCGCAATTTCATGCGCCATAACAGAAGCCACTTCATCTTCACGCTGGCTAGTTAATATTAATCCGCTGTTGATACCTATAAAACCACCAGGAGCAGCAAAGGCATTGACTGATGGATCTGGCACCATAAAAAAAGTAAAGGGCAGGGAAGGTGCATCACTACCTGCTACCAAACGAAAACCCAGGGATTGTAAATAACTATTCACTTCGGGGTCTTCAACTAATTCAACTGACTGCTGCAAACGCCAGTAAAATGATTGACCTATTTTGTATTCCTGCTGTGGCGAAATTAAAGCACCCGCACTATCCCCCATTTCAGGCAGAGCAATATCGACCGCCTGCAGAGATGCCTGTGGCAATGATATTAGCCCTAACAATATTATTAGTCTTATTTTTTTCATCATAATCGGTAGACATCTTAGCTTTCACAAGGGTTCCTGGAAGACAAACGATCTATTTAAGTTTATTATTACACCATTATATACATATAAATATTAGGAGAATAGTTGTCTTATTTTTATATTGGGCTTAATACTTCCGGCTTAAGCTGACCATTATTACTGCTTTGGTCCCGTAAAGCTTTATCGAAAATAACTTTAGGCCAGACGTTGCATCTACTGACAGAAAATCTAACTTAGATTGTGGGGGAAAATATTCCAGCTTTTGCAAATTTAATATTTTGCCAACTTAATGACAGACAAATTCAAACAATTGTTTAATATAATTACCGATATTAACTCCAACTAGATAACGACTTTAGCGATCTTTACTCCACCACTAAATTTATGCGAAAGTTTCCTTTAATTATTTTACTAGAATAGGCATTTAAATGGCTGATAATCAGACAGATAAACTTTTAGAAGAGGCTTCTACAAATGAGGACGGCTCGGAAATAACTAAAAAAGGCCTATCCAAACCAACACTGATCAAAATTGCTATTGGTGTGTTAAGTTTATTAATTATATCGGCTACGGCCTATTTCTTTTTTATGTCATCAGATAAGCCCTCTCAGCAAGAAACTTCGGTCGAATCAATCGAAGATTCAGCGGCTGAAGAAGATGATGGTACTCTATTAGAAACGGCTGCCTTGAATGAAGATCCTCTCTCTAAAAAAATTCAACTCCTTGAATTACGGGAAGCAGCCATAACACTAAAAGAAGAAAATTTACGAATGAAAGAACGGCTAATGGAACTAGAAGGAGTGGAAAATTTAAATAATGCCGAAACAAGCGTAGCTGAAGACGGTGAAAAGGCAATTAATAGCGATACAGCGCCCAAAGCCAAAGTAAAGGCAATTAATGGCGATACAGCGCCCGAAGCTAAAGTAAAGCCAAAAAGTCAGTATTCAAATTTGTACACTAGAAATAATTCACAAGTACGTGGAGCCAATGCCGAACCACCACCAGAACCTAAGTGGGGTAAATTTGATCCGCTTTATAATGGAAAATAAAGGCCTAGTATTTTTACTATATACGAGTACTAAGCATTCAATGATGCGATTTGCCCACGATTAGGACTTTGCTTTAGAAAAACACAGTACAAACTTACATATAGTAGCGCTGTGCCGCCAGCAAACTTTTAATTTAATATCAATAACTTAGCTCGACACCCTATTGATTTTTACATTTATCGTTCGTCAGAATTCAGCTTAAGTAGAAATAAAATAGTCAACCGCCGATATAAGACATCTCCACTTTTTTGCTGCCTATAGTTTGTTCGGTACGAATTTCCGAATACTGGTCTTCACGCTGGTTCCAAATAAAACCAATGGCGTCTGCGATTTGTTTGTCGCTTTTTCCGGATCGCAATAGCATGCGCAAATCATGGCCTGACTGCGAAAAAAGGCAGGTGTACAAGCTGCCATCAGTCGAAAGTCGAGCCCGTGTACAGGTCGAACAAAAAGCTTCCGTCACGCTTGAAATAACACCAATTTCACCGCTACCATCTGCATAAGCCCAACGTTTAACAACTTCACCGATGTAGTTCGAATCAACGGCGATAAGCGGCATCTCTGAGTTGATCCTACGTACGATCTCTGACGAGGGAACAACTTCATCCATTCGCCAGCCATTGGAGGAGCCCACGTCCATATATTCAATGAAACGTACGATATGACCGCTGCCCTTAAAGTGCCGCGCCATTGCCACTATGCCTTGATCGTTGACACCTTTTTTGACAACCATGTTGATCTTAATAGCTTGGAAGCCCACCTCACGTGCAGCGTCAATACCATTTAGTACATCCGCCACCGAAAAGTCGACATCATTCATCGCACGAAATATAGTTTCATCGAGTGAATCAAGGGAAACGGTGACTCGCTGTAAACCAGCATTCTTCAGTGCCTGAGCTTTTTTGGAAAGTAAGGAGGCGTTGGTCGTGAGGGCTATATCTAAAGGTTTACCATCAAGTGTCTTAACAGCTGTCAACATCTCAATTAAAACCTCAAGATTTTTACGCAGCAAAGGTTCACCGCCCGTGAGACGAACTTTTTCAACACCATGTGCAACAAACAGCTGTGCCATACGAGTAATTTCTTCATAGCTCAAGAAATCAGATTTTGGCAAATATTGATAGTCCTTATCAAATACCGACTTGGGCATGCAGTAGGTGCAGCGAAAATTACAGCGATCCGTTACCGAAATACGTAAATCACGAAGGGGACGACCACGCCTGTCCTGTATAAGGCCGTTAGGAGCAGCCATGTCATCCGGAATGGCTGGTATAGAATTTGCCGCAAGCTGGTTAATGATGGGAATTATCTTGTTGAGCGTGGTACTTTTGCTCATACTTTATAGCTCCTGATGAATAGCAGAGTGTGTCTTAAAATTACGGCTAGTTTTCGAAAAATCACGACGAGCAACTATAATAAGACAAGCCACCCACCTCAAACAACTCCGATGGCTTCAGTCTATAGTATTTAGCATCGATCTCCTGCGACTGCTCAGCGTAGGGTTGTGTCATCACTTCCTGCAACTCGCGAACTAGCGCATAGTCTCCCGTAGCCGCTTGCCGATATGCTGGCACAAGAAACCACTCTCGCAAACTGTATTTTGGATTAACGAGTTTCATCTGCCTAGAAACTTCACCAAGAGAATCCGCTGAGGTAGTATTCATTTTAGTCATATTCTCACTGGCGATAAGCAATTTCCATTTTGTCAGCCATTCTGACCAGTGTTTGTCTATGTCTACAGGATCTCGCTCATCGGCGGGGTCATCGTAGAAGCTTTTTTTGAGGGGTCTAATATCGTCAGGCAACATGGAGAGTTCTCGAAAGAAAATAGTATAATCAACAGGTATTTGAACCATCAATGTTTCGAGCTCACTGAACAGCTTAGCATCAAAAATGTTTAGTCCAAGTTTGGCTGCCCACATCTTCTTCATTTGAACTTCCATTATTGTTGAAAAGCCACTGTGGATTTGCTCGAGCTGTTGCCGTTGCTCTGGATGGGCTGTCAGCAGGGGTAACAACGCAATACAAAACATATGAAAGTTACGCTCTGCTGCCTCTGTTTGATTCAGGAATGCAAAGTGATGTCCGCCACCTGTCCATGGCTGATATTGTGGGTTAAACACATCGCAGAAACCGAATGGACCATAGTCGAGCGTAAATCCACCAACGGCACAGTTATCGCTGTTAAAATTACCTTGACAGTAACCCACGCGGATCCAATTCGCTACCAATAACGTAAGACGGTTACGAAATTCGCCTGCCAACAACACTACTTTTTCGTGAGTACTTAATTTGTTATCGATGACATCGCTGTATTCACGATCGATGGTATGCAATACAATTTTTTCCAGTTCATCCATCGCATTTGAGTGTTCTTTGTTACGGGCACGGCGACCAAATAATTCAAGTTGACCGACCCGAATGAACGAAGGTGCAACACGTGTTGAAATAGCGACAGCCTCATCGATAAGCATGTCAGGATCTTTCGACCGCGTACCATCGGAGTACCAAGGTCGTTTGACTTTATCCGTTTTTGAAACATATAAACTTAGCGATCGTGACGTTGCCACTCCAAGAGCATACATATGCTCCTGTGCCATGAACTCGCGCACACTTGAGCGCAAGACGGCGCGACCATCAGCACCACGGCAGTATGGGGTTTGCCCTCCCCCTTTAAGCTGCATTTCCCAACGTTGACCATTGATCACGGCTTCCAAGATAGAGATTGCCCGACCGTCGCCGTATCCGTTACCGGTTTGGAATGGGCATTGCTGGTTGTACTCGGTTCCGAAGATGGAAAGCGCATAGCCACAGGCCCAGCCGAGCTTTCGCAGAGGCTCTGGAACCTGCGAAATGTCTCCAGAGAACATGCGAACAAAGTCGTCCCTTTGGGCTATGCTGTCAGCAAAGCTAAGTTCTCGAAAAAAAGTTTTGCTGTGTGTTACGTACTCAGGCATTTTAATGGGGGTGGGATTGACTGGAACAAAGTGACCTGTAAAGACTTGTCGCGGCCAATGGTCTGCACCATTTTCTTTCGCGTCTGGGTCACAGTTAAGAGTTGCTATCAGTGAATAATTAGCCAAGTTTGCAAGATCGTCGAGCGTTTCTATAGTCGGCACTGTTTTCTGGGAAAGTTGATTTGTCATAAGGGCACCTAGTGGATTAGATATCTGGGCTGTTTCCTTGCTACATAACACATTGCATTGTTAGGTCATACCGCCAGTTACAATGTCGTCTATCTTTGCATTGTTAGCTGCCCTTTTCCAAATAAAAAAACACTAAGCAGCCTAGTACTTCTAAATCGGCTTAACAGTGTTCTTCTGCCGTTTATTTTGCACAGCATACCTTGCAAACACTTCAGCCACATTCATTATTAAATTACACATTAATTACTAATCGTTCCAATACAGTGATCAAAGCCAAGTTGGGGCTTGTTCAACATAAATTGTTAAGCAATCCCCATACATATAGCCGCACTGTCGTGACACAGATAATCAGTTGTATCAACTAACGACAAGTCAACAGGCAATTTTCTCTGCCGAACAGGCCTAAACAGCCACAACCTCAATGTTCGGTTCAATGGTCTTGACCAGACCCTCGATACCCCTAAGAGTACCAGACAATGCGCTCGGACAGCTGCCGCAGGCACCCTGATAATGCACACTGAGCTGATTGCCATCAAGACCGACTACGCTCAGATCGCCGCCGTCGCCTTGTAGCGCGGGCCGGATCTGCTCATCGATCAGTATACAAATATTATCGAAGCGGTGCTGATCCACTGAATTCAGGCCAGGAATTGCAGTAGTTTTTTCTACCTCTGTGGCAGTCAATAGTTGTTCTGCTGCCGGCGCAGCAATAATCAACTCGCTGACTTTGCTAACTAACTCAAGCCAGTCAGCTTCATCGCTCTTGGTGACAGTAAGCCAGTGATCGACGTAAAATACGTTGGTAATATCCTCAATATCGAACAGCGCTGCGGCAAGTGCATTGTCCTTCGCCTCTTTGACGTTTTCAAATGAGTATGTTTCACCCCAACTTAAAGGCTCGTCGAGGGTGAACTTCTTTGCGTTTGGATTGGGCGTGTCTGCAATTTCTACTATTTTTGGCATCTCAATATCCTTAAAGCGGGGTCAAATTTTTGATCATCTAATTGTTCTTAACCTTGCCAAATGGATTGCCCAGTCATCATCGGTTTTAATATCATTAGGCTACTGCTGCAATAATCAATTTTTGTAATTCGCCTTGTTGATGCATAACGCGCACAATATCGGCTCCGCCTACAAACTAAACATTAATATAGAGCTGTGGAATGGTCGGCCAGCTGCTGTAGACCTTTATCCCATCACGAATCTCTGGATCGTCTAGCACATTCACTGCAACAAAGTCCTGCAACTCGCAAGCCTTGAGTATTTGAACTGTTGCACCAGAAAAACCACACTGCGGAAACTGCGGAGTGCCTTTCATGTAAAGCACGATAGAGTTTTCTGTTACTTGCTTACGAATTTTTTCCTGTACGGTCATTTTAAATTTCCCTAAAGTTATTTAATTGCTGATTTTGCCCAAGCTTCGGGCGTGAATGTACGCATGGACAAGGCATGAACTTCTGCGCGCATACGATCTCCAAGTGCCTGGTACACCAGCTGATGCTGTTGTATCATGTTTTTTCCAGTAAATTGCGGACTTATAATCACCGCTTCGAAGTGCTGACCATCATTACCTTGCACTTCAATGTGCTCGCAAGACAGGCCATTCATGATAGTTATTCTTAATTGATCTGCAGTCATTCATGTATCCTCTCAATTTGTATTCTGTGACAAAAGGCAACATCCATCATGCGATGAAATTAGCCGCATGTTAATGGTGGTTTTCCTCATCGATGCCGTTATTTTGGAAATTAAAGCTGAACCTATTTTGTTGTACTTTCAGTCAATATCATTGCTATAAACTCAGGATCCAAACAAAATGCCGAAAAATTCAACGTCAATGTCCCACTTGCCAATAGTTGTTATCACTTAAACTTATCAACATATAGTATCGCTCCGATACTAATGCTGTCAATCTAGTTTTTAAACGCTACTATAATTCGGTAGCGAAACAGCCATCTTGTCAAGATGGTTTTTAGACGCTACTATGTTAAAAAAGTTAAGGAGCTGATAAATGAACAGTCATGCTATTGCAGAGTTAGTCTTTCATTTAGGCCGCATCGCATCTGGTGAAGGTCTGGTAGAGGGGCTAACCCCAGCTCAATGGGCTGTGCTTAGATACTTTGCAAGAGCCAATCGCTTCTCGCGTACTCCATCTGCCTTTGCCGCATTCCATGCAACAACCCGAGGTACGGCATCACAGACCATCAAAAGCCTCAACAATCAAGGTTATCTGACAAGCATGCGATCAGAGGATGACAAACGTAGTATCCGGCTGGTTCTGACTGATAAAGCCAAAAATATTCTGGCAAACGATCCATTAGAATCTCTAGTCCGTGCTGCAGACTCCCTCCCCACCAGTGCCCAAGATCATTTTTCTAATGCATTGCAACAGATGCTCGGTCAAGTGTCACAAGAGAGAGGTCGTCCTCCTTTCGGTACTTGTACCTCGTGTCAACACCTTGAAGTCGATGGCTGTAGTCGCGAGGGACAGACTGCGTATATGTGTGGGTTCACTAGTGAATCCCTGCTTATAGAAGAGCTCGATGGGGTATGCATCAACTTCATCGAAAACAAGAAGCGAATAACAGTTAAGCGGCCCGTCATCTCAGCCTAGCAGCAATGACTCTGATAAGAAGTTGCTATTATATATAACGGTTTTATAAGCGACAAAAGTTGGCCGTCATCACCCTTAATTTGTCTAATATTGGAAACTGCAGTCTAATATTGGAAACTGCAGTCTAAACTCAACACCCGGTTCAGTATTCACCACATCAATTTTGCCATTCATAATAAGCGTCATTTGATGTACTAGCGCTAAGCCAATGCCGGTACCCACTGTCTCACGGGTTAATTCATTTTCACTGCGATAAAATAGTTGAAAAATTTTCTTCATCTGTTGTTTTTCTATACCCGGCCCATAATCTCTGACTATAAATTCAATACGATCATCGCCCATTTTTTTACAGCTAATATCTATCTGTTTACACTTTGCATGGGAGGAAAACTTAATCGCATTATCAATTAGGTTAATCATAATTTGGCTAAACCAATCTTCATCTACTTTGATCTGTGGTGATTATACAAACTGCTCGAAAATCAGATTTAATTCAAAACCTGCACGAGCAATTTGGGATGAAATTTTCAATTTAACACCATCAATTAACGCTGCAACATTTAGTGGCTTTAATTGAGCATTCTGTACACTTCGCGTTAGTTTAGCCATTAACAACACATTATTAATTAACCTTGATAAACGTTCACTTTCATCGAAAATAAAGTCGTAATAGTTTTTTTTCTTTTCTTCTGTAGCCCAACCTTCTCTTAAGATCTCACCATACATGCGAATCGATGTTAGTGGTGTTTTAAGCTCATGACTGACAGCAGAAACAAAGTCTTGCTGTTGATTTGCAAGATCAATTTGTCCTATAGATAGCCGATACATCCAATAAAAACCAAGGCACAAAACACTAGCTAATATCAATGCTAACCATTGAATAAGCCGGTCACCTGGTCCGGTAGCAAGTTGGGTAATGCTAAACAGAACTTGTAGATCGTTGACTGGTGAAGCAAGAGCAGTCTGATAAAGCAGTTCACCGCTTAAGGCATTATAGCCTGACAAACTGTCATCCTTTGTTTGACTGCTATAGGATACCAATACATTGCCCTGGTAAGCGACTAACAGATTGGTCATTTGAGACAAGGCAGTGTTATTAAATGGCTTATCAATTAGCCTTGTTAAAAAGGTCTGTTGTTCAATTAAAACACCTTGGATATAGCGTTGTTGGTTTCGCCATACTTTTCGATATAAAACAAAGTGTCCACTTTCCAATTGACTGAACTCGAAAGGTTCAATCTCACTGGCAAAAGTTTGAATCGTTAATGGCACAGTCCTATCTTGTCGCTTAGATTTTTCTTGTCTCGCTGAATTATTGGCAATGCTCGTTTCATCAGTAAAAACCTGCTTACTTGCCGCCGATTTACGGATGATCTCTGGCAAATAAACTTGTTCTTTTCTTGCTAGGATTTCTGTTTGGTCTAGTCGTCCAACAGCAGGTTTTTGCTTGCTTGCTGTTTATTTACCAAACTCTGCTGATATTTATTTTGTAGTTTTAAATCTTCTACTCTGTCATATTCTTTACCTAATTTTGATGCCTTAGGTGCATTATCTTTTAACTTGTCAAATGCAGCTTGACCCTCAATATTAAATACGGGTTCTTTATCCGTTAAGGCGATTTTCTCTAGCTCAATATTAGTCATTTCAGTTGCAAAAGTATCTTCACCGACTTTGTTTATATCTGAGCTGGATAACTCAGCATAGGCAGATTTATTTGATTTTGAAATGTTGCTAGCACTATAACTAGAAGTGACTTTAGCTTTTTTATGTTCAACATTATGCTTAGTCAAAGCTTGACTCTGTACTAAGCTGTTCTCACTCAAAATGGCGTATATAGCATCATGTAATCTGGTTCTAGCTATTAACTGCTGATCACTGATCCCATAATCCTTTGCTTGCTCAGATGCCGCCGGCAGAAATGGCGTTGTTAACTGACCCAGAGTATCGACTTGGAAATAGCCAATCACACCTGGAATATCAGAAATAACGGGATAACTCGACAGGGGTGAAGGCTGAAAAAAGTTAGCTGTTCGCTCACCTACCACATTTAAAAAAGAATAATCCGTAAACAGTCGCTGCTGCTCTGTCGTAATTAATTGGCTCAATCGCTGCTCAATTCTGGCGGCTAATTCGGCTGCTGATAATTGTGTTTGATGAAATGATTCCCATTTTAAACGGCTGTATGATTGTTGAATTAACACGGCAGTTGGTATGGCCATAGCAAGGAAAAACAGCACTAACCAACGCCGTAATGATTGTTTATCTCGCCCGGTGAGTTTTTTATTAAACAGCCTCATACCAACAAGCGATAACCGCTACCGCGCACCGTAGTCAGAAATATTGGTTGTGAAGGATCCGACTCAATTTTACGCCGTAATTTTGCAATATGAATATCAACCGTACGTGTTTCCAATTCGATCCCATTTACATAACCCCACACCTTATGTAGCAACTCATCACAAGATACAGGTCGCTGAGAGTTTGCCTGAAGATACTGCAAAATATCTATTTCTCGGCCAGTAAATGATAAAACTTGTTTACCTTTTATCCCTGAGCGGTTTTGGCAATCAATAACAAGTTCATCACTCAATTGGATCTGTTGTTGATGATGAATCACTGAACGACTTCGCCGCATCACCGCTTGCACCCGTAACATTAATTGAGCGATGGAAAAAGGCTTGGCAACATAGTCATCAGCCCCCAAAGAAAGGCCTTCAATAATATCTTCATCAGCACTTTTTGCTGTCAGCATAATAATAGCTTGCTCGCGATCCTGTTCACGAACTTGATTACAAATTTCAAAGCCATTAATACTCGGCAGCATCACGTCAAGCAAAATTAGATCATACAGACCGGTTAGTGCTTTTTTTAAGCCTTCAGCACCATCAGCTGAAAAATCAACGTTATAGCCGTGATAAATAAAAATATCAAGCAATCCCTCTCGGATAGCAATTTCGTCTTCAACAATTAAAATGTGTAGTTTTGTTTTCATGTTCACAGTCTAAATCTTTCAATTCATCATCATGTAAATTTTTTGTAAAAAGATCACTAGCAACATTTACCAAACGGAGCCTATTTCAAAAGTTGATGCTCACCTAAACTAGTAACCATGATTTTGAATAACAGGAGCAACATCTTATGGCTTTAATTACACGACTATCACGTCTTTTCCACGCTGATATCAATGCGGTACTAGATCAGATAGAAGAACCTGAACTATTACTCAAACAGGCTATCCGTGAGATGGCAGAAAATCTAGAACAGCAGCAAAAGCACTTAAAACTGCTGGCCATACAACAGCAGCAAAATAACAAACAACAACAGGAGATAACTCAAACAGTTAGCGGGTTAGATCAACAAATTTCACTCTGTTTTGACAATAACCAAGAAACCTTAACAAAAAAGTTAATTAGACGAAAACTAGAGTCTCAGTATTGTTTAAGTCAATTAACTAAAAACGGCTTAAGTCTTGAGCAGCGATGTACTGAGCTAAAGGTGTTGTTAGAGCAAGATCAGGATCAACTTAACAGTATGCAACAAAAAGCGGCGATCTTTCATAGCCATGCTACTAACAGCACAGCAGATTCAACACCAAATATGCACTCATTTTCAGTACATGAAGAAGATGTTGATGTTGCTTTTTTGGATGAAAAACAAAAATGGAGCCAGTCATGAAAAAAATAACTTTTTCTGACGGAATATGGTTTGCCTTAGTTACTAGTTTTATTAGCAGTACTGCTTACTTTTTATTGTCATCTTTATTTACTGACAATCTCCTTATTAGGCTGTTCATTAGTGTTATCAGTACCGGTTATATTATCTATTTACTTAATAAAAGTAATGAAACTATTGGCCGAATTACGGTGTTAGCTGTTTGGTTACTGATCACCGTTGCCAGTTGGCTAACTTGGCCATCAGCAGTCCTTTTTGTAATGATTAATCTGATCTCTATTTGGTTGATCCGCAGCCTATATTTTTACTCTAGCTTGTTTGCATCCGTGGCTGATTTGATGTTGACCCTATCTAGTGCTGCCATTGCAGTATGGGTAGCCAGCTATACCAGCAGTCTATTTTTAACGATTTGGTGTTTTTTCTTAACTCAAGCCCTGTTTGTAATGATCCCTAGTCTCATAACACGTCATAAAATTACCCATCAACAACAAAGTTTCGCCACGCAGGCTGAGCAGCAATCCAAGTTTCAAAGTGCCTATCAGATTGCTGACGCTGCTATAAAAAAACTCTCAAATTACTCCTGATTTAAGGAATTACTTATGAAAACTAAACTACTTACAATTAGCATATTTACTGCAACAGCGATCACGGTTGCTTTGCTGCCAGGCCTACAACAGGCTATGGCAAGATCTTCACTACCCATCATCGAACCTATTGTCGTCAAGCCGAATTTGGCCGTCGTCAATGCCCATCCCAAAATAGAGCTAGTATTTGTATTAGATACTACAGGTAGTATGAGTGGCCTTATTAATGCGGCTAAAGAAAAGATTTGGTCAATTGCTAGCACCATGGCATCGGCTCAAACTGCCCCTGATATTAAAATAGGCTTGGTGGCTTATAGAGATCGAGGTGATAGCTATGTCACTCAGACTGTTTCTTTATCTCATGATCTCGATTCAATGTACGCAAAACTGATGGACTTTAAATCTGAAGGTGGTGGTGATAGCCCGGAAAGTGTTAACCAAGGTTTATTTGAAGCCGTTAACAATATGCAATGGAATCAAGATCAAAACACTTATAAAGTTGTTTTTCTGGTCGGTGATGCGCCTGCTCATATGGATTATCAAGATGATGTGAAATATCCAGAAACAATGGCACTAGCCAAACAAAAAGGTATTATCATTAATACTATTCAAGCAGGCGAAGATAGCAATACCAAAACTGCTTGGTTACACATGGCTAGTTTAGGTCATGGTGACTATTTCCAAGTACAACAATCTGGCAACGCCATTGCTATTGCCACTCCCTTTGACAAAAAATTAGCCGCACTATCTGAACAACTAGATGAAACACGACTCTACTTTGGTGATGAGAATGATAAACAGCAACAAGCATTAAAACTATCCGCGACTAAAAAATTACATGAGGAGGCCAGTGAGGCATCTAAAGCCAGACGCGCTACATTTAATACATCAAAAAGTGGTCAAGCTAACTTTTTAGGTAATAAAGAATTAGTTGAAGCAGTCAGTTCTGGCAGCATCGCATTAGCTGATATTCCTGAAAATGAACTACCAGCATCACTACAATCAATGTCATCAACAGAACAGACGGCTTATATTGTTAAACAAAAACAACAACGGCTTAAACTAGAACAAGACATGAAAAAACTAGCCAGTCAACGTGATCGATACCTGAGTGAAAAAGTCGATGAAAATGGAGTGAAAGAAAATTCTTTGGACGGTAAGTTGTTTGAGTCAATCAGCGCTCAAGCCGAACAAAAAGGTATTATTTATAATATTGACAGTGCTAAATATTAATTAGCGATTGTGTGAAATGTCGCCTATTACCTAGTGTGATAGGCGACATTTTTTGTTAAAGCCTGCTAATTCAAGCTTGAAACTACACAATTAAATCTATTTATTTACTCGCGGTTTAATCAGGTTTATCCGTCACTGCCCCGGTAGAAGCAGAGCTCACTGTTCTTGCATATTTTGCGAGCAGTCCACGTGTATATTTGGGTGCTGGCTGTTGCCAGTTCTGCTTTCTTCTCGCCATTTCATTATCGTCGATATGTAGTGTCATCTCACGACTTTGTGCGTCAATCGTAATGCTATCACCATTTTCTACCAGCGCAATGGCACCACCCTCGAATGCTTCAGGCGTAATATGACCGACCACAAAACCTCGGCTGCCACCTGAAAAGCGACCATCAGTAATAAGCGCAACATCGTTGCCCAAGCCTTTGCCCATAATGGCTGAGGTAGGACTTAGCATTTCACGCATGCCAGGACCGCCTCTAGGGCCTTCATAGCGAATAACAACCACATCACCAGCAATCACTTGACCTTCAATAATAGCGGCAAAACCTTGCTCTTCTGAGTCATACACTTTAGCTGTACCCGTAAAGCGTAAGCCTTCTTTACCAGTGATTTTTGAAACCGCACCTTCAGGTGCTAAATTACCACTGAGGATCACTAAATGGCTGTCTTTTTTTATCGGTTGTTCAAACGGTAAAATAATAGTCTGGCCTTCAGGATAATCCGATACGCCAGCTAAGTTTTCAGCCATGGTTTTGCCGGTTACTGTCATGCAATCACCATGCAACATGTCCGCATCTAACAAACGCTTCATTAGCGGTTGAATACCACCAATTTCAATTAATTCAGACATCAAATATTTTCCACTTGGACGCAAGTCAGCAATCACTGGTGTTTTTTCACCAATACGCACAAAGTCATCCAATGTTACTTCCACACCAATAGCATCAGCCATTGCAATTAAATGTAATACTGCATTGGTCGAGCCGCCCAAGGTAATGATCAGCGTGATCGCATTTTCAAATGCCTTTTTGGTCATAATATCGGACGGCTTAATGTCATGTTCAAGCAAATAAACAATCGCTTTTCCTGCATCCATGCAATCTTGTTTTTTGTTATCTGAAATCGCATTTTGCGCAGAGCTGTTAGGCATGCTCATTCCTAGCGCTTCAATTGCTGAAGCTAAGGTATTAGCCGTATACATGCCACCGCAAGATCCGGCGCCGGGTATGGCCGTTTTTTCAATATGCTCTAACTCGGTGATCGGAATAGTGCCACTCGCATAGCTACCGACCGCTTCGAATACCGACACAATATCGGTGTGGTTTTTGCCAGGCAAAATAGTCCCGCCATAGACAAAGATAGAAGGACGATTCAAGCGAGCTAAACCCATCAAACATCCCGGCATATTTTTATCACAACCACCAATAGCAATAATGCCATCATGTCCCATGCCAGCGGATACTGCCTCTATAGAATCACAAATAACTTCCCGAGATACCAAGGAATACTTCATGCCTTCGGTGCCCATAGAAATACCGTCAGATATTGTGATGGTGTTATAAATTACGCTTTTGGCACCGGCACTATCGACCCCTTTACCCACTTCGTCTGCAAGAGTATTAATGTGCATATTACAGGGAGTCACCATAGACCAGGTTGAAGCAATGCCCACTTGCGGTTTTTTGAAATCTTCGTCACCAAAACCTACAGCCCTTAACATAGAGCGACTAGGAGCTTGTGCTGCACCATCGACGATTTTTTTTGAATATTGGCGTTTTTTATCAGTAGTCATTTTTTGATCTTTGTATTAATTTTAAATAAATGCACTATAGAAGTGTGTAAGCAAATAAACAATCTAAATTTATCAATTGATTGTTCATATTGAACCAATTTGTTAGAAAAAGGCTCTTTAAATGAGTCAAGCAGAGACTAGCAAGTTTAAGCTAACTTAAACTCTGTTAAATAAATACCTACTATAGAAAGCCATCACATGGCTTCCCCTATGGCAATACTCGTTGACAAGGTTTGTAGAAAAGAAACTATCATCCTTGCTGGGCAGAGGTTTAGCTTGGGATTGTAAAGTCCAAGCTAATTTAGGATCTGCAAGCAAAATAAACTTAAAGCTAAATGTAGTGGAAATAGAAATATAGCATGTATCTGAAGAGGCTCTTTATCTGTGTCAGATAATGCCGAGCCAGTAAGCCATGAAGCACAAACTTATGATTTTGGCCCTTGCTTAGATAACAAAAAAGCCCCAGCATAATTAAATGCTGGGGCTTTAAATCTGTTGGCTCCTCGACCTGGACTCGAACCAGGGACCTGCGGATTAACAGTCCGATGCTCTACCAACTGAGCTATCGAGGAACAGAAAGAGGGCTATTATAGCGCTTTATCTTCTGTCGTCAAGCACTATCGTAACTTTATTTTAGGCGATGAAGTCTGCAATACGTTTCAAGGCATTTTCAAGATTTTTTTCACTAGTAGCAATAGATAATCTAATATGGTTTTTAAGGCCAAATGCCGTACCAGGAACTACAGCCACCCCAGTATCAGCTAATAATGCTTCGGAAAAATCCAGATCATCCTTGAACTGTGGCATAGCTGCTAACACGCCGCTGATATTTGGGAAAACATAGAATGTACCATCACTTTTCAGTGAGTTCATTCCCGGCATTGCATTTAATTTATCCACCACTACATCATGGCGTTTTTTGAACTCAGTCAACATAACTTGAATGCATTGTTGCTCACCATTTAGAGCCTCAACAGCTGCAGCTTGTGAGATTGATGCAGGATTTGATGTACTCTGAGATTGAATTTTTTTCATCGCCGCAATGACTTTAAATGGGCCTGCGGCATAACCAATCCGCCAGCCAGTCATTGAATAAGCTTTTGATACCCCATTGAGCACCATGGTACGATTATATAGATCAGGACAGGCCATGACGATGTTATAAAAGCTTTCTTCTGTCCATAGGATATGTTCATACATATCGTCAGTGGCAATCATTAGATCGGGATATTGTCGCAAGACCTCACCTAGAGCGATAAGCTCGGCCTTACTGTAGGCTATACCTGATGGGTTAGATGGGCTATTGATAACAAATAAGCGTGTTTTGGGTGTAATTGCCGCCTCAAGTTGCTCAGGGGTAATTTTGAAGTGTTGGTCTTGACCAGCTTCAATGATAACCGGCACACCACCCGCCAACAAAACCATATCAGGATATGAAACCCAATATGGTGCAGGTATGATGACTTCATCTCCATCGTTTAATATAGCTTGGCTTAAATTGAAAAAGCTTTGTTTGCCCCCCACAGACACTAAGATTTCATTAGCTTGGTAGTTTAGGTCATTATCACGCGAAAACTTATCAATAATGGCTTGTTTTAATTCAGCAGTACCATCAACAGCTGTATATTTTGTTTGACCATTATTTATAGCAGTAATCGCAGCTTGTTTGATGTGCTCGGGCGTATCAAAGTCAGGTTCACCAGCACCTAGCCCAATAATGTCCTTTCCTTCTGCTTTTAATGCGGCTGCACGAGCGGTAATCGCCAAAGTCGGAGAAGGTTTAATACTTTGCACACGCTTAGAAAGCTTAATATCCACAATTATTCCTCTACATAAAAAAGTTGAAAGCCTGGCATGATTAATCATTCAAATTATTACTAAGTTAGTATAGTCGATAAACCTATTGGGCAAGATTTGTCGACTATTTTCGCTTTGCATTAATAAAAATACTTTACCTACGAGGGTCTAAAGTTAATCAAATACGAGATAATATACGCCAAACCTGAATAATGCAGAAGAGCTATGGCTAAACAACTTAAACTGGTAAGTGAGTTTGAACCCGCAGGCGACCAACCTACGGCGATAAAATCATTGATCGAAGGTCTTAATAACGGTGAAATGTGGCAGACATTACTGGGTGTCACAGGATCAGGCAAGACCTTTACTATCGCTAATGTTGCGCAAGCAGTGCAGCGTCCAATGATGATTTTGGCACCCAATAAAACTTTAGCAGCACAGTTATATAGTGAAATGAAAGAATTTTTCCCCAATAATGCGGTTGAATACTTTGTTTCATATTATGACTATTACCAACCTGAAGCCTACGTGCCTTCTTCTGATACTTTTATTGATAAAGATGCCTCCGTCAATGAACAGATAGAACAAATGCGCTTATCGGCAACCAAAGCGATGTTAGAACGCCGAGATGCCATTATTGTATCCAGTGTGTCTTGTATCTATGGCTTGGGAGATAAAGATTCTTATTTGGAGATGGTCCTGCATCTGGTTCAGGGTGAAACCATCAACCAGCGTGATGTTTTAAAACGTCTCACCGAATTACAATACAAACGTAATGATATCGAGTTACACCGTGCGACCTATCGCGTACGTGGTGATGTCATCGATATTTTCCCTGCTGAATCGGAACGTGATGCGGTACGGATAGAATTGTTTGATGATGATATTGAACAGATCAGTTACTTTGATCCTTTAACCGGTGAAGTTTTACAAAGACTCAGCCGCATTACGATTTATCCAAAAACCCATTATGTAACCCCACGTGCTCAACTATTAAAAGCGGTTGATGCCATTAAAGAAGAACTTAAAGATCGCTTACAAGAATTGAACAAGGATAATAAACTAGTTGAAGCGCAACGCTTAGAACAACGTACCCGCTTCGATCTCGAAATGATGTTGGAGTTAGGCTATTGTAATGGCATAGAGAACTATTCTCGATATTTGTCAGGACGCGGTCAAAATGAGGCGCCTCCCACCTTGTTTGATTACTTGCCTGATGATTCCTTATTAGTGCTGGATGAAAGTCATATTATGATTCCACAAATTGGTGCAATGTATAAAGGGGATCGTTCGCGTAAAGAAACGCTGGTCAATTATGGTTTCCGCCTGCCCTCCGCCCTCGATAACCGACCGTTACGCTTTGAAGAATGGGAACAACTAGCGCCGCAAACCATCTTTGTATCTGCTACTCCCTCTGTTTATGAAGCTGAACATGCCAGTTCAGTGGTTGAACAAGTTGTTCGTCCCACCGGCTTAATTGATCCAGAAGTTGAAATTCGCCCAGTGACCACCCAAGTGGATGACTTATTATCAGAAATTAATAAACGTACTGCTATTAATGAACGAGTATTAGTCACCACCTTAACCAAACGTATGTCAGAAGATTTAACTGACTACTTACGCGAACATGGCGTTAAAGTACGTTATCTTCATTCAGATATAGATACGGTAGAACGAGTAGAAATATTACGTGATTTACGTTTGGGGGAATTTGACGTACTGATTGGTATCAACTTATTACGTGAAGGCTTAGATATTCCTGAAGTATCATTAGTGGCAATTTTAGATGCCGATAAAGAAGGTTTTTTACGTTCAGAACGTTCACTTATTCAAACCATTGGGCGGGCAGCACGTAATTTACATGGTAAAGCAATTTTATATGCTGACCGAATGACCGGTTCAATGCAACGGGCGATAGATGAAACTGATCGGCGCCGTGAAAAACAGGTCGCACATAATAAAGAACATGGCATCACACCAACCGGCATCAAAAAAGCCATTCGTAATAGTATTGATGATAAACAAGAAGCCAGACGTAACGATCGACAGTACATTGCTCAAGTAGCTGAAGAACAGGCTAAATATGCGGCATTAACACCCAAACAACTGGCCAAGCGACTACAACAAATGGAACAAGCCATGTATCGCCATGCTCAGAACTTAGAGTTTGAAGAAGCCGGCAAATTACGCGACGAAATGGAGCATATTCGTTCTATTGCCTTCAAACTAACTGATGGCTAAATGGCTGGATTGAGTCCAGCCCCTATAGTTTTTGCTTATAAATCCTAGTATTAAGCTTGAGCATCACTATGATCGGCATCCGGCCAGTTTTGAATATAATTTTTAAGTAGTTTATTCTCAAACTTGGCTTTTTTAAGTAACTCTTCCACTATATCCGTAATCGATAACATCCCTTCTAATGTATCTTCATAAACAACCGGTAAATGGCGAATATTATGATCTACCATAATATTCATTACTTCTTCCAAGGTATTGTCGGGCTGACAAACAAAGGGGTTTGCTGTCATTGCATCGGCAACCGTAATCGGTGACCACATCGCCTGTTTTTGATGTAATATTTTAAGCAAATCTCTTTCTGATAATATCCCTACTAGTTTGCCATTATCAGTGACCACTAAGGAACCAATGCGATTATCCATCATCAGAGTGACCGCCAGATCAAGTGAATCACTTGGGGTCAAACCAATAACTGGTTTACCTTTATTTTTAGTAATTGCTCTAACTTTCATTGCTCCGCCCTCTTTGTTGAATGATATCGTTGATTTCTATTCTGCTTGAGAAAGCCTCTTAAAAGCAAGTCAATTATTCTAAGTGTGCTCGCGGGTTGATTTAAATTCGATTTCCGGCCAACGTTCCATGGTTAAATCTAAGTTAACTCGGGTTGGAGCGATATATGTCAGACCACCAGAACCATCTAAAGCTAAGTTTAATGCTACTTTAGTCTTGAATTCTTCTAACTTTTTAACATCATCACAATATACCCAGCGAGCCGTATAAACCTGTACGGCTTCATAGCCGCAATCAACGCCATACTCGCCTTTAAGGCGATGTGCGACCACATCAAATTGCAATACACCGACAGCACCAAGAATAAGATCATTATTTGCTAATGGTCTAAATAACTGTGTTGCACCCTCTTCACTCAATTGTTGTAAACCCTTGGATAAGGCTTTCATCTTAAGGGGGTCTTTTAGGCGTACACGACGGAATAATTCAGGAGCAAAGTAAGGGATCCCAGTAAACTGCATATCTTCCCCTTGCGAGAAAGTATCTCCGATCTGAATCGTACCGTGATTATGTAAACCTAAAATATCACCCGGCCATGCTTGTTCAGCTTGAGCTCGTTCTGCAGCCATAAAGGTCACCGCATTGGCAATGACCATATCTTTTCCTGTTCGCGACTGGTGTAACTTCATGCCTTTTTTATATTGCCCCGAACAAACACGCATAAATGCAATACGATCGCGATGTTTTGGATCCATATTGGCTTGGATCTTAAACACAAAACCACTAAACGGTTCTTCATCTGATTCAACCATACGTGTTTTTGTGGCGCGGCCTTGTGGCGCTGGAGCAATTTCTACAAACGAGTCCATTAATTCGGTGATGCCAAAATTGTTCATTGCCGAACCAAAAAAGGTAGGGGATAACTCACCCGATAAAAAGGCAGCTTGATCATACTGATGACTAGCACCACGAACCAACTCAATTTCTTCGCGCAATTCTGCAGCCAGTGAACCAAATAATTCATCTAAACGTGGATTATCCAAACCTTGAATAATTTCACCGACTTTATCACTATGTGGTTCAAACAAATGTACACTGTCTTTTTCTAAATGAAAGATGCCTTTAAATGATTTTCCCATGCCAATTGGCCAGGTAATTGGCGCGCATTTAATGTTGAGGATAGATTCAACTTCATCAAGAATATCAATCGGATCACGACCTTCGCGATCCATTTTGTTGATAAAAGTCAAAATGGGGGTATCTCGCAGGCGACACACTTCCATCAGCTTAATGGTTCGTTCTTCAACACCTTTGGCAATATCAATCACCATCAATGCTGAATCAACCGCCGTTAAGGTACGATAAGTATCTTCTGAGAAGTCAGCATGTCCTGGCGTATCAAGTAGATTGACAATACGTCCATTATGTTCGAACTGCATCACCGATGAAGTCACCGAAATGCCCCGTTCTTTTTCCATTTCCATCCAATCAGAGGTTGCATGCCTATCAGTTTTGCGCGACTTAACGCTACCTGCTGCTTGAATAGTGCCTGATAGGTACAAAAGTTTTTCTGTGACTGTAGTTTTACCCGCGTCAGGATGAGAAATTATTGCGAAAGTTCGTCTTATAGATACTTCAGATTGCAGTTGTGCGTTTGACATGAATTCCTAACTTAATAATTATGTTTATGCACAAAAGCATAAATGACTGTTGTTATCGGGCAAGTGTCTATTTTCGCTGATCTAACTTAGTTACACAAACAGAACATAGCGACTCACAACTAAAACTGAAATAAATTCATACTCCTCTATTATTGACGTAGACTATCTCACACCTCATTCTGCTTATGCATGCAACTAACAATGAAATCAACTCCGCTATCAATAGCCAACGTGTTAATTTTATTAGCGGCCTTAACTGCCTTAGGGCCACTAGCGATTGATGCATACTTACCTGCCATTCCAACAATGGCTATCAGTTTTAATACTTCTATCCATGATATAGAGTTTTCTCTTAGCCTATTTTTAGCAGGCTTTAGTCTTGGTCAACTAATTGGAGGCCCAATTTCTGATCATATGGGTCGACGATTAACCATTTTTACTGGTTTACTGATTTTTGTATTAGGCACCCTCGGCATAATCTTCAGTGCATCACTAGCAAGCCTATTACTGTTTCGCGTGATTGAAGCTATTGGCGGCGGTATAGCTATCGTCAATTCAAGCGCTATTATTCGAGATATTAGCAGCGGCAAAGATAGCGCACGTAACCTTTCCCATATGGCTATGATCATGATGCTTGCCCCATTATTTGCACCCATGATGGGTAGCACTATTCTTCACCTCAGTGACTGGCATAGTATTTTTATATTCCTACTTATATATACGGTAACGATCAGCCTATTTATTTTTCGACACATTCCAGAAACGAGAATTAAACACACTCATGAAATAAGTACAGTCCAACGTTATCTCATCGTTTTGAAACACCGAAGAGCACTTGGGTTTATATTCGCCATGTGCTGCTCATCGGCAGGAATGTTTGCCTTTATAACGAGTTCACCATCTGTATACATGGGCTATTTTGAAGTGAGCGAGGTCTTTTTTCCTTTTTTATTTGGTGCCAATATTATCAGCCTGATTGCAGCCAATCGACTTAATGTTTTATTACTCAAACATTATGAGGCGCATCAACTTTTATCGCTAGGACAACTAATTCAACTGATTTCCGGAATAGTACTGCTAAGCTACATACTATTATTCTCTATGCACGAATTGGCAGTGGTGGTGGTATTAGTAATGTTATTTGTTGGCAGTCAAGGCCTTATTGTGTCTAATGCAATATCAAGCACGATTGAATTTTTCCCCCATAACAGCGGCACTGCTAGTGCACTATTAGGCGCCAGTGGTTTTGGAGCTGGAGCCTTAACAGGCACACTTGTTGGCATATTAGGTGATGGTACACCACTGCCCATGGCATCTGTAATGGCAGGATGTATCCTGACAGGAATATCGCTTAGGTTTATTTTTCAACCTGCCAATAGAAATTTAGGGCTAACTCTAGATAAGTAAGTTATTCTTCAATGAGACTTTCTAATAATATTCATTACAAATGGAGGTAAACTATTAAAATCAAAATTACCTGCATACCGCTTTCTATAGATAAGGGTAATGCTGCTTTAATTTAGTCATTAAAGTGCACTTATGTGTTTATTGCCATCAAATGAATTGACTCAGCAATTAATGATATTGTAATTCCATCACCTGTTTTTAAATCATTTCTGACCGCAACATGTTCGGATACATCCATTTGAATAATTACATTATCGGCCCCATTAACGGCTATTAATACAGTGGTAATTCCCCTTAATGTCAGTAAATCAACGATAGATCCCTTAACTGGATTTTCTTGCTCGCCACGTGAAGGCCGAACCCGTTGGTGTAAAATGACCTTGCTGGGCGGAATGGTCCATTTAAACATTTTTTGCTCAATATTTTTTTGAACAGGCAACGTTAACAGCTTATTATTCCACTGCAATTTAAGACCGTCTTGCTCGCTAATTATTTCGCCTTCAAATAAATTTCTTACATCAACTAATTTAGCTACAGCGACTGTATTGGGCTGACAAATCAACTGTGATGGTGTTCCCTGTTGCAAGGTTTGACCATGATGAATAACAACCATAGTGTCAGCCAACATAGCTGCTTCATCTAGATCATGTGTCACTAGAATTATCGGCATTTCGAGTTCACGACGTAAGCTATTCAACTCAAGATACAGTTTACGTCGAGTGACTTTATCAACGGCAGAAAACGGTTCATCTAATAACAACACTTCAGGATTTCTTGCTAAGGCACGAGCTAAGGCCACCCGTTGTTGTTGACCACCAGATAATTGATGTGGGTATCGATGACCCAGACCATGAAGACGCACTTTGCTTAATAAATCTTCGACTAACTTTTTATCAGTATTATCTGAACAAGCTAGTTGTATATTGTCAGCAACCGTTAGATGAGGAAATAGGGCATAATTTTGAAAAACAAATCCTACTCGGCGCTGTTGTGGTGTTAAGTTTTTTTTGTGGTCGCTATTAAACCAATCTCGCTGATTACTACGAATTGAACCCTGCGATGCTTTATGTAAGCCAGCAATACAGCGCAGTACCGTCGACTTACCAGCACCTGATGGCCCCACTAAGGCCAGCAACTGGCCAGAAGCACAGCTAAATTCAACCTTAAGTGATGGCTGACGTGAATCAGTAAGTGATACTTCTAACATCTTATAAACGCATCAAATGACGCTGTCGTCGGTTAAAGGTATAGACCACTGTAATAGTGACCAAGGCAATGACTAATAAGGTTAATGACATCATCTGAGCTTGTTGGTGTTCAAACGCCAATACACTGTCATAAATAGCAATCGATAAAGTGCGTGTTTCACCTGCAATGTTACCGCCAATCATCAATACCACACCAAACTCACCCAAGGTGTGAGAAAAAGTCAGCACCATGGCGGTTATAATGCCAGGCCAAGCTAGTGGTAATTCTATTTTGAGAAAGGTTTTCCATTTAGACAGGCCACTACACCATGACATTTCGCGTAATTCTGGTGCAATTTGTTCTAAACTTCGCAGCATTGGTTGAACCGCAAAGGGCAAGCTATAGATGATCGATGCAAACCATAAACCTACAAATGAGAAAGCCAAACTGTCTCCAGTCAAAGTGACAAATAAGCCGCCTATAAGGCTGTCATCACCCATTCCCACTAATAAAAAGTAGCCTAATACAGTCGGTGGTAACACTAATGGTAATGTAATAATAGCTTCTATGAATTCACGGCCGATAAAGTGAGATCTTGCTAATAAATAGGCCAAAGCTAAACCTATAGGCAATAGGCTGATACAGGTCAGTACAGCTAGCATAATCGATACTTGCAGGGCCTGCCAATCCATTTACAATGCCTTTCCTGCTGTTATAAAACCTTGCATTCTAAGTATTGCCTTTGCCGGTTCTGTTTGAATAAATCCTATAAACTGCTTAGCTTCAGCCGAAGCTCCACGTATCAATACTGCTTGCTGGGGTAAGGTTAGTTTGAGTTTGATATAGCGGCCTTTTGATGAGATTTGTGGTTGCAGCATATAAGAATAGGGGATAAAGCCAGCATCTACTTGACTAGCTAATGAAAATTGTAATGCTTGAGAGGCATTTTCAGCATTCAATAAATGTGGTTGAATTTTCTGCCAGATCTCAGCTTTTTGTAATAAAGTTTGTGCCGCTTGACCATATGGGGCGTGCATCGGATTAGCAATAGCGATTTTTCCTAATGCGCCCTGTTCTAATGCAAGTTTGATATTGTTTAAATCCACATCTAACTTTAAAACTGATTGCTTCGATGCAAATAAAACCACTTGGGCTTGTGCAAAATCAATCACTTCACCTTTAATTAAGCCTCGCTCAGTTAATCGAACAATGTATGAGGGTTCTGCTGAGAAGAATACTTCGAAAGGTGCGCCATATTGAATTTGTGTAGTCAGTGTTCCGGAGGCAGCGTAAGACACGTTAATGTGATGTGTTGATTGTTGTTTAAATTCTGCAATCAACAGCGGT
Source organism: Gammaproteobacteria bacterium (assembly GCA_034110895.1). GTDB lineage: Bacteria > Pseudomonadota > Gammaproteobacteria > Nitrosococcales > Methylophagaceae. The sequence goes on along the minus strand of JAWUYH010000024.1, from coordinate 82,521 downwards.
AGAACATAACGTAAATTTGAGGCCGCAGCAATCTGGATCTCACTCGCTTTTAATGGCGATAGACAACACAATACAAATAATAACAGAAAATAATTATATAACTTCATGTTCGACATTTTGACACAAAAAAGCCCCGATTATCGGGGCTTTTAAGTTTAGTTCAATCATGCCAAGTAAAGCTTATGCTTCGCTTGATTCTTCATTAACGGCTTTCATGCTTAAACGAATACGACCTTGACGATCAACTTCAAGTACTTTGACTTGAATTGTGTCACCTTCGGTTAATTTATCGCTTACATTTTCAACACGTTCGTCAGAGATTTGTGAAATATGAACAAGGCCATCTTTGCCCGGTAAGATAGTTACAAATGCACCGAAGTCCATTAGTTTAGCAACACGACCTTCGTAGATTTGACCCACTTCAACTTCAGCAGTAATTTGCTCAATACGACGTAGCGCATCTTGGCCAGCATTAAAGTCAGAAGAGAAAATCATCACTGTGCCATCATCTTGAATATCGATAACTGCACCCGTTTCTTCAGTCAAGGCACGTATAGTTGCTCCACCTTTACCAATAACATCACGAATCTTGTCTGAATTAATTTTGATGGTAATGATGCGTGGTGCAAATTCAGACATCTCTTGACGATGTGTTGCAAGATTAGCATTCATTGTTTCTAGAATAGTTAAACGACCATCTCGTGCTTGAGCTAGTGCAGTACGCATGATTTCTTCATTGATACCTTCGATCTTGATATCCATTTGAAGTGCAGTAATACCTTTTTCAGTACCTGCTACTTTAAAGTCCATATCACCTAAGTGATCTTCATCACCTAAGATATCAGTTAATACAGCATAACTGTTATCTTCTTTGATTAGTCCCATAGCAATACCAGCTACAGGGGCCTTGATAGGTACACCTGCGTCCATCAATGCCAAGCTAGTACCACATACAGAAGCCATTGAGCTTGAACCGTTAGACTCTGTAATTTCAGATACCACTCGCACTACATATGGAAATTCTTCAGCAGAAGGCATAACTGCTTGGATCCCACGTTTTGCTAATTTACCATGGCCGATTTCACGACGTTTTGGTGAACCGACGAAACCGGTTTCGCCTACACAAAATGGAGGAAAATTATAATGCAACATGAAACGATCGCGATATTCACCCTCAACAGCATCAATCATTTGTGCATCACGTTCAGCACCTAATGTCGCGACCACAATGGCTTGTGTTTCACCACGTGTAAACAATGCGGAGCCATGTACACGAGGTAAGACTGTTGTTTCAACCGTTACTTTACGTACCGTTTTAGTATCACGACCATCGATACGTGGTTCACCAGCAATGATTCTGCCACGCACCAATTCTTTTTCTAATTTAGCAAATGATGATTTAACATCTTCAGATGAAAAGGTAGATGTTTCACCGGCTAATGTCTCAACAGCAAGATCACGAATAATAGCCAATTGATCTTGACGTTCTAGTTTGTCACCAATGGTATATGCCGCTTCAATACCGGCAAAGGCGTTAGCTTTAACATCATCATAAATGCTGCCGTCTTTTTCTGGTAAAGACCAATCCCATGCTTCTTTACCTGCATCTGCTTGCAACTCTTTAATTAAGGTAATCGCAGTTTGCAGTTGCTCATGACCAAACATGACTGAACCTAACATCACTTCTTCAGGTAATTCAGAAGCTTCTGACTCAACCATTAATACAGCACTATCTGTGCCTGCAACAATTAAATCTAATGAACTTACTGCTAACTGTTCTTTGCTTGGGTTTAATACATAAGCACCTTCAATGTAACCAACTCGTGCACCAGCAATCGGGCCGTTGAAAGGAATGCCTGAAATAGATAATGCCGCTGCAGCACCTATCATTGCGGGAATATCAGGATCGATTGCAGGATCAAGTGCAACTACTGTAGCAATCACTTGAACTTCATTCAAAAAGCCTTTAGGAAATAAAGGGCGTAATGGGCGATCGATCAAGCGAGATGTTAATGTCTCTTTTTCTGAAGGGCGACCTTCACGTTTAAAGAATCCACCAGGGATCTTACCAGCAGAGTAAGTACGTTCTTGATAATTAACCGTTAAAGGAAAGAAACCTTGGCCTGGCTGAACATTCTTTTTGCCAACGACGGTAACTAATACTGACGTTTCACCTAAGCTGGCAATGACTGCACCACCTGCTTGACGAGCTACCTTACCGGTTTCAAGACTTAAAATATGGTCGCCATATTGGACTGTCTTTTTTACTGAATTCACTATTCTGTTCCTTTCTCTTTACTGATAATGATGCTGACGGCTTATTCCGCAGCGTCTGATAATTTTAAAACCTAAAAACAAATATGCCCCTGAAACCGAAGGCTTCAGAGGCATATTTTAAATGAAAAGCCTGCTATCGTTTATTGATTTAAGCATAATTTCATTCATATTCTGTATCGCTAAAAACGATGCTTAGCGGCGTAAACCTAGACTAGCAATTAGCTCACGGTAACGCATGATATCTTTATTTTTCAAATAATCTAACATTTTACGACGACCACTAACCATTTTTAAAAGACCTTGGCGTGAGTGATGATCATGAATATTAGTCTTGAAATGTTCAGCTAGATCTAAGATCCGTGCTGTTAATAAAGCAACTTGTACTTCAGCTGAACCAGTATCTGTTTCCGAACGCTGATATTTAGTGACAACTTCTTTTGTTTGTTCTAGTGATAATGACATTAAAAACTCCAACTTTTTTGTGTAGCATTTATATATTTTGCTACGAGCTAAATTCTGGCATATCTCAGCAATGACAACCAAGATACCCAACCTTTTAAAAGGATAATATTTTACCCAGTTTTTTCAATATAAACAATAATTTTACTGAGGTTCTGCCACAACAAAAACTCGCTTTGGTTGTACATTCCCAGTCTCATTCATTTCAGCTAAACCAATGAATTTTTTCTGGGGATCAAATAATCTAACATTTGCGCGTTCGAACGTTTGTTCAACCTGAACAGCTTGGCCCTGTCTGATCGCAGTAACCATATAATCTGCTAAAAAAACGGACGGCCAATCATCTAAAGCCTCTTCGGCAGGTAATAAAAACTCATCTAGTGATGGCAATCCATTTTCAGCACTAGAAATTAATTGCTCAATCGTAACAGCTTGTTGTTCCAAATAGCCCGCAGCGGCAACACGACGCAACATTATCACATGGCCACCCGAGCCCAAAACATGACTAATATCTTCGACTAATGTTCGTATATAAGTACCCTTACTGCACTGCACATCTACGGTGAAACTATCGGCGGTAATAGCCAATAACTTGATATCATAAATACTGATGCGACGTGATTTACGCTCAATCTCTATGCCTTGACGAGCCAATTTATAAAGCGGCTGGCCCTTATGTTTCAATGCTGAAAACATTGGAGGAACTTGATCAAGCTCACCGATAAAAGCAGGTAATAATGCCAGTAAATCTTGCTCAGTAAATTCAGGAATATCACTGGTCGACATTACAACACCATCTGAATCACCACTATCAGTCACTGCACCTAATTGACAAGTCACATGATAACGTTTATCTGAATCTAGCAGGTAAGATGAGACCTTGGTTGCTTCACCTAAACACACCGGTAACACCCCAGTTGCTAAAGGATCTAAACTGCCAGTATGACCTGCTTTATTTGCATTAAACAAACGTTTAACTTGCTGTAATACATGATTAGAACTTCGTCCTGTCGGTTTATCAATAATAATAATGCCGGTGATATCACGACCTTTTTTATTACGGCGTCCCATCGTGATACTTATTTATCGTCAGTATCAGGTTCATCAGTCAAATCAGTATTTGCTTCTGCGATCAACTGATCCATGTGAAAACCATGAATTAATGACTTGTCATAATAAAAACGTAATTCAGGCACAATCCGTAAATCAACACGTTTTGCTATGCCACGGCGTAAAAATCCAGATGCACGAGCTAATCCCTTAAGGCATTCATCCATATCATCTGGTGTTTCTACCGATCCAAGTCGTGTCACATAAACTTTTGCATATCTTAAATCATGTGTCACATCAACATGAGAAACCGTCACCATACCAACTCGTGGATCTGATATTTCATGTTGAAGCATTTGAGCCAATTCTCGCATAATGACTTCACTGATTCGACTGGTACGACTAAACTCTCTTGCCATTATAATTTAGCTGTTACTAAGGTGCGTTCAAATACTTCAATCTGATCACCGGGCTTAACATCTTTATAGTTTTTAACACCGATACCACATTCAACACCTGATTGAACTTCTTTAACATCATCTTTAAATCGACGTAGTGATTCAAGCTCACCTTCGTAAATCACAACATTGTCACGTAATACTCGAATAGGGCTTGATAGTCTGATTGTGCCTTCTGTGACTAAACAACCAGCAATATCACCAAACTTAGGTGAACTAAAGACATCATCAACACGAGCTAGACCAATAATTTCATCTTTATAAACTGGTTCGAGCATACCTGTCATTGCCTGTGTTACTAGATCAAGCAAGTCATAAATGATACTAAAGTATTGAACATCTAGGCCTTTTTCAGCAATTACTTTTCGAGCAGCATTATCAGCTCGTACATTAAAACCAATCAAGATAGCATTAGAAGCCGCCGCTAATTGTGCGTCAGTCTCGTTAATACCACCCACGCCCGAAGAAACAATATGCACTTTAATTAGATCTGCAGATAATTTAAGCAAACCTTGACTCACTGCTTCAGCACTACCATGAACATCAGCTTTAACTACAATGTTCAATGTTTTAATATCAGCTGATTCCATCTGATTGAACATATTGTCCAACTTAGCAGATTGTTGTTGAGCCATTTTTAATTCACGCGCTTTTGTTTTACGATATATCGCTACTTCACGTGCTTTGCGTTCATCAGAAGCCACTTGTAATTCGTCACCAGAAGCAGGTGTGCCGGACAAACCAAGCACTTCAACTGGGGTTGAAGGACCGGCCGCTGCTAAGGCTTCACCCTGTTCATTAAACATGGCACGAACACGTCCATATTCTTGACCAACAATAACGATATCACCTTTTTTCAAGGTACCTTTCTGAACTAAGATAGTTGCAATTGTACCGCGACCTTTATCAAGGCGAGCTTCAATCACTACGCCAGATGCTGGACCAATAGCTGGCGCTTTTAATTCTAGCATTTCAGCTTGCAATGAAATGGCATCTAATAAGTCGTCAATGCCCTCACCAGTCAATGCTGATACAGGTATAAAAGGAACATCACCGCCCCAATCTTCTGGTAAAACATCATGATTAGATAATTCTTGTTTAACACGATCAGGATTAGCCTCTGGCTTATCCATTTTATTAACGGCAACAATTAATAAAGAATTAGCCGATTTAGCATGCTTAACCGCTTCAATCGTTTGTGGCATAACACCATCATCTGCAGCGACCACGATGACCACGACATCCGTCACTTGAGCACCACGTAATCTCATTTCGGTAAAGGCGGCATGACCTGGTGTATCTAAGAAAGTAATTTGACCACGAGTTGTATCTACTTTATACGCACCTATATGCTGCGTAATACCTCCCGCTTCACCAGTGGTTACTTTGGTAGCACGAATGTAATCTAGTAATGATGTTTTACCGTGATCAACATGGCCCATAACTGTAACAACCGGAGCACGAAGCTCCGCTTCACCCATTTCGACTTCAGCACCTAATAACGCTAATTCGACTTCATTCTCTTGTACTGGTTTAGCAATATGACCCATTTCTTCAATCAAGATAACTGCGGTATCTTGGTCTAACACCTGATTAATTGTTGCCATCGTACCCAATACCATCAAGGCCTTAATAACTTCAGCGGCTTTAACATGCATACGTAATGCTAAGTCAGAAACACTGATAGTTTCAGGCACATCGACTTCATGAACGGTTGGCGCGGTAGGCATAGAGAAACCATGTTCTTCAGAGCCTTCCATCAAAGTAGATTTCTGTTGAACGGCATGCGCGCCCTTCTTCTTCTTACGTCGGCCTTTACCATCTGAAACATGTAGCTCTTTACGCTCAGTCGTCGCACCTTTGGTATAACGTCCACCCTTACGAGCAGCAGCATCTTTAGAAGCTGGAGTAGCTTTAGTTTCTTTCGCTTTTTCTTCTGTTTTAGCTTTAGCACGTGCCACTTTTTGTTCTTTAGCAACAACTTCTGCAGCTGCTTTGGCTACTGCTTGTTCTTTTTCTAATTTAGCATCTTCGATTCTTGCTTGTTTTCTAGCGATCAAAGCACGCTCTGCTTCAACTCGTGCTAAGTTAGCCGCACGTCTTTTAGCATCTGCATCTTCAAGCTTTTTATGCGCTATTTGTGATGCTGATAAAGCAGGTGCTGCAGGCTCAGTTTTTAGCGTATTAGCTTCGGGTTTTGGTTTTTTAACAACCTTAGCCTCTTTTTTAATTCTTGCTTCTTCAGCTAAAGCTTGCTTTTCTTCCTCAGCAGCAAGCAGAGCCTCTTCATCGGCCTGCTTTTCAGCTGCAACAGCTGCATTTATTGCAGCCGCTTCGCGTTCAACTAAATCAGCTTCTTGTTTAGCCTTAAGCGCATTTTCTTGTTCCAGCTTACGTTTAGCTTCATCTTCTTGTTGCTGTTCAGCTAAAGCGGCATCTTGTATCGCTTTTTGTTCCGCTTCTGCTTGACGAACTAATTCAGCCGCCGCGTCAGCTTCTTCCGCTGGAGACAATTTCACATAGGTCCGTTTTTTACGTACTTCTACACTGACACTTTTGCCACCATTTCGAGCAGCGCCACCGACTTTTATTTCACTGGTTGATTTACGTTTCAGTGTTATTTTTCTTGGCTCAGACGCTTTTGTTTCAGCATCTTCACTATGCCGTTGTTGTAAGAAGCTTAATAACGATTGTTTTTGTTCTTCGGTAATCGAATCTTCAGCGTTTGATACTTTAATACCCGCTTTATTTAACTGTTCGACTAATCGTGCTTCGCTGATACCTATAGTACCTGCTAGATCTTTAACCTTCATATCACTCATGGTTATTTTCCCGCATCTGTTTGTTCATCGGCAAACCATGACTCTCTTGCTTTCATGATTAGTACGGCGGCTTGTTCTGGATCAAGACCTTCAATCTCTGATAATTCATCAACAGATTGGTCCGCTAAATCATCCAGTGTAATAACACCTTTACTTGCTAGTGTTAGCGCCAATTTTTTAGTCATGCCTTCCATATCAAGTAAATCTTGAGCCGGTTCTGCAGATTCTAGTTTTTCTTCACTGGCAATAGCTCTTGTCAATAAAATATCACGTGCTCGTGATCGTAGTTCAGTTACTATATCGGCATCAAACTCATCAATTTCTAACATCTCTTGTTCGGGGACATAGGCGATTTCTTCTAAACTAGAGAAACCTTCCTGAGCCAGAATCAATGCTACATCTTCATCAACATCTAAGTCTTTCATGAATAATTCAATTTGTTCACTTGTTTCCGACTCTGCTTTTTGATCTGCATCAGCAGCTGACATAACATTTAATACCCAGCCAGTTAATTGGCTGGCGAGGCGAACATTTTGACCACCGCGACCAATGGCTTGTGAAAGCTGGTCGTCAGCTACTGCAATATCCATACTATGTGCATCTTCATCAACTACAATAGATATGGCTTCAGCAGGAGCCATTGCATTAATAGCAAATCGTGCAGGATCTTCATCCCACAAGATAATATCAACACGCTCGCCACCTAATTCGTTAGTAACAACTTGTACGCGTGAACCACGCATACCAACACAAGCACCAATTGGATCGATACGTGATTCGGTTGCAACTACGGCAATTTTTGCTCTCAAACCTGGATCTCGTGCAGCCCCTTTCACATCGATCATGCCATCACCGATTTCAGGTACTTCAAGTTTAAACAACTCTATTAATAATTCAGGAGCCACACGACTTGCAACTAGTTGTGGACCTCTACCCTCAGCTTTAATTTCTTTTAGATAGGCACGAACTCGGTCACCGCTGCGAAAGTTTTCACGTGGAATCATATCTTCACGAGCAATAAAAGCTTCGGCATTGCCACCTAAATCTAAGATGATACTGCCACGTTCAACACGCTTGACGGTACCAAGAATCATCTCTCCTATTTTTTCTTGATATTGTTCAACCACTTGTGCACGTTCTGCTTCACGTACTTTCTGTACAATTACTTGTTTGGCTGTTTGGGCTGCAATTCTACCAAATGCAACCGATTCCATAGGTTCCATTATGTAGTCACCCAGTTCAATATCTGGCTCTTTAAGTAATGCATAAGTTAATTTAATTTGGAGGTCTGGTGATTCAAATTCATCGTCATCATCATTAACCACTTTCCATTGACGGAAAGTTTCATAATCGCCTGTTTCACGGTCAATCACTACGCGGGCATCCATCTCATTGCCACTTGCCTTGCGTGTTGCCATTGCTAAAGCAGCTTCTATTGCCTGAAAAATAACTTCTTGCGAAACTCCTTTTTCATTAGATACAGCATCTGCAACCAGTAAAATTTCTTTATTATTCATTATGCCCCCAGTGGATTCCCCACTCTTTTTAACCCAACGCTAACGTTTTACATCAACCGATACTGATACGCTTTAAGCAATAAGTTTTGCTTTAGATAATTTAGTCAAAGGTAGCTCATAAATTTCGCCATCCACTTCAACTAGAATATCGCCATCACTAAATCCTTGCAGTATCCCTCTAAAATTTCTACGACCTTGTATTGGCAGTTTCATTGACATTTTAACTTCACTGCCAGTAAAGCGTATAAAGTCCCTTTCTTTAAATAAAGGTCTATCAAAACCTGGAGACGAAACCTCAAGTGCGTAGGCAGAACTAATTGGATCTTCAACTTCCAATATACCATTCACCTGATGACTGACACGCTCACAGTCTTCAATGCCAATGCCTTGCTCTGAATCAATATAAAGACGTAACACCGTATTAACGCCATTCTTTATATATTCAATACCCACCAGTTCATAGCCAAGCGATTCGATTGGCGCCTCAACTAACAGTTCAATTTGATCACTAATTGCCATACGCGTAAAAAAAAAGGGCCAAAGGCCCAATTTCATATCTCCAAAAAAACAAAAACCCCATTATGGGGTTCTGTAATATTACTGGTAGCGGGGGCTGGATTTGAACCAACGACCTTCGGGTTATGAGCCCGACGAGCTACCATGCTGCTCCACCCCGCACCTGATTAAGCAATGAATTATACGAGCATTTAATTTATCTTGCAAGCATATTTTCAACTATCTTTTAACTTTCTAGTCAGCGTATTTCTACCCCAACCTAATAGTTTTGCTGCATCTTGTCGCTTGCCCATGGTTTTGTCTAGTGCCACTTCCATTAATAGCTGTTCAACTAGTGGAACAATATCCGCCAGAGCACCTTCTTGTCCTGTTAACGCTTTGGTAGCCGCCCATTGTTTAAATAATATCTGCCAATTTCCTAATCCAAGTTGTTCAGCTGATACCTCATTTAATAATTCACTGGGTAAGTCATCTACTTGTACCACTTTAGCCGGCGACATAACGGTTAACCATCGACATGTATTTTCTAATTGGCGTACATTGCCTGGCCAAGTTAATTGGCTTAGATAACTCTCAACTTCTTTAGATAAGATCTTAACCGACACCGATAATTCAGATGCTGCTTTATTCAAAAAATAATTGGCGAGTGCAGGCACATCTTCTTGTCGTTCCCTTAAAGCCGGAATTTGAATACGAATAACATTTAGGCGATGAAACAAATCCTCCCTAAATTCACCTAGTTCTACACGTTGCTCTAAGTTCTGATGAGTAGCTGCGACAATGCGGACATCCGCCCTAACAACATTATGTCCGCCAACACGGAAAAACTCACCATCTGAAAGCACCCTCAGTAGTCGAGTCTGTAAATCAATCGGCATATCACCGATCTCATCTAAAAATAATGTGCCACCATCTGCTTGTTCAAATCGACCTTTACGCAGCGCGTGTGCACCTGTAAAAGCGCCTTTTTCATGGCCAAATAACTCTGACTCCATCAGTTCTTTTGGTATTGCAGCCATATTCAAGGCAATAAACGGTGCCTTCTTACGCGGGCTATGCCGATGAAGTGCATTGGCTACAAGTTCTTTACCCGTACCTGACTCGCCATTAATCAACACATTTATATTGGAGCGAGCTAGACGACCAATCGATCTAAAGACCTCTTGCATTGCTGGTGCTTCGCCAATAATTTCCATAGCGAGTACAACTGGCTTTTCAACTGTCTGCTGTTGTTCTTTGTGGTGAACAATGGCACGTCGAACTAAATCAACCGCATCATCAACGTCGAAAGGTTTAGGCAGATACTCAAATGCACCACCTTCATACACGGACACCGCACTATCTAAATCAGAATATGCCGTCATGATGATAACGGGCAAGTCAGGGATATTTTGTTTTATATCTGCTAGTAACTCTAGCCCATCGATACCCGGCATACGAATATCACTAAGGAGTACGTCAGGAGTGTCATTCTTCAACTCATTAAGTACATCAGCCGCATTTTCAAAAACGCGTACATTAATCTCTACTAACTCTAAAGCTTTTTGAAGTACCCAACGTATTGATCGGTCGTCATCGACAACCCAAACATTTGCTTTTTTACTCACTAGCTTGCTCCAGTGGGAATGTGACTGAAAACACCGTATGACCCGGCTGACTCTTGCATGAAATCATTCCATTGTTACGCTGCACTAAGTTCTGCACCAGATACAAACCTAAACCAGTACCTTCTGCTCGCCCAGTGACTAAAGGAAAAAACATACTTTCTTGTAAGGATTTAGGCACACCGGGTCCATCGTCTTCAATATCAATGCCCACACACAAGCGATACCTTTTGTGGTCAATACTGATATTCCGTAAAATCCGTGTCCTCAACACAATTTTCCCTGTACCATTTAATGCTTGCACCGCGTTACGTGTAATATTTAGAAAAATTTGAACTAACTGATCAAAATCAACAAATAAATCTGGAATACTCGGATCATAATCACCTTTAAAGATTAGATGATGCTCGACTTCTGCAGACACTAGCTGTCTAACACGTTGCAATATCTCATGAATATTGACTGAGGTTTGTTCCGCTTGATGCTGTGAACCCAACATTTTAGTCATCAAATTTTGTAAGCGATCCGCTTCACTAATAATAATCGCGGTATATTCTTTTAAATCATCTGAATCAAGCTGGCGTTCTAATAACTGAGCAGCACCCCGTAATCCACCAAGAGGGTTCTTTATTTCGTGAGCTAGACCACGTAATACTTGCTGTTGCGTATTCAAACTCTCATCATGGCTGATCCGTTGTTGAAAATCTAATTGCGCTAACTCTAACAATATAAACTGATTGGGCGAGGCTTCTGTTTCCACTAGTTTGATGGCACAATCAACAACAATATTGCCTGTACTAGGAATGTGTAATTTAACTTCGCGTTCAATTAACTCCTGCCCCGTCTTTTGCACTCGGTTTAAACTCTTTAACAAATCACCCTCACCTAATAACAAAGATTGGATAGGTATACCTTCCGCTTGCCGTTGGCTCATACCAAACAATATTTCGGCCGCTGAATTGAATTTGTTAACACGTAGGGAATGGTCCATTACTACAATTGCTGTAGTGAGGTTCTCAATAATATCCTGACAAGATAATAAGGGGGTCGGAGTCATCGTCTAATTTCATTAAAAGTATTCATCATGAACTAAGTAGAGCAAATAATGATCCATTTTTTATAGTCACTTAACAGATAAACCGTAACCTTTTGAATTAAATAACACTTATAATTTAATCCCAGTGTTTCTTAACCTTGCTTGAACCAGTCAATAATTGCATGTAAAGACCTTTACGCACCAAGACAGTGCACTCAAGGACTTGGTTTAACGAACGGCTATACGTTGAAGGTGAAATAATACCGACTTACTTGATTTAATTAGTTTACCATTTTTATCGACTACAGAGACACTGGCTACATGACTACCACGGTCAACATTGGTAAACGTATAACTCTGGGTGTCTTGCATTGTACTTTTTAGCTGACCATCTAATGAAAATATTAATTTATCACCTCTTTGAATATTAAGCTCTGGTGAAAGCTCGATATCGATAATTACATTTCCTGCATTTTCACGAAGTGTTTCATTTTGAGGGGGAGATGTGATGACGATTTTATAGTTTGGCATCTTAATATCAATCAGCGGCGGTGGAGATTGCTCGTCATCAGCTAATTCAACAATGACTGGGGCAGTGTAAGTAAATGCTTGTTGTAATTCAATTTTCTCTGCATTATCTGTCGATGTATCAGAAAAGATAACGTGGCCATGTTCATCGACTGAACGATAAACATCCGCTTGTAGTGCTAAAGTGATTACTAATAATAATAAAGTATAATATTTCATAACTATAAATCATATTCCTACAGCATAATAACTGCAACTATCTGACATAAAAAACGCCCTCATCTAATACCTTAAGACGAGGGCGTTTTTTGTTTAACTTAATACAAATCTGAATTAAACACTGTAATACATATCAAATTCAGCAGGATGAGTTTCCATACGAAGACGAGTTACTTCTTCCATTTTCAATTCAATGAAAGCATCAATCATATCATCAGTAAATACACCACCTTCAGTTAAGAACGCGCGATCTTTATTCAAGGCATCTAATGCTTGATCTAATCCATAACAAACTTGTGGAATTTGTGCCGCTTCTTCTGCAGGCAAATCATACAAATCTTTATCCATTGCATCACCAGGATGGATCTTGTTTTTAATGCCGTCAAGACCTGCCATTAATAAAGCAGAGAATGCTAAGTACGGGTTCGCAGTAGAATCGCCAAAACGCACTTCAATACGACGACCTTTTGGATTATTGACAAAAGGAATACGAATCGATGCACTACGATTACGTGCAGAGTAGGCCAACATAATAGGTGCTTCAAAACCAGGTACTAAACGTTTATAGCTGTTGGTACTTGAGTTAGTGAAAGCATTCAATGCTTGAGCATGTTTGATTACTCCACCGATATAGAACAAGGCAGTTTCAGACAAACCACCATATTTATTACCGGCAAATAAGTTTTCACCACCTTTAAATAAAGACATGTGAACATGCATACCACTGCCGTTATCACCAACAATAGGTTTAGGCATAAATGTTGCTGTTTTACCGTAGGCGTGGGCAACATTATGCACAACATATTTAAGCTGTTGAACTTCATCTGCTTTTTTAACTAATGTGTTAAATTTAGTACCAATTTCACATTGGCCCGCCGTCGCTACTTCATGATGGTGAACTTCAGTAATTTGACCCATTTCTTCGAGTGTTAAACACATCGCACTACGAATATCTTGTAATGAATCGACTGGAGGCACTGGGAAGTAACCACCTTTGATGCCTGGACGGTGACCTTTGTTACCGTCAGCATATGTTTTTTCTGTATTCCACGATGATTCGTCAGAATCTATTTTGTAGAATGAACCAGAAATATCACTTGCCCAACGAACATCATCAAAAATGAAAAATTCATTTTCTGGGCCAAAGTATGCCGCATCAGCTAATCCTGTGGCGTGCATATGTGCTTCAGCACGATGAGCTACACTGCGAGGATCCCGCTCATAACCTTGCATTGTGGCTGGCTCAATAATATCGCAACTTATAATGAGTGTTGTATCATCCATGAAGGGATCTAAAACAGCCGTTTCTGGATCTGGCATCAAAATCATGTCTGATTCATTGATGCCTTTCCAACCAGCTACTGATGAACCATCAAACATATTACCTTCACTAAAGGTATCTTCATCAATAGAGTGAGCAGGAAAGGTAACATGTTGCTCTTTACCGCGTGTATCTGTAAAGCGGAAATCCACAAACAGAACATCCTCATCTTTAATCATTTGAAGCACGTTTTCGACTGACATTAAATTTTCTCCAATTTTAATTTTTATACTTAATATATGACTAGCTACTGCAAAACAAGCCCATCTATATAGATGATGTTAGCTACCCACTTTTTATTTAATAGTTATTTCATTATCATTTTGTTGATGATCCAGAATACTGTAACTATTGATTGTTACCCATGCAGGAAGATCAATCAATACACCTAGATCAGTGCAAACCACAGCTAATATATCACCAACAGCTAATTGTTTAAGCTTATTTTGCGTTTTAATAACGGAGATCGAGCATAACATCCGTCTAACGTCTAATCTAGACTCACTCATACCATCCATTTCTCAAGCGCTTCATCAACGGCCAGCGGTTAAATAGCCAAGGCTTTAAGCTTTTCAGCCGAGTCAACTATGTATGTAGTTACTTTCACTAATCAACTTAAACTCTGGTCAAGGCCATCAAGGCGGTTAGCTTTCAACAGTATATTGTCATCCACTTTATAGTCTCAGCTTTCTCGTTCATTTTAAAGATCAAGCTGATTATCGGCATAAAGGTGGCCAGTTAGATCATTATAATCAGTAAAACCCTATTTTACTCCTAACTTCATCTGAGGCTTTTGTACTCCCCTACTGAACTAAATTATCTTCAGCAGGTGATTTTTTAGAGACAATCAACATCATTTTTAAGTTAAGATACAAGTCGTAATAATAAAGTCAAAACTCTCTTTGCGATTGTCTGTTGTCCATTATGGCCTGCTCTTGCATAACAGGCACGGCTAACAGGATATCTAAAACACCTTAAGCCAAGACGACTGCCATCCCATTTATTGTCACGCGGTTCCACCAACAGTTAAACCATCTATTTTCAATGTCGGCTGACCAACACCTACCGGGACACTTTGGCCTTCTTTCCCACAATTACCAACACCACTATCTAACTCTAAATCATTGGCTATCATGCTGATCCGTCCCATCACTTCAGGGCCATTGCCAATCAAGGTTGCACCTTTTACAGGTTGCGTGATTTTGCCATTTTCAATCAAATAAACTTCACTAGTCGAAAATACAAACTTGCCTGAGGTAATATCTACTTGACCACCACCAAAATTAACCGCATAAATACCTTTTTTAACTGAAGCAATCACTTCTTCAGGCTCATGTTCACCTGGCAACATATAAGTATTTGTCATTCGGGGCATCGGCAAATGAGCATAAGATTCACGTCGTCCATTTCCAGTGCTGCGTGTTCCCATCAATCTAGCATTATGTTTATCTTGCATGTAACCCGTCAACCTACCTTTTTCAATCAAGGTGGTGTTTTCTGTTGGTACACCCTCATCATCTATCGACAATGAACCTCGTCGATCTTGTAAGGTACCATCATCAACTACAGTACATAATGGTGATGCTACCATTTCACCCATTTTCCCAGAAAAAGCAGAACTACCTCGACGGTTAAAATCTCCTTCCAAACCGTGACCGACCGCTTCGTGTAACAATACACCTGGCCAACCTGAAGCCAGCACTACGGTCATATTACCGGCAGGTGCATCAACGGCTTCTAAATTGACTAAAGCTTGGCGAACCGCTTCTTTTGCATAGGTTGTAGCGAGATCATTATCTTGAAAATAACGATAATCTAAACGTCGGCCTCCACCAGCACTGCCACGTTCACGTCGACCATTCGATTCAACAATAACCGAAACATTCATTCGAATTAAAGGTCGAATATCAGCAGCAAAGGTACCATCACTTGCAGCAATCAAAACTGTATCTAAACCGCCAGCTAAACTTACACTCACTTGGGTTACTCGAGGATCAGCACTGCGTGCACTAACATCGGCTTGATGCAACAAAGCAAGTTTTTGTTCAACAGATAATACGGCCAAAGGATCGGTGTCAGCATAAAACTTTGGAGCGACCGTACGTTTCCATGCCTGCACACTGCCATCAGCACCCTGACGAGAAATGGCGCGTGCCGCTTTTGCCGCATCTTGCAAAGCAGGTAAAATCAAGTCATCTGAATAAGCAAAACCTGTTTTTTCACCACTACAAGCACGCACACCCACACCTTGTTCAATGTGGTAGCCACCATCTTTGATAATGCCATCCTCTAACAACCAGTTTTCTTGGCGAGATTGTTGGAAATATAGATCAGCATAGTCCACACCGTGCCCCATAGTCAGAGCAAGTGTCTGCTCTAGGTTGGCTTCAACTAGTCCGGCAGGCACTAACAATTGTTCAGTAACTTGTTCGATTATAGAATAGGTCATTAATTGATTACTTAAATTACATAGTTATAGACTGTAGATCATACCAGATCTGTTCACTGACGACTTAGTGCACTTTCAAGAATCATCATTATTTCAAAATACTAATAACTAACAAAATAAAGTACATAGAAACCCAATATGACCGCACCATTTAGGTGCGTTACGCACCAAAACAAGTCAACCAGTCAAGGGTTAAGGACTGAATTCTATGCAAAATGAGCTACCCAGACAATCTTATATGGTGGTCTAGTTATTGCTTAACATTAAAACAATTTAGTTATGATCATACTTGCCCAGAAAAAGTCAAAACAACTATCAGCGGATAATGTTTTTTCAGGTGAGATTTGTGGCAGTATAAATTAATGACTATTAGTGCTCTTACCGTCACTAATAATTGTCAATTAAATTAAACAATTTTTAATAGTCGAGGAAAAGAACAATGAGTGGAAACGAATCCCGTATTCAAGCAATTCAACAAATAACAAACGCTGAAGTCATTGCTGTTAAGACACCTAAGTCTTTAGCTAATATTTGGGCTACTGATGTATTTAACTTGGCAAAAATGGAAGAAGCCTTATCTAAATCGGCTTTTAAAGCTATTAAAAACACAGTGAAAACAGGGGCGCCACTGGATAGCGCAGCAGCTGAAGTTGTAGCGGCTGCAATGAAAGAATGGGCACAATCTAAGGGAGCCAAATTTTTCTCTCATATCTTCTATCCGATGACAAACATCACTGCTGAGAAACATGATGGCTTCATTATTAGTGATTCCGATGGTAATGCGATTACTGAATTTTCTGGTAGCCTGTTAATTAAAGGCGAACCAGATGGTTCTTCATTTCCTAACGGTAGTATTCGCATGACCAATGCTGCGCGTGGATATACAGCATGGGATCCAACTAGTCCGGTCTATATCATGCACACAGATAATGGCTCAACATTAATGATCCCAAGTGTATTTATGTCTTGGACCGGTGAAGCACTTGATAAAAAAATCCCATTGTTACGCTCTATTAATGCAATGGATAAAGCCGGAAATAAAGTACTCTCCTTAATGGGTGAAACTGAAATTTCACCATTGAATTCAAGTTGTGGAGCTGAGCAAGAGTACTTCCTTGTTGATGCCAACTTTGCAAATAGTCGACCTGACTTACTACTCACTGGCCGTACTTTATTTGGTGCACCACCTGCTAAAGGACAGCAGTTTGATGATCATTATTTCGGTGCAATTCCTGCACGCGTTCAAGTATTCATGCAAGACTACGAAGATCAATTATATCGACTAGGGATCCCAGCTAAGACCCATCATAATGAAGTTGCGCCAGGTCAGTTTGAAATTGCTCCTTATTTTGAAGCAGCCAATATAGCCGCTGATCATCAACAACTGATGATGACATTAATGAAAACAACTGCTAAGAAACATGGTTTCCTATGTTTGCTTCATGAAAAACCCTTTGCAGGCCTTAATGGTTCAGGTAAACACGTTAACTGGTCAGTGGGTAATTCCACTCAAGGTAACTTACTTGATCCCGGTAAAACCCCTCATGCTAACCTCAACTTTTTATTATTCTGTGGTGCGGTGATTCGTGGTGTTCATAAATATGGACCATTATTACGCGCCGTTATTGCTTCGGCAGCTAATGACCACCGTCTGGGCGCTAATGAAGCACCGCCAGCCATTCTTTCTGTTTACCTTGGTGAGCAACTTGAAAAAGTATTCCAAGATATTAAAGATGGTGCCATTACTAGCTCTGAATCCGGTGGAACAATGGATCTTGGTTTGTCACAAATTCTAAATTTTGAACGTGATCCAGGTGATCGTAACCGTACATCACCCTTTGCATTCACAGGTAACCGTTTTGAATTCCGTGCAGTAGGCTCATCACAATCAGTCTCAGGTCCGTTGGTCGCCATGAACACTATGCTAGCTGATTCACTTAACTGGATTGCTGATAAACTTGAAATTGAATTAATAAAAGGCACCAAACAACCTGATGCTGTTGTTGTTGTTCTAAAAGAATTAATGGAGCTTCATGGTAATGTAGTATTTGGTGGGGATGGCTACTCATCAGATTGGCATGAAAAAGCGGTGTCTGAACGTGGTTTGAAAAATATCCCTACAACGGCCGATGCCTTACCCGTTCTAAATGAGGAATATATTCAAACCTTATTTGAGAGCACCGGTGTACTAACCCCTATTGAGCTAGCAAGTCGTTATGAGGTCTATGCAGAACAATATATTTTATCTATTGAAGTAGAAGCAAAACTAGTAGTCGACATGGCTAAAACATTGATTTATCCAGCTGCAATTAGCTATCTTGCTGAATTATCAATCACTAATTCAAGTATGGCAGAAATGGATATCCAGCTAGATAATTCAATCGCTAAAAAAGTGGCAGCAGAATCAAATGCGATGTTGGCTGCAATTGTTAAGCTTAGTAGTGCAATCGAAAAAGATGACTTCGTTTCGACGGATGAACATATGCAATACTGTGCTCATGATATTCGTAGTTTGATGGATGAAGTTAGATTGCATGCTGATATCCTAGAAACCGAAGTAGCTGATGAGTTATGGCCGCTACCTAAATACCAAGAAATGCTATTTATTAAATAAGTTTAATAGCCAACATTAAAAAGGCCGCTTAATTTATTAAGCGGCCTTTTTTTGTATTTTTTTGATTTGAAAAATTTAGGTTCTCTTCACTCTCTTAGCTAATAGAGCTCTAAAGTTTGCCATACATCAAGTCTAAGTTGAAATGCACCAACGATAATCACTGCCTTAAACTGCTGCATAAATTAAATACTAGACAAAAAAACATCTTTATTACTGATGTTTTACGGTTCTGAAGGTTGGCTAACGGTTAGCAGCGGAGAATCCCATGGTCCAGTAAGATAATAGTTATAACTAATTAAATTAACAATATTTTTATCAAAAAGAGCTCCGGCTAACTTATCAACCAACATAATAGCGGTACCCACTCCTAAACCTACAGGGCCACCGTATACTGCTCCAGCAAGTGGTAAGGTTGATGACACATTCGGCGTTATTGTCACCTCTTGATCATACGTATGACGAACCAAATCAACAGGGCCTGCCACCTCAATAGTTGCTGAAGATCCTGTCAGTATAAAATCATTAGTCACTGCTTGACCATCGGCAAATTTAAACGAGCCCTTTATCGAATCAAAATAGAAACCTTTAGAGAATAAATCACTAAAATCTAACGACAATCGTCTTGGTAAGGCTGCGATACTCATCAGACCGAATATTCGGCCTGCCGCACCGGGCTGAACATCTTTAAGTCTGCCCTTGCCTACTGCCATCTTGAGTGAACCATTCAATTGATCTTTAGTAATTGCCAGCGGCGCATTTGGCCAAGAAAAATCTGCTTGAAAATCGACATTTTCAGCATCAATTGCTTGTTGATAGCCTAAACTTGCTAACAAGCCTGCTAGGTGATCACTAGTAGCCTGAACTTTAAAATGTGATTGAGCACCGCTTGATAATTGCTGCCATTCGCCTAGACTAACTGATGCGCTAAACTCATCCGATCTTAAGCTGCCTTGATCCATAAGCCAACGATTTTCCATTCTATGTGCACTCAGCTTTAATTCACCTAAAACCATATCATTTATATATAAGGATCCAATAGCAAGATCCATACTAGGCCATAAAGATTTAGCTTGATCATCATTGATCCATTTATTAGTATCTGACTCTGCTAGCACTATTTTTAGCTTATCCAAATGTACTTTTAATACGGCGTTACTATTAAAATCAGTGGGCCAATAAATATCTCCTTTTGATTGATCACTATTAATAGTAGCCTGCCAAGCTAAGCCATCTTTTTTAGCAGATAGGGTGAAATTGGTAAACTGCTGATTAAAACCAGATAGCTTAGCTATTGTCACAAATGTATCATCTATATTGTTAATAAAAGTACCAGATTTATCTGTTTTATAACTATGTTGCTGTGACCATTCATACCAACTATCCAACGATAACTCGGCCAATTCCCCCCTTATTTTAATGCCATGCTCTGGCAGTTCTGCTTTAGCATTACCCACATTAATTTCCCCCCGCCACTGCCGGTCATCATTCGCAAGGATGATATTCAATAGCTTAGCGTACTCAGCAGAATAGACATATGTATTGGTCATTTTTTTAGTGGCAATACGAAAATGACGAATAAGATCACTGGTCTTACCAAAAGGTTCAGGCATATTGATTTCAATTCCTTGTAAATCTGATTGAATTGAGGCATCGATATTAAAATCACCCACCGCTTCCTCTGAAACCGATACAACAAGCTGATAGGGCGTTTTGCCGGAAATAAATTTTGGCATATTCTCAGGCCAATGTTGCTGAATTTGCTGCGTTGAGATATGACCCATTGCAGAAACGAAGGTCTCATCGCCTTTTCGAGTGATATTAATATTTACCGGAGCATCTAATAAACTTGCCTTGATATTTGTGGCCGTCACAGCATGATTGGAGAAATTTAATTTACCATTAATATTGGAAATATTCATTTCAGGCAGAAACTTCGGCTGTAACTGACTATCAATAAAACTCACATAACCCGATGTTTTAGTGGCAGCAATATCGGCTAAGGGCACCATTAAATTGAGCTTGATATTACTGTTCCCTTGCGCTTTAGTCGCTTTAGCTACTTGGCCAAAATGTCCTTTTAATGGGCTATTTTGTAAAAAAAGTAATGCATTAGACGTTGTCCCTCTAAAAAGACCGTCAACGCGTAATATTGGTTTAGCTTCAGCTAAGTTATTAATGGTTGTGGTCACATCAGTAAAATCAAATCCTGCTATTTTTCCAGACTGACTTTTAATCACAAGATCATTAGCTGAGCCTGTAATCATACCTTTGACCGCTATTAAATCCGGCCATTTTTGGCTATAGTGTAACTGCACACCTTCTGCTTGCAGTGCCATTTTAAAGTGGCCTTTTTCAGGATGAAGCTTGTAAGGGAAAGCGGCAAGCTCGCCTTTCAGCTCGATGGTGCCATCAATAATTTTACCGTCTAAAAATGCATTTTTTGACCATGCTTTGAAACCTTTACTTAATATTTTTTGCGGCACATAAGATTGCCAACGATTAATAATAACTTCTTCCATTGTAATTTTTAGATCATTGTTTATCTTGCCATCATTAGAGTGTTGTACAGTACCATCCAACTGTAGGGTTAAATCATCATTCCAAAAGCGAAGGGCTTGACTGCGCAATGCCCAGTCACCATCATGATGCTCTAAATTCAACACACCAGTAATAGAATCAAAAAATACCGCATCGTCTAACCATACCTCAGGATAGAGAGTCACCTTATGGCTATCTAATTGAAGGTTTGCATAGCCTTGTTGCCAGTTTACAGATGCTGTTAACCCTGTTACACCTGGGTAATTTTGCCAAGGTAACATTGCTCCATCACCTAGCTTAAAGACTAATCTCATTATGCCTTTCTCAGCAGAATAGTGTAATTTCAAGTTGTTAATGTCACCAGCAGGCTTTTGTTCTGTGATGATTTTAGGTGATTTATCACTTAAAGAGGCCACTGCAGTAATATCGCTTAATCGCAGATAATCGCTGGCGATTATCCAGCTATCCTGATGCTGCTTTTTAATACTAAAAGTAGTTGTCTGCCAAGCATTACCATTCACTTTCAACTCTATCTTACGACCTGATAATTGCCAAGATTGTCCTTGCTGTTGCCAATCAATTTCTCCTGTCAACTGATCTATTAATACCGGTGTATAAATTACATTTTCGTGTTTAGATGCCAGTTCCATTTGAGTTAAATCTATCGTTGTTTTAACAGTGTCAAAAGTGTCGCCAACACCTCTTGCTGAAATGTTCGCCGCTATCCTAGCTTTTTTAATAGCAACATCTTGCCACTCAATTTGCTGTGCAAACGGTGCTAACATAAGATCATTAATCTGAGCCTGCCATTGCCAGTGACTGTCTTGAAAATTATCCGACTCTAGCTGTCCTAATAACGAAAATTGAACATTAGTACCTAATGTTGGTGGTAATATTAATGATCCCACTGCTGTCCAGTTTTCTGAAAGATGATTTAATTGTGCATTTGTTATTTGATAAATACCTGACAAAGAGTCATTAATCTGATCGATATAATCAATGGTGACAGCGTCTATTTGAAAACGGTTAAGCAGATTCTTCCACCTCAACCAATCGATGGCTGTTGGAGACATTGCTGCATTTTCATTAAGCCCCTGCAATTGATAATGCCCAGTTAAATCTCGAACGAGCGTCGTATTTAAGCCCGTTAACGAGATATCATTTAGCGTGGGTTCACCCTGTTTTATGCTTGCTATTAAATCTAAACCGGCATAAAGCGATTCGATAGTTAGTAATTCAGTTTTGTTATCTTGCCTAAACACCGTAACCGCTTCAATTTGTAATTTAGGCATCAAACCCACCCAGCCTAAACCGGCAGTGCCCACTTCAATCGGATATCCTATTTTGTCGCCAACCCAGGCTGTAATTTCATCTTCTCGTTTATCCACTGCATATGCCATCCAATAGAATGCACCGACCAGAATCAACAGTATCGTCGCTAAAATAACCAACAAATAAGCGGCTTGTTTACTTGCTATATGTAAGCCACGCAGAAATACTGACATAAACTTACATCAACACCACATTGAACTGTTCGCGGCCATATTGCGTTTCACATTGAAATAGAATGGGTTTACCAATAAACTGCTCGAGTTCAGCCACATTGGTTGAATCTTCATCGTTAAGCCGATCAATGACATCTTGTGATGCAAGCACTAAAAACTGTGTCATCTCGTACTGCTTAGCTTCGCGAATTATTTCACGAAAAATTTCATAACATATCGATTCCGCACTTTTGGCATAACCTTTGCCGTCACAACAGGGACAGGGTTCGCACAAAATATGGCCTAGACTTTCGCGTGTTCGTTTACGTGTCATTTCGACTAAACCTAACTCAGATACGCCGCAAATATTATGCCGAGCTCGATCTGATGACATGCCTTTTTCTAAAGCACGTAACACCTGCTCTCGATGTGACAACTCTTCCATATCAATGAAATCGAGAATTATAATACCACCAAGATTGCGTACTCTTAACTGGCGAGCTATAGCATGTGCCGCTTCCAAATTGGTTTTAAATATTGTTTCTTCTAAATTTTTATGGCCAACAAAACCCCCAGTATTAACATCAACAGTGGTCATCGCTTCTGTCTGATCAAAGATCAAATAGCCACCCGACTTAAGTGATACTTTTCGCTCTAATGCTTTAGTTATTTCTTCTTCTACATTGAACATATCAAATAAGGGTCGATCACCTTTATATCGCTCTAAACGCGACACACACTCCGGTATAAATCCTTCAGAAAACTTAACTGCCTTACGATAGGTTTCACCTGAATCAATCCTGATCCGCTCTATCTCAGGCGAAAACAAATCCCGTAGCGCCCGTAAAGCCAGCGGCAAATCTTCATGTAGCGGTTCACCACATTTTATTTTTGACTTACGGTCACTCAATTTACTCCACAGGCAGTGTAGAAAGTTTAAGTCTGCCAATAATTCCGCTTCAGTTACACCTTCGGCAACTGTACGTAAGATATAACCACCGCTAGCTTGGTTGAGTTGTGACAGTAAACACGTTTTCAAACGTGCACGTTCTTCTTCACCTTCAATTTTAAGTGAGACCCCTACACCTTGCGTTTCTGGCATATAAACCAAATAGCGAGATGAAACTGATAATTGTGTTGTTAATCGAGCACCTTTACTACCCATAGGATCTTTGATGACTTGTACTAGTATTTCTTGGCCTTCGCGCAATAATGACGTTATTGGAGGCACTTCTGTTTCTTGTAGATCTCCGGTCTGTCCTTTAGGGATCGAAATATCAGAGGCATGCAAAAAGGCAGCACGTGTTAAACCTATTTCGACAAATGCGGCTTGCATACCAGGTAGCACTCGACAAACTTTGCCTTTATAGATATTGCCAACTAAACCACGACTTTCAGTGCGTTCAATAAAGACTTCTTGCAGTACACCATTATCCAGCACGGCAACACGGGTTTCACTTGGTGTCACATTAACTAAAATTTCACTGCTCATGCGATTTGTCCGGTTATTTTTTTTAATAACAATCCCGTTTCCCGTAACGGTAAACCCATAATAGCGGAGTAACTGCCCACTATCTGGTCAATAAATAATGCGGCTAAGCCTTGTACCGCATAAGCACCCGCTTTATCAGTACCCTCTTTTGTTGCAATATACCAGTTAATATCAGATTCAGTCATCGTTGTAAAAGTGACTTGGCTAATAGCTAATTTACATTTTATTTGACTGTCAATTACCACTGCTACCGCCGTCATTACTTGATGAGTTCGTCCTGAAATTTGCTGCAACATTAAACGAGCATCATAATCATTATCTGGTTTACCCAAAATAATATTTTCTAACACAACAGATGTATCAGAACCTAAAACTGGCCGTATATTTATGCCCGACAAGCTGTTCCAACCCGCCTGTGCTTTGGCAATCGCCAACCGTTTCACATACTCAGATGGTGCTTCATTGAGCAAGCAACTTTCGTCGATATTAATTGGCAACACAGTGAAATCAACGCCAATTTGTGTCAATAGTTCACGTCGCCTAGGCGAATTTGATGCCAAATAAATAGGCGGAAAATTCATGCCCGATGATACGGATGATTTTGCAGCACAGTCCAAGCACGATATAACTGTTCTGACATAACAATTCGCACTAGAGGGTGAGGTAGAGTGAGCGAGGAGAGTGACCAGCGCTGATTTGCACGCTTTAAGCACCCGTCAGTTAAACCATCGGGACCGCCCACTATCAATGACACATCTCGGCCATCTGCCAGCCAATTCTTTAATTGTTCAGCCAATTGTTCAGTGCTCCAAGGTTTTCCTTGAACATCCAAGGCGACAACATGATGGCTGTCTGGAATAGTGGCTAATATTCTATCACCTTCTTCACGCATCCACTGTGATGGGCTACCACTTTTACCCCGTTTTGCCGGTGTTATTTCATGTAGCTGTAAACTACATTCTCTAGGCATACGTTTGGCATATTGTTGATAACCATCGGTTACCCATGCTGGCATTTTAGTACCAACTGCCAGCAGGTTTAACTTCATTTATCTTCTGCCGTCACCTGCTCAGCAGTATCAGTTTTAGCAGGCACACTCCACAATTTTTCCAAGGTATAAGTCGCACGAATATCGGGGGTCATAACATGGACAATGACGTCACCCAAATCTACTAGGGCCCACTCACCAACATCTTCACCTTCCATACCTAATGGAATCACCCCTGCCGCTTTTGCCTGAATATTAACTTCATGGGCTAACGCTTTAACTTGGCGTGTTGACTTACCCGTTGCGATAATCATAAAGTCAGTAAAATCAGTCATTGCTGTCACATCTAAGATTTGAATGTCTTCTGCTTTAATATCTTCTAGCGCATCCAGCACCAGTAATTTTAATTCTTTAGCCTGCATAAGGGTCTCCGTTGTGTATAATCAGAGTAGTTTAACATTAAGCACACTATTAGCGTGCTAGAGAGTTTGATAGAGCTCTAGATAGGCATGCGCACTCTGTTCCCAACTATAATTTTGTTCCATCGCCGTTATCATCATCTTTCGCCAAATGCGCGGGCGCTGAAATAAATCAAGCGCGCGATTGATCGTTTCTTGCAATGCTTTTGCTGTACTTGGATCAAATGTAAAGCCGCTAGCGGTTTCATTTTTTCGATTTTGTTCAGTCGCGTCAACCACTGTATCTGCCAAACCGCCGGTATTACGCACTATAGGTAAAGTGCCATAACGTAAGCTATAAAGTTGATTCAGACCGCAGGGCTCAAAACGAGAAGGCATTAAAAACACATCGGCTCCCGCCTCAATTTGATGAGCTAATGCTTCGTTATAGCCGATGTCAACGCCTACTTTATCGGGATAACGCGCTCGTAAAACTCGCAAATCTTGTTCATAATCAGCCGCACCAGAACCCAAGCAAGTTAACTGTATATTAGCACCCGACTCTAATAATTTAGTTACTGCAGCAAGTGTTAAATCAATCCCTTTTTGTGACACTAATCGGCTGATCAAGCCCAACAACAAGACATCTTCTTTTTCAGGCAAACCAAAATACTGCTGGAGGCTAGATTTGTTAATAGATTTGTGGCGGATATTCTTAATCGAATAAGACTTTTTCAAATACCCATCTGTTACTGGATTCCATTCATTATGATCGATACCATTAAGAATCCCTGATAGACGTCCTTGTTTTTCACGTAACGATAATAAACCTTCTAATCCATTGCCAAATTCATAATTACAAATTTCTTTCGCATACGTCGGGCTCACTGTTGTTATATGATCAGCATAAATCAACCCGCCTTTAATTAATGATAATAAGTCATAAAATTCTAAGCCATCACTGTGCCAAAACGTTTCAGGCAAATCTAATGCATCAAAGATGGCACGTGAATATAAACCTTGGTAAGCAAGATTATGTATCGTAAAAATGGTCGCCGGACGATTAGGTAAGTCAGCTATCAAAGCAGGGGCCAAACCGGTTTGCCAATCATTACAATGTAAAATGTCTGGTTGCCAGTTGAGATCAGCCTGATTCATAGCCAATGCTGCAACCGCACGAGAAAACAAGGTAAAACGAGCCGCATTATCTCCCCAATCTTCGCCATTGATTGAGCTATAGGGACCACCTTCACGATCAAAATGTTCAGGTGAATGAACTAGCCATAACGGCACATCACTATCAGGTAAAGTGGATTGTAAAATTTCAATCGGCTTATGAAAGCCATCCAGTTTAAGCGTAGCAATAGTATGTATGCTGCCAAGCTTCTCAAGACACTTACGGTAAGCAGGCATAATAATACGAATATCATGCCCCTGTTGGCGGACAGCCATAGGTAAACTACCTGACACATCTGCCAAGCCACCGGTCTTAATAAGAGGATAGACCTCACTACTGGCAAAAAGAACTTTTCGCACGCTATGCTCCTAAAAATTGGTACAATTGCCAAATTATATACGTTAACAGGCAAAATCACAGCCTGCAATGGGAGAAAAAATGAAACCTTGTACTATCATCATCTTTGGTTCTGCTGGCGATTTATCCAAAAAGAAATTGTTACCTGCACTTTACCATTTGGACGTCGAAAATCGCCTCACTGCCGATACTAAAATCATTTGTATGGGTCGAGGTGATAAAGAGCAAGATGATTGGAAGTCCTTAGTAAGGAATTACGTATCTGCTAAGGCTCGTGCAGGAGCAAGTGAAAACGCGTTAAATAACTTTTTAGAAAAAATCAGTTATTTCAAAAATGACATCAATGATGCTGCGTCATACCAAGATTTAAAAATATTATTAGAAAACCCTGCCAATGGTTTCTCAGACAACATTGTATTTTACTTATCGATAAGCCCCTCTTTATTTGGTGTTGTAGGCGACAATCTGGCCGCTGTTGGTTTAAATAGTGAAGAGAAAGGCTGGCGTAATCTAGTAGTTGAAAAACCCTTTGGTTATGACCAAAAAAGTGCAGCAGAACTTGAAGGTGTTTTACGTAAAAACTTTACTGAAACTCAAACCTACCGCATAGATCACTATCTAGGTAAAGGCACAGTACAAAACATTATGGTGTTCCGTTTTGCCAACTTATTATTAGAACCACTGTGGAACCGTAACTATATCGATCACATACAAATCACTCATGCCGAACAACAAGGTGTAGGTGGTCGTGCTGGTTATTACGATGGTTCAGGTGCTATGCGTGACATGATCCAAAGTCACTTATTACAAGTGATGACTTTAATAGCAATGGAGCCACCAGCAGATTTGAATGATGAATCACTACGCGATGAAAAAGTAAAAGTATTAAAATCGATTCGGCCACTGTCAGATGAGATGGTTGATAGCCACGCATTCCGGGGGCAATACTCTGCTGGAACAGTCAATGGACAACCACAAAAAGGCTATCTTGAAGAAGATGATGCTCCTGCAAACAGCGTAACTGAAACTTACGCAGCCTTAAAAGTCTATATTGATAATTGGCGCTGGCGCGATGTGCCATTTTACCTACGCACCGGTAAATGTATGCCTGAATCAATGGCAATGATTGCCATTCGTTTCAAAAAGCCACCGCAAGAATTATTTAAAGGTACTGACATTGGCAATAGCCATGCAAATTGGATCACCATGGGTTTACAACCAGACAATACATTACGTATTGAACTGCAGGCCAAACAGCCCGGTCTTGAAATTAAAGCTCACACGGTTGGTTTAGAGACAAATGAATATGAAGATCCGGCTCATAAACTTGATGCATATGAAGCGATGATCCTCAATGCTATTTTAGGTGATCGTTCATTATTCTTACGCTCTGACGAAGTTGATTTGGCATGGCAAGCAGTTGACCCCATCATTGAAAAATGGTCAAAAGAACAAGACTTTATTCATAAATATGAAGCTGGCACATGGGGCCCAGAAGAAGTTAGTAATATCTTTGATGATCCATGTCATCAATGGCGCAATAACCTTTAAACTCAGGTTATTATTGATAAAAAAGCCGGCGTTAACAGTGATGTTATTCCGGCTTTTTTATGTTTGAAATAATGTTAACCTAGCACCAGATAAACAGTAAACTAATACTGTAAATTATTTTATAAGCAAATAATCTGCTGCAGAGTCAGTGGCTTTAAGCACTGGCACATTACCTAAACAAGGTGCCAAAATACGTTGTGTTAATGTCTCAACAATTTCAATTGATTGCGGATTTTTTCCATAGTTATTGGCCACCCAGCCCTGTAACTTCAAACCTGATAACTCAATGGCTTTAATGGTTAACAATGCATGATTAATACAACCCAATTTTATATCTACCACTACAATAACTGGTAAATTTAACTGTATTGCTAAATCAGCTATTGTTTGTGTTGAGTTGAGCGGCACAAGCCAGCCACCAGCACCTTCAACAACGACGGCATCACTTTGGCCCAATATAAGATCAAAGTTCTGTTTTATGACTGTCAAATCAATGCTAGTACCCACTTGTTCAGCGGCAATATGTGGGGCAATAGCCGGTGCAAAAGCGTAAGGATTTATTTGCTCATAGGGTAAATCAACATCCGCTTGTTGACGCAATTGCAGTGCATCATCATTTCTCAGACCCTCTATCGTCAGATCGCAGCCACTGGCAATAGGTTTCATTGCTGCAACCCGTTTACCCTCCTGTTGTAACAATTTAATTAATGCGACACTGATCCGTGTTTTACCTACATTGGTATCGGTACCCGTCACAAATATACTGTTCATAGTGTTTTCCTACGCTGTATTTTATCGATCGGTATACGGATCTCACCGCTTATATTTTGCTGTTTGAGCTGTGCGCCCCAAGCATGACCATAAACCACTTCATAGGTCGCTGGTAAAACATCATCACGCCTAAATTGTTCATACGCATCTGCAACCTGCTGAAGAGTATTTTTACCGGTGAGCCCAGGGCGGCGTCCTGAATTAAGATTTCGAGCACCTAACACTTTTAAATCTTTCATTAAGGCCATCGCTGAATCATAGGTTAAGGTGTAAAGATCAGTATCCAAAACAGGTTCAGCAAGACCCGCAGCCATCATCGCCTCACCAACATCATGCATATCGTAAAACATATTGACATGAGGATAGTCATCAACTTCAGCCCATGCCTGTCTCAACTCTCGCAAAGTATCAGGTCCTAAAGAGGTGAACATTAACAAACCATCGGGTCGCAATACCCGTTGAATTTCAGCAAAGCTAATTCTAGGATCACACCATTGCAAGGTTAAATTAGCAAAAACCAAATCAACACTATTATCCACTAAAGGTAAATTTTCAGCATCACCTGCCAAATAAAAAGGTGCATTAGTATAGGGTAACCAACGTTTGAGGCCAGATGCTCTCTGGCAACGTTGCCGAGCTTGTTGCAACATGGCAGGTGCTATATCTAATGCCAACATTTGTGCATCCGGATAGCGTTTGGCCAATAATGTTAAATTTCTGCCCGTACCCACGCCCAAGTCTAATACTCGTTTAGGTTTTAGTGTCACTAAAGACAAGCGGTCTAATAGCTCATCACCAGTCTGAGATTGCAATACCGCGACATCATCATAATGTGCAGCTGCATTGCCAAATGAACGGGCAACAAGGTGTTTTTTGGGAAGTTCATTGTTCATTAATAAAAGATTCTATCGCCTGCTGGCATTGTTTTGGCTGAGAAATAAAAGGAGCATGACCTGCTCCAGTCAATACGCTTGTATCTAAGTTGGGTTGTAACTGTTTTGCACCCATTAACATTGTGGCTGGAATTAAACTATCGCAATCACCTAAAATCATTTTAACTGGGCACGTGAGTTTGGCTAATTGCCTAGTCATATCCGTTGTCACTAGTAGATGGAGACCCGCTGTCAACGCCGCTTTTACAGGTGCTTGCTCGCTAGCGAGTTTTTCAGCTAATTGTCGAATAGTATGGCGACTCTGTGTTGAGCCACGTGCTTGTAATATTAAGAATTTTTGTAATGTTTCAGCTTGATTATCTTTTAAACTATCAGCAAAAGTATCAAATATTTCTGGCTCCATCGCATAAGGCCAGTCTACGTTTTTGACAAAACACGGTGTTGCAGCAACTAATATTAACTTGGTAACACGTTCAGGAAATTTATCGGTAAAGGCAATACTAATCAATCCTCCCAAAGACCAACCTAACCAGTAAGCCTGCCGAGGTATTTCAACAGCAAGATGGGTCAGCAATACATCAAGATCTAAGGCATTTTCCTGCCAATCGCTCAGGCCATGGCCAGGTAAGTCGACTAAGTGTAAGGTGAAATTCTCAGCTAAAACTTCAGCCATATCATGCCAAACGGCACTGTGCATACTCCAGCCATGTAACATCACTAAGTCAGGCCCTTGCCCGATCACTTTAATGTACATATTGTTTCCAATGCATCTAACAACTTCTTCACCTGTTGCTCGCTATGATTAGCAGATAAAGTAATCCGTAAACGCGCTGAGCCTTCAGGGACGGTAGGCGGCCTAATGACTCCGACCAATAAACCCTTTTCTTCTAAAAACTTGCCGATTTTTATAGCTTGTTTATCATCGCCGATTAACACCGGTTGAATAGGGGTATGTGATGCCATCAAATTTAAGCCTAATGATTTTGCACCCTGGCGAAACTGATTAATCAAGGCCGTTAATTTTTCTCGTCGCCAGTTTTCATCTTGAACCAGTTTTAAACTTGCTAAGGTAGCTGCGGCAATTGCCGGCGGTTGTGCCGTCGTATAAACATACGTTCGTGATTGCTGAATAAGGGTTTCAATTACCAGCGCATCTCCAGCAACAAAGGCACCAGCAGTTCCAAAGGCTTTGCCAAAGGTACCCATTTCTATTGGCATTTCATGTTGTGCAATTTGCCAATGTTCTACACTACCTCGCCCCTTATCTCCCAATACACCAAAGCCATGAGCATCAACAATAAATAGCGCTGCATTATAGTTTTTTGCTAAGGACACTAACTCAGGTAAAGGTGATAGATCTCCATCCATACTAAATACACCATCACTGACAATAAGGCTATTATTTTGCGCATCAGATTGCTTTAAGCGGCGTGTTAATCCTGCCATATCTGCATGTCTATAACGTAGCTGCTTAGCAGCTGATAACCGTCCTCCATCTAGTAATGATGCATGATTCAGTTTATCTTGAAGTATAAGATCACCTCGCGCCATCAAGCCATCAATAACACCCATATTAGCTTGATAACCTGATGAAAATAATATAACCCGTTGCTGGCCTGTAAAGTCAGCTAATGCTTGTTCTAATTGTTGGTGATAACGACTATGGCCCGTCAATAAATGAGCTGCGCCAGCGCCAACACCTTCGCGCTCAACTGCATTAATAAATGCATTTTTCAAGGTGGAATGGTTGGCTAAACCTAGGTAATCATTACTGCAAAATGACACCAATTTATGACCATCAACCACAACTTCAACACCTTGCTCACCAAGGCGCACTCGTGGCTGACGATATCTTCCTGCTATTTTAAGCCCAGCTAAATTTTCAGCTAATTGAGTTGACCAAGGCAAACTCACCATCTAGTGACTGCAGGCATCCAAACTAGGCACATTATGTTGTCCTATCAAAGTGGTGATCCCCAAACGATTAAATAACTGTTGGTCATGATCAGTATCGGGGTTATCAGTGGTCAGTAATTTATCACCATAAAAAATTGAATTAGCACCAGCAAGAAAACACATGGCTTGCAGTTCATCACTCATACTTTCACGACCAGCAGACAAACGAACATAGGACTTAGGCATCATTAAACGGGCAACCGCAATAGTTCGAACAAACTCTAATTGATCGATATCATCATGATTTGCTAATGGCGTGCCTTCTACTTTGACCAATAAATTGATAGGCACACTTTCAGGATGACTGGGCATATTAGCAAGATTGATTAATAAACCGGCGCGATCTTGTCGACTTTCGCCTAAACCAACAATACCACCACTACACACATGAATATCGGCATTACGTACATAATTTAATGTATCTAAACGATCTTGATAGGTACGTGTACTGATAATGTCACCATAAAATTCTGGCGAGGTATCAAGGTTGTGATTGTAATAGTCTAAACCTGCTTCTTTAAGACGTATTGCTTGGTGTTGCTCTAACATACCCAAGGTAACGCAGGTTTCTAAACCCAGATCTTTGACACCAGTGACCATGTCAGCAACACGTTCAAGATCGCGATCTTTCAGATTACGCCATGCTGCGCCCATACAAAAACGACTTGCGCCTGTTTCTTTTGCAGCAGCTGCACTTTCTAGCACTTTATCTAGCGGCATTAAGGGTTCTGCTTTTACCGCTGATTCATGATGGGCACTTTGCGGGCAATAACCACAATCTTCAGCACAGCCCCCCGTTTTGATACTTAACAAAGTACTTACTTGCACAGCGTTAGGATCAAAATTTTCACGGTGAACCGTTTGAGCCGCGTACATAAGATCAGCAAAGGGCAAATCATAAAGTGCTTCAACTTCTTCAGCAAGCCAGTTATGGCGTAATGATTGATCAGTATTTAAGCTGTTTTCAGGCATAATATTACTTCATTAGATTTAAAAGGATTAAGTCTTGATGGCAATGAACATTTTATTTACATTACACCATCTATTCTGGCAATTATACAGCAAACTGATGCCAATACCGTGCAGGCTTTGTGGCTCAATGAGTCAACATCAAGCAATATGTAGCCTCTGCATTCAAGATTTACCATTGTTAGGCCCTGCTTGCCCGCAATGTGCTCTACCGATCAGCGATGCTTACGTCTGTGGTCAGTGTCTTCGCCAGCCACCGGAGCAAGATGTAAGCTTCAGTTTATTTCGTTACCACCAGCCTGTTGACCGCTTAATTGCTGACTTTAAATATCACGACAAACTTTATCTTAGCGAGTTATTTGCACAGTTAATGGTGGATAAATTAAATAATCGACCGCTGCCTGACTTACTTATCCCTATCCCATTACATGCAAACCGCATTCGTCAGCGTGGCTATAACCAATCCTTCGAATTAGCAAAAGCCTTGTCGAAAAAATTAGATATTCCGAGCAGTAATGATTATTTGATACGCACTATCGACACAAAATCTCAAGCCTCAATCCCCTTCAAGGCCCGCAAAAAGAATATCCAGCATGCCTTCAAACTTGTCAAAACTAAGGTGCCTGCACATATTGCACTTATTGATGATGTACTAACGACAGGACACACCGCCAATGCCGCGGCCAAACTACTACGTAAAGCAGGCGCAACTAGAATAGAAGTATGGACAATAGCACGTACAATAAGACATCATTAGATGCTCTGTTGGATACATAATCAATTGCACAAGGCATCTTCGTGTCATCAAAAGCCGAATTTTTACAAAACAAATTAGATGCACTACTGCAAATTGCTGCCCACAATGAGCACAAACAAACTAATTTTCAAGAATATGAGCTGAGCTTATTGAATTGTGCAGGATTATTTGATCTGCTCAGCATTATATTAGAAAAACATCAAGTCCAGTTTCAGCTCACTGAAGTTACCTTAATTTTACTTGATCCAGAATATGAATTTCAACGGCTATTAGACTCTCACAACATCCCTAACTCATGGAAAGGGCGTTTATTATTCGTCGATAGTGAACAATCACTTCGCCAACTATATAAGGTACCTCATCGTACTCGTTTATCCACATTTAACTTGCAGCAACATCAGTTGTTATTTTCAAATAATAGTACGCTTCGATCAGTAGCAATACTTCCCTTAATACGCCAACATAATCAAATCGGAAGTTTAAACCTAGGTAGCCGTCAAATAGATAGATTTCAGGCAGGCATAGGTACTCAATTTCTTCAGCATTTAGCAGCTGTTATTTCAGCCTGTATCGAAAATACACGGCTACAAGAAAGCATCAAACAACTCGGTTTACGTGATCCATTAACCGCTGTTAATAATCGTCGTTTTTTTGACCAGCGCATTATTGAAGAAACTTCCTTAGCCGTGCGAAATCACAGTCCACTATCCTGCTTATTTATCGATCTCGATCATTTTAAGTTGATTAATGATAACCACGGACATCAGGCTGGCGATATGGTGCTAAAACAAGCCGCCAAAATATTAAATGACATCATGCGTACCAGTGACATTTTAGCGCGTTATGGTGGAGAGGAATTTGTGGTGTTATTAACAAACACTTCACTTGAAACGGCTTATGAGATTGCAGAACGGATCCGTAAAACCATTGCTGATAATGACTTTATGATCTCAGGATCAGATGTAATAGACATTACACTTTCTATTGGAATTGCAGTGTTAGATGTCAACAAACTCATTACTACTAGCCAACAGCTCATTCAAGCTGCCGACAAGGCAGTCTATGATGCTAAGAACAATGGTAGGAACCGAGTTCATCACGCCATTTAAACTAAATCTTATAACGCTATTATTTGGTGCACGTATTACTAAAAATTGCTTTCCCCCTCGGAGAATTCTATCGTAAACATTCTCCACAGAGGTATTGTTAACATTGCATTAACCATGATAATTCCCCTGACTATCCAAAAACCAGTCATTTTTCACACCATTTTCTCAACAAGCTAAAACAGTATAATTGCACTAGAATGGCAAACTAATATCGAATAGTGTCCTTTATAGTTTGATGCCCAACCATGAATTTCTATGTGTTTACCTAGATATACTTTCAAATCAGGAAATAAGGCTATATTTTCTTTGGAAATTCGAAGTTCTATCTTGCCATTCAAAATTAAACGAACATACTTTCGGCTTTTTTATAGCTTTAGGCCTTGCTAAAAAACGCTGCCAACCTGATATCTTTATTGGTAAATAATCAACAGATATGAGCTGATAGCCCTCATCGACCAAATTTACAGCCCCCTTCTTTTGGGCCTTTGACTGGGCATTTTTAAGTATTTTAAGATAATGTATATTGGCCGGAATAGTACTCAGTGTTGCTAAAATATCAGCTATTATGTCTTATGTAAATGTTCACAATTGGCTAAAAATAAATGGGCTAAAAGTCGCTTTTATGTATCCCGCCATTGGCTTTCAATCTCAATTGCTTTAATTCCTAATAACCTTACACATTCCGCATTTTCAATAGTAATGGTAACGCCCTCATAAACCGTGCTGCTCTTATATTTATAACGATAAGTCTGCACAGTTAACTCAACAAAATGAATATTGGGAGAGTTTTTTTGCAAAGGAACTATCACCATCAATAGCCTGCTGGTGAAAAATATTTGCCGCCAAAAAATCAGCCTGCAAAAGCAGGCTAATTAAAATAAAAATAGGTATTACTGATTTCATATAAAGGACATCATTCTATAAAACAGCAGAGTAATAAAGTTTAACGCACATTACTCCAACCAGATCCTACATCAAGGTTCTCGAACCAAGATAAGAATCGGTCTACATCTTCACCCTTGAAAATAGCCCCATGTTGTGGACATAACATATCAACATCACGTTTACGAACTTCAGCAATCCAGCGGGCTTTTGCAGTATTTGATGACATCCAACGACGATGAAAGTATTCCATATAACGAGTATGTTCTGAAAAATCTGTCACAAATAAATCACTATGATCTTCAGGTAATAATGCGGTACCAATGTCGCCTGAATAGAAAATTTTTGCTTGTGGGTCATAAATCGATAAATTACCTGGAGAATGCAGGTAATGTGCTGGAACAACTTCTAAATCATGACCACCCAGGGTAATAATCCCGCCTTCATCTGGTATAGGCCGTATATTTTCTAACTTAATACCAACATGTGTAATAAAGATCACCCAGATTTGTGGTGCATATACTATTAATTCAGGATTTGCTTGAATCCAGAGTGGTAATGAAGAGATCACATCAGGATCTTGATGTGATACAAAAATCGCCTCAACATTAGCCAATTCAAAATGCTTAGAAAATTCGGCTGCAACAATCGAAAAGTTCACAACACCACCTGGATCGAGTAATAAACCACGTCCATTATTTTGAACTAAGTAGTGGTTTGTATCGATAACTTCTGAGCGACGTTCATCATCACGGCCAATCACCATCCAACGATGAGCATTTTTTTTGTAGAGTTGTTTAACGCGCATAAAGCAAATG
Source organism: Gammaproteobacteria bacterium (assembly GCA_034110895.1). Lineage (GTDB taxonomy): Bacteria > Pseudomonadota > Gammaproteobacteria > Nitrosococcales > Methylophagaceae. The sequence goes on along the minus strand of JAWUYH010000024.1, from coordinate 45,511 downwards.
CCTCTGATTTTGTTGTTGTTTTTCCATTGCATCAGACAAGTCGCGTAATAACGCCCGTTGTCGCGCAGATTGTTTACCTAGTTGTCCAACTAATTCTCTTAGCATTAAAGCCACCGCCTCAAAACTAACCCCATGTTCACCGGCACTTGCTGCTTCAACAGATGAACATACAGCAAGGTATTCACCTTTTTTAACTAAGATGGCGATTGGTGATAACAAATTTGCTAAGGTACCTAAGCAACGACTTAATTTGTGGTTAAAGTCTTTTATTTCTTCAACCACCAGTTGATGAGCCTGATTAAAAAATTTCGGTGAAGTTATGCTTTTGACATCTTCAAGCCGCAGGTGTAAATCATCAAAAGTCATATAGCTAGTAAATAGACGCGCTAGACTCGAAGATAACATCACTATTTCAGCAATGACTTTTTGCGTATCGTCTATGCAAGCCGACACATCATCACCCAATAATTGAATATCCTGAGTCAACACACGAAATGCATCACCCTCACTGCCTGCTCGGGCAGCACTACTGACGGCATTTGATGATAATAAGTGCATTTGCTTGGCTAGAGGCACTAGCTTATGCAACTCGGTATTCAAGCTCACGCACTGACGAAAGATGGTGTTATATTCATCCCCCATTCTCCGTGTATATAAGTTTCCGCTCACATTCAACCTCGTTTAAAGTGTATCCATCAACTCAATGCATAATGAAGTACAATACCGAAAAATATTACGGCACCCACCCAATTGTTGTTCAGAAAAGCCTGCAAACACTGTGCCGGTTCTTTGTTTACAGCAATCTTATGCTGATAAGTGGATATCAAACCGGCCAGTAATAAGCCAATATAATAACTAAAACTCATGTCTAATTGACTGCCTATCAGTAACATAAGCAGCAAGAAACTAAGCTGTAAAATACCAATAATGACAAGATCGTCGTCACCAAACAATATCGCCGTTGACTTTACACCTGCCAAGATATCATCATCTCGATCTGCCATTGCATAAAAGCTATCATAAGCCGTAGTCCATAAAATATTGGCTAAAAACAACAGCCATGCAATCGTCGGTATCTCATTAGTTTGCGCCGCAAATGCCATCGGAATTGCCCAACCAAAGGCCATACCAAGGAAAACCTGTGGTAAATAGGTATAACGTTTCATAAAGGGATAAAGCGCTGCTAAAAAAATGGCCACCAAGGACAGCCAAATAGTCAATTCATTGAGTTGTGCGACTAGAATAAAAGCAACTAAACCTAAGCTTGCAAACAATATTAATGCCTGCCTTGCTGTTATATCGCCTCGTATCAGTGGTCGATTAATGGTTCTTATGACAAGACCATCGACATTGCGGTCAGCATAGTCATTAATGACACAACCCGCGCTACGCATAATAATAACACCCAATACAAATATTGCTAATACCATTAAATCTGGCCAGCCTTTTGCTGCAATCCATAAGGCAGATAAGGTGGGCCACAATAGTAATAAAATACCAATGGGTTTATCTAAACGCATTAATTCAATATAGGGCCAAATTTTTTGTTTCAATGCGTTCAATTTTTAGTCCTTAACTAAAGACGGCAAAAATATCTCATTAACCAGTATTTTTTTGCCGCTTAAATAAAAATGAGAGCGTCTTGCCCACAGTGCATCCGGACGCACCAACTCTTCGGCCGCTGCCATTTCATATAACCACTGCCCTGGTGTTAGACAAGCAATTTCGATCGCTCCTCGTTTTACCGATGGATCGGTGAACAATAGCTCACCTAATGGTTTATTACCCAAGGTATTGAAACGCTGTCTCATTGTCTGGAAAGTTGCTAAAGGAATAACGGTTCGTGCATAAACATTCGCTTGGCCTCCGTCCATTAAGCGTACTTCTCGTTGGTAAGCCATTTCTGTTAAGGGTGAATCTAAAGACAAACATTCATCAGGTAAGGGTTTCATCCAGTAGGTATTTAATAGCTGCACAGAAAAATCATGTTGATTATGAGCTTGTAATCGCTGAGTTAAGGAGCCAGAGCCCGTTAACCATGAAGCTAAATGTGCCGGCATTAATCGGCGCTGTGGTGTATGCCAACGTGTCCAATGTCTCATTATACTTGCCCAAGCTCTATTTTTTGTCCAAACCAACGGTGAATAAGTAGCTCTATATGGTTAGGCGTGTTTTGTATAAATTGATCTGCTGCCTCCTGCATCACTTCAATTAAGTCCTGATCAGTCTCTAAGTTTGCCACTCGGAACTGAGGTAAGCCAGTTTGTCTTGTGCCTAATAACTCACCAGGACCACGTAATTCTAAGTCGCGCTGGGCAATCACAAAACCATCAGTTGTATCACGTAAGCAGCTCAAGCGTGCCTTACCGTTTTTAGACAGGGGAGAATGATACATCAACACACAGTGGCTCTTTACTGTACCTCTGCCTACTCGACCACGTAATTGATGTAATTGTGCCAAGCCCAAACGCTCTGCATTTTCAATGATCATTAAACTTGCATTGGGCACATCAACACCCACTTCAATAACTGTTGTCGCAACCAGAAGGTCAATATCACCTGATTTAAAGGTTTGCATCACTAACTCTTTTTCAGCTGATTTCATCCGACCATGTACTAGAGCTACCTTTAAATCAGGCAAGGCATCTTGTAGTTCTATAGCTGCATCTTCCGCGGCCTGACATTGCAAATGTTCTGATTCTTCTATTAAAGTACATACCCAATAAACCTGCCGTTTTTCTTGACATGCAAGGTCAACACGCTCAACAATATCTCCTCGACGAGAATCAGGTACAACCACGGTGGTAACCGGAGTCCGCCCTGGTGGTAATTCATCAATCACCGATACATTTAAATCAGCGTAGGCGGTCATCGCTAATGTTCGAGGAATAGGCGTCGCGGTCATAACCAACTGATGGGGGTAACTATTACTGCCTTTTCCTTTGTCTCTTAAGGCTAAACGTTGATGAACACCAAAACGATGTTGCTCATCAATCACGACTAAACCTAAATTGCTAAAAACAACTTCATCTTGAAATAAAGCATGTGTACCGACAGCAACATGTACTTCTCCTGCACTTAGTGCCGCTAATACTTGTCGACGCTGGGCGGCAGTTTGTTTGCCTGCACACCAAGCAACGGTAATGCCCAGAGGTTCAAGCCATGTTTTAAAAGTCTGTAAATGTTGTTCTGCTAATAATTCTGTGGGCGCCATCATAACGGCTTGATAACCGGCTGAAACAGCCTCGATTACTGCCATTGCTGCAACCACTGTTTTACCTGAGCCCACATCACCCTGTACTAAGCGCTGCATTGGAATATTTTGGCCAATATCAGTTAAAATTTCTTTGACAACTCGTTGTTGCGCTTTGGTTAATGGAAATGGCAAAGTCTTTAATAATGATTGTCGCTGTTTAATATCTCCCTTCAATATGGGGGCCGCGTGATGCTGCATTTTTGCTCGTAGTTCGCGCATGCTAATTTGCTGAGCTAGCAATTCTTCGTAGGCTAAACGACGCTGAGTGGGATGTTGCCTATCTGATAATTGTTGGACATTTACATCTGGCGGTGGGTGATGAACAAATCGTAAAGCATCGACCAAAGAAAAATGGGCCACAGGATGAAGACGAACTGAATCAGACAATAATTCAGGTAAACTTTCGCCATCTAAACAGGCTAAAGCTTGATCGATAAGTTTTCTAAAACTAAGCTGATGCAGACCTTCAGTAGTCGGATAAATCGGCGTTAATTCGGCTTCAACTGCAACTATTTTCTCTGATGAAATGATCTGATATTCAGGATGCACTATTTCTAATGATGACGGGCCACTCCGTGCCTCTCCAAAACAACGTATGCGTGCACCTACTGCTAACTGGGATAATTGGCTGTTGGAAAAATGAAAAAATCGTAATATCAATGAGCCCGTCCCATCATCAATATGGCATAACAAAGAACGACGACGGCCCATCTTTATTTGGCTAAGTCGAATCGTTCCCTCCACTAAACTTTCCTGTTGGGGACGAAGAGAACCTATCGGTAATAAACGTGTACGATCTTGATATCTTAAGGGTAAATGAAAAAGTAAATCTTGGATCTGCATAATGCCAAGTTTGGCCAATCGTTCGGCAACTTTGCCACCCACCCCTTTTAGCTGGGTGACAGATTGTGATAGGGCAACCGTTTTTACCAAAATCTGTAACCCCTCTAAGTTTTAATGATTAAACTACGCACCTAAATGCATAACAGCATCCATTTCTACAGGCACATCTTTTGGTAATGAGGCCACACCAATTGCTGCACGGGCAGGATAAGGCTGGATAAAATATTCAGCCATTATTTCATTTACTGTACCAAAATGACTTAAATCTGTTAAGAAAATATTTAATTTCACAATATCTTGCAAACTACCACCAGCAGCAACGGCAACAGCCGTTAAATTATCAAATACACGATGTACTTGGGCCGCAAAGTCGCCTTCAACCACCAACATTGTTTCAGGTACTAATGGAATTTGACCTGACAAATAAACCGTATCACCGATTTTCACCGCTTGTGAATAAGTACCAATTGCTTCGGGCGCATGTATTGTATGAATAATTTCGCGGGCCATTATGTTTCTCCAGTATCACCATTTTATTGACGATGGCTTTTAGTTTAAAAAATTTAGTTAATTCGAGTTATTCGCTCAACCATCTCGAGGTGTCTCAAACGCCGAATAACACGTGCTAAATGATGGCGGCCAGTAACTTCAATGGTTAAACGTAAGTCGTAATACCCACTATCACGCTCATCAAGCACTACATTATCAATATTTGAATCCATTTCAGATACTATTGCTGCAATGGTCGCTAATACACCGCGTTGGTTTTTTGCATGCACCACAATATCAACTGGAAACTCTCTGTTAATATCTTGTGCCCAGGCAACATCAAGCCATTTATCATTTTTAGCACGTAATTTAACGGTGTTTTTACAATTGGCCTGATGCACAATAATCCCACGACCTGTACTAACAAAACCATGAATTGGATCGCCAGGAATAGGATGACAGCAACGTCCAAAATTGACCACCATACCTTCAGTGCCTGCAATCATTAATGGCGTTGATGGCGAGTCAGTTGATGAAACATCATGAGTTAATTTTTGTGCAATGGTCATTACGGAACGGTTACCTAAACCGATATCGCTCAGTATATGTTCAAAGTTTTCCACTTCAAACTCTGCGACTAATTTTGTAATTAACGCTTCATCAACATCAGCTAAAGTGGTGGCAAAAGCATGCAAATATTTATTTAATAATCGTCGGCCCAACATGGCGGCATCATCATTACGTATATGCTTTAAATAATGGCGAATATTAGTACGTGCTTTAGCAGTGGAAACAAAATTTAGCCAACCAGGATTAGGGTGTGATGTTGAGGCCGTAATGATTTCAATTGATTGTCCTGTTTCAAGCTGCGTACTTAATGGCACTAAATGTCGGCCTACTCGAGCAGCAACACAGGCATTACCGACATCGGTATGAACAGCATAGGCAAAATCTACAGTGGTCGCGCCACGCGGTAAAGACATAATCTTACCTTTAGGTGTAAACACATATATTTCTTCAGGAAACAAATCAATCTGCAAATTTTCTAAAAATTCAATTGAATCGCCTGATCTTTTCTGAATTTCTAGTATACCTTGCAACCATTGTCGCGCTCGACGATGTGCAAGGTTACTGCCCTCACTCTCACCCGTTTTATAAAGCCAATGAGCTGCAACACCTGCTTCAGCCATTTGGTCCATTTCCCGCGAGCGAATCTGTACTTCGATTGGCACACCATAAGGACCAAGTAACACTGTATGAAGGGATTGATAACCATTCACCTTAGGCAGTGCAATATAGTCTTTAATCTTACCCTGAACCGGTTTATACAAATTATGCACAACGCCTAACATTCGATAACATGAATCTACGTCATCCATCACTATTCTAAAAGCATAGACATCGGTTACATCAGAAAAGGATAAACGCTTGTTGACCATCTTTTGATACAAGCTATACAAGTTTTTTTCACGGCCTTGAATATCTGCCGATAGGCCTTCTTGTTCCATTCGGTTCAAAATAGAAGCAGTAATTTGGCTTACAATCTCTTTTCGATTGCCCCGCGCTTTTCGTACCACACTGGCTAACACTCTGTAACGTATCGGATACAACACATGAAAACCCAGCTCTTCCAATTCGCTTCGCATAAGGTTCATCCCCAAACGCTGGGCTATCGGTGCATATATCTCTAAAGTTTCAAGTGCAATACGGCGTCGTTTCCCAGGACGTAGATGTCCCAAGGTCCGCATATTATGGAGACGATCGGCTAGTTTAACGATAATGACACGGATATCTTGTGACATTGCTAATAACATTTTTCTTAAGTTTTCAGCTTGGGCGTGTTGTTGGGTTTCAAGTGTCACTTTAGCCAGTTTACTGACACCGTCGACTAGCAACGCAACTTCTTCGCTAAATTCTTCAGCTAAAGCTTCGCGACTCACTTCCGTATCTTCAATCACATCATGCAATAATCCCGCTATGATACACTCGTGATCCATATGCATCATCGCTAGAACATGAGCCACAGCCAAAGGATGAGTAATATATGGCTGGCCAGAACGCCGTGTTTGTCCTAGATGTGAAGCTTCAGCAAAGAGATAAGCACGTCGAATAGCTTCAACATGCTTATTTTCTAAATAATTTGCAGTCGCAAAACATAAATCATCAATAGTAAGTTGGGGTTCAGAATCATGAACCAACGCCAACTCAGAGGCGACGGTAGGTTTTACGCTCACAATTTAGTCTTCGCCGAACAGTGCTTCTTTTTTCGACATACTGTCGGTTGCAGGTTCACGAACACTTACTTTATCTAAAATGCTAGGTCCAACTAAACCCGCGGCAATTTCACGCAAGGCAATAACAGTTGGTTTATCATTTTCTCTAGGGACTAGAGGATCGGCACCTTGCTCAATTTCTCGCGCACGTTTAGATGCCACTAATACCAATTGAAAACGATTATCAACGTTTTCTAAACAATCTTCTACTGTAGTACGAGCCATGGAAGTTTCCCAAAAGTTAAACGAGTAATTTTACGAAAAATCATCAGATTAAGCTAGAAGTTCCGTCAACAACTCAAGTTTAACCTGCTTTTGAACCAGTAAAGCATGTCGCCTTGCTGTAATAATTGCGGCTAATCCTGATAAAGCAACATCAAATTGGTCATTAACAATCAAATAATCAAATTCAACATAATGTGACATTTCGTTTTCTGCATCACTCATTCTGCGAGCAATAATTTCTTCATTATCTTTACCACGTCCACGCAAACGTTGCTCTAAGGCGGCTTTAGAAGGAGGAAGTATAAATATACTAGTACTATCAGTAAAATTACGGCGTACTTGTTCGGCACCTTGCCAATCAATTTCTAGGATCACATCAAAACCTTGCTGCAATTGTGCCAGTACCGTTTCACCGGATGTACCATAGGAATTATCAAATACGGTAGCCGACTCTAAAAAAGCGCTGGCATCTCGCATTTGCGCAAAGCTATCTTGGCTTACAAAAAAGTAATCTTGACCATTCACCTCACCCTCACGAGGCGCGCGAGTGGTGTGTGATACTGATAATCGCACATCCACTTGTTGTTCAACCAAGGCATTAACTAAACTCGTTTTACCTGCACCTGACGGTGCTGCCACAATAAAAAGACTACCCTTTGTCATCATTTGCTACCTATATAATATTGCTGAAATAAACAAATACATTGTAATTTATTACCACGTTAGCGATGCTAAATACCTCATCGCTGATAGCATCATATTTAATTAGCCATTAACCCAGTACTTTATCCTAGTTCTTGATGGGAGTTTAACAAAGCCATTGCATCACGCAAGGCATTAATAATCTGTGTTTTACCAGTCAAGTTTAATTGTTTGCCAATATCAGCCCATTCGCGTTGCTGTAGTAGCGTCATAATAGTAAGTTGCTGTTGCATAGTGGATAGTGCTGCAAATTGAGGCCGTTTTATTTGTTGAAATAACGATAAGGACAAGGCTATACGGCTAGATTCATAGGGCCGTTGCTGATGACAAAATGCCGTTATCTCTTGTTTATCCCAAATAGAAAGCTCTGCTGATTTACTGGCTATTAATACAGACAAAGCCGCAATCAGCGAAGGATTAATATATTGAAATTCAGATCGCACTAAAAAGGGCCAATGTGTTTGAAGGCGCTTTTGTGCTGAGACTATAAGCTCTTTACCAGCAGTGCTGATAGCTTGTAACATCATCACTGAATGGCTTCCGCTGACATCATCTTGCTGCACACCTAAACGTACAGGTACAAATTGTAAGCTTGACCAGAAATTCAGTAAGTCAACACTTACAGCAAAACTACTTCCTAGAATGTCACTACCAGACTGAGTAACTTGCTTAACAATATTCTTTAATAACAAATGACCGATACCACGCTGCTGAATAGCAGGATGCACAGCAATACGGAGGATACGTTGATAGTTTAATCGGCCAGCATTAGAAATACCAACATGTGCCAGTAAAGACTGCGGTAATAAGTGGCCTTTTAAGCGCCGTGTTCCTCCATGAATTGCCAGCGCTAATTCATCATCTAAACGGCCTTCGTTTACTAGCCAAGCACTGGCAACAATATGCCCCTGGTAACGCATTACATAGACGGATACATCTTCACGATCCAACATGAATTGCAGATCTGAGGGTCGTGTACGATAATGTGCCAATACCATTAAACCAAACAATTCAGCTAGGCTGGTTTCATCCTTAACAAGCTGACTGCGATCTGTTTTTTCAAATACACAGTCAATCGGCTGGACATGTTGAATTATCTGCTCAGCAACGGGATCCGCATTAAGTAATAAAGCTTTAAAACTAAAGGCTTCCAATGGATCATTCTCTGACCAACGAATTGGCTTAGTCATTCTCATATCTTGCCAATTTGGAGTGTACTGTTCCAATATTTGTTTGAAACGTATTGCAAAACCAAGTCCTGTACCTTCATAACCATGTAAGGTTGTGGCGAATACAATGCGCGAGAATTTATGCAGCAATTGCGATAACATTGGCGCAGGAATAGTCGCCGCTTCATCAACCAATAATAAATCTGCTTTTTGATCTGATTCTATTAAGACATCAGCTGCGATAAATTTTATTTCAGCCTTATTGAAAGACAAAAGACCTCTCGATATTATGGCATCAGGCAATAATCGAGCAGCATGTTCAAATACCATTTCTACTGTTGCTAAACTAGGTGCTGTCACAATTATCGTTTGTTTACCTTGTTCAATAAGCGCTGCCGCTGCCATACCTAAAACGGCGGATTTCCCACGGCCACGATCGGAAGATAATACTAGGGGCCTACGACGATGACCCTGCACAACCTTTAAGATCGCTTTAAGTGCCATTTTCTGATCAACGGTAGGATTATATTGAGTCGATCTTATACCTGTTTTAAGAGTAGAAAGTGTAGGTAATTCATCACCTTGTTTGAACAGATGAATTGTTTGCTCATCGTTTGCATTAGTAGTGGCAATTTGATGAAAGCGTTGTAGCCATAAGCTATCGGGCAAAACAGTCGGTAAAAAAATAATCAGTGCACCACCAGCTTTTATCGTGCCTACGATTGCACCAAAACTATCTGGATTAAAGCTAGTTAGAGCATCAAAGATAACACCATCAAATTCTTTGCCTAATTGTTTTTGGGCTTTTTTTTGTGGAATCGTCTTATAACTACTGCCAATAGAGCTTGATAAAACAATCAGCTTATTTTTATCAAAACCGGCGAATAACTGTTCTGCTGAAGACAAGCACCAGTCAATATCACCTGTTAGCACAACCCATTGGCGTTGATTCATTGTCAAAATTTAGCCAAGCTATCAATCATGATGCCCCTGCAACCATTCTGCCGAGGTGGACGTGTTGATTGAAAATCAATAATGCGGCGGCAACTCATGTTGCGGTCCTGATTCATGGCTACCAGACTGTATCGTATTCACTTGCACTTTCATTGTTTCAAGCGCTAATTCTATACGTGATATTTGTTTTTGCTGATCGATTATTACCTGATTCAGTTCTTCCATTAGTCCATCCTGAAACGATATTTTCATTTGTAATTCGACAATTTCATCTTTTACAGAATTCATTAATCATCACCATCATAAGATAAGGCCGGGCCTAACCAACGTTCAGCAACGTCCATTGTCCAGCCTTTACGCACCGCATAATCTTCAACTTGGTCTTGGTCGATTTTACCCAAACCAAAATAACGTGATTCTGGATGTGCAAAGTAGAAACCACTCACCGCCGCGGTTGGCAACATGGCAAAACTTTCAGTAATCGTCATACCCGCATTTTTTTCAGGTTCGAGTAAATTCCACAACAAACCTTTCTCCGTGTGATCTGGACACGCAGGGTAACCTGGCGCGGGACGGATCCCTTGATATTTTTCGTTTATTAAAGCTTCATTATCTAGGGTTTCATCAGTCACATAACCCCAAAGATCTGTACGCACTAGCTCATGTAATCGTTCTGCAAATGCTTCTGCAAGACGATCAGCCAATGCTTTTATCATAATACTTTGGTAATCATCATGATCATCTTCAAAGCGTGCGACGTGTTGATCAATGCCAATACCTGCAGTAACCGCAAATGAACCAATATAATCTTTTACGCCACTATCTTTCGGAGCGACAAAGTCAGCAAGTGCTGCATTGGGCCTACCGGGTGGACGTTCGGTTTGTTGGCGTAAGCTCCGTAACGTCATCAATACTTGTTTACGGCTATCATCGGTATAAACTTCAATATCATCATCGTTGATACTATTAGCGGGGAAAAAGCCAAATACAGCACGTGCTTTTAACCATTTTTCATCAACAATTTTAGTCAACATTTGTTTGGCATCATTAAATAAATTGGTGGCGTGTTCTCCCACTATTTCATCATTTAAAATACGTGGGTATTTACCTGCTAATTCCCATGCTTGGAAAAAAGGCGTCCAATCTATACGTTCAACCAAATCCGTTAACGGATAATCATCTAAGCTTTGCACGCCTAATTTTTTAGGCACCGTTACTTGATAGGCCTGCCAATCAATTTTAGTTTTATTAACTCGAGCAGCTGCAATAGTCAATTGGCGACGGCTACTTTTACGACCTTTATGGCGGGCTCGCTTGTCGGCATAATCTGCTTTTATTTTAGCGATATATTGATCACGTTTCTCAGCAGTAACTAAATTTTGAGCAACACCAACAGCACGTGAAGCATCTTTCACATAGATAGTAGCACCATGGTAGTTATGATCGATTTTAACAGCAGTATGAATTAATGATGTTGTTGCCCCACCTATCATCATTGGCAACTTAAAACCGAGACGCTCCATTTCTTTAGCTACATGAACCATTTCATCTAGTGACGGCGTAATAAGACCCGACAAACCAATAATATCGACTTTTTCTCTTTTGGCTGTTTCAAGAATATCCGCACATGACACCATTACGCCCATATCAATGATTTCAAAATTATTACACTGCAAAACCACACCAACAATATTTTTACCTATATCATGCACATCACCTTTCACGGTGGCCATTAATATCTTGCCATTATTGGTGCTGACATCACCTTCTTCTTTTTCATCTTCGATGAAAGGCATTAAATACGCGACTGCTTTTTTCATTACACGTGCCGATTTCACTACTTGTGGTAAAAACATTTTGCCATCACCAAACAAGTCGCCCACTACGTTCATTCCGTCCATCAATGAACCTTCAATTACATGAAGTGGTTTTACTGCATTTTGGCGAGCAAGTTCAGTATCTTCTTCGATATAATCAGTGATGCCTTTAACTAAAGCATGCTCAAGACGTTTTTCCACTGGCCAGCTGCGCCATTCAAGCTCTTCCACTTTCTCGACTGTTTTACCGTCGCCTTTATATTTTTCAGCTATATCTAATAAACGCTCCGTAGAATCTTGGCGACGATTGAGCACCACATCTTCTACTCGTTCGCGTAACTCTTCTGGCAGATCATCATAAATGGCCAATTGACCCGCATTAACAATACCCATGTCCATACCAGCTTTGATGGCATGATATAAAAACACGGCATGAATCGCTTCACGAATGGGGTTATTACCACGAAAAGAGAACGATACATTACTAACTCCACCACTAATCAGAGCGTGGGGTAATGCTTGTTTTATATCTTTAACGGCTTCAATAAAATCAACAGCGTAATTATTGTGTTCTTCAATACCCGTAGCAATCGCAAAAATATTAGGATCAAAAATAATATCTTCAGGTGGGAACCCAACCACTTTTGTCAAAAGCTCATATGAACGTGTACAAATTTGACGTTTACGTTCACGGGTATCTGCTTGACCCACTTCATCAAAGGCCATCACAATAACTGCCGCACCATATCGACGCACTAGTTTGGCTTGTTCAATGAATTTTTGCTCGCCCTCTTTCATACTGATCGAGTTGACGATACCTTTACCTTGAATACATTTCAGGCCGGCCTCAATCACTTCCCATTTAGACGAGTCGATCATGATCGGCACCCGACTAATATCAGGTTCAGAAGCAATCAGGTTCAAAAAAGTAACCATTGCTTCTTTTGACTCTAACATGCCCTCATCCATGTTGATATCGATGATGGGCGCGCCGCTTTCGACTTGCTGGCGAGCAACATCAAGCGCAGTGTCGTAGTCACCTTCTTTAATCAATTTGGCAAAACGAGCTGAACCAGTAACATTGGTTCGTTCACCAACATTGACATACAAACTTTCCGGTGTAATGTTAAATGGCTCAAGTCCACTTAAGCGACAATAATGGTTGTTTTTAGCAGGAATGCGCGGTGTAACATTAGCAACAACATCCGTAATCGCTTTGATATGAGCAGGTGATGTTCCACAGCAACCACCGATAATATTCAAGAACCCGCTTTTTGCCCATTCTTCGATATGAATAGCCATGGCTTCAGGTGATTCATCATATTCACCAAATTCATTGGGTAAGCCGGCATTGGGATGTGCACTGACATGACAAGTAGCTATCCGAGATAGCTCTTCAACGTATTGGCGCAATTGTTCTGCCCCTAAGGCGCAGTTCAAACCAATACTAATTGGCTGCACATGGGACAAGGAGTTCCAAAAAGCTTCGGTGGTTTGACCTGATAATGTACGACCACTAGCATCGGTAATCGTACCTGAGATCATTATAGGAAAATGAACGTCATGCTGATCAAAATAGCTTTCAATCGCAAATAATGCCGCTTTAGCATTTAAGGTATCAAAGATAGTTTCAACTAATAATAAATCTGCACCACCATCAATCAAGCCTGCGATAGATTCAAGATATGAGACAACCAATTCATCGTAGTTTACATTACGATAACCTGGATTATTGACATCAGGTGAAATACTCGCTGTACGGTTTGTTGGGCCCAAAACACCTGCAACAAAGCGCGGTTTTTCTGGGTTTTGAGCCGTAAATTCATCGGCCACTTTACGTGCTAATATTGCTGATTCTTTATTTAACTCATAAGCCAGACCTTCCATCTGATAGTCAGCCATCGCAATCGACGTACCATTAAAGGTATTCGTTTCGACAATATCTGCTCCGGCTTCAAAATAGGCATGGTGAATATCGCGAATAATTTTAGGTTGAGTCAATGATAAAAGATCATTGTTACCTTTTAGATCACAGGGATGATCTGCAAAACGTTCGCCACGATAATCAGCTTCTTCAAGTTTGTAACTTTGAATCATCGTCCCCATAGCACCATCGAGGATTAGGATTCGTTGTTGTAATAGCTGATGAATTATGTGTGTTGATGTGGTCAAAATGAGGTTCCAATTGCAGCAATATTTTAAAATTGATTGGCTATTGTACCAGACCCATCGATCTGAAATCATCACTAAGAGAGTTGTCATTTTACACTTCCATCAGAGTGAACGTTAGAGCATGATTGATGTTAGTTCAGGCAAAATAGTCTTAACTTAATAGCCAAAGAATAATCTTATGATTAAGCGCGTTATCAGCGGTAAAGGTATATTTGTACTTGATACCCCGGTTTTAATGCATGATGTCAGCAGGCAGCAAAAAACCTTATTAACTCTTGCCGCTACTTTAACTAAAACCAATAAATATAAACGTTATCCATGAATTATAACGACAGGATTAACGCTAGCTGACGGTGAAGATATTGGCTTTCTAGCCTGCACAGAAGAAGAAAAAAAGACACTTTGTATGGGTGCTCTGATGGATAAATTGGAAGTGCTTGATAAAACAGACGTCAGTGGTGTTGAATGGGATAAACAGGTCTCTAACAATTTATTACAAAGCCGGATTAAAATATATTATCTGAATTTTATTTGAGGCCACACTTTGCTTAATCGTCTGCTTTTTATTGATAAAGCACAGAACTTAAACCCTAAAAAAAACAAAAAGGATTCTGGCGCAAGCAGGCCCTGGCACTAAAATTATTTGCCTGGGTAATATTAATCAATGTCGATACACCATATTTAAGCGAAACAACTCCTGATTTTAACCTATATCGTGGATAGATTTAAAGACTGACAACAGGCAGGCCATATTACATTTAATGTACATAAACAGCATACTCTGTGATTATTAGAAGTTATGTAAGTAATTCTATTAGCATATTCTTTATATTTGAAATCTGGCATAATCACTAATAAAGCAGTTTAAATTTAATGCTTTATCGTTATTTTTAGGATGAGTTTTATTAGCACAATGATTTTAGAACATCTATTTCACCTAACTAAGTGAGCTATAAACAGGATATTTAAAATGGAAACCACACCAGAATCTAATAGTGATCGTCGTGATTTTTTCCGTATTAATGATATGGTCTATATTGATATCACCGTCATCGAGTATGATGATCTGAATCAGGCAGCCAACGCGATCAAGAACTCGTCTTTGCCAGATAATGAGGACCAAGTAAAACGTCAACTTAATACCATTCAAGCTTCCCTTACTAGTCTTATCGAAAATATCAATCAAACTGATCGTCAAGTAGCACGTGCACTACGATTACTTGATGATAAAATTAGTGTTGTCTCTCATTTTGCTCAACGGCAACTAAAAACCACTGAGAATCGAAAGATGATTGAGTCAAACTTAAGTGGTGGTGGTATTGCATTTATAACCGATCATTCGTATGTCGCTAAAACCACCGTTGAGCTTAGTATTGAATTACAACCTTCAGGTACTATAATTAACGCTATAGCCAATGTTATAGACTGTGACAAACGTGATGCAGCCCCCAAAGAAACGCCATACTATCTAAGACTTATCTTTACACATATGAATGAATATGACCGTAACTTCTTAGTCAAACATACTCTGTCACGCCAAGCAGAAATCATACGTATGACCCCAAAATAACAGCCAATACCTTAGTAATAGCTACAGTATAATTACCGACACTTATGTCTATTAAATTGAACTGCCCTGCACCCTTTGTAAAGCAAGACATTGTAGATAGCAGGCATAGGGCAAGAAGTCTCACTAGCACTAAATCATTGCATCTCAGTAGTTTAGAATAAATCACTCTCCCGACATTGCCTCTACAGCAGCCAACAACAATGAGAAATATAATAAATGATCTAGTCTATTTATACTACATGCTAAATTTTTGTTAATTAGCTCAGGTAAGTACAGCGTTCATCGTATTGTAAAACATCTATTTTTAGGGCAATATTTTATTAACCTTTAGCTTTTACTAATAGTAATTAAGTGTATTCTATATTTCTGAATTAGTTTGCAATAACGTTACATAACCGGAGAAATCAGGATGAAATCGCCACGATCACTACTTACTATTTGCATTTTATTAGCTTCATCAGCTGTTGCTAGTGAGGCTGAAAAACTCACAACATTAGAAGATCAAACATCGATCGCAGTCACTATTTATAATAACAATCTGGCACTTGTCAAAGATCAACGTAAACTTATTTTAGATAAGGGCTTAAATACCTTAGCCTTTCGAGGTGTTAGTGCAAAAATGCGTCCCGAAACAGCCCTGCTTCGGAGTTTAAACCCAAAAAACCAGTTGCATGTATTAGAACAAAATTTTGATTTTGACCTACTCACCCCTCAGAAAATGTTGGAAAAATATACTGGCAAACAAGTACATCTTGCCAGCATTAATCCTGCTAGCGGTATTGAGACCATTCAAACAGCTACCATACTAAGTACAAATGGGGGGGTGACGCTTAAAATAGGCGACAAAATAGTCACCAATCCACATGGCAGCTATATATTTGATGAAGTGCCAGATAATCTGCGTGATCAACCCACATTAGTGACTCAGTTAAACAATGCCACTAATAGACAACAGACAGTAGAACTAGGTTATCTAACCTCAGGACTTGCTTGGAAAGCCGATTATGTCGCTGAATTAAGTAGTGATGACAGCCAACTCGACTTAACCGGTTGGATCACCCTGACCAATCAAAGTGGAACTGCATATAATAATGCAAAATTACAATTAGTGGCAGGTAATGTTAATCAAGTGCAGCCTAGGATCTCTACAAACTCAGGCCGACAAGAAACAATGCTGAAATCGATGAGTGTTAGCCCCGTTGCTGAAGAAAGTTTATTTGAATACCATCTCTACAGCCTGAATAGGCCGACCGATCTTGCTGACAAACAAACTAAGCAAGTAGCCTTGCTTACAGCCAGTTCAGTGCCAGTGAATAAGCAATTTTTACTACAAGGCAGCGACTATTATTACAACAGCAGTTATGGCCAACTAGGTCAAAAAATGAAAGTGGCTGTATTTGTTGAGTTTAACAATACTAAACAAGCGCATTTAGGCCTACCTATTCCTAAAGGCACTGTTCGAGTTTATAAAAATGACAGTCAAGGTAGTGCTCAATTTATTGGTGAAGACCGGATAACTCATACTCCTAAAAATGAAGTTATACGACTAAAACTAGGTGATGCCTTTGATGTTACGGCAGATAAAACACAAACTAGTTTTAAACATGCTAAATTTTTTCCACCTCATAACAGTGCCTATAAGAGTCATTATAAAATAACACTGAAAAATGCTAAATCTGAACTTGTCACCGTTACAGTGCGTGAGCCAGTACCTGGAGATTGGAAGATCTTACAAGAAAGTCATCCCCATACAAAAATGACTTCTGGCACTGCACAATGGCAAATCACCATTCCTGCTGACAGTAATGCAATCCTAGACTATAGTGTATTGGTTCAGTATTAACATGACAAAGGCTATTTTATACAGCTTCCGGCGATGTCCTTATGCCATGCGAGCTCGCATGGCGATTGTGCAAAGTGGGTTGCAATTAGCATTACGTGAAGTAAGTTTACGCGATAAGCCTCAATCATTAGTCGATATTTCACCAAAAGCGACGGTACCGGTATTGATAACAAACGAGGGTATAGTTATTGATGAAAGTTTAGATATTATGATCTGGGCATTACAGCAATCAGATCCCAAGCTGTGGCTGAATAATATCAATTATGCATTGATTGAGAACAATGATGGTCCATTCAAGCAGTGGTTAGATCGATATAAATATGCTGACCGCTATCCTGAACATACGCAACAGTTTTACCGACAACAAGGCGAACAAACATTGTTAATGCTTGAACAAGCCCTGACAAAGACAATCTTTTTATCGAGTAATAACATCACACTTACTGATATTGCGATTTTTCCTTTCATCCGCCAATTTGTTGCTGTTGAACAAGTCTGGTTTGAGCAGGCCACTTACCCTAAAATTAAATTATGGCTAGATAAATGGCTAACAAGTGACTTATTCAAAACAACAATGTACAAATACTCACCGTGGAATGTGTCGGATAAAAAACAAGCTGTGTTTCCTATTGATGTTTCTGACAATCAACTAAATTAAGCGGTAATATTAACTATAGAACCAAGCGTGTTTTCTTGTTTGTTAGCAGATTCATCACCTGAAGTTTCTTCCACTGGTGCTACATTGCTGGCCTTAAGCTGCTGGGCAATTTCAGCTCTCGCTTCGACGGCCATTTGTGCTGCTTTTGCAGCTACATTTCTATCTTGAGATGAAGGCTGTGCTGGCGCCAATGCTGCAGCTTGAATTTGTTGTGCTTTTTGTAAGGTAGCATTAGGATCACCAGCTACTTTTGATGTATCAATGCTTACTTCACCGCCAACAGCATACTGCACACCATCTGGGCCACGTTGATAACTGTATGTGGCACCACCAAGAACAATACCGCTTCCTGCAGCAATGTGAGCCGCTTCATGGGCACGCACTACTTGGTCGCCCACTTTCAATGTTCTTATTAGCTCTAGATCTTGCTCTGATATTGCCGTTTCAGCTATTTTATCGGCGGCATTAGTTTCTGTACGAGTCGGCTGAACCGCAAAAGATGTGGCAAATTGTGTAGCCTGTACATTCACAACTAGACAGTTATATCCAAGATGCTTCCAAGCATCTCATTGCTAGCTTCTATTACTTTGCTAGAAGCTTGTATTTGTTGCTCGTCTTTGATCATATTAAGCAAAGGTTCTGTTAAATCGCCTGCTGATTGCAGTGTATCCGCATTGGCAATCTTAGCCGCATTTTGATTGAGGCTTTGCATTCCTGTTTGAATGCCTGATACGCCCGACTGAAAAGCTGAAATAGTATCCATAAAATCCCCCTAAACTAAAGATTACTAGTTATATCAAATTACACTTAATTATTTTGTGACCTGCTTCAAATCATTGGCATTTAATCGAATAAAGATAATTGAGGCGATAAATGTCACACTACTAAATAATACCTCTAAACAGGCATAAAGATCAAAGGCTTGTGCACTATAAACTTCACCAATGCCATGAGAAAAGTACAGCAACATAACAAAACCGGTCCAAGCATGAGTATAAGGTTTGCCATACAATAGACCACGCAAAGGAAATAATAGAGGTGCTAGTGCGATGAATAGCCAAGCTGATACCGGATAATTACTACTATGTTCAGCTATCGTTATCCAGGCAATTAAAGTGAGCATTAAGCCAAAAAAACTCGCCAATGATAATTGTTTAAAAAATTGAGTCATGATATTGCCAATGCCTTTGCTGTAGTTGCTATACGCTGCCCTAGCGCGCGACATAATTGCGCCTCATTATCACTTAATGGTCGATCATTATTAGCGCCTGCTAAATGGCTCGCACCATAAGGAGTACCACCATCAGTCGTTGTCATTAATCTATTTTCACTATATGGCAGGCCCATGATTAACATGCCATGATGCATCAGCGGAAGCATCATCGATAATAAGGTGGATTCTTGTCCACCATGCAGACTACCTGTTGAAGTAAACACCGCGGCAG
This sequence comes from Gammaproteobacteria bacterium, assembly GCA_034110895.1. GTDB lineage: Bacteria > Pseudomonadota > Gammaproteobacteria > Nitrosococcales > Methylophagaceae. The sequence continues at coordinate 26,095 of JAWUYH010000024.1, read as the reverse complement.
GTTTTGCTATCAATGAACCAGATAACCAAACATCACTGGTTTGATCAATGAAATATTTAAGTGGCGCAGCCATATTTCCAAAACGTGTTGGACTGCCTAAAACTAAACCCGCGCAGTTTTTTAGATCGTCGTGACTAGCGTAAAGATGACCTTGTTCAGGAATCACATCTTCAGTGGCTTCACATACTGTTGAAATGGCAGCTACCGTTCTTAATTTGGCCTCGCAATTTTCAACACTTTCAACGCCACGCGCAATCTGTTCAGCCATATCGCCCACATGGCCTGATTGACTGTAATATAAAACTAATATGTTTATCATTATATAATCTCAAGCACAGCTTCAGGAGGACGACCCAGCTTAGCCTTGCCCTTATGGACAAAAATTGGACGTTCAATTAATTTTGGATGGTCACACATCGCTTGAATAAGCTGTTTTTCAGAGAGTGATTCATCGGCTAAATTTAACTCTTTATATTGGGCTTCACCTTTACGTAAAAGTTGCCTGGCACTGATTCCAAGTTGTTTGATAACCTCAGTCAGTGATGCAATGGATGGCGCTGTTTTCAAATATTCAATCACTTCTGGTTTAACATTATGTTGTTCAAGAATAGTCAAAGTCTGACGTGACTTACTACATCTAGGATTGTAATAAATAAAAGTATCGCTCATAAGGAAGAGTCCAGTAGCTTTTCTAAGGAGGAAAGATGAATTTCAGTTGGTTGTACACTAGCCCATTTTTTACAGCTAGGGCAATGCCAATGCATGGTTTTACCCGCAAAACCACAAGACTGACAAGTATACCTCGTTCCTAGGCGAACCATGGTCTCGGTAACATTTTTAATCAATGGCACCAGCATAAGATTTGATTGCTCGCCTAACGACATCAATCGGTGTAATCCTTCCACAGAAGGATATTTTTGCAGTTGAGGATATAAATAATCCTGTGCTGCTTGGCTGCCTTGTTGTAATTCAATAACATGGGCCAACATTAACCTTGCACTGGTCAGGTTAGGATGTTGAAGCAGTAAACCATGTAACCAATGATTAAAGGCTTGCAGATTATTCATCTGTCGATAACAGCTTAGTAACAGTGGCAGTACTTCGTAAATATAACGATGGTCCTGTTTTTCAACACGCAATAATGATTTAATCGCTTTTCTTAAATTACCCTCAAGTATGAAAACTTTAGCCACAAGTAATGTCGCTCTTACGCAATTTTGATCATGTTTATGCGCCAGCTTTAGTAATGTCATGGCATTAACATTCGATGATTCAATCTCCTTCTCAGCTAGCTCACAGTAAAACTGAGCAATAATAGAGCCCATATTTTGTTGACTTTGATTTTGTACTTTTTGTGCCATTTCAATGGCTTTCTGCCATGCTTTTTGTTGTTGATAAATACGCAGTAACTGTTGCAAGGCTTCCTGCGGTGGCGAAGGTTTATTCAGCAAATCAAGAAAAAGTTGCTCGGCGCGGTCAAGTACACCCGCATTCATATAATCTAAACCTAATTCAACCAGCGTTTGTGTTCGTTGTAATTCAGTAAGACTGGGCCTTGCGATAAGGTTTTGATGAATACGAATTGCACGCTCAATCTCACCTCGCCGCCGAAATAAGTTGGCCAATGCTAAATGAGTTTCTACCGTGTCACTATTTACTTCTAATAAACGAACAAACACCTCAATCGCTTTATCAGGTTGTTCATTAAGTAAATAATTTAAACCTTGGAAATAATCAGGACTAACGGCAGTAGGTGGTAATTGATGTTTTTTGGGGTCATGTTTTTGTGCTAACAGCCAGCCAGATAAAGCGGCTAAAGGTAGCAGGAAAAATAGCCATTCAATCATTAGCCTTAAACCTTATTACCATCTGTTATCGGCAATATTCTCAAACTATTTATTTCCTGTTCAGAAAGTGCCAATTTTTTACGTAAACGACGATTTTCATATCTCAGACGCAAGATACTAGTCGATAATGCTAAAGCGCCTAATACTGTGCCTAAAACAATCGCAATAATAATGACCACCGACAGTGGCAAGCTTAAAACGCCAAGGTAATAATTAATATCAACAACGGTTAAATTGATCGCAGAAAATCCTGCACCTAATATCAGTACAATTATAAATAAAATAATAGTGAAAATCCGACCCATTGCATATTCCTTGTAAAAGCTTAGTTAAAAACATTTCTATTCCTTAGATCATACCTTAAAAATGAAGCTTGCCCAGTTTTGCCATAAATCATGTAAAATACATAGCTATTAAACAGAGTGGATCCTGTAAAGATTGTGTTTTTGGAGAGTAGTAATGACCTTTGTTGTCACAGAAAATTGTATTAAATGTAAATATACCGATTGTGTAGACGTTTGCCCTGTAGATTGTTTCCATGAAGGCCCTAACTTTTTGGTCATTGATCCTGATGAATGTATCGACTGCACATTATGCGAGCCTGAATGTCCAGCGGAAGCCATTTTTTCTGAAGATGACTTACCTGATAATCAAATGGAATATATACAAATCAACGAAGAACTTGCGCGTGTATGGCCTGTGCTTGCAGAAAAGAAAGATCCCTCACCTGATGCAGAAGATTGGGATGGTAAAACCGGTAAATTGCCAATGCTAGAACGTTAAATTCAATTAACATAGTTACAAAAAAAGCCCGCAATGTAAGCGGGCTTTTTTATAAGTATATTTTTATTAACGATTAAGCCATCAAATGTTTTAACTTTTTCATCGCATTACTTTCAATTTGGCGAATACGCTCAGCTGACACCTGATATTGATCAGCTAATGTATGTAGAGTCGATTTACCTTCATCATTTAACCAACGTTGGCTAACAATATCCCGACTGCGTTCGTCTAAAGTTTCTAAAGCATCTACTAATTTTTGATGTTGATCATCTGCGAAGTCAACGTGTTCTAATTGAATTGAAGGATCGGCGTTTTCAGGTCCCTGCAGGTAAGCGGCAGGTGAGAAGCTATAATCGTCATCATCAACATCGCTAGGCAAGTCAAATGACGTGTCTGGTTGCGCTAAACGACGTTCCATATCCATAACGTTGTCTGGTGTTACACCTAAATCGGCAGCAACGGCAGCTACTTCTTCTGAATTTAACCAACCTAGACGCTTTTTAGCACTGCGTAAGTTAAAAAATAGTTTGCGTTGTGCTTTAGTGGTCGCAATTTTTACAATGCGCCAGTTACGAATCACATATTCATGTATTTCCGCACGGATCCAATGCACAGCAAATGACACTAGGCGAACGCCTTTCTCAGGATCAAAACGTTTTACCGCTTTCATAAGACCGATATTACCTTCTTGCACGAGATCAGCGACCGGCAAACCATATCCGCTATAACCTTTAGCAATACGGTTAACAAATCTCAAATGTGATAAAATTAGGCGTTGCGCAGCTTCAACATCACCATTCTTTTGTAGGCGTGTTGCAAACTCGTACTCTTCTTCGGCCGTCAACATTGGCGTGTTGTGGACTAGATTACTATATGAATCTACATTGCCCACGGAAGCTAAAGCTAAATTGTATTGGGCTACAGCTGATGCCATTAAATGGCCTCCCTAAAAATTAGTGTTGTAATCATAGCATTAAGTTTATAAGTCATCCAATTATGACCGCAAATTCAGGAAATAGTTCCTATTCCTGAACAGAGCCTTAACGAGGTTCTATCGCACTTAAATGTCGACCTACCGCTAACCAAGCTCCCATCACACCTAATAACATTCCTGTGGAAAGCAATATCAGCATCATCGAACCGGATAACCACGCTAAAGTAAATTGACTTTCATATTGACGTGCTAATTGATTAATCGGTCCATTAATCAGGCTCATAGTCGATAATAATGTTAGCCATGCAAATGTTCCACCTAATAATCCATACCAAAACCCCGTATACAAAAACGGCCGGCGTATAAAAGTATTAGTACCTCCTACCAATTTAATGACTCGTATTTCACTTTCTTGGTTAAGGATAGCCAATCGAATAGTATTGCCAATGACAAGCAATACACTTAACGATAATAATAAGCCTAAAATGCTTATTCCACGTTGTCCAATATCATTGATACTGCGTAATCGTTGTAACCACTCCATATCCAACTGTGTTTGCTCAACCTCGGGCAAGGCATCGAGTAACGATAATAAACGGTTCATAGCATCTGCTCTTAAATTGTCACTATTAGCGTGTACGATTACCACTGCCGGTAGCGGGTTACTCGGCAGTGTATCTAGTAAGTTACCTAAACCTGATAATTGACGAAACTCTTCTAAGGACTGGCTAGCAGATTGAAAATTTACCGCCGATATTTCTGGCCAAGTAGTCAGTTTATTAACCAGTATTTGAGCCTGTACATCGGTTTTATCTTGTTTTAAGAACAAGGATATTTGTGCAGCATCATCCCACTGGCTGCTCACTTGCTCTATGTTTTTTAATAATACATACAAACCAGCAGGCAAGGCCAAAGCAATACCTATCACTACAACCGTCATCAGACTAGCCAGTGGTTGACGCCAGAGCCGACCAAGGCTAAATAACATGACTTGCACGTGGCGTAGAAGATAATTTGTAACATTCTGCTTAACTGTTTTCATCGTTCAGCCTGCTGAGCTAGGCGACCTTTTTGCAGGATAACCTGACGGTATGGCATGGTTTGAATAAGATCGAGATCATGGCTGGCGATAAATACCGTTACACCTACCTGATTAAATTGTTCAAACAAATGCATAATGTCGCGTGATAAATCAGGATCTAAATTACCAGTGGGTTCATCAGCAAGCAATATTGGAGGGCGATTCACCACCGCCCGAGCGATGCCCACCCGTTGTTGCTCTCCACCCGACAAAGCGATCGGTAAATTCCGTTCTTTGTTAAGTAAACCCACTTTATCTAACGCCGCACGCACACGTCGACCAATTTCCCGATTATTTTCACCCGCAATAACCAAGGGTAATGCAACATTATCAAACACAGTACGGTCATGTAATAAATTATGGTCTTGGAAAACCAAACCTATTTGGCGACGATAGTAAGGAATTTTACTGGGTGGCAGTCGTGTTAAGTTTTGTTCGTTAACCAACACTTGACCATGAGAAGCTCGTTCAATTAGGGCAATAAGTTTAAGTAAAGTACTTTTACCTGCACCCGAATGACCCGTTAAAAATGCCATTTCACCTTGGGCTAACTGAAAACTTAGCCCTGATAATGCTTCATGTCGATCAGTGTAACGTTTATAAACGTCAGTAAACTTAATCATTATGAGTCTTCGCGGCCCAATAAAGCATCGACAAACTCTGCTGAATTAAAGGGCCTAAGATCATCTATTGTTTCACCAACACCAATATAACGTATGGGTAAGCCGGTCTTTTTAGCGATCGCAAAGATAATACCGCCTTTAGCTGTGCCATCAAGTTTAGTTAAGGTAAGTCCAGTCACACCAACCGCAGCATTGAACTGAACGGCTTGTGATAATGCATTTTGCCCGGTACCAGCATCAAGCACCAACATAATTTCATGGGGCGCTGAGGCATCCAATTTACCCATAACACGTTTTACTTTTTTCAATTCTTCCATCAAATTTGATTGGGTATGAAGACGGCCTGCAGTATCTGCTAATAAAATATCTATCTTACGCGCTTTAGCCGCCTGTAAAGCATCAAAGATAACCGAAGCAGAATCAGCGCCACTGTGCTGAGAAACGACAGCAATATTATTACGCTCACCCCAGACCTGTAGCTGTTCTACCGCCGCAGCACGGAAAGTATCACCCGCTGCTAGCATAACTGATTTACCTTGTAGCTGAAATTGTTTGGCTAATTTACCAATGGTTGTTGTTTTACCAACACCATTAATCCCTACCATCAATATTACAAAGGGACCTTCTTGCTTTGGGATATGTAATGGTTGGCAACTGGGCTGTAAAATATCGACCATATCGTCACGCAATGCAGCAAATAAGGCATCAGCATCACTTAATTGTTTACGAGCAACACGCTGCGTTAAATCTTGAATGATCGTTTGAGTTGCATCAACGCCAAGATCAGCCGTGAGTAATTGAGTTTCCAGTTCTTCGAGTAATTCATTATCAATGGTCTTTTTGCCTAACACAAGAGCGGCAAACCCCTGCGTCAACTGATTACTGGTGCGAGTTAATCGTTGCTTTAAACGGCCAAATAAACTGGTTTTTCCATCCGCAGGTTCAGTTTCAGCTGGTCTCAAGGTATCATGGTCAGATTGCTCGACGGGCTGTTGCTGCTCGATAGACTGTTGAATGATTTCTTGTTCGACAACTTTTGGTTTTTTTCTTAGGAAACTAAACATAATTTTAACTTGTCTTCTATACTTCGAATGCTAATTTTATCACGTCATGGAATTATAAATGCAGATGCTTAAAAAAATTAAACTAAGCTGTTGGCTACTGGTCACCATCCCGGTGATTGCAATAGCGAATGTTAGTGAATATCAACTTGATAATGGCCTAAAACTAATCATTAAGGAAGATCATCGCGCGCCAGTTGTTGTCTCCCAAGTTTGGTATAAAGTCGGCTCTAGTTATGAACATAATGGTACGACAGGGATTTCACATCAGTTAGAACATATGATGTTTAAAGGTACAGAGAATCTAGGTCCCAATGAATTCTCACAAATTGTTGCTGCTAATGGAGGTCGCGAAAATGCCTTCACAGGTCGTGACTACACCGCTTATTTTCAAACCTTGGAAAAAGATCGCTTAGAAGTCAGCTTTCGACTAGAAGCTGAGCGCATGCGCAAGCTGGTTATTGATAATGATGAATTATTAAAAGAACGTGAAGTGGTCGCTGAAGAGCGCCGCATGCGAACTGAAGATAGTCCACAAGCCCTAGTACGTGAAGCCTTCAATTCCGCAGCGTTTGTAAATAGTCCCTATCATCATCCTGTTATCGGCTGGATGAGTGACATCAATAACTATGAAGCTGATGATCTACGTCAGTGGTATCAAAAATGGTATGCACCTAATAATGCAACCCTGGTCATTGTTGGTGATGTTGAACCTGAAGCAGTGCTGGCATTAGCCAAAAAATATTTTGGTCCACTTAAACCCGAAGTCACCGCCATACTTAAGCCACAAATTGAAATTGAACAACGTGGCAAACGAACAGTTGAGGTTAAAGCCCCTGCCGAATTGCCCTATATGATGATGGGCTGGAAAGTACCTGTTGTTGCTACAATAGACCCAAAATCAAGCTGGGAACCTTATGCCTTAGAAATGTTAGCAGGCATTTTAGACGGCGGAGATAGTGCACGTTTTTCTCGTAATCTCGTTCGTGGTGAAGAAATTGCAGCTAGTGTAGGAGCAGGTTATAGCCTGTTTTCTCGATTAGCGGATGTATTTATCGTGGTGGGTACCCCAGTAAAAGGCAAATCTATTGCAGACTTGCAAAAAGCCATTGTCACCCAGATTTCTCAATTAAAAACTGAGCTTGTCAACCAACAAGAACTGGATCGAATCCGAGCACAAGTGGTTGCTAATGCAGTCTATGAACGTGACACTGTGTTTTATCAAGCGATGCAAATTGGTATGTTAGAAACCGTTGGGCTTGATTGGCGTTTAAGCGATGATTATGTTGAGCATATTCAAGCGGTAACGGCTGAGCAAGTTCAAGCCGTCGCCAACAAATATTTTATTGATCAAGGTCTCACCGTGGCTGAGCTTATCCCCATGCCCTTAGATGGTAAAAAACCCGTAATGTCAGCAGGAGTTAATCATGGTCGCTAGAATTTTCAGTTTAATTATTACCTTATTAATTACGGTTTCGGTACACGCTAGCCCCAAGATTGAACATTGGCAAACCAGCAACGGCGCTCGTGTTTATTTTGTAGCAGCACCTGAGTTGGCCATGGTCGATATTAAAGTTGTATTTGATGCGGGCTCAGCTCGAGATGGTGATTTATCAGGAACGGCATTATTAACCAATGCAATGTTAAGTGAAGGTGCTGCGGGTTTAAATACAAATCAAATTTCCGCAGAGTTTGAGAATGTTGGTGCCCAATTTAGCAATTCATCAGAACGTGATATGGCCTTACTTAGTATGCGCAGTCTCACCGCTGCTTTTGCACTTAAACCTGCATTAAAAACATTTCAACATGTTTTGACTCAGCCTGATTTTCCACCCGCATCATTCGAACGTTTACAAAAACAAATGTTGATTGGCTTACAGGCAGAAAAACAATCGCCAGGTGCAATTGCCTCTCGTGCTTTTTATAACAATTTATATGGTGACCATCCTTATGCTGCAATGCCGGCTGGCAATGAAAACTCGGTTAATGCCCTTGATATTGCAACATTAAAAGCTTTTTACCAGCAGTATTACGTGGCTAACAATGCCATTGTGATTTTGGTCGGCGCACTCAATTTACAGCAAGCTAAGGCCATTGCTGAAGACTTGCTGGCTGATTTACCTGCAGGAAAAACCGCGACAACGTTAGCCAAAGTAACCCCTCTACTTACTGCAAAAAATATTACTATTGATCATCCATCATCACAAACACATCTTATGATGGGCCAACCTGGAATCAGTCGCCACGATCCCGACTACTTTGCTTTGTATGTGGGTAATCATATTCTAGGAGGCAGTGGACTGGTATCACTACTCAGTAATGAAGTTCGTGAGAAACGTGGCCTGTCATATAGTGTTTATAGTTATTTCAGACCTATGCGTGCTCTAGGACCATATCAGTTTGGTTTACAAACTAAAAATGCTCAAGCCAATCAAGCATTAGATGTTGTAAGAAACACCTTAAATACTTTTATTGATCAAGGACCTTCAGCAGCAGAACTGGTTGCCGCTAAACAAAACATAACGGGTGGTTTTGCTTTACGTCTTGATAGTAATAGCAAGATTGCAGGCTATATCACCATGATTGGTTTTTATAATTTGCCACTGGATTATTTAAATACCTTTAAAGAAAGTATAAATGCCATCTCTATTGAACAAATTAAAGAGGCTTATTCTCGACGTATAGATGCCAACAAGATGGTCACCATTTTAGTGGGAGGTCAGGCTGAATAAAGGGAAATCTGGCGGCCAGCTTCGGATTATTGGCGGAAAATGGCGAGGTAGAAAACTAGCATTTCCACATATTGACGGCTTAAGACCAACGCCCGATAGAGTGCGTGAAACAATTTTTAACTGGCTGCAAGCAAGCATCGGTGATGCTCATTGTCTAGATTTATTTGCTGGCAGTGGTGCACTAGGGCTTGAGGCTGCTTCTCGTGGTGCTGACAGCGTTACTATGGTAGAAACTAGCCCACAGGCAAGCAAACAATTACAAAGCTACTGTCAATTATTGTCAGCTAATAATTGTCGCGTTGAAATGAATAGCGCCCAGCAATTCATCAGCAGCACTTCGCAACAGTTCAACATTGTTTTCATTGATCCCCCTTATAAGTTAAATTTGTGGTCAGAAATTGCCGAACAATTAATGACTTATGCTATTTTGGCAGAGAATGCATATATTTATTTAGAATATCCAAGTAAAAATGAGTTTCCTGTTTTACCCGCGCAATGGCAACTTATAAAAGATAAAAAAGCAGGTAGCATTCGCTATTGTTTGTTTAAATATAATTTAGGGAATACGAAATGATGACAACGGCTATTTATCCAGGCACCTTTGATCCTATTACAAATGGCCATATTGACTTGGTTATACGTGCCAGTAAATTGTTTAACACAGTCATCGTTGCTGTCGCAATTAACCCAGGTAAAGAACCTGCATTTAGTTTGGCTGAACGTGTTAACTTAGCCAAACAAACCTTAGTAGGTATCGAAAATGTTGAAGTATGTGGCTTTGAAGGATTATTAGTCGATGTGGCAAATCAAAAAAAAGCTAAGGTTATTATTCGAGGTTTACGCGCAGTATCTGATTTTGAACATGAGTTTCAATTGGCCGGTATGAATCGAAGAATGGAGCCTGGGGTTGAAACATTATTTTTAACGCCAGCAGAACAATTTACTTATATTTCATCGAGCTTAGTACGTGAGATATCTTCATTAGGTGGTGATGTATCCGAGTTTGTAGCTCCCTGCGTAATGGCTGCTTTAAAAGCTAAATTAGTCTAAATTGCTAATAAACGCTAAAATCGAGTCATAACAAATTGAGTTGGAGTTTTAAATGTCGTTATTTATAACAGACGAATGTATCAATTGTGATGTCTGTGAACCAGAATGTCCGAATAATGCCATTAGCCAAGGTGAGGAAATCTATGAGATTGAGCCGTCACTTTGTACAGAATGTGTAGGTCATTTTGATACGCCACAGTGTGTAGAAGTATGTCCTGTTGACTGCATACCCAAAGATCCTGACAATGAAGAAACAGAACAACAGCTATTAGGAAAATATGATGGTTTGATGGCCGCCGGTAAATAATTAACCGTACATTTTACTAACAATTTATTCCATTATGTAAACAGCTATCGATGCTGTTTTTTAAGTGATGATTGGCGTTGATTTTCACGTGATTTCTGTTTTGTGGCACGATGTTTTGCAATCGTTAATGCAGTATCTGCACCAATATGTGTTTCGCCACGCTGCGTAGCCAACATCATTTGTTTTTCACGTTCTTGATAGCGCGCCTTTTGTTCAATTGTCGATTTATCAAAACAATGTGGGCAACTCACCCCATGCAGATATTGCTCGCTTAATTTATCTTGTGAAGTAATAGGCATACGACAGGCATTACATTGATCGTAATTACCTTTCTGCAATGAATGGTCGACTGTAACACGTTCGTCAAACACAAAGCATTCACCTTCCCATAAAGACGCTTGTTTAGGGACTTCTTCCAAATATTTTAAAATACCGCCTTCCAGATGATAGACCTCTTCAAAACCTTGTTCTTTTAAGTAAGCAGTTGATTTCTCACAACGAATACCACCTGTACAATACATCGCTATTTTTTTATTTTTTACAGGATCAAGATTATTTTTTACATATTGTGGAAAGTCACGAAAGCTTTCGGTGTTAGGGTTCAACGCGTCTTTAAAGGTACCCACCTGAACTTCATAATCATTACGAGTATCAATAAGCAGGACATCAGGATCGCTGATTAAGGCGTTCCAATCTTCAGGTTTGACATAGGTTCCGACCACTCTTTTAGGATCAATACCTTCAACCCCCATGGTCACAATCTCTTTTTTCAATTTAACGCGCGTGCGTAAAAATGGCATCTCGTTGACAAATGATTCTTTATAACTTAAATCAGCAAACCCAGCATCATTAGCTAAATAAGATAACAAGGCATTAATGGCCTCACGAGAGCCAGCAACCGTGCCATTAATACCTTCTTGAGCAAGCAGCAGGGTGCCACGAATATGCTGATCCAGCATAAATTTTAATAATGGCGCTTTTATTTGCCGGTAATTATCCAGTGTGACAAATTTGTATAATGCACATACAATGACTTGAGACATAAAATTCCTGCTTATTGACATAAATTACCGCTATTTTACGTTGGATCAGCATTTTTGTCCTCTGTTCAATATGCGTAATACGTGCAATAATCAATAATATTATGAATGGGGTCATGGATGATCAACATAAAATTTTTGCACAAAGAAAATAAGCTTTGGCATGACGAGCGTCAAGTGTGGATTAGTGAAGTCGAACAATGGCAAAATGAAACTCGACGCTTACTGGCCTTATTACATTTATTAGAACGTGCATTACCAGATCGTTCATCTATTTTGACTAAACATGCTGCCTTGATAAAAAAGCATGAACAGCAAATAAATAGCTCTGAATGTGCTTTAAATGGGATCTGTATCCCTACTTGTTCCAGCTGTATTACAGAGCAAAAAATAAAGTTCCATCCCGAATTATCAAGGCTTCATGAGGAAAAAAAACAAGTACATTCGACCTTAAAATCTACTTATTCCAAAGAAATGGAAAAATTTAGATCTTTAGTGTTAAAGTTATTAAGTGAATGTTAGTTCGCAGCCTAACTAAACTCCCCAGTGACGAACTCGACCGGTATCAATATGAAGAAAATCAGATTTAGAATAAACGCCCACACCACCACCCTGCATATTGAGTGCGACTTTACGTAAGTCAGACAGATTATGACCGGGTAGTCGAATATCGATTGCCTTGCCTTGCATATGTAAGCTATTTTTTGCAACACCACTACTTTTTTTACTTAATGAAGCGTTTGTCTTTGGTGAGCGGTAAGCTGAGATCACTTGAAACGGTTGTTTGGCATCCATTTTATGATGCATAATATTAAGTAAATCAATCAGATCGTTATCCATCTTGTAGACATCGCCAGTTCGAAAGTCTCGCAACACCTTGTTGATTGCATGTAACTCACCGGATTGGTATTTGCCTTCTGCCCAATAAGTAGCGTTAATACTTTCACCTGTGTGTAGATTGAGTAATGATAATTTGCGTTCAGGTTGTGCCAATACATTGGCAAATGCATTGGGCATGATTAGGCCGGCGCTGGCACCTAATCCAATTTGTAAAAAACGACGTCTAGAAGTCGCTACCTGTGAAGCTTGTTGATTTAATTTAATCATCACTAATTCACCTTGACTGTATAGTGTCTCTATAATCTGCTTTTTTAATTATCACTTTTCAACATTCTTATGATCTGTTGATCTCGTTGATAACTATCTGCTGAGAATACTACCTGATCATCATAAACAAATACTGTGAAGTAGACCACATAAATGGCTAATGGTTTAGCTAATTTAAGGCCTTTATTTTCTTTGCTCACTAATATATTTAATAATTTTTGATTTTTTTTGACGTCAGCCAAGCTGAAATCAGCAAATCCTAGTGGATCCTCGACACGAATACAGCCCGAACTTAGATTACGCTTAGTCTTAGTAAATAATTCTTTATACGGGGAATCATGTAAATAGATCGCCCAAGGATTAGAAAATAAAAATTTTACAACACCCAAGGCATTCTGTGGGCCAGGATCTTGTCTCAAAATATAAGGAAAGGTTTTTCTATCTACTGATTGCCAGTCGATCAAATAAGGATGCTGCTCTACTTTGTCGCCACTTTCATTGATAAAAACACGAATATTATGCAAATAAAAGTAATCAATATTCGCTTTTTGCTTAGGTAATAAATCTAAGACAGCTAGTTTTCGTGGTACATTCCAATACGGGTTGGCAACTAACCGCGTTATATGGCTGGCAAAACTAGGGGTTGGCCGAGAATTTTTACCAACAATAACCCTCATCGCCAATTTTTCAGTATTATTATCTACCGCAGTTAAGGTATAACTAGCCAAATTAACTTGAACATAGCGCTGGCCTAAATCAGCAGGCATCCATCGCCGACGTTCAAGTGTCGCCTTAATTTGCTGCACTCTATCCCGTGCTGGTACATTTAGTTGGCTACGTGTTTCATTGCCAATGATACCGTCCACTTTAAGGCCATGACGCTTTTGAAATCGACGGATTGCTTGTTCAGTTAAATCATCATACTGTTCTGATTTCACATCATTAGCACCTATAAAGTATTGATTATCTTCAATCGCTAATCTAGTCTGGATAGTGGGTATATAAGGATGGCTATCTCCTGGGCGTATTAATGGTATCTCAGATATAGTAGGCCAAACACCTTGGGTGTCATAACGTTGATACCGCGCTAACTCCACTATCAATTTTTGATAGTCAGCTTGAGTAGGGAGCAGAGTATTGAGCTGCCTTAGTAGTTGAGGAGATAATAAGGCCTCTTGTAAAAAATCAGCAGAGTTAAAGGAGTCTTGAGGAATAAACCATTCAGGATCGGCCTGATGAGCTTGCAGGCGGCCAACAGCCAAATCATGAATTAAAGCCAATAAACCATCGGTTAATAACACATCAAAATGTTGGGCTACTACGTTACTGCTACTGGGATCTAGCTTGTGTAAACGTGGCAAATGATAATCGTCTGAATTCAAACCATGTCGTGATGCACTCGCGATAAAATCAAGTGCATCATAAGCCTGATTAGTGAGTTTACCCTTGCGATGCCAGAGTGATGCCTTATTTTTGTAAAATCTAGCAACAACACTAGAATCAGTCCCTTGGACATCATATTGTTGTAAAAATCCCGTTGCTTCTGAAGACATTGTCTGAGCGGGCAAACTCAAGCTAATCAATATATAAAAAATAACCGTTTTTATTTTTAATTTAAACACATGTTGATACCATCCTTGAAGTATTTAGAAAATCATAAACCCAACAGATTAATACCTTTTTCTGAGATTATTGATTTAATGACGACGAGTACGAACAAAAACAGTATGGTGACATTTTGCACAGGGTGGAATTCTGCTTGTTTTTTTGAAGTGAACCAAGGAATCACAATGATGACAAGCAAGAGTGCCAATACTTGTAACTTCACCAGTATGATATTCCTGAGCCCTTTTTGCTTGTGCCTTGAGCTGCGCAAATTCTATCCGTGATTTATCTGCTACTTTGGAAAATACATCCCATAATCGCTGTTCTACCAACTCTAAATCAAAGCTAATCCAAGTAGATAAGTCATCACCAGTTTGTTCAAGATAGTGAGCTGCATCCTCTAGATCTCGGCCAATATAATAAGCCAACTTCTCAGCCTCTTCCTTAGTTATTTGTTTTAATTCAATCGATTGAATCTTTGCCTTATCAATATTTTTATGCAAAGTGGGCAGTGCTTTTTGCTCTGCATTATCTAGAAGTTTAGCAACATGAGCCATCATATTGTCATAGGCGATGATCAGTTTTTGGTCTAAGTTTGGTTCATTCATGATAAATCTCCCTTTCTACCAGTGTATGATTAAGGTAATTTAGCACACAATTTTGAATTGGAGTTGGAGAAAGCAATGTTATCGTCTCGTCGTGTATTTTTATTGGGTTTTTTGCTTTGTGCTTGCATGGCTGGGGGGGCTGGCTATTTTCAATTTATAGACCATCTTGAGCCTTGCCCCTTATGCATACTGCAACGAATATTCACTCTGTTGATTGGGCTGATTATGCTTTTAGCAGTATTACATCATCCTGGGGCTATGGGTGTCCGGATTTATGGTTTTTTTGCAGGTCTAGCGGCTATCGTCGGTGCTAGTATTTCTGCTCGCCATGTCTGGTTACAAAACTTGCCTGAAGATCAGGTCCCAAGTTGCGGGCCAGGTTTAAATTTCATGTTTGATAATTTCCCACTTGGAGACACTATCAATATGGTTTTGCGTGGTTCTGGGGAGTGTGCAGAAGTGCTGTGGACTTTTATTGGACTCAGTATCCCTGCTTGGACATTACTGGCCTTTATGTTACTTGCTGTAGGATCTCTAACTCAATTATTTAGACGCTATTAGCCCAATTTAGTTTGCGATATCAGATGATTTTATCTCACTAATAAATGACTTATTTAATAATAAGGTAATGATTTCATTTTGGTAGCTCAGTATAACTTGTTGATGGTTGATCCGTTTTACGATAGCACCATTAATTTCTTCACCCAGGGCCAGCTGTACACCATTAATAATAGCCAGTTCTTGTTTAGAAGAGAGTATAGTTGAATTCAACACCCATTCATAAGGCGCTCCTGATGGCATTTGAGATGACGTGACATTATTTTTTGCTTTATAACGTTCCGGCATTGTTGGATCAACCAATGGCTCAGCATAGCTGTGAGGTGAACACACTATCAGACTCGCTAAAATAATCCGTCGAAAACATATCATATTACATACCAATCCAGTGTTCATCCGTGCTGATAGTATGTACCTGTAAGGTAATTTCAGCAATCGGATATTCAGTCACTTTATAATGCAGCTGTTCCCAAAATAAGCCCCATTTCGACTGTTCTAGTGCTGAAAGATATTGATAAAGCTGCTGGTAATTACCTGATAATTTTATTATTTCAGTATGTTGATATAGTGATGTAGTTGCTTGTTTTTTGTCAGTACCATCCGCTGAATCAGGCGTAATATTGTTAGCGGGCTCATTACTTAATGATACCAACATTAAACCATTAGTTTCTAATAATAAACTACGCAATAACTCAGTTATTTTATTAGGAGGCACTAAGGTCTCAAACACGTTATCAAGCTGTATTTGGGTTTGCTTTAGTTGTTGCTTAGTCTCGGTTATATTTTGATTTTTTTGTTTGTTTATTCGGTTTTTTTCCAGCAAAAAAGCAGTGTTTTTTTCTAATTGTTTGTCTTGAGCTTGTCGCTGCTGTTGCTGTTGTTGCTGTATATTTTGTAAACGCACATATTCTTGATCAAACTTAGTCTGCAATAAACCATCCCAAATCATAAAAATGACGGTGACAAAGACTAATAAAACAAGGATCCGCTCTCGCAGGCTGAGTGCATTAATATAAATCGAAGCTGAGTTTAACGGCTGATTCATCATCGATTGCCAGCCCCCGTATTAAGCTGAAACGTATAAAAATCACCCTCTTGTTTAGGCTGTTCTAGCTGTAGGGCTGAAAATTGCTGGCCATGAAATCGCTTAGATTTTGCTAAACTGTCAATATATACAGGAATTTGGCTTATTTGCGTGGTATGACCATGCAAGGTAATAACTTGACCACCATCAACTAATGAAAACTCAGTTAACCACACTTTGTTAATTACTTGTTGGCTCAGCGTCATTAATGTACCTGAAAAGCCGTGTTGATTGCCGAAGTTTTGATCTGTTAGGTAAGCTAATAAGTTTTTTTTGTCTTGCTGCTGTTTCTGTATTTTAAGCAATTCTGCAATCAATAAGGTCCGCTCTAAATCCTCATTAACCATTTTCTGAGCAGGATATTGTTGTGGGGCAATAGCAATTGCTTGTTGCAATACTCTATTCTGTTGATAAGAATACAAACTAATAACGGCTAAAATAATCATTGTGAGCAGGATTAATAACAATAATTGCCGCGCAGGTAAGATGACTGTTTTTGGTTTGAATTGAGCATGGAATAAGTTGATTTGCTGCATAGTATTTAACGCTCAGTCCTAAGTGCACCACCAATGGCCATTATGCAATTATTAGTCACACTAGCAAGGGTTTCTTTGTTAGCTGATATAACATCGGTCATATTAATCAACAAACAGTCTAAACCTAATCGCTGTTGTATCAATTCATCTAAGCCAAAAATATTAGCGCCATTAGTCATAATACAAAGATGGGAAATACTAGGCTGGCGAGAATGGCTTTCATAATAATCAAAGGTACGTTGTAGCTCTAAAGCCAAGCTGTCTAATGATAATCTAGCATTAGAGTTCGAATTGTCATCAATAGCATCAACTACTGATTCTAGCGTTAAATTAGAAGCTCGCTCTAAATAGACTTCATTTTTTAACAATACACTTATTTTAGCCGTCTCGTTCCATAAGTTCAATACAGCGATACTGGTATCAAGATCTGCTAATGGTGTTTGGCTAATAATATTACGTGTTGCCAATGCAGCAATATCAATAGACGTCAAATTACAATTTACAGATGCTAATAAATGAACATAGCTTTTAATAAGGGACTCGCGAGATGCGACCACGAGTTGAGATTCATTCATCAATGTGTTTTGATTAGAAAGTGCTATATGCTCTATCACAGCATCATCAATGTGGAAGTCGATTGAATCTTTTATTTGCCAGCGTAAAGCTGCACTCAATTCTTGCTGAGGAACATCCGGCGTATCTACGTATAGTAGCTGGTAATCAGCAGGGCAAAGGACTAAATTACACGCAATATTATTCAAATCATATTGCGTGACCAATTGGCCGAGTTGCTCAGATCGTTCTATTGGGTCACATTTATGAAACTGTGCATATTGAAGTATAGGTTTCGCAGACTTATGATTAACAATCGCTAATGCAATTCCATGATCAGTGAGGCTTATTCCGGCAGTGAGATCCTCTTTTAGCTTTGATTTAAGTTTAAACATATGAGCTAATCCTTAAATAAATCAAGCTTAAATCTCTCTTTATTGTGGTGCTAAGCGACTATCGAGCACGGTAAGTGATACGGCCTTTACTCAAATCATAAGGTGTTAGTTGTACAGTAACTTTATCACCCGTTAGGATTCGAATATAGTTTTTACGCATTTTCCCAGAAATATGCGCCGTCACAACATGACCATTTTCCAATTCGACTCGAAAAGTAGTATTTGGCATTGTATCGATAACAGTGCCTTCAAATTCAATGTGTTCTTCTTTTGACATAAAATTCTAATGTTTACTCAAAAATTAAACAACCATTTTGCCGGAAAACTACTGATTATTCAAAGTTTTTCATTATCCAAGGCTTGCCATTTCTGATTAATGTAACCCTCAAGGCCTGAAAAGTTTTGTTTATATTTCATTTTTTGACAATTACTAATCCAATAACCCAAGTAAACAGAGGGTAAAACGCGTGTTTTGGCAATATCAATTTGTTGTAGAATCGCGTAGGTTCCAAGACTAAACGCTTGCATATCTGGGTCAAAAAATGTGTACAAAGCGGACAAGCCATGTTGAACATAGTCCGTCACTGCGACAGCAACCAGCCTTTTATTGTCCCTAATTTCAATAAAACCAGTTTCTGACCACTTCGATGTTAAAAAATTGACATAACTTTCTTCTGTTGGATTATCCATTCCACCACCAATATGTCTGGCCGCTAAATACCTACAATACAGTTCATAATGTTCTGCATTAAATTTAGCAGAATGATGACTTACCGTGAGATGTTGATTACGTTGTAAACATCGTCGTTGACTCCGACTTAACTTAAACTCAACAGTATTTATGCGAACAGGGACACAGGCCTGACAATTCAGGCAATGAGGTCGATAAGCTAAATCTCCACTTCTTCTAAAGCCATGTTGTATCAAGTGGTTATATAACGCATTTGTCATCGTTTGGTTTGGATCAGGATAAATATTAGATGCCTCTAGCCCTTCTAAATAAGAACAAGGGTGTGGGCTATCTTGATAAAAGGCTAAAGTATCACTCATGGTAGGCAGGGAAGATCCGGATCAAGCTGCCATAAACTAACATCGCTTCTCTTTGGACTTTGCGTACATAATTTAGCCAGTTGCTCAATAAAATCAGTGCGCGGCATTTCTTCAGCGCCTAAGCTAGCGAGATGTTCTGAATAAACTTGGCAGTCAACAAGGGGAATGCCCCATCGTTGAAATTGTTGACATAAGGCGACTAATGCTAATTTTGAACTATCAGTCACGGTGCTAAACATAGATTCACCAAAAAAAGTCTTGCCAATAGCAACTCCATATAAACCACCAACTAATTGTCCATCAAGCCAACATTCAACACTATGCGCATGTCCTTGTTGATGCAGCTTATTATAAGTCGCGATCATATCTGGGTGGATCCAAGTACAATTTTCCGGATCATCACCCTGCTGTCTTGGCATTGAACACGCCTTAATCACCTCATCAAAGGCTTTATCAAAGGTCACCGTTACCAAACTAGTGCGAATGGTCTTTTTTAAACTTTTAGAGAGTTTGATTTTGTCTGTCCATAATACCAAGCGAGGATCAGGACTCCACCACAAAATAGGATCATTCTTATTAAACCACGGAAAAATACCCTGTCGGTAAGCATTAAGTACCCGCGTAGTGGATAAATCGCCGCCGGCAGCTAACAAACCGTCCTCGAAGGCTTCGCTAACGGGCGGGAAAGTGGTGTTATCTAGCATCGACAACCAAGTAATAGTCATTTAGTCGACGAGTTGTGTATTCAGTTCTTTTGCCCACTTAATGGCATCTATATATGAGCTAGCAATAACTTCAATCGGTAACGACGAAGTACCTAGAGCAAGCCAATCACCTTTTTCGTAGTTAAGTACATCACATAGCGCTTTGCCTGTAGGCCCTGATTGATGAAGTAGTGCCTCATTGAATTCTGGCGATAACGGCAACTGAGAAAGAACTTCGGGCAATGGCTTATCTAATAAAGCATCAAGCGCTGAGAATAGGCCCGCAGCAAAACAGGTTTCTGCATTACCTTTGTAATGTTTAGACAGCAATTCGCACATTCTGGCTCTTGTCATAGCTACAACACGTAATTCATCAGGTTTATTGTCTACGGCAGATAAGCTAAGCAAACTCGCCCAGGTCTTTATCTTTTTATGACCCAACATAACAACGGCTTGTTGAATACTATTCACTTCGCGTGGCAAGCCAAAAAAAGCAGAATTTATTAATCTTAAAAGCTTATAACTTAAACTTAGATCTTGATTAATCGTGATAGCAATATCCTCAGGATTAATATTAGGATCTTGCAGATTAACTAACAACGTCATCAACGTTTGTGCTGACAGCGGTACTTTTTGATTATCATTTGCTAAAGGCACAGTATAAAACTGACCTTGTAATAAATCTAAAGTATGTGTTTTACAGAATTCATATTGCTGATGATCATTCACATTGCTTGCACACAATATTTTATGATGTTCACGCCAAAAGGGTAAATGCTCTGTTAATGCCTCAACACTCTGTTTCTGCATATCAATCAGTAAGGTATTTGTTTGCTCATTATCATTTATATTTTCAGCATGTTTGGCAAATGAAAAACTTTTTTTATCTGCACTCGAATAGCTTTCACTATTCAGATCCAGCATCAGCGAAAAACCAGTTTCATGACTTGCATATAATGCTTCTTGCCATGACTCAGGCATCGATAATAAAGTTTGTTGACGATCACTTATTTCCAGCAAGATACTAGGTAGATGTTCTAAAAAACCAGGTATTGTTGAATCATCATCAAGCGGCTGACCCTGTTTATTCAAGAAGTTAATGTGATAACTTTTAACATCAAGTTTATCAGTCAAAAATTGTGGTTGACGATGAATCAAGCCAGAAAAATTTTTTAATAATTCAAATGGAGTTTCTTGTTCAGCCATAATAATACTCTACCTAATTTGTCTTCATATTCAGATCGATTCCCGACCTGTAAAAGCATGGGATAGTGTACCACTGTCAACAAACTCTAATTCACCACCCAGTGGAATACCATGCGCTAATCGTGTCACATGAATATTGCTCGTATGAGCTAACTGGCTTATGTAGTGGGCTGTAGCTTCTCCTTCAACGGTTGGATTAGTGGCGAGAATGACTTCTTGAATAGTGCCCTGCTCAAATAAATCGAGTAGCTTTGGAATGCCTAATGCTTCAGGGCCAATACCATCTAGTGGAGACAAATGACCGGATAAGACAAAATATTGGCCTTTATAGTGGGTGGCTTGCTCTATCGCTAAAACATCACTTGGCATCTCAACAATACAGAGTTGATCTTGATGGCGTTGTTGATCACTACAACGGCTACACAGTTCAGTTTCGCTTAAAATTCGGCATTGCTGACAATGGGCTACTTTTTCTAAGGCTTGGCCGAGCGCCAGTGTTAAACAATGACCTCCAGCACGATTACGCTCAAGCAGATGAAAGGCCATACGTTGTGCAGATTTTGGCCCTACACCTGGCAAACAGCGTAGCGCTTCAATCAGCTGCTCTATACTGGGTCCTAAACTGGCCATTAGATATCAGTAAGCTTAATTAAAATGGTAATTTCATGCCGGCAGGCATCATGCCAGCCATGCGATCTTGGCTAGTTTTTTCAACCTGACGCACGGCATCATTGACTGCAGCAGCAATAAGATCTTCTAGCATATCTTTGTCATCTTGAAATAAAGCATCTTCAATGCTGACACGTTTAACATCATGTTTACCCGTCATGGTGATTTTAACCATACCACCGCCAGCTTCACCCGTTACTTCCATCAACGCCAGCTCTTGTTGTGCCTTTTCGACATTAGCCTGCATTTGTTGCGCCTGTTTCATCAGGTTACCCATTCCACCTTTCATGGTCATTCCTCTTTACTAATCTAATGGTTTAATCGTACTTTCAATAATTTTGCCATTGAAAGCCTGTTTAAGTTCATCAACGGCAGGATCATTATGTATTGAATCTACTGCCTGTTTTTGGTTAAGTTGGCTTTTAAGTGCCCTCTCAGTTGCTAAGGTCGGTTTAGTCGCTACAGCGCCTTGCTCCGTTTGTTGTTGAACAAGGAGTTTAATCGTCTGTCCTAAATGCTTACTTAGGGCGTCAGCCAATCGCTCTTGTGTTTTAGCACTACTTAAATGGGCTAATTCTGGCGCAATAGCCAAGGTAACCTTATTATTTTCAACCTTAATAAAAGCGCTATTATCAGCTAATTGGCGAGCAAATGCGGCTAATTTTAAATGCCCAATAATACTGAGCCAATTATTAGCATTAAGTATAGTTGTTACGGCTTGCTTAGCAACCGTGGTTTGCTCAACTTTTTGTGCAACTTGCATCGACATCGCCGCTACTTCAACAAGCTGAGGTGCAGGTTGAGGACTCGTACTTACCGTTGCAGGATAGCTATTTGCCGGCTCCACAGGCAGTTTTACGTCAGCAGATCCTTGCGATTTAAGATCTTGACTAGTGGCTACTTCCGGCGGATTCATTGGTGTAACGATAGCCATAGATTCAGACTTTTTTGGCTGAAAACTCAACATTCTAAGTAAGGTCATCTCAAAGCCACTTTTAGGATCGGCAGCTAAAGGGAGATCCCGTTTGCCATGCAAGGCAATTTGATACAACAATTGCACTGTTTCAGGGCTGATCTGCTTACTAATCGATGTTAATAACAATTGCTCCTCATCACCAGATTGTTCAAGATCAGCGACAAGCTGAACTGTTGCTAAACGCTGCAACATAGCTAATAAGGCATTAAGCACACTGGCAAAATCACGACCTTGAGCAGACAGTTCTTGTGCTTGTTCTAATAAGGCTTTGCCATCTTGATTAATCAGGGCCGACATAATATAAAACAACTGATGCTGATTTATCGTGCCCAACATCTGATGGACATGTTGATCAGTCACTTCACCCGCACCATATGAGATAGCTTGATCTAACAAACTTAAAGCGTCACGCATACTGCCGTCAGCAGAGCGGGCTAACTCAGTTAATGCCGCCGATTCAAACTTAATATTTTCTTGTTGCAAAATATTAGCAAGGTGACCTGAAATTTGATCTAATTCTAAGCGGCGTAAATTAAACTGCAAACAACGGGATAAAATGGTGACCGGCAATTTTTGTGGATCGGTTGTAGCAAATAAAAATTTAACATGAGGCGGTGGCTCTTCTAAGGTTTTTAGGAGCGCATTAAAACTACTAGTTGATAACATATGAACTTCATCAATCAAATAGACTTTATAACGCCCCCGACTAGGCGCATACTGCACATTATCTAACAACTCACGGGTATCATCGACTTTGGTACGCGAAGCCGCATCAACCTCAATCAAATCCACAAATCGACCCGCATCAACTTCTTGACAACTTTGACATTCACCACAGGGGGTAGAGCTTACACCTTGCTCACAATTTAACGATTTAGCTAAAATACGGGCTAGGGTTGTTTTGCCTACACCACGAGTACCGGCAAATAAAAAGGCATGATGTAAACGGTCTTGGTCAAGACCATTAATGAGGGCGCGAAGGACATGTTGTTGCCCGACCACTTCAGAAAACTTTTTAGGCCGCCATTTTCGAGCCAGAACTAAGTAACTCATGGGATGGTTTTATACCTAATGTCTAATTGCATAGTCTTATATTTAAGGCTTTCAGTCTACATTAATCAAGTTTTAGTAAAGAATATTGGGCGATAACTCACACCAGCCAAATCTCGGCGCTCGAGTCCGAAGGCTCCGCTGCTCCCTTCCGGGTCTGACGGGCTGACCAACATATCGTCGCGAGGAGACCAGTATGAGTCACCATTGAACAGATGATCTTAAGGGTTTTTGAATACTTTAGCTATTTAAATTTACGAAATACAAGTAACAAGTAGCAAAAGTAAGGCTGATTAATACAAAAATCGCTGTATTAAAAATAATAGTGCCTAGCGCGCCATCCGAACGCCGCACACTTCACAAGCTTTAGTAGTTAAACATATTAGCTAAATTGTACTTATTGTATTCATCGCAGTAGTATTTAGCTTAACTCAATTAAGTAGAAGAGAGATTTCATATGGATAAGAAATTCATTGCTAAAGAGTGGCTAAAGATACTTGTTTTGTTGCCGATTGGGTTTGTATTACTGACCATCCTCGACTCCAACTTGCTTGAAATCAAAAATGTACTTAGTGAAAATGAGGCATATTATGTCATCCTTACACCCTATATTTTTTATCAAGCATTCTGCATTATCCGTTGGGGATTTCGTAAGTTAAAAGCCTAAAAAACCACGCTAAATATAGCTAGATAAGGGGATAGTGCAACAGTGCGATTCGAAAGCAGGATTTTGCCCTGTTTACAAAAAACAAGCGCTGTGAAGAGGCTGTCACACTCAAAAGCGTAGCTCCAATATAGATTCTGTGCCTATTTGATGTGCGTTCAACTAGCCAACACATGTCATCTTCAAGCAATTAACTGCAAATCAGTTCCCCTTATAAATATTCACCCTTGAATATCAATCTGCCATTCAAGCTAGTGAACTATAAATAAATAATCATTGCACATACGAATAGTAATGATTATCATTACGATTGCTTTCTATTTTGAAATCACCACTGCAATACTTCATGGCAAACAATTGAAAAGTTGCAATAAAGGAATTGACGATGTCCAACAAAACAAAAGATGAGTGGCAACTACTGGCACAACATGAACAGTGGGTAGTCAAATACCGTTCTGATTCTCGTATCGTTCGTCTCAATCTAGCTGGCACAATCATGTATCTTGAACGCGAAGCGTATCAATTGTTATGGGGGGTTCTAACTGAAGGCTTGGATGAATTGGAGCGTGTGGAGGATAGTTCAGCTCGTTTGGCCGGGCTCAATATCGCGACACAACACAAAGTTTCGCAACCACAAACCCGTCATTAAGCATCATAAAATTTAACAGGAGAAATGTATGTCAATACAAATCCACGCACGTCTAAAGATAATGCGTGCACTAGGTCTCGATTTACCAGGTTTATCACGTAAAAGCATAGCAAATCGGCCCAATCCACCTGGCCAACATGGACCGAATAGCAGCCGACGTAGAAAGTCTGAATATGGCCTAGCATTGATTGAAAAGCAAAAATTACGATTTAACTACGGCGTGAGTGAACGTCAATTACGTACAATGATGGTAGAAGCTCGTCGTAAAGATGGCCCATCAGGTGACCTTTTATTGCAAATACTCGAATGCAGACTGGACAATGTCGTTTTTCGTGCTGGGTGGGCCCCTACTATTCCAGCTGCACGGCAACTCGTTAGCCATTGCCATGTATTGTTAAATGGTAAACGTGCCAACATTGCTTCGATTCGCTTAAAGTCGGGGGATGAAGTCAGTATGCGTGAACGTTCTCGCACTATGACAATGGTACATAATTCATCCGTGCAACCGTCTTTAGAACGGCCTGAATGGTTAAGCTATGATCAGCCAACATTCACTGCAAAGATAACCAGGTTACCTGAGGCTGATGAAGTCCCATTTCCAGTAGAGATTCATTTGGTTGTCGAACATTACGCAAAAAGTATGTAGTTAATTGAGAAGCTATTAAATAGTTAGTTTAATGAAGAGATATACTATCTTGTCTCTAATGATCAAAAGGAATGTTAGCTGGTAGGTTGGACAGAAAACAACTGGAAAATATTTGTTTTTATGGCTGCAGGAAGCAAAGGCAAGAAAACAATATTGGAGTTTAAAGCGATAGGAACTAGCGAGTCGTATGATGTTAGCCTTGATGCAGTGTCAGTGAATGCCATCCCAATCCCAACAGCATCTTTTATATTTGCACCTGCATTGCTAGGTTTTATAGTTTTACGTCGTAAGGCTATAAAACCAGTCGCTTAAATTGTAAGTGACAACTGAATAACAAGAAGCCGTAGTGATTAAGTTCATTACGGTTTTTTTGTTCCCTGAAGAGTAAATATCTAGTCGGAGCTTAATCCACATACTCTCTGATACAGCATCCTAGCTTTTGAAGTGGCCGTATTAGTCCAGGCCCTGCGCTTGCTTGTAAAAGTCTAAAAAGGTGTAATTTCTTATAGTTGCCATATCAATCAGAAGCTTAGCATTTACTTAATTCAATCCTGATTGAAGCAGAAGTGCAACGCTGG